>DASYLH010000044.1:0-136363 GCA_036009645.1 Conexibacter sp.
ACCTGCTGTCGACCTACCGCGAGCACGGCCAGGCGCTTGCCCGCGGGACGAGCCCGGAGGCGTGCATGGCCGAGCTGTTCGGCCGCGTCGACGGCTGCTCGCACGGGCGCGGCGGCTCGATGCACATGTTCGACCTCGCCCGGCGCTTCATGGGCGGCTACGGCATCGTCGGAGGCAACCTGCCGATCGCGGCCGGGATCGCGCTGGCCGGCGACTACCAGGGGACGGACGAGGTGACGCTCTGCATGTTCGGCGACGGCGCCTCCAACCAGGGCACGTTCGGCGAGACGATGAACCTCGCGGCGCTGTGGAGACTGCCGGTGGTCTTCATGGTCTCCAACAACCAGTTCGGGATGGGAACCGCGTTGGCGCGCCACTCCGCCGTGACGGACTTGCAGAGCAAGGGCGAGTCGTTCGGCGTGCCCGGCGTGCGCTGCGACGGGATGGACGTCGCGGACACGCACCGCACGATCGTGGACGCGCTGCACCGCGCGCGCGACGAGCGTCAGCCCGTGCTGGTGGAGGCAGTCACCTACCGCTTCCGCGGCCACTCGATGGCCGACCCGGAGGAGTACCGCACGAGAGAGCAGGTCGCCGAATGGCGCAGACGCGATCCGATCGCGCTGTTCTCGGCGCGACTGATCGACGCCGGGGTGCTGGATCAGGCCGCCGTCGACCAGCTCGACGCGGATGCGGTCGCGCGCGTGGACGAGGCGGTCGCGTTTGCCGACGCCTCCCCCTTCCCGGCGCCCGAGTCGCTCTACGACAACGTCTACGCGCTGGGCGACCAGGTGCGCGGCTGGTACTCGGTCGACGAGCGCTCGCCGGGCGTGCACCGCGGCGAGGACGAGCGCGAGCGCGAGGTCGACCCGCGGATGCAGGAGGAGTACGACCAGCATGCGTCCGGCCCGCACTCCGGGCAGGAGGAGCGGCCGACGGACGAGGCGCAGGACGTCGGCGCCGGAGGGCGCACCCACGACGGGGAGCGAGGCGGCTGATGGCTGTCGTCCGCTACCGCGACGCGCTCAACCAGGCGCTGCGCGAGGAGCTCACGCGCGACGAGCGCGTGTTCCTGATGGGCGAGGACATCGGCGTCTTCAACGGCGCCTACAAGGTGACCGCGGGCCTGCTGGAGGAGTTTGGCGAAGCACGCGTGCGCGACACGCCGATCTCCGAGAACACGATCGTCGGGATGGGCGTCGGCGCGGCGATGACGGGCACGCGCCCGGTCGTCGAGCTGATGACGATCAACTTCTCGCTGTTGGCGATGGACCAGATCGTCAACCACGCGGCGCACATCCACTACATGTTCGGCGGCCAGGTCAAGGTGCCGCTCGTGGTGCGGATGCCGCAGGGCGCGGGCCACCAGCTCGGTCCCACGCACTCGCACTCGTTCGAGGCCTTGTACCTGCACATGCCCGGCCTGCTTGTCGCCGTCCCCTCGACGCCGGCCGACGCGAAGGGGTTGTTGAAGTCGGCGATCCGCGACGACAACCCGGTCGTCTTCATCGAGCACGAGTACCTCTACGGCCAGCGCGGCGACGTACCCGACGACGGCGACCACCTCGTGCCGTTCGGCAAGGCGGCCGTGCGGCGCGAGGGCGACGACGTGACGATCGTCGGCATCTCGCGGATGGCGCTGACCGCTTCGCGCGCGGCGGAGGTGCTCGCCGAGGAGCACGACGTCTCAACCGAGGTAATCGACCCGCGCACGCTGCGCCCGCTCGACCTCGACACGATCCTGGCCTCGGTGCGAAAGACGAACCGCTGCGTGATCGTCGAGGAGGGCTGGCCGCACGGCGGCGTCGGCGCCAACCTCGCCGCGCTGATTCAGGAGCAGGCGTTCGACGACCTCGACGCGCCGGTCGGCCGTGTGACCGGCGCGGACGTACCGATGCCGTACTCGAAGCCGCTTGAGCAGATCGCCTTCCCCCACGAGCCGCAGGTCGTCGCCGCCGCGCTGGCGACCTTGCGCGACATCTAGAGAGGACCACCGCCCGTGCCCGACGTCGTCATGCCCCGCCTGTCCGACTCGATGGAGGAGGGCACGATCCTCAGATGGCTCGTCGAGGACGGCGCCACGGTCGCGCGCGGCGACGAGATCGCCGAGATCGAGACCGACAAGGCGAACATGACCTACGAGGCCGACGCGGCCGGCGTCTTCCAGCGCGTCGCGGCCGAGGGCGACACGCTCCCGATCGGGGCGCCGATCGCGCGGATCGGAGACGCATCCACTCCGGCGCCCGCCCCTTCGGCCGAGGACCAGGCCGCTCGGCGGGCGGGTCCTGAATCGGTCCCGCCCACCCGCGCGCACGCCGGACCTCCGGCCGGCGCACGTGCGTCCTCATCGCCACCCGCCCGATCGACGGAGGCGGCGGACGCCGAGGGCGCATCCGCTCCCGCCCCCTCGATGCCCGCTGTGGGCGAGCGTTCCGAGACGCCTGCTCCGCAACAGGGCGACAACGGCCGCGTGAAGGCCTCGCCGGTCGCGCGGCGGCTGGCACGGGAGCGGGGCGTGGACCTCGCGGGCGTGACGGGGACCGGCCCGGATGGACGGATCGTGAAGGCGGATGTGGAGGCCGCCGGCTCGGCGTCCGTTGCGCCAGGGGCGACGCCGGCCGCTGCCGCGGCACCCTCCGCCCCCGGTCCCGGCCCGGTCGCCCCCGGCGATCGCGGCGGGGGCAAGGGCGAGACAACAGTCGAGGAGCTGACGCGCACGCAGCAGACGATCGCGCGGCGGATGGCGGAGTCGAAGGCGACGGTGCCCGACTTCCACGTCTCGACCGAGGTCGACATGGCAGCAGCGGTCGCGGTGCGGGAGCAGCTGAAGGCGCTCGCGACCGACGAGCATCCGGCGCCGTCGTACAACGACTTCGTCGTTAAGGCGGCCGCACTGGCGCTGCGCGAATTCCCGCGGGCGAACGGCGCTTACAAGGACGGCCGCTTCGAGCTGTACGAGCGTGTGAACGTCGGCGTGGCGGTCGCGGCCGAGGACGCGCTGATCGTCCCGACGGTCTTCGATGCCGACCAGAAGTCGATCGGCGAGATCGCGCTCGAGGCACGAGCCCTCGCCGCCCGCGTCCGTTCCGGCGCGATCACGCCGCCCGAGCTGAGCGGCGGCACCTTCACCGTCTCGAACCTCGGCATGTTCGGCGTGACCGAGTTCACCGCGATCGTCAATGCGGGACAGGCGGGAATCCTCGCCGTCGGCGCACTGCGCGACCTGCCCGTCGTTGTCGACGGCACCGTCGTCCCCGGCAAGCGCATGACGCTCACGCTCGTCAGCGACCACCGCATCATCTACGGCGCCGACGCCGCCCAGGTCCTCGCCCGCATCCGCGCCCTGCTCGAGTCGCCGCTCGGCCTGGCGCTCTGACCGCTGCCGCCGCCCCGCCAGCGATGCTGTCGCGGTGATGGAGTCGTCGGAGACGCCGCTGGAGCCGGAGGGCAGCCACCGGTACGGGATCGTGCTGGCGGTCGCGCTGTGCGCCGTCCTCTTCCTGATCATCTCGCCGGAGTCGTCGTGGACCCGTGCGATCGGGTTGCTGTTCGCCGGCGGGATGCTGCTGGTGGTGATCGCGACGAGTCGCGGCAACGTGCGGTTGCGGGAGCGGGCGGGCATCGGGCTGATCGTCGCGACGGTCGTGCTGGTGGCCGGCACCGCGTTCGAGTGGATCCCAGCGCCGGTCGGCACCGCAGTGAGCGCGGTGCTGATCTTGACGACGCTCGTCCAGCTCGTGCGCGGGCTGATCGTGCTGCTGAGCCTGCGCGGCGTGACGGTGCAGGCAGTCGCGGGTGCGCTCGCCGTCTACCTGCTGCTTGGGATCGTCTTCTCGTTCGCGATCACGACGATGGCCAAGATCGACGGCGGCGCGTACTTCGCGCAGGGCACCGACGGGAGCGAGAGCGAGCGCGTCTACTTCAGCTTCACGTCGATGACGACGACCGGCTTCGGCGACTTCACCCCCGCCCAGCGCGGCGGTCGTGCCGTCGCGGTGCTGGAGATGCTGATCGGCCAGATCTATCTCGTGACGATCATCTCGCTGCTGGTCGGCAACCTGCGCCGCAGACGCGAGGCCGCGGACGCCGCGGCCGGCAACTCCCCCTGAACGCCGTCAGGCCGGAGCAAGCGCGAGCAGCACATCACCGGGCCGGGTCCGCGGGGGCGGTTGCGCCGGGGTGAAGACGTGCACGTCGAGCGCGCCGGCGCCGCGGCGGCGCTCGCGCACGGCGAGCAGCGAGAGCGTGCCGGCCGGCGGCGGCTCGTCCTCGGAGTCGGCCGTGAACGCGGCTACGCGGGCGCCCGCGTCGAAGCGGCGGGCCAGCGCAGCTGCCGTCATGTCGAGCGCGAACAGCGGGGCGCCGAGCTCGCCGAGCCGCGAGAGCGTCACCGGCCGCTCCGCCGCCGCCGGCAGCGCGTGCACGCGCGCCTCGCCGAGCGCCGCCGCGAGCCGCACCACCAGCGCATCGTTCAGCGCGTCGTCGTCAGTCATCACCAGGACAGTGCCGATCTCCTCCGCCAGCGGCTCCTCGGCGTCATCGTCGAGCAACGGGTCCGGCTGCACCGCGAGTCCCTCCGCGCGCGCCGCGTCCGCCTCGGCTGCGCGCGGGCTCCACACGCGCACGTCCACACCGGCCGCGAGCAAACACCGTGCGAGATCGCGCGCCCACGGCGGCGCCCCGATCAGCAACACGCCGGCCGGCTCGCCGTGCCGCAGTCGCAGCCCCGAGGCGAGCAGCGGCGAGACGATCGCGTAGAGAATCACCGTCCCGGCAATCACGAGGAACGTCACCGGCACGATCTGCTCCGCGCCCGGGGCCCCTTGGGCGACCAGCTCCAACCCGAACACGGATGCGGTCGAGGCGGCGACGATCCCACGCGGCGCGAGCCCGGCCGCGAATACGCGCTCGCGCCACGGCACGCCAGTGCGGGCGGTCGCGGCCAGCACGACCAGCGGTCGCACGAGCACGACCGTCAGCAGCACGACGGCGATCCCCTCGACCCCGAGGTCGACGACGTCGGACACCTGCACCTGCGCCGCGAGCAGCACGAACAGGATCCCCAGCAGGATCGCGCCGAGCGTCTCCTTGAACTCGACGATCCGCGCGATGTCGACGCGCCGCTGGTTCGCAAGCACGATCCCCATCACGATCGTCGCGACGAGGCCCGCGTCCTCCTTGAGCAGGTCGCCGGCGGCAAACGCTGCGACGACCGCCATCAGCGTCGCCGCGACCTTCTGGCGCTCGGCGAGCCAGCCCGCCGCCAGCAGCGGCATCAGCACGAGCGCGCCGGCGACGCCGCACAGCAGGCCGGCGGCCATCGTCTCGACGAAGTCGCCCTGCAGCGAGAGCGCGCTCGCGCTGCCCGTGAAGTCGAGCGCGTTGAACGCGACGACGGCGAGGATCGCGCCGATCGGATCGATCAGGATCCCCTCCCACTTCAGCAACGAGCGCGCCGATCTGACCGGCCGGATGAACTCCAGCATCGGCAGCACGACCGTCGGGCCGGAGACGATCAGGATCGCGCCGACGAGAATGCCGACGTTGTTCGGCAGGTCGAGCACGACGATTAGCGCGACCGCCATCAGCGCCCACGTCAGCAGCGCACCGAGCGAGACGAGCCGCGTCACCGCGCCGCGGATCCCGCCGCCGAGCTCGTCGCGTCTGAGGCCGAGCGCGCCCTCGAACAGGATGATCCCGACCGCCATCTGGATCGACGGCTGGAGCGCGTCGCCGAGCAGCTGCTGCGGGTCGATCACGCCGGTCGTGTCGCCCGCCAGTACGCCCGCGACGAGCAGCGGCAAGATCGCCGGGATCGTCAGGCGGGCGGCGAGCAGCTGCGAGCCGATCGCGAGCACGACGACGAGCGCGAGCCCGAGCAGCTCCTCATCCATCGCAGCTCACGACACGTCGTTCGGCACGCGCCCGCGTGGTCCTCTGCGCCCGCCGCGCGTCGGTCAGCGCGGATCCGGCCTGTGTGACGGATAGGTTGTGCCGGCGTGCCGCTCCGCTCCCGCATCCTCGTAGGGCTCGCCTCCCTCCTCGCGGTTGTGGCACTGCTCGGCGGCTGGGTCGATCGCCAGCTGCTCAACACGGACGACTGGACCACCACGAGCGCGGCGCTGCTGCGAGACGACGCGGTGCGCGTGCCGCTCGCCGACGAGCTGTCCTCGGAGCTGGCCGACGGCTCGCGCACGCGGGAGGCGCTGCAGCAGGTGCTGCCCCCGAGACTCCAGCCGCTCGCCGGCCCGGTCGGCAGCCTCGTCGCGGACGGCGTGCAAAGAGCGGTCCAGCGGATCCTCGCCTCCGGCAAGGTGCAGGACGCTTGGGTCACGCTGAACCGTTTGACGCACCAGCAGTTCGTGAAGCTCGTCAACGGCGAGGGGACCGTGATCAACGGCAACGGCGTGATCCTCGACCTGCGTCCGCTCGCGAAGCAAATCGCCGGGCAAGTCGGGGTGGACCCAAGCGTCGTGGACCGTCTGCCGAGCGACCGCGGGCGGATCGTGATCGTCAGACCGCACAACCTGGAGACGCTGCAGAAGGCGGGCGACATCCTCGGCGTGCTGTCGTGGCTGCCGGGCATCCTCGCGCTCGCGCTCTACGCGCTCGCAGTGTGGCTCGCCGGCAACCGACCGGACGGACGCCGCCGCGCGCTGCTCGCCTCCGGCGCCGGGCTCGCGCTCGCAGCGCTGCTCGTGCTGATCGTGCGGCGCGTCGCCGGCAATCAGATCGTCGAGGCGATCACGAGCGGCGGGCCGCTCGCACCGGCCGCGCACGCGACTTGGCAGATCGCGACGACGCTGCTGGCGGAGCTGGCAGCCGTGATGATCGTCGTGGGGGCCGGCGCAATCGCCGGTGCCTGGCTCGCGGGCGACGGCAGACGCGCGCGCTGGCTGCGGGCGCGCTTCGCGCCCAGCCTGGTCGAGCGCCCGGACCTCGCGTACGGGCTCGCGGCGCTCGTGTATCTCGTGCTCATTGCATGGGGACCGCTGTCCGTGCTGCGGCGACCACTGGCGATCGTGATCTTCGGTGTCCTGCTGCTCGCCGGCGTCGCGGCAATGCGCGCCCAGGTACAGCGGGAGCTGGCCGCACCCGCCGCCGGTGGTGCTGCCGGCACCGACCCGCCGGCCGCGTAGGCCGCCGCCGACTCCGCCCGCGACACCGAGTCGCCGACCACGGGATGATGGCGGCGCGGGCCGGCACGGTTCGCGCACGTCATGGCCCTGATCGAGTTCGACCCACTCGCCCGCCTGGAGCACGCTGCGCGCCGCCACGCGCGGCTCGCGCATGCGATCGCACTGGTCCGCGCCTGTCTCGACCGCCTCGTCGATATCCAGTTCGTCGATCGCTCGATCGCGCTCGGCTCGCTCGGCTTCACCGCCCTCGTGCCGCTGCTGGTGATCGCCTCAGCGTTCCTGCCCGGCACCGACGGGCTCGCGAATGAGCTGATCAACCGCTTCCATCTGCACGGCTCGACCGCCCAGCTCGTGCGCGAAGTGTTCGCGCAACCGGACGCGGTGCGCCAGTCGATCTCGTGGCTCGGCGTGGCGCTGCTCGTCGGTGCCGCGCTCAGCTTCACGCGCGGGCTGCAGCGCGTCTATGAGCGTGCGTGGCGGCTGGAGGCGCGCGGGCTCGCGGGCACGAAGGCCGGGCTGATCTGGATCGCCGGCATCGTCGTGTGGTCGACCGTCTTCGCGTCGGCGCGCAACTGGCTGCTCGACCTGACGGGCCCAGTCGCCTCGCTGATCGTCCTGCTCACCGGCGACGCGATCCTGTGGCTGTGGTCGCCGTGGATCCTGCTCGCCAGACGCGTCGACTGGCGCCGCCTCGTCCCGACCGCGCTGCTGACGGCGGTCGCGATGACGGCGATCAGCATCGGCTCGGTCATCTACATGCCCGAGGCGATCGGCCGCTCCGCGACGCACTACGGCCCGATCGGCATCGCGATCGCGCTCGTCTCGTGGCTCGTCGGCCTCGGCTTCGCGCTGACGCTGTGCGCAGGGATCGGCGCGGTGCTCGGCGGCCAGTGGGACGGGCCGGAGGAGGAAGACGCGCTCAGCGCCGACTGAGCGGGTTCTCCCAGCGGATCCCCCGGAAGCGTGAGAAGTCCCGATCCGAGCTGCACACCGTCAAGCCGTGTTCGATTGCGAGTGCTGCGAGATGTGCGTCATTCGCGACGTCCGCGCGCGTCTCACCGTCGAGCAGGCCGGTCAAGAGCTCCTGGTGACGCTCAGTCGGCACCGGGATCCACGACTGAGGCAGCGCAAGCCAGCTCTCCGCCCGCGCCCACGCATCGCGCAGCGGTACGGGGCGGCGCATGACGTTCGCGTTGCCCATCAGGCGGACAAAAGCGAGCAGCGTCGGCCACGGGAACCCGACTCGCTCGGGCGCGTTCATGACCTCCTCGAACCACGCACGCGCCGGCTCATGGTGCGGCGACTCGGAGGCGTGCGCGTAGACGAGCAGGTTCGCGTCGAGCAGGATCACGACTGAGATTGCAGCTCGGCGATCTCGAGCGCCGCCGTGACGTCATCCACCTCGATGAGCAGTTCGCCGACCGCGAATGGCTCGACGCGAAATCGCTCAGGGATGGTTCGGCAGCTGGACTCGCGGTCGACTTCGAGGCCAAGCCGCAGCAAGCGGTTGACCTCGCTCTTCAGCGAGCTGTGGCTGTCATGGCGTCGCCGCTCGACTTGAGCGGCGACATCGGGCTCGAGCGTCAAGGTCGTTCGCATACATCAGATCATATATTGATTGATGTCTTGATGTCCATCACCCCCGCCCCGCCTGGAAGACGGCGTTCGGGGTGCCGCCATCGTGGCGGACGGCGCCGTGGGGATGGGCGACGACGCACCAGGCGCGGCCGCTCGCCGGGTCGTGCGCGCACGTGCGGTAGAGGCTGCCGGGGACGACGGCGACCGTGTCCGCCAGCGCGAGGTGACGGCGGTAGGGCGCGGGCGCGTAGGTGCCGATCCACGCGACTGCGCGCGCGTGTGCGTCGGCAGCCGCGGCGGCGTTGCGCACCACCGTCCTGTGGTGAAGCGCACCGCCGACGATCAGGCCCGCCGTCACGAGCAGCACGAACACGACGCCCGCGCGGTCGCGCGCGACGACGACCGGCAGCTCCGGCCGCAGCCGCCGCCACGCCATCGCGAGGAACGGCGCGAGCGCGGCAATCGCGACGAGGTTCAGGAAGCTTGCGAGCAGCAGCGCCGCGAAGAAGCCCGTCGGCCCGTCGCCGGCGAGCGGGCGCCAGTGGATCAGCAGCGCGTCCGCAAGCGTGAGCAGCACGAGCAGCGGCGCCAGCCATGCTCCCCGCAGGCGCCAGCGCAGACGTGAGGTCCAGACCCGCTCCATGGAGCGAGGTTAGGGGACCCGTCCGCTCAGGCGTGCACGTCGGAGCCGGCGACGCCGACGACCTGCCAGGGGCGATCGTCCGGGCCGGCGAGCGCGAGCGTCCAGCGCTCGGCGACGGTGGCCGCGCGCGACTTCGAGCCGGACAGCACGGCAGCGGTGTCGCGGTCCTCGACGTAGCGGCGGCCGTGCACCTCGACCTCGACGGTCATCGTCGGCGGTGTCGCGGCCGGGTCCAGGGCGACGATCCCCAGATGCCGTACCTGCGGGCCGCGGATCACCAGCCGCGTCTTGCCGGACGGGTCGCCGGGATGCAGCAGCTCGCCCGCCGCCTCCGGCGTCGCAACGTCGAGCAGGTCACTGTCGGCGCCGTCGACCGCCGCCGCCCACGCGGCGACCGCGCGGCGGACGGAGGCCTCGAGCACGTCGGGAGCCCAACGCCCGTCGGCGAGCGACAGGTCGAGCGCCGCGGCGCGCGCGTCGCCAGCGTAGTCGAGGTCGGCGACCTCCGCGGTCGAGACGCCGTCCGGCAGCTTGTCCGCGGCAGCGACCTCGACGATCGACGCGTCCTGCATCCGCTGCTCATCGCCCCACGGCGTCGCGACGATCTGCTCGTCGAGCACGTGCGCGCCCTCGGCGTCGGACTCGATCGAGGCGACGAACCAGCCGTCGTCGCGACGACCGAGCGTCCAGTACTCCGTCAGGGAGATGACCGAGCTCGCCGCTCCCTTGCGCATGACCGTCGCGCCGTCCAACGTCTCGACCCAGTCGCGCAGTCTCGCGGAGATGCGGACCGTCACGCGGTCGTCCGCCGTGCCCTCGCGGTTCACGAGCCCGAGATACTCGACCGCGTCCACGCTGAGCACCTCGACGCGGTTGTCCCAGCCGCGCTCGGCGAAGTCGTCGAGACGGCGGCGCCACTCCACCAGCAGGTCTGGGTCGAGCAACTGGGCGAGCCGCGCGTCGTCGCGCGCGTCCCACGCCTGCTGCGCCATGCGGAAGATCTGCTCGGCCGCCTGCATGACGACGTCTACGGCGAACAGCGGATCGTCGTCCGCCGCCTCGGCCGAGGCCAGCTCGACGCGGCGGCGACGCGCCTCGCGGCGCTTGCGCGTCTTGCGCACCTGCAGTCCGGTGAACATCACGAACAGCAGGAAGCCGACGACGATCAC
Organism: Conexibacter sp.; assembly: GCA_036009645.1. Taxonomy (GTDB): domain Bacteria; phylum Actinomycetota; class Thermoleophilia; order Solirubrobacterales; family Solirubrobacteraceae; genus Conexibacter. The sequence continues at coordinate 10,530 of DASYLH010000044.1, forward strand.
GAGGAAGAAGATCGGGCTGCCGCCGCCAGCGCCGCCAGCGCCACCGCCTCCGTAGCCGCCGCCTCCTCCGCCCCCGCCGCCGAAGCCGGACGAGCCGCCGCCGGCCGCCGCGAGCACCGCCGTGAGCGCGAGCGCGAACATGCTGCGCACGCTAGCGCGATCGAGCGCGCGCCACGCAGGCCCAGATCCGCGGACCTTCACCTACCCGTTCGGGGGGATCGCCGGCGGGTACCCTCGACCATGATGGAAACCCTGCCGCCGCGCTCGACCGGAGATCCCGGGCGGACGCGCGAGGGGGACGGACGGAGATCCCGCTCCGACCCACGAGTGAAGGGGTGAACACAGCAATGGCGACACAGACCGCCGGCTCCGCGGAAGCGGCCGATCCGGCCGCCGTATCGGCCGAGGCGACTCGCTTGGCCCACCTGACTGCAGCCGACTGCACCGAGCTGCTGCGCACGATGCTGCTGATGCGCGCGATCGAGGCGCGCGCGCTCACGCTCTACCGCCAGGGCCGCGTGCCCGGCTCCTTCTACGACGGCTTCGGGCAGGAGGCCGTGTCGGTCGGTGCGGCGTTCGCGATGGCGCCGCAGGACCGCCTCTGCATCCTCCACCGCGACCTCGGCGCGCACCTGGTGCGCGGCGTCGAGCCGGCCCGGATCCTCGCCCAGTACATGGGCCGCGCGAGCGGCGTGACGGGCGGGCGCGACGGCAACGTGCACTTCGGCGACCCCGCGCTCGGCTGCGTCCCGATGGTCTCGATGCTGCCCGACATGATGTGCGTCGCGACCGGAATGGCGATGGCGTTCAAGCTGCGCCGCGAGGCGCGCGTCGCGCTCACGTTCTTCGGCGACGGCTCGACGTCGCGTGGCGACTTCCACGAGGCGATGAACTGGGCCGGCGTGCAGCGGCTGCCCGTCGTCTTCGTGCTGGAGAACAACCAGTACGCGTACTCGACGCCGCTGTCGAAGCAGTTCGCGGTCGATCTCGTCGAGCGCGCGCGGGTATACGGGTTCCCGGGGGTGACGGTCGACGGCAACGACGTCGAGGCGGTCTTCGAGACGGTGCACGCGGCGCGCGAGCGAGCGCTGGCCGGCGAGGGACCGACGCTCGTCGAGGCGGTGACGATGCGCATGCACGGCCACGCCGCACACGACGACATGCGCTACGTGCCGCCTGAGCTGCTGACGGAGTGGGCGCAGCGCGATCCGGTCGAGCGCCAGGAGCGGCGAGTCACCCCGCTCGGCGTGGACGTGAACGCGCTGCGCGCGGAGGTCGACGCGGAGGTGGAGGCAGCCGCGGCGCAGGCGCTGGCGTCGCCGATGCCCGACCCCGCGACAGCGACGCACGGCGTCTTCGCGGTCGGCGAGGCGCAGCCGCTCGGCGACGGCCGCGCGCCGTGGAGTGGGTTCGCCGCGCAACCGGCCTTCGCCGCCGACGAACGGACATCGTCCGATCCGACCGCGAACGGCGACGGCCAACACGTCGCAGAGACGAGCGCCTGATGCCCACGATGACCTACCTGGAGGCGATCTCCGACGCGCTGCGCGAGGAGCTGCGCGCCGACGAGCGCGTGCTCGTGATGGGCGAGGACGTCGGCGCATTCGGCGGCGCATTCAAGGTCACGAACGGCTTCGTCGAGGAGTTTGGCGAGGCGCGCGTGATGGACACGCCGCTGGCCGAGGCGGCGATCGTCGGAAGCGCGGTCGGCGCGGCGGTTGTCGGCATGCGGCCGGTGTGCGAGATGCAGTTCGCCGACTTCGTCGCGTGCGGCTTCGATCAGCTCGTCAACGTCGCCGGCAAGACGCACTACCGCTCCGGCCTCGCTGTCCCGATCGTTGTGCGGCTGCCCTCCGGCGGCGGCTTCTCGGGCGGCCCGTTCCACTCACAGAACCCGGAGGCGTGGTTCATGCACGCGCCCGGGATCAAGGTGCTCGCCCCCAGCACGCCGGAGGACGCGAAGGGGTTGCTGACCGCCGCGATCCGGGACCCCAATCCAGTGGTGTTCCTGGAGCACAAGCACCTGTACCGCCGCGTCAAGGGCGAGGTGCCGACGGGGACGTACGAGACGCCGTTCACCGCGCGCCTTGTGCGCAAGGGCGAGGACCTCACGGTGATTGCCTACGGCGCGATGGTGCACGCGGCGCTCGAAGCGACCGTGCCCGAGCACCTCGACGGCGCGAGCGTCGAGGTGCTCGATCTCCGCTCGCTCGTCCCACTCGACACCGACGCGATCCTCGCCAGCGTCGCAAAGACCTCCAAGGTCGTGATCGTCGACGAGGCCAACGAGACGTGCGCCGCCGGCGCCCAGGTCGCCGCGCTGATCGCCGAGCACGCCTTCGAGCAGCTCGACGGCCCCGTCCGCCGCGTGGCCACCCCCGACGTCCCGATCCCCTTCAGCCCCCCGCTCGAGCAGGCCGTCCTGCCGAGTGTCGACCGCATCCGCGATGTCTGCCGAGACCTCCTCGCCTACTGACGTCACGATGCCCCAGCTCGGGGTCTCGGTCGTCGAGGGGACGATCGTCAAGTGGCTCGTCGCGGTCGGCGACGAGGTCGCGGCCGACGACCCGCTTTGCGAGATCGACACCGACAAGATCGTCACCGAGATCCCGAGCCCGGCGACCGGCACGCTGACGGAGATTCTCGTCACCGAGGGGGAGACAGTCGAGGTCGGCACCATCCTCGCTCGCATCGGCACAAGCGTCCTGCCCGAAACCGGCCAGACAGGAGCAGGGCAGGACACTGCAGGGGACCGCGAACCCTCTGCGGCGGCCACCCCCTCCCCCTCGATGCCCGTCGCTCAGGGCGCCTACCTCTCCCCGGTCGTGCAGCGGCTCGCGGCCGAGCGCGGCGTCGACTTGTCGTCCGTTGTGGGCACGGGCACCGGCGCACGCGTGCGCAAGCAGGACGTGCTGGCGGCCATCGAGCGACCGCTGCACATCGAGAGCCCCTACCGCCCGGATGACGAGCCCGAGCCAACAGGCCAGCTCTCACGCATGCGCAGAACGATCGGCGCACACATGAAGCGCTCGCTCGACACCGCCGCCACGTGCACGACGTGGATGGAGGCGGACATGTCGCACGTGGAGTCAGCGCGCAGGCACGCGAAGGCCAGCTCGCTACTCGGTGTCACTGCGCTGCCCATCGTCGCCCACTGCGCGATCGACGCGCTCAAAGAGCATCCCGCGCTCAACGCCACCCTGGAGGGCGAGCGCTACACGCGCCACGAGGCCGTCCACCTCGGCGTCGCCGTCTCGCTCGGCGAGGAGGGGCTGATCGTGCCGGTGATCCGCGACGCGCACACGCTGACCGTCGAACAGCTCGGGCTCGCGATCCGCGACCTGGCGCGCCGGGCGCGCGCTCAGCAGCTCACGCCCGACGAGGTCCACGGCGGCACGTTCACGGTCACCAACCCCGGCCAGTTCGGCTCGTTGATGGCAACACCGGTGATCAACCAGCCGCAGGTCGCGATCCTCGACCTCGAGGCGATCGTCAAGCGCCCTATCGTTGTCACCGATGATGCCGGCGACGACATGATCGAGATCCGCCCCCAGACGATCCTCGGCCTCTCGTGGGATCACCGCGCGCTCGACGGCGCGCAGGCCGCGCAGTACCTCGGCGCGCTGCGCCGGCGGCTGGAGCGCTGGGATGGCTGAAACGCCCGACCACTGCACCTCTGCGACCGATATGCGGTCGCAAAGGGACAGTGCTCCAGCGGAGCTGCTCGTCGTGCGGCTCGGCACGGTCGAGTACCGCGCCGCGCTGGAGCTGCAGGAGGCGGTGCGGGATCGGCGCCAAAAGGACGAGCTGCCTGACGTGCTGCTGCTCGTCGAGCACCCGCCCGTCTACACGAAGGGCCGCCGCTCCAGAGACGGCGACCTCCCGTTCGCGCCCGAGTGGTACGCCGAGCAGGGGATCGACGTCGTGCCCGTGCGGCGTGGCGGCCAGCTGACGTACCACGGCCCCGGCCAGCTCGTCGGCTATCCGATCATGCAGATCGACGACGTGATCGCCTACCTGCGCACGATGGAGGAGGCGTTGATCACCGCGCTCGGCGACGAGGGGCTCACCGCCCGCAACCGGCCCGAGGACGGGATCGAGTACACCGGCGTCTGGGTCGAGGACCGCAAGATCGCCTCGATCGGCGTACACGTCTCCCACCACGTCACGACGCACGGCTTCGCAGTGAACGTCGACAACGACATGCGCCCGTTCGACTGGGCGATCGCGTGCGGGCTGGACGGCGTGCGGATGACGTCGCTCGCCGACGAGCGGGGCGAGACGGCCCTCGCCCGCCCGCCGGCCACCGAGCCGCTCGCGCCGGAGCGCGAGCCGTCGCCCGCGCTCGCCCAGCTCTCCGACCGCGTCGTCGAGCGCTTTGCGACGGCCTTCGACCGCACACCGGTCGAGGCCGCCGCAGATGCGCTTGGGGTTAGCGCATCAGTCCACTGAGCCAGGCCCTCGGCCGGTTCGGCGGCAGCATCAGTACAAGCAGCATCACGATCGCGGTCGCGCCGAAGTACGTGTAGAGCGACGCAGTGCCCTCGTTGTTCCCGGTCGAGGTCTGACCGAACGACAGGCACGCGAACGTGAACAGCGCAAGCGACAGCCCCACCAGCAGCACGGCCTTGCGCCGGTGCGGCAGGAACTCGCCCGTCACGAGGCTGACGAGCAGCAGCACGAAGACCCCGAACTCGAGCACCGAGAGGATCGCCCAGAGCGCATCGACGCCGGGGAACGTCGCCACGAACGTGCCCTCGAACTGCTTCTCGATGCCGGGCGGCGGCTTCGCGTCGTTGTCGAACAGCTTCTCCTTGCCGGAGTAGAAGAACAGCACCCCGACAAGGAAGTAGACCGACGCCATCGTCAGCCAGTAGGCGACGTCGTCGAAGATCGTCCCGCGCGTCTCAGCGGCCCCTGCAGACTCCTGAGTCATCGTCCCTCCAGAAGGTGGATTGGACGGAACTCTGCCACTTGAGTCGGCATCCGTTCGACGGGCCGGTCATGATGCACGGCCATGCGCATCTCAGCGAAGGTGGACTACGCCGTGCGCGCGGCGATCGAGCTGGCCGGCGCCGGCGAGGATCAGCTGACGAAAGCTGACGCGATCGCGCACGCGCAGGACATCCCGCCGAAGTTCCTCGAGAACATCCTCGGAGACCTGCGCCAAGGCGGACTCGTGCGCAGCCAGCGCGGCGCCGAGGGCGGCTACCGGCTCGCTCGTCCCGCCGACGAGATCACGCTCGCCGACATCATCCGCGTCGTCGAGGGACCAATGGCATCGGTGCGCGGCGGGCGCCCGGAGGACGTCGAGTACGCCGGCTCCGCGGAGCCGCTGCGCAGAGTCTGGATCGCCGTGCGCTCAGCGCTGCGCCAGGTCGCCGAGCACGTCACGCTCGCGGATCTCGCGAGCGGCAGACTCCCCAGAGACGTCGAGGCGCTCACGCGCGCCAGAGACGCCTGGATCACACGCTGAGCGCGCGCGAGCTCAGGCGCTGAGCACATCCGGCTCCGGCTCGGGCGCTTCCACCGCGCGCAGGATCTGCGGGTGCGCGGTCGAGCGCACGTGCACGATGTCGCCGACGGCGATCTCCAGCTCGTCCGCCTCGCCGCGCGTGAGCTGCACCGCGATCTCCTCGCCGTCGCCGAGCACGAGCTCGGCACGCACCTCGAAGCCGAGGTGCACGACGCGCGCGACCTGCGCCTCGTGCGAGCCGGGCCGAGCGTCGAGCGACAGCGCGATGTCGTGCGGACGTACGAGCGCTTCGCCGAGCTGCGTCACCGGACCGAGGAAGCGCATCACGAACGGCGTCTCCGGCCGGTCGTACAGCTCGCGCGGGGAGCCGGTCTGCTCGATGCGGGAGTTGTCCATGACCGTAATCTGGTCGGCGATCGACATCGCCTCCTCCTGGTCGTGCGTGACGAGCAGGGTGGTGACGTGGACCTCCTCGTGCAGCTTGCGCAGCCATTCGCGCAGGTCGGCTCGGACCTTCGCGTCCAACGCGCCGAACGGCTCGTCGAGCAGCAGCACCTTCGGCTCGACCGCGAGCGCGCGCGCCAGCGCCATCCGCTGGCGCTGGCCGCCGGACAGCTGCGACGGGTAGCGCTTCTGGTAGCCGGCGAGCCCGACGATCTCCAGCAGCTCGTCGACCTTCGCAGCGACCTCGGCCTTCGGCCGCTTGCGTACCGTCAAGCCGAACGCGACGTTGTCGCGCACGGTCATGTGCTTGAAGGCGGCGTAGTGCTGGAAGACGAAGCCGATGCCGCGCCGCTGCGGCGCGACCGACGTCTGGTCCTCGCCGTGGATCACGACGCGGCCGGCGTCGGGCGACTCGAGCCCGCCGATGATCCGCAGCAGCGTCGACTTGCCCGAGCCGCTCGGCCCGAGCAGCGCCGTCAGCGAGCCGTCCGGCACCTCGATCGATACGTCGTCGAGGGCCGTGTAGTCCCCGAATCTCTTGGTCACTCCAGTGACGGAGATCATGCGTCCCCCTCCTCCCGACGTGGCTTGATCATGGTCATCGCGAGCAAGGTCCCCAGCGCGATCAGCGCCAGCAACGCCGAGGCGGCGTAGGCGCCCGCGAGGTCGAAGTTGGCGAAGCGCTTCTCGACGAGCAGCGTGAGCGTCTCCGTCTGGCCGGAGATCTTCCCCGACACGACACTGACCGCCCCGAACTCGCCGATGCAGCGTGCCACTGAGAGGACGACGCCGTAGGCGACGCCCCAGCGGATGGCCGGCAGCGTGATGCGGCGGAACGTCGTCCAGCCGCCGGCGCCGAGCGTCGCGGCAGCCTGCTCCTGCTCGTCGCCGATCTCCTTCAGCACGGGCGTCACCTCGCGCACGACAAACGGGAGCGAGACAAAGATCGTTGCCAGCACGATCCCCGGCACGGAGAAGATCACCTGGATGCCGGCGTCGGAGAGCGCGCCGCCGAACCAGCCGTTGACGCCGTAGACGAGGATCAGCGAGAGGCCGATCACGATCGGCGAGACGGCGAACGGCAGGTCGATCAGCGCGTTGACGAGGCCCTTTCCGCGCCAGTTGCCGCGCGCGAGCGCGATCGCCATCACGATCCCGAACAGCGTGTTGAGCGGAACGGCGATCGCCGTCACCTCGATCGTCAGCCAGAAGGCGTGAATCGCCGCCGGCGTCGTGATCGACTCCCACACGCTCGCCACACCGTGCTCGAACGTGCGGAAGAAGATCAGCCCAACGGGCACGAGCAGCAGCAGCGCGAGGTAGCCGAGCGCGACGATCCGCAGCGAGATCTGCCAGCGGCGGTCAACGGTCATGGCGCGCCCCCCAGCGTCCGAAGCCGCGGATCCCCAGCAGGACCGCGAGCGAGACGAGCAGCAGCACGGTCGAGACGGCCGCCGCGCTGACCGGCGCGTCGCTCTCGATCAGCTTGAAGACGTAGACCGAGCTGACCTGCGTGTCGAACGGGATGTTCCCGGAGATCAGCACGATCGAACCGAACTCGCCGACCGCCCGGGCGAACGCGAGCGCGGCGCCCGAGAGGATCGCCGGCACGAGGTTCGGCAGCACGATGCGGCGGAAGATCGTCGCGTTGCGCGCACCGAGCGACAGCGCGGCCTCCTCCATCTCGCGGTCGAGCTCGATCAGCACGGGCTGCACGCTGCGGATCACGAACGGCAAGGTCACGAACAGCAGCGCGAGCAGCACGGCCCACTGCGTGAAGGCGATGTCGATCCCGAACGGGCTGCGCGGCCCGTAGAGCGTCAGCAGCGTGAGGCCGGCGACGATCGTCGGCAGCGCGAACGGCAGGTCGATCAGCGCGTTGACGATCTTCTTGCCGGGGAAACGGTCGCGCACGAGCACCCACGCGATCAGCGTCCCGCCGACGACGTTGATCGCCGCCGTCGCGAGCGAGACGAGCACGGTGAATCTGAGCGCGGCCAGCGCCTGTCTGCTGGTGACCGCGTCCCAGAACGCCCCGAGGCCGCCGTCGAGCGAGCGCACGACGACGGCCGACAGCGGCAGCAGCACGATGATGCTGAGCCACAGCGTGGCAATGCCGAGGCCCAGCGCTCCAGAGGAGCGCCAGGCCGGGCGCGACGAGGGCGCCGCCGCCGAAGGCGGCGGCGCAGACGTGACGGCGGTCGCGCTCACTTGGCGGTCGACACTCCAGCGTCCTCCTCGATCTTCGCGATCGAGCCGTTCTCGACATCGAAGAACTCGTCGTTGACTCTGCTCCAGCCGCCGAGGTCCTCGATCGTGAAGAGACCGGGCGGGTCGGGGAACAGGCCTCTGGCCTTGGCGGCAGCGAGCACGTCGGCGTTGACCGGGCGGTAGCCCCAATCGACGAAGCGCTCCTGGGCCGGTCTCGACAGCACATAGTCGAGGAACGTCTGCGCCGCGGCCGGCGCGTCGGTCGTCTTCGCGATGTCGATGTTGATCTTGATCGTGTCGTCCGGCAGCACGTAGTCGACGTCCTCGCCCTTCTTCTGCGCGGTCGTCGCCTCGTACTCGTAGGAGAGGAGGACGTCGGCGTCGCCGGAGACGAAGTTCTGCAGCGCCTCGCGGCCCGACTTGTCCTGCACCGGCACGTGGTCGGTGATCAGCGTTCTGACGTAGTCGAGCCCGGCCTGCTCGTCTCTGCCGCCGCCCGACGCCTGCCCGTACGCAGCGAGCAGGTTCCACTTCGCGGCGCCCGAGGAGAACGGGTTCGGCGTGAGCACCTTGATGCCCGGTCTGATCAGGTCGTCCCACGTCTTGATGTTCTTCGGGTTGCCCTTGCGCACGACGAACGCGACGACGGAGGTCGTGACGAGGCCTCTGTTGGGCGTCGTGTTCCAGTCGGAGGCGACCTGGTCGGAGTCCACGAGCCGCGTCATGTCGGGCTCGGTCGAAAACGACACGACGTCGGCTCTGAGGCCGGCCTCGACGGCGCGCGACTGGTCGCCGGAGGCGCCGTAGGAGGTCTTGAAGCCGACGTCTCTGCCGTCCGCCGTCTTCTGGAAGTCCGGGATGATCTCGTCGTAGACGACCTCGGGCGTGGAGTACGCGACGAGCGAGAGTGTGGTCGAGGCGTCGCCGCCGCCGCTCACGTCCGAGCCGCTCGAGTCGTCAGAGGAGCCGCCGCATCCGGCCAGGGCCGCAAGCGCGACGAGCGCGAGCAGTGCGGCGAAGGTCTTGCGTACGCTGAAACTCAAAACTCCTCCAAGGCAGTCGGGTATTGGGGGTTTCTACTTATACAGCATCTCCATAGAACACGTCGGGATAGTGGGAGTAGTGGGGATGGTTAGGAATGCTGCGAGCCGGCTTCTTCGCGCCGCGGCCGCTACCTTTCAAGGGGCATGAGCGCGACCGAGGAACGCAGACACGTCACGCGCTCGCGGGCGAACCCGGGCGGCATGGACGTCCTGAAGGTGCTCGGCTCGCAGGTGCGGCCGTTCCGCGAGCGCAAGCCGCCGTGGTTCAAGGTCCCCGCCCCCGGCGGCCCGAAGTACCGAGACCTGACGGCGATGATCAAGCAGGAGAACCTGCACACCGTCTGCCAGGAGGCCGCCTGCCCGAACGTCGGCGAGTGCTGGGAGCGCGGCACCGCCACGTTCATGATCCTCGGCGACACGTGCACGCGCCGCTGCGGCTTCTGCAATGTGCAGACGGGCAAGCCGACGTGGAACGACCCGTTGGAGCCCGCGCGCGTCGCGCGCTCGGTCGCGAAGATGGGGCTGCGCCACGCGGTCATCACGAGCGTCGACCGCGACGACCTGCCTGACTACGGCGCTTCCGCCTTCGTCGGCGTGATCCGCTCAATCCGCATGCAGGCGCCGCAGTGCAAGGTCGAGGTGCTGACGCCCGACTTCCGCGGCCAGGAGATGCCGCTCGCGAAGGTGATCGCCGAGCGGCCCGACGTCTTCAACCACAACTGCGAGGTCGTGCCGCGGCTCTACCCGGTCGCGCGGCGCGGCTCGGAGTTCCTGCGCTCTGCGCGCGTGCTGCGCAACGCGAAGGAGATGGGCGGGGACGAGGTCGTGACGAAGTCCGGCCTGATGGTCGGCCTCGGCGAGACGCACGAGGAGATGGTCGAGACCTTCGGAATCCTCCGCGAGCACCACGTGCAGGTGCTGACCGTCGGCCAGTACCTGCGTCCGACCGAGCGCCACCTGCCGATCGTCCGCTACTGGCACCCGGACGAGTTCAAGGCGCTGGAGGACGCGGCCTACGCGCTGGGCTTCGACCACATCGCCGCCGGCCCGCTCGTGCGGTCGAGCTACCACGCCGACCAGCACGTGCCGCAGGAGCAGCCGGGCCACGGTCCGCTGGCGGCGTAGCGCGATGGACGTCGGCCACGCCGAGGCGCTCGGCCTCGATGTCGAGACCGCCATCCGCACCCGCCGCACGCACAAGGTCTACGGCAGCGAGCCGGTCCCGCGCGAGCTGCTCGACGAGCTGCTCGAGCTCGCCACCTGGGCGCCGAACCATCACCTCACGAACCCGTGGCGCTTCCGCGTGCTGGGACCGAAGTCGCTTGCCGCGTTGAAGCAGGCCGCTGGACCTGAGGCGGCCGCGAAGCTCGACCGCGCACCGACGCTCGTGTGCGTCTCCGTCACGCAGAGTGGCGGCGAGGATCCGCTCGCCGACGAGGAGGACCTGCTCGCCGGCGCCTGCGCGGTCTACGCGCTGCTGCTCGGCGCGCACGCGCGCGGGCTCGCCGCCTACTGGCGCACACCGGCCGTGCTGCGCGCACCGGCCGGGCGCGTCGCGCTCGGCCTGCCGGCGTGGGAGCACGCGATCGCGCTTGTGCACCTCGGCCCGCTGCGCCAGGAGAAGCCCGCGCCGGAGCGCGCGCCCGCGGCGGACGTCGTGACGTACCTCGACTGACTCCGCGCAGCGCGCCGGCCTGCGAAGCTGCGCGCCCGCGCGCTCCCCCGCATCCCCAGCGCCCCCGTGCTCCCCGTCAAGGACAACATCCCGACCGACCGGCTGCCGCTCGTCACGCTGCTGCTGATCGCGGCCGGGATCGTGTTGCACGTCACGCTGCGCCACGACGGCGGGCTGCTGTGGCTGCTCGCGGACGCGTTCTTCCTCGCGATCTTCGGCCCCTCCATCGAGGACTCGATGTCGCGCCCGCGCTTCCTCGCCTTCTGCCTGCTCGGCGCCGCAGTGGCACTCGCCGTCCGGCTCGCGATCGACCCGGACGCGACCGTGCTCGCGCCGGTCGCCGCCACCGGCGCGGTTGCCGCGGTCGTCGCCGGCTACGCGCTGCTGTACCGGCGCGCGCGCGTGGTGACGATGCTGCTCGTGCCGTTCGCGTTCACGCTCGTCGAGGTGCCGGCGTGGATCCTGCTCGCGCTGTGGCTGCCGCTGCAGGCGCTGCTCGCCGGCGGCGCCGCGTTCGCCGCGCAGTGCGGCGGCTTCGCCTTCGGTCTGCTCGCGATCCGCGCGTTCGCGCAACGGCGCAAGCTGCAGGCGCCGCAACCGCCCGCGATCGCGGCGCTGTCGTGAGCACGCGCAACATCATCGCCGCGGTCGCGCTCGCGTTCACCGCCTTCTTCGCGTTCCTGACGCTCTACGACGCGGTCGAGAACGGCGTCAGCTTCCTCACGATCGTCTCGCTCGGCGTGCTGCTCCTGCTCGGCGTGGGCGTCATCGGCGCGCTGTCGCAGGGACCTGACGAGTAGCGCCTACGCCGCTTCGCGCAGCCGCCGATGCGCCGAGCGCGCAGCGGGCTGCTCGCGTACGAGCGACGGCAGCAGCGGCATCAGGCGGCGCACGAAGCTCGTCTGCGCGCCCAGCAGTCGCTCGCGCTGCGGCCCCCAGCTGAGGCCGAAGTCCTCGCGCAGCGTCGGCGGCAGCAGGCCGACGGTCGCGAGGTTGAGCGCGTCGAACGCCGGCCGCAACGGCAGCGGGAGGCGGCGCGGACGCAGGATCGCGTCGGCCACGTCGCGCGCGGCGGGCGTCACCTCGAGCACGTGCTCGACCGTCTCGTCGTAGAAGGCCATGAACTGCGCGAACGTTTCGGGAGCCGTGTCGGCGGGTGCGCCGCAGGCGACCAGGAAGCACTTCTGCTCCTCGTAGTAGGCCTCGACGTCGCTCACCTTCAGCGGGCCGACGTAGCGCGTGTAGATCAGCAGCGCGCTGTCTACGAGCGTCGCCCACACCCACAGCAGCAGCTCGTGGTCGCCGGCGGCGTACGGCTTGCCCGCACGGCGCCCTTCTTCGATCGTCCCTTGCACGTGCGCGTGGACGCCCTGCAGGTGGCGCGAGGCGTCGAGCGCCGTATCGGTGTCGCCGAAGACGATGCGGCGGGTCACGTCCAGCGTGCGCGAGAGGCGACCCCATGGGTCCTCGCGGTAGCCGGAGTGCTGCGCGACGCCCGCGCCGACGCTCGGGTGCGCGACCTGCAGCAGCAGCGCGCGGCCGCCGCCGAGCACGAGCACCGACTCGCGATTGACGCGCCACGTGACGCTCTCAGGCCCGAACAGACCGTAGTCCGACATGCCCTCTCCTCTCCTCACGATGAGACGGGCGCCTCCTGTGTTCGACGGTAGCGCCGGCCCGTAGAGGGCGCGCCGGTTCCGCGTTGCTCAGCCGCTCACGGCGGCCCGTACGACGCGGCGCTCGAAGCGCGTGCCGTCTCCATCAACTCATGGCGATGCGCACCAGCCCATTTCCGCACAAGCTTCAACGCGTTCGGCGGCAGAGAGCCGCTCACAACAGTCAACTGGTCAATTGATATCGCTGCCTCGTGTTCTGCATATCGGGCATGGAAATGCGGGGTCGGATGGTCGTTGAACCACATGCGGATGACGATTCCGTAGAACCTGCTGATCGTGGGCACGCCTCCCGGAGGCGCCGGGCCTGCGCGTCTCTGATCGCGTCGTGTGTCACGTCCTTTACAAGGCGGTGACGACTTCGCCACTTCTCGTCCCTCACCGGCGCCTAGGTTCGCGCGGACCCCATCACGGAGCAAAGGAGCAATCAGCGTGAGGAACAGACGCACGCGGCGGATCGGGCTTGCGCTCGGAGCCGCCGCCGCCCTCGTCCCGGCCGGACTGGCCGTGGCAGGACCGGGGCCGGGTTCGCTTCCGGTCCCCGGCTCGGCATCGCTCGACAAGCAGATCATCGTTGGCGTCGACGTCTCGGCGCGCGCCTGGAAGCTCGGCGGCTTCAGCGGGCTGTTCCCGCTCGACGACTCGGGCCGGCGCTTCGTCTCGTTGACGGACCGCGGGCCGAACAACGACCTCACGTGCGACGGCGTCGCCGGCAGAGAGATCTTCACGCCGGCGTTCGCGCCGCGCCTCATGTACTTCACGGTCGACCACGGCAAGCTCGCGCTCGACAAGGTCAAGCCGATGAAGGTCGGCACGGCGCTCACGAGCGGCCTGGCCAACCTGCCCGGCGACGAGGCCTCGTTCTCGACCACGTGCAGACTGCTCCCGAACGATCCGTTCGGCGTCGACACCGAGGGCGTCGTGGTCGATCCGCGCAGTGGCCGCCACGGCAAGGCGTGGAAGCGCGACACGACGCTGTGGATCGCCGACGAGTACCGCCCGAGCATCATCCGCGCCGAGGGCAACGGCGAGCTGGAGTCGCGCATCGTGCCGAAGGGCGCAACCGGCGACGCGTACGCCGTGTCTGTCGCGCAGGCGCAGGCCGACAGCGGCAACGGGCTCAACGTGGTCAGAGGCTTCCCGGCGATCGTCGGCGACAGATTCCGCCACAACCGCGGCTTCGAGGACGTCGCGATCCAGCAGTTCAGAGGCCGCACGTACCTCTACACGGCGCTGCAAAGCCCGATGGAGAACCCCGACAGAGTCACGCGCGACTCGCTCGCGATCCGCGTCTTCCGGCTCGACGTGACGAACGCGTCGCACCCGCTCGTCGACCGCGAGTGGCTCCACGTGCTGGAGGTCAACCCGGTGAGAAAGAAGCCGCTCGCCGACAAGATCTCGTCGATCCTGCCGGCAGGGCCCGACAAGCTGCTGATCGAGGAGCGCGACGACACGGTCACGAACGACCCGACTGCCGTCACGCGCGTGTGGAAGGTCGACTTCACGAGAGCGACCAACCTGCTCGGCGGCGCCTACGACGACAGCGCGACGACGCCGTCGCTCGAGACGCAGTACGTCCCGACGTCGAGTGGCGTCGTGCCGGGCAACCCCGCCGGGGTCGTGCCGGGCGCCAAGTCGCTCTGCATCGACGTCGCCAGAACGCTCACGGCGAACGGCCTCGTGAACGTGAAGCTCGAGGGCATGTCGCTCGTTAGACAGCCCTCCCTCCCCGGCAAGACCGTCCTCGCGATGGTCGACGACAACGACTTCGACCTGGCGCACCAGGTCGACCCCGTCGCCAGCCCGACGTCCCTCGCGACGCAGCTGGACTACCTCCCGCTGCCGAGAAGCTGCGGGCTGTAGCCCGCAAACGCCACGCGTGCGGCTGGGAGGGGTACGCCTCTCCCAGCCGCGGTATGGTGCTCTTTCAAAAACCGATTGGCCAGTCAACCAGTCTGAGGAAGGAGCGCCGTGGACCTCAACGACACGCCCGAGCAAGCCGCGTATCGCACCGAGGTGCGCGCGTGGCTCGAGCAGAACAAGTCGGCCGCACCGTCGACCCGCGGTCGGGGCGACGAGGAGGGTGCCGTCGCGGCGCACCGCGCCTGGCAGCGCAAACTCGCTGAGGGCGGCTACGTCGGCGTGACGTGGCCCGCCGAGCACGGCGGGCAGGGCAAGGGCCCGCTGCACCAGGTTGTCATCAACCAGGAGATCGCGCGCGCAGGCGTACCGGGGATCCTCGACGCGATCGGCGTCGGCATGCTCGGTCCGACGCTGATCGCGCACGGCAGTGACGAGCAGAAGCAGCGCTACCTCGCGCCGATGCTGCATGCCGACGAGGTCTGGTGTCAGCTGTTCTCCGAGCCGGCCGCCGGCTCCGACCTCGCGGGCATCCAGTCCCGCGCGCGCAAGGACGACGACGGGTCCTGGCGCCTGTCCGGCCAGAAGGTGTGGACGACGAACGCGCAGTTCGCCGCCTATGGCCTGCTGCTCGCGCGCACCGACCCGGAGGCGCACAAGCACAAGGGCCTCACGATGTTCGTCGTGCCGATGGACGCGGAGGGCGTGACGATCCGCCCGCTGCGCCAGATCTCCGGCGAGCCGGAGTTCAACGAGGTCTTCTTCGACGACGTGCGGCTCGACCCGGGCTCCGAAGTGGGCGCGGTCAACGGCGGCTGGGGCGTCGCGTTGACGACCCTGATGTTCGAGCGCCTGACGATCGGGGCCGGAAGCGAGGGCATGGGCTACCGCGCCGATCGCTTCGCGAAGGCGATCGCGAGCGACCCGGCCGCCGTGAAGGACCCGGAGGTGCGCGCGCGCTTCGGCGCGCTGGCGACCGAGCTGCTGGCGCTGCGCTTCACCGGCTATCGCCTCCTGACGGCGATCTCGCGCGGGCAGATCCCGGGCCCCGAGGCGGGCATGGGCAAGATCACCGCCGTCAGCGCCGCGATCGACGCCGGCGACCTGATCGCCGACGTGCTCGGTCCGGAGGCGCTGGATCCGGAAAGCGAGTGGTCCTACCTGATCTCGTTCCTGCCGGGGCTGAAGTCCGCCGGCGGCACGGAGGAGATCCTGCGCAACACGGTCGGCGAGCGCGTGCTCGGGCTGCCGCCGGAGCCGCGCCTCGACAAGGGCATCCCGTTCAGCGAGCTGCGCGCCAAGGAGCGCCAGGAGGTCGCGTCGTGAACTTCGATCTGTCAGACGAGCAGGTCCTGCTGCGCGAGGCCGCGCGCGACGCGTTCGGCCGCGTGAGAACGGTCGAGGCGGCGCGCGATGCGCTCGAGGGCGGCGAGCTGCCGGACCTGTGGCCGACCGCCACGACGGCCGGCTGGACCGGCCTGCTGCTCGACGAGCAGCACGGCGGCGCCGGGCTCAGCGCGATCGACGCGATGCTCGTGGCGGCCGAGGCCGGCCGCGTCCTCGCGAGCGTGCCGCTGCTCGGGCACCTGCCGGCGACGGCGATCCTCAACGCCGGCGGACTCGACGACGACACGCTGCGCAAGCTCGCCGCTGGCGAGCTGCGTGCGGCGTACGTGCCGGCGCGCCCGGGCGACGACGTCGACCCGGCGTGGACGGTCGAGCCGCGCAGCGGCCGGCGCCGCGCGCCGGCGCCGCAGGTCGTGCGCGGTGACGATGGCCTCGCGACGGTGAACGGCTCCGTGGCGTGGGTGCCCGACGCGGTCGGCGCCGACGTCCTCGTGGTCGTCGGCGTGGACGCGAACGGCCCCGTGGCAGTCGCGTTCGGCCCAGGTGCCGACGGCGTCTCGACCGAGGCGGCGACCGGCATCTACGACGCCACCCGTCCGCTCGGACACGTGACGCTCAGCGATGCTTGCGGACGCGTGCTCGCCGCCGACGAGGAGCAGCTGCGCCGCGCCTGGTTCCTGGCGCACACGCTGATCGCCGCCGAGTCGCTCGGCGCGGTCGAGGAGTGCCTCGAGCGGTCGGTCGCGTATGCGAAGGAGCGCTACACGTTCGGCCGCGCGATCGGCTCCTACCAGGCGGTCAAGCACGCGCTGACGGAGGTGCTGCGCCGCCAGGAGAACACTCGCTCGCTGCTCTACTACGCGGGCTGGGCGTACGTCGACAAGCCCGACGAGTTTGCCGCCGCGGCGAGCGCCGCGCGAGCAAGCGGCGGGGCCGCGCTGGACTTCGCCGCGCGCGAGGTGATCTCGGTGCACGGCGGGATTGGCGCGACGTGGGAGCACGACGCGCCGCTGTTCTTCCGCCGCGCGCAGCTGTCGCGCCGCCTGCTGGGCGGCACCGGCGATGCGGTGGACCGGCTGGCGGGCGAGATGCTCACGGTGTGACGTCGCGCGTAGGCGGTCGCTTGCGGCCGCCGGAGCGCGAAACACCGGACACGACGGTTTTGCCGTTTGTTAGCCATCGCTGAAGCTGGGACTTAACTGAGGAGGGCACGATCGGAAGGTCGTGTCCTCCTCGTTCATTCAGCGCACGCTCGCCAGCTGCATCGCAGCGAGCGTCGCGCTGGCCGGCTGCGGGGCGGGGGCACAGCGCCACGAAGTGGCGAGCGCGGGCCCCGCCGGGCTCGGCGTGCGTGCCGCCCGCCGCTCGCGGCCGCGCGGCATCCACACGATCAGACACGTGATCGTCGTGATGCAGGAGAACCGCTCGTTCGACTCCTACTTCGGCACGTTCCCCGGCGCCGACGGGATCCCGCGCCACGACGGGCACTTCATGGTCTGCGTGCCGGACCCGCGCGCCGGCCGATGCCAGCGCCCCTACCACGACCCCGCGCTCGTCAACGGCGGCGGCCCGCACGACGCCGGCCCGGCCAGACAGGACACCGACGGTGGGCGGATGGACGGCTTCCTGCGGATGGCCGAGTCCTCCGGCGGCCGCGGCTGCGGTGCGACGACTGGCGTCTGCTCGCCCAGCACCCCACCCGACGTAATGGGCTACCACAACGCGCGCGAGATCCCGAACTACTGGGCCTGGGCACACAGGTTCACGCTGCAGGACCACATGTTCGAGTCGGTCGACTCGTGGAGCCTGCCGTCGCACCTGTTCCTCGTCTCCGGCTGGTCGGCCAGATGTTCGGTGCGCAACGACCCGGCGAGCTGCAGAAACGACATCCAGCTCGACGGCTTCCACACGAGCCAGATTGCGGGTGCCGGGGCCGCGCGGGTGCGCCGCGTGCGCCCAGGACTGAAGCCGCTGACGCGCTGCCTGAGTGCACACGGCGTGCCACGCCTCGGCTTCGGCCTCGACCTGCATAACCCGGCGATGCCGCGCGCGCTCACCGCCTGCCGGGCACGCGCGCCGAGACGCGTGGCAAAGCGGCTCGCGCCCGACGCCAACTACGCCTGGACCGACCTCACCTACCTGCTGCACAGAGCGGGCGTGAGCTGGCGCTACTACGTCCACGGCGGGCTGCAGCCGGACTGCGAGAACGGCAACGTGAACTGCACACCCGCGAAGCAGAGCGTGCGGACGCCCGAGATCTGGAACCCGCTGCCGGCATTCACGACTGTCAAGCGAGACCACCAGGTCGGCAACGTGCAGGACGTCTCGCGCTACTTCGCGGCGGCCCAGGCCGGCAGGCTGCCGGCGGTCTCGTGGGTCGTGCCGGACGAGACGCACTCCGAGCACCCGCCGGCGAACGTCCACGCGGGGCAGGCCTGGGTCACGCGCGTGGTCGACGCCGCGATGCGCAGCCCCGACTGGAGCTCAACGGCGATCTTCCTCGCCTGGGACGACTGGGGTGGCTTCTACGACCACGTCCCGCCGCCGCGGGTGGACGAGAACGGCTACGGGCTGCGCGTGCCGGGGCTCGTGATCAGCCCATGGGCGCGGCGCGGGTATGTCGACCACCAGGCGCTCTCGTTCGACGCCTTCAACAAGTTCATCGAGGACGACTTCCTGCACAGAGCGCGGATCGACCCGCGCACCGACGGCCGTACCGACCCGCGGCCGGACGTGCGCGAGGAGGACCCGCGGCTGGGCGACCTGCGGCGCGACTTCGACTTCACCCAGCGGCCGACCAAGCCCGACCCGCTGCCCCCGCATCCGCCGCCGGGGCGGAGTTAGCGCGACCCGCGATCCAGCTCGCGCTGCGCCTCTTCCCAGCTCGTCACGAACTCGCCCAAGGTCAGGCCCAAGGCATCGATCAGCTGCACGACCGTGATGAGGCGTGGGTTGCCGTTGCCGCGCTCGATCTCTCCCAGGTGCCGGAAGCTGACTCCGGCGCGCTGCGCGAGCCGCTGCTGCGAGAGGTCGCGTACTCGGCGCTCTCGGCGGAGAGTCCTCCCGAAGGAGATGTTGGCGACGTCCGCAGGCTCCATAGCGGGGATTCTTACGCTTGTAGACGGTGTTTCTGGTTCTAAACACCCTGCAAACCCCGATATCAAAGGCATAATGCCTGCTATGGATGGCATCCTCTGCTAAGGTCGATGCACCGCTAACCAGCAGCTCGATGCCCCACGTCGTCGTGGATCGTCGGGACACTCCGGATCGATGCCCAGACTCCTACCGCTCGTGGTTGCGCTCTCTGCCGCCGGCGTGGCGATCCCGCCATGGATGCCTTTCGCAGCCGCGCTCTGGTATCTGCCCGACCTGGTGATCAAGTGGCTCGACGTCCGCGACCGCTGGCATCGTCAGCGGTCATGAGCGACGACATCATCATCACGACGACGAACGACCTCCCCGGCTATGAGGTCCTCGACGTCTACGGCGAGGTGTTCGGGCTGATCGTGCGCTCGCGGAACGCCTTCTCGAATATCGGCGCGAGCTTCCGCACGATCTCGGGCGGCGAGGTGAAGGGCTACACGAAGCTGCTCGCCGACAGCCGCAACCACGCGGTCGAGCGGCTCAAGGACGCCGCGCGCGAGCGCGGCGCAAACGCGGTGATCGCGATGCGCTTCGACTGCAACGACATCGGCAACATCATGAGCGAGGTCGCCGCGTACGGGACGGCCGTGACCGTACGGCGCCTGCCGTAGCGGCTTCAACACGACGCGGCTGAGCCGGATAGGTTGTGCACTCGATGCGCTCCGTCGGCCGCACGCTCGCCCTCGCCGTCGTCGCCTTCGGCCTGCTCGCCGCCGACGCGCTCGCCAGCTCCTCGATCTCCGTCGGAATCCCGCGCAAGATCGGCGTGCAGCAGCCGTTCACGCTGACCGTCACCGGCTTCGGCGACCAGGCGCCGCTGAGCCGCCCCGACGCGCTGTTCACCGTCACTGTGTTCGGACGCAGCAGCGGGCCGCCGCTCGACAGACTCACCTGCCTGAATCCACCGCCGACCGCGGTCGGCAACCCCGGCGTCGGCTTCCTGCTGGTGAGCCAGCGCGTGCCGGCCGGCGCGGTCTCGCTGAGATTCCCGGGCTTCAAGATGCCGCAGGTCGGCAGATGGACGCTGTGCGCGAAAATCTCCGGCTACAACGTCGGCGGCGCGAACGCGTTCGCGGAGGCGTTCCCAGCCGCGACGGTGCTCGTCACGCACGACCGCGTGAGAATCGAGGAGACGGGCGTCGACGTGCGGCTGACGCCGTCGTCGCTCAAGGCCGACGGGTTCGGCCTCTCGCTCGCCTCGGTCCTCGCGACGAGAGGCGGACAGGGGCTCCCAAACCGCGGTCTTGCGATCCAGCCCGACCCTGACGCCGACGCGCCGCGCGGGGTCGTGTGCGACACGCGCGCCGGCGGCAGACTGCTGTGGCCGACGCATCGCTTCTCCGACGGCACGCGCTCGCTCACCGGCATCGACACGCGCACCGACTCCACGGGCGAGAAGCAGCTCAAGCTGCTGACCGGGACGCAGCCGGGACAGTTCTCGCTGTCAGCCACGCTCAAGGGCCAGACATTGATCTTCGACATCGCGGAGCTGGCGCTCAACGGCGCGGGCAGCGGCCGCGACCCGGCCTCGACCGCGGAGCTGCTGACGCGCTCCGGGCGCGACTTCATGGAGGGCGCCTCGCCACGCTTCGCGGCCGCGGTCGGGCTGCGCAACGGCCAGCACGGCGGGACGCTCGCGCGCCAGCAGGCGCTGCTGGAGTTC
Organism: Conexibacter sp.; assembly: GCA_036009645.1. GTDB lineage: Bacteria > Actinomycetota > Thermoleophilia > Solirubrobacterales > Solirubrobacteraceae > Conexibacter. The sequence continues at coordinate 31,066 of DASYLH010000044.1, forward strand.
CTCACCGCCGTGCGCGCCGGCTCGGGCTCGCTGAACGGGCTCGCGTTCGGGCCGATCCGTTCGGCCGACGGGCGCGCCGGGATCCTGGTGTACGCGCAGGGCGCGACGGTGCGCACGCCGTCGGGCTTCATCACTCCCGGCGTCGGCTCAGCGCGCGAGGTGATCGACGTCGAGACGCTCGCGAGCGCGGTCGGCGCGAGCCAGACGGTCGGCGGAATCTTCAGATTCCCCGACCTCTCGCTGCCGCAGTTCGCCGCGGTCGTACAGCCACTCGCGAGCTGGCAGGGCGGTGGCCCGGCGAGCGTCGGCTTCGCGACCCCGCTGAAGAACGAGGACCTCGCGTACTTCGGCTACCCGGAGCCGCCGCCGCTCGGCACGAGCGCGCGGCACGACTTCGACGGCTGCCTCGAGCTCGGACTCGGCGACTTCGTCGCCGAGGTCCACTCGCCCCTGCGGCTGACGTTCGCGGCCGCGAGCGGCGGCGAGCTCGGGCTCGCTCCTGGCGGTCCCGTGCTCGACATCCCCGGCGGCTTCGTCTCCGCGCCCCGCGGCGGCGTCGCGCGCTACGGGGTGCCCGCCGGCGCGACGAGCTCGCTGCGGCTGCTGGGCACCGGCAGCGGCCGGGCGACGGTCGTGCTGAGCGGCCCGCGCGGCGGTGCCCCGTCCGTCTTCTCGTTCGGCGTGAAGGCCGGGCAGAGCGGCACGCTGAGACTCAGCGGCTCGGCGGTGCCGGGTGCGATGACGTTCGCCGGCAAGCGCGTGCGCGGCGCGCGCGGCGTCGGACTGGCGCTGAAGGCGCCGAGACGCGTCGGCAAGGGCAAGCGCTTCGGCGTCGTCGTGAAAGACCAGTTCGGCAAGCCGACGAGCGGCGTCACGGTGACCGCCGGCGGCGCGGTGCGCGCGACCGACGCGCGCGGACGCGCGTCGCTGAAGGCGCCGAGACGCGGCGCTGCCGTGAAGGTCGTCGCCACCGCGACCGGCTTCCGCAAAGCCACCGCGAGCGTGCGCCTGAGATGAGCGTCGCTTTCGGTCCGCTCAGCGGACTGAAGACGACGCTCCTCCCGGCGTGACCGCTCCGCCGGTAGCTGCCTCGCCTAGCGCTGCGCGAAGATCCGCACCGTCTCGAACGGCGTCGCCGCGAGGTCGGCGCGGAAGGCGTCGTCGTCGGGCCAGCCTTGCTTCGGCTTGCGCACAAGCCGGCGGCGCATCGTGAGCGGGATCTGGTCCTCGACGAACGGATACGGGTCGAAGCGCACGCGCCACGGTCCGAGCGGCTCGATCGCCATCCGCACGGGGTCCTCCCCGTCAGCGGTCGGGACACCGTCGCAGCCGCCCGCGACGCCGGTCTCCACGTTGGCAAGCCCGAGGTAGAGCGAGACGACGTCGAACACCTGCAGCAGCGCGTAGCTCGTCCAGCGCCACGCCTCGTCGACGTCGAGCATGCGACGCAGCGCGACCTGCCGATCCTCCTCCTGTTCCACGAACGCGTCGACGATGTCGCGCACCTCCTCGTCGAGCTCGCGCACAGGTGAGGGCATTACGTCGTAGCGCTGGCGATACAGGCCGCTCATGTGCATCGAGACGAGCAGTCCCGCGGCCGCGTCTTCCTCCGCGACGCACTCGACGCCCGCGCGGTAGAAGGCGAGGTGGACCGGCGCCGGCACGGTGACGAAGGACTGCGGGGCGCCGTCGTCGCCGAGCCGCGGCTGCTGCTCCCACGTCGCCCAGCCGTCGTCGTGGCGGCGCGCCGCGCGCAGGAGCGGCTCGTACGGCTCGGGCCGCGCGAACCCCGGCCCACCCCACGCCGCCGCGAGCTGCGCCGAAAGGTCGGCGTGATCGGTCTGCAGGACGATCTGCCAGGCGTCGCCGGCGTCGCGCACGAGCATGCGGCGAGCCTACCCGCTGCGATCAACCACACCGCTAATCCGTTCGAGCTCGGCGGGTGTGCAGTTTCTTCGCGAAGCGCGAGAGAGATTGCGCACGCGCCACGGCAGGATCGAGGGGTGGCCCAGGAACGTGGAAACCCCGGCGGTTTGGCCTGCCTCGCCGAGCGGCGGGGCTACACAGGGACCGTTCCGGGGCTCTGGTCAAAGGTACCACCCGATGCCGGGCTCCTTCGACTGAGATGCTCACGGGAGAACAGCTCGAACGCCTCGTGGGCGCCGAGCGGCTGGGCTCCTACGCCGAGGCTTGCGCGGGTGATCATCCGGCGGCCGTCGAGCTTTACCGCTGGAACGCCGCCACCAGCGCAGCGTTCTGGCAACCCCTCGGTCATCTGGAGGTGGCGCTGCGAAACGCGCTGAGCAAATCCCTGGAGCGACGACACGCTGAGCGATGCCAACCCGGCTCGTGGCTCGACGATCCACACGAGGATCTCGACGCCAGCGCCCGTGGCGCGATCTCCATCGCCCGCCGCCGGGTTCGGCGGAAGGGCAAGCGCCCGAGCGACAGCCAGACGATCAGCGAGCTGAGCTTCGGCTTCTGGCGCTTCCTGATCACGAGACGGCACACCGCCCTGTGGCCCGACCTCGCGAGCGCGTTTCCCGGTGCGCCGGATCGCCGCCGCGAGACGGTCGAGGAGCCGGTCGCGCGGCTGCACGAGCTGCGCAACCGCATCGCGCACCACCAGCGCATCTGGAACCGCGACCTCGCGGCGCGCTACACCGACGTGCTGCTCGTCGCCGGCTACCTCGACGCGGTTCTGCCGGCGTGGATCGCGCGCTCGTGCACGGTGCCGGCGCTGTTGCGAGCGCGGCCGCGCGACTCGCCGTGATCCACAGAGCGCTCTACGCTGCGACCGTGGTAACCGCAGACCGGATCGCGGGCGCATGAGCGGACGGCGCCTCATCGTCAACGCCGACGACTTCGGCCTCAGCGCCGGTGTCAACCGCGGCATCGCGCAGACGCACGAGCACGGGATCCTCACGAGCGCTTCGCTGATGGTGCGCGCCGGCCATGCGCACGAGGCCGCCGCGTACGCGCACGCGCATCCGCAGCTGAGCGTCGGCCTGCACATCGACCTCGGTGAGTGGCACTACACCGGCGAGCTGTCGGTCGCCGTCTACGAGGTCGTCCCGGCCGACGACGAGGCGGCGGTCGGCGCCGAGGTCGCCGCGCAGGTCGAACGCTTCTGCGCGCTCATGGGACGCGCGCCGACGCACCTTGACGCGCACAAGCACGCGCACCGCGAGGAGCCGGCGCGCTCAATCGTGCTCGAGCACGGCGAGCGCCTCGGCGTCCCGGTCCGCAGCTTCACGCCCGGCCTGCGCTACGAGGGCGGCTTCTACGGCCGGAGCGGGCGCGGCGAGCCCTGGCCCGAGCGGATCGCGCCGGAGGCCCTGTGCGAGCTGCTGCACGCGCTGCCGCCGGGCGCGAGCGAGCTCGGCTGCCACCCGGCGATCGATGACGACTCCGGCTCCTCCTACGGCGCCGAGCGCAGCGTCGAGACGGCGACGCTGTGCGATCCGCGCCTGCGCGACGTCCTCCGCGAAGAGAACATCGCGCTGCGCTCGTATCTGAACTGGGCGGACGACGGCGATTAGCCGCGCGCCGCGCTGCTGCTCGGACGGCGGCGGCCGCTGCGACCACGTCTGCGGCGGGCGCTGCCGCCGCTGATCGACGGCGTGCTCGTCGCGCGCGCGCTGACCGGCAGGCCGCCGGCCTCCAGCTCGCGGTGCAGGCCGAGGCCGGCGACCATCGAGACGACATCGCGGACCTGGTCCTCGAGCACGAACGTGATGCCGATGCCCGTGGCGCCGGCGCGCGCGGTGCGGCCGACGCGGTGGACGTAGTCATCGGTCGCGGCGGGCGCGTCGAAGTTGATCACGTGCGTGACGTCGCGCACGTCGATCCCGCGCGCGGCGACGTCGGTCGCGACGAGCGTGTCGATGCGACCGGACTCGAACTGCGCGAGCGCGCGCTCGCGCTGTGCCTGCGACTTGTCGCCGTGCATCGCCGCGACCTTGACCGTCGCGACGCGGCTGAGCTGCTTCGCGAGCCGGTCGGCGCCGCGCTTGGTGCGCACGAACACGAGCGTGCGCCCGCGCTCGTCCTCGGTCAGCGCGGAGATCAGCTTGTCGGTGCGTCCCTCGCGCGTGACCTTCAGGAAGCGGTGCTCGACCTTGCCGCGCGCCTGCGGGGCGGCGACGTGCGCGTGGCGTCTGGCCTGGTGCGTGTACACGCGCGCGATGCGATCGACCTCACCCGCGAGCGTCGCGGAGAAGAGCATCGTCTGGCGGTCGTTGGGCGTGAGCGCGACGAGCCGGTCGACGACCGGGCGGAAGCCCATGTCGAGCATGCGGTCGGCCTCGTCGAGTACGAGCACCTCGACGTGGCCGAGCGTGACGGCCTTGCGGTCGAGCAGGTCGACGAGGCGGCCGGGCGTCGCGACGAGCACGTCGGCTCTGCGCGCGGCCTTCATCTGCGGGTTGATGCCGGCGCCGCCGTAGACGGCGACGACGGACAGCGAGCGGGCGCGAGCGATCGCGCCGAGCTCGTCGACGATCTGGCTGGCGAGCTCTCGCGTCGGCGCGAGCACGAGCGCGCCCGGCGCTCCCGCCGGACGGCCGGCGCTGCGGCCGGTCTCGAGCGTGTCGACGAGCGGGATCCCGAACGCGAGCGTCTTGCCCGATCCGGTCGGCGATTCGGCGAGCACGTCGTGCCCCTCGAGCGCGTCGGGAACGACGAGCTTCTGGACGGCGAACGGGCGCTCTATGTCGCGGGCGCGCAGCGCGCTGGCCACGGCCTTGGACACGCCAAGATCGGCGAAGGTGGACTGCTGCATGTAGTGCTCCTTGCATCCAGCGCAACCGTGCGCGGACGCTATGTGGTGGGGAGAGATTCGACTGACCCCAACCGCGCGATGCGCCTTCAGGAGCAAGAACCTCCGTGCACGGCGGCGCCGCACACGCAAAGCACCCTAGCAGTGCCGTACATGAGACCTTGTACGCTGCGTTGCATCGACCAGGTAATGGAGCAAGAGCGCACGGCCGGCCCGACGCCGGACGACGTCCAGCCGGTGGCATTCGAGGCGCTCGACCGCTTCCTCACCGGCATGATCACGGTCGTGCCGGTGCTCGCGCTCGGCCTCGTCGGATGGCAGCTCTGGGGCGACTGGCTCGGCATGAGCGACCTGATCGTGTTCGGGATCATGTACGCGATCACCGGCCTCGGGATCACGGTCGGCTTCCACCGCCTCTTCACGCACCGCTCGTTCAAGACGGGCCGTGCGGTCCGCGGAGTGCTCGCGGCCTCCGGCTCGATGGCGATCGAGGGGCCGATCATCTCCTGGGTCGCCGACCATCGCAAGCACCACGCCTTCTCCGATCGCGAAGGCGACCCGCATAGCCCGCACGTCGACCACGGCCATGGCTTGAAGGGCGCGCTGCGCGGGCTCGTGCACGCGCACGTCGGCTGGCTGTTCAACCACACGCAGCGCGGCAACAAGGAGCGCTACGCGCCCGACCTGTTGAGAGATCCAGTCGTCAAGTGGGTCAACGACTCGTTCTTCCTGTGGGCGGTCGCCGGCTTCCTGCTCGCGTTCGCGCTCGGCTACGCGATCGGCGGCACGTGGCAGGCCGGCATGACCGGGATGCTGTGGGGCGGCCTCGTGCGGATGCTGGTCCTGCATCACGCGACCTACTCGATCAACTCGCTCTGCCACTTCTTCGGCCGCCGCCCGTTCGAGACCGACGACGAGTCGCGCAACCTCGCCTGGCTCGCGCCGCTGACGTTCGGCGAGGCCTGGCACAACGGCCACCACGCCTTCCCCACCTCCGCCCGCCACGGGCTCGAGCGCTGGCAGATCGACATCTCAGCCGGCGTGATCGTGGTGCTGGAGAAGCTCGGCCTCGCCTGGGACGTCGTGCGCGTCGACCCGGCAAAGCTCGCGGCCAAGCGCGCGGCGAGCTCGAACGCCGCCGCCTGAGCGGAACCGCCCCGCGCGAGCGCGTCAGCGCGCCAACACGAGCCCCGCGGACGCGGCGGTGAGGACCGCTAGCCTGAGGCGCGTGCTCCGGTGTCGCGACCTGCACCTGCGTTACGGCTCCGTCGTCGCGCTCGACGGTCTCTCGCTCGATGTCGAGCCCGGCCGCATGACGGGCTTCGTCGGCCCCAACGGCGCCGGCAAGACGAGCACGATGCGGATCGTGCTCGGCGTGCTCGGCGCCGACGCGGGCGAGGTGACGTGGAACGACGCGCCCCTGGACCCAGCCGCGCGTCGACGCTTCGGCTACATGCCGGAGGAGCGCGGCTTGTATCCGAAGATGCGCGTGCGCGACCAGCTCGTCTACCTCGCGCGGCTGCACGGGCTGAGCGCCGCCGCCGCGCAGTCCGGCAGCGACGAGCTGCTCGAGCGTCTCGGCCTGACCGATCGCGCGCGTGACGAGCTGGAGACGCTGTCGCTCGGCAACCAGCAGCGCGCGCAGCTGGCGGCGGCGCTCGTGCACCGTCCCGAGCTGCTCGTGCTCGACGAGCCGTTCTCCGGGCTCGACCCGATCGGCGTCGACGTGCTGAGCGGCGTGCTGCGGGCCGAGGTTGCGCGAGGCGTGCCGGTGCTGTTCTCCAGCCACCAGCTGGAGCTGGTCGAGCGGCTGTGCGACGCGGTCGCGATTGTGAAGGACGGGCGGATCGTCGCGGCCGGCGACGTCGAGGAGTTGCGGCGCCGCGGGCGCGAGCGGACGCTGCGCGTGACAGTCGAGACCGGGGACGGCGGCGGTTGGCTCGACGGCGTCATCGGTGCGCGCACAGTCGACGGCGACGGGAACGGCAGTGTCCTGGTCGCGCTCGACGAGCATGCCGACGCGCAGGCGGTGCTCGACCGCGCCCGCGCAGCCGGGCCGGTGACGCACTTCAGCGAGGTGCTGCCCACGCTGTCGGAGCTGTTCCGCGAGGTCGTCCAGCCGGAGCCCGCCGAGCCGACGGCCGAGGAGGCGATCGCGTGAGCGCCCGCTGGCTGGTCGCGCGGCGGGAGCTGATCGAGCGCGCCCGTAGCCGTGCGCTGCGCGTCGCGACCCTGCTGCAGCTTGGGCTGATCGTGGCGGTGCTCGTGATCTCGGCGCTGACGGGCGGCGACGACGACACGAAGACGGTCGGCCTCGTCGGCAGCGCGTCGCAGGCGTACGCGCAGCCGCTGCGCGCGAGCGGCCCGGCGCTCGGGGTGACGGTCCACCTGCGTACGCTCCCGAGCCGTGCAGCCGCCACCCGCGGCGTCGACGACGGCGACCTCGATGCCGCAGTGGTAGACGGACGCGAGGTGCTCGTGGAGCACGACCGCACCGGCACGCTGACGGCGGCGATCCAGAGCGTGCGGCGCCAGCTCGCGCTCCGCGGCGCGCTGGAGCGGGCCGGCGTCCCGCCGCAGCAGCTGGCCCAGGCGCTCAGTCCGAGCGCGCTGTCGGTGCGCGCGCTCGACCCGCAGCCGGCCGACCAGGACTCGCGCAACGGGCTCGCGATCGTCGCGGTGATCCTGCTCTACATCGCGATCATCACCTACGGGATGGCGGTCGCCGGCGGGATCGTGGAGGAGAAGGCCTCGCGCGTGATCGAGGTCGTGCTGAGCGCCATCCGCCCGCGCGAGCTGCTGTTCGGCAAGATCGCCGGGCTCGGCGCGCTCGCGCTGTGCCAGTTCGCGCTCACGATCGGCGTCGGCGTTGCGGGGGCGCTCGTGCTGGGCGTCGCCGACCTGCCGTCGGTCACCGGCGGTGCGGCGGCGCTCGTCGTCGCGTGGTTCCTCGCCGGGTTCATGCTCTACGCGTGCCTGTACTCGATCGCGGGCGCGCTCGTCTCGCGCTCGGAGGATCTGCAGTCCGTCGCCGGGCCGCTCAACCTGGTGGCGGTCGCCTGCTACCTCGTCGCCTTCTTCGGCGTCACCAGCCCCGACTCGACGCTCACGGTGGTCGCCTCGTTCGTGCCGCTGAGCGCGCCGATGGCGATGCCCGTGCGCTGGCTCGTCGGCGACGTGCCGGCGTGGGAGCTGGTCGTCTCGTTCGCGCTCACGCTGCTGAGCGCGGCGGCGCTGGTGCGCCTGTCGGCGGCGATCTACGCCGGCACGGCGCTGCGACTCGGTCCGCGCCTGTCGCTGCGCAGAGCGCTCGCGGTTCGCGGCTGAGCGAAGGCGTCAGCCGCGCCGCGGCGGGACGCTGAGCGTCTTCACGAGCTTCGCGCCGCCAGTGACGGTGACCGTCACGCGGTAGCGCCCTGCGGCGAGGCTGCTCGGCAGCGCGAGGTGGACGACGCCCGCGCGTCTGCGTCTCGCGGACAGCGTGGCGACGAGCTGGCACGTCGTCTGACCGCGGCGCTTCGTGCAGCGCGCGATCCGCGCCCTCACGGTCGCGCCGGCGGAGACGCGGACGCCGAGCGTGCGGCCGGAGAGGCCGAGTCTCGACAGCTGGGGCGTGCTTCTGCCGCCACCTCCACCGCTGCTTCCTCCGCCACCGACGGCCGGGCACGTCGCCGCGACGCGGGCACGCGCAGCGCCAACACCGGGATCGCCGCACCAGTCGACCTGCAACAGCACCTCGAAGCCGTCCATCCAGCCGACATCGGTGTTCGAGTTGTTCGGCACGAGCGCGGGGTGCAGGAACGACGCAGCCGGAGCGCTGAGGTCAAACGTGCCGTGCACGCCGAAGTCGTGGACCGGCAGCGAGCCGGGACCGACGGCCGTCACGACGACGATGTCGTTGTACTGCCCGCCCGGCCGCGAGGTGTCGATGCCGCTGCCGGCCGGCAGGTTGAGCGCCACGGGCGTGACGGCGTTCGGCGCGGGCTGGAAGACGTCGGACTGCGCCTGCGCCGTGCAGCACAGCCCAGAGCCGGAGGAGAAGATCGCGATCCGCAGCGGAGCGGGGTTGTCGCCGGAGCGCACGCGCGCGGAGATGATCGTCCCCTGGCCGCGCGGGACGTACGTGGAGGCCGCAGTGGCGGGCGCCGACCACCAGCTGCACGACGTGACACCGGTCGCGATCAGCGTCGCGCCATTTGCCGCGGGATAGGGGCGCGCATCGCAGCCGAACGGCATGTTCGCCGTCTGGCCGAGCGTGCTGCCGAACGTCTGCAGCGCGGCATCCGCGGCAGCAGGAGCGGCGAGCGCCGTCAGGACGGCGAGCAGGACGAACGGGCGGACGACGCGGCCGGACACGCGCGCAGTCTCGCGCATCCGGCGCGGTTGACTCACCGCCAGTACGTCAATGGGCGTACGGGTCAGCCGCGTGGGCCGGGCGGGATCTCGTAGCGCTTCGCGGGGAGACCGGCCGAGCTGGGGCCGTTGGCGCCGCTCGGCAACCCCGCCTGTGCGGCGCGCGCGCCGGCCGCGCGCGCGCCGCGGGCGGAGGCTTTCGCCTTCGCAACCCAGTCGACCGCTGCAGGAGCGGTCTTCAGCAGAACCGGCCACGTCTCCGCGTCGACCTGTCCCGTGACCGGCAAGTTGTTGGCGGTCTGGAAGGCGCGCACCGCTCTCGCTGTCCCGCCGCCGAATGCACCGTCGACGCCGACCGTCTGCCCGGCGCCGAGCAGGTGCTGCTGAGCCCAGACGACGAGGTCACCGCGCGAGCCGACCTTGCCGCCGCTGCCGGCGGTCAGCGTTGGCCACAGCGTGTCGGGTCGCGCGAGCGCGCCGACCGGCGCGCCGAGCGCGCTCCAGTCGGAGTCGCTCGCGAACTGCCACACCCACCAGCTGACTCCGCGCGCGCCGTAGGCGGTCGACAGCTCGTTGAAGCGACGCACATCGGCGGCCTTCGGCCCGTCGTACGTCTGGCCGAGCGGGAAGATCGCGGTCTCGTACGGGAGGTTCCATTCGTACGTGTGCGCGAGCGACTCGTCGACCGTGTCGCCGATCGTCTTCCAGTAGACCTGTGGCAGGTTGAACGTCGCACCGCCTGGCCCCATGAAGACGCTGTAGGGCAGGCCGGGGTGGTAGTCGACGTAGGGGAACGACGTGAGCCCGATCGGGTAGTCGGAGCCGACCAGCTCGCGCAGCTGCTCCATGTAGCGCTGCGCCTGCGAGTACTTGCCCTCGTAGGCGCCCTCGGCGTCGATCACGAAGCAGTCGGCGCCGGCGTCCTTGGAAGCAGCCGCCGCACGCGCCTCGCCGATCGGGTCGCTGCCGTAGACGAACTGCCAGCCGCACACGCGCAGGCCGGTCGCCTGCAGCGCGGCGACGGCGCTCGATGTGAACTGCGACCACACGCCGGCCCCGTCCGCGCTCTTGACGTAGACCGTGCGGACGCCGTGCGCCTTCGCCTGCGCGGCGATGCGCGCCGGGCTACCGCCTTCGGATCTCGACAGGTACCAGATCCACATGCCGTTGCCGTCGAACGCGCTCGGTCCGGAGGGCGGGCTGCCACCGACTCTGCGGGGCTTGGGCTTCGGCGGCGGCGAGACGACACCGACGCGCACGGAGTTCGAGTACTTCCTGCCCGGGTTCGCGACGCGGACCAGGCCGCTGATCGCGTCGCCCGGCACGCGCACCACGATCCGCGTGCTCGTGCGGAAGCGACCGCCGACGGCGCGCAGGCCGATGCGCCCGCCGGCGCGTGAGCGCACCGGGAAGACGACCTTCGCCTTCGAGCTCATCCCGCCTGCGCCGACGAGCAGCTTGCCCGTGCGCGTGACGACCGTGTGCGACTTGCACGGGAACGGATCCGACGAGCAGCGCACGAAGACGATCCGCGGATGGCCGTTGCGGGGTGCTGAGGCGGCGCCGGCGGCAGCGTGCGCAGCCGGCGCGAAGATGGCGCACACGAGCGCCAGGACAAGGGGGATGCGAAGACGGGCGATCATCGGCGGTGCGGCGGGCGGGGCTGCGAGCCAGGCAGCTTAGGCCCCGCCATGCGCCCAGCCTGGGCGCGTCGTTGCAGGCCGGAACACGACCGACCGCCGGATGGTGCGGTGTCAGGTCCGAACGTGGCCGGCGGGCGGGTCCTGACCACCGGCTTCGCCGGCGGTGCCCCTCCGGGTGCGCGCACACCGCCCTTTCGGGCGGCGCACGTGCATCCTCATCGCCACCCGCCCGATCGGCGGACGCGGATTTCGCCCTGCGGCGACCGCAAGCGGACGCCTTCGGGCGACGTCACATGACCTCGAGCGTCTCGTACACCTCGACACCGCCGCCATTGCCGACGACCGGCGCGCCCTTCGCCTTCTCGGCCGCCTCGTCGAGGCTGCCCGCGGTGATGATCGTGTAGCCGGTGAGGGCGGCGCCGTTGCCGTTGCCGACCACGGTCGAGGGACCGAACGGGTTGCCCGCGTCGACGAGCGCGTCGCCGAGGCCGCCGAGGAAGGCGCCCCAGGCGGCCATCGCGGCCTGGCGCTCCTCGTCGGTCGCGGCCATGTTGCCGCCGGTGTAAGCCAGCACGTACTTCGCCATGGGGGTTCCTCCTGATGTGGTGGTTGATTGTGCGGTGCTGCAGGGATCAGCGCGCGGGGATGCCGCTGCCGGCGAAGCTGTCCAGCACGCCGTTCCAGCCTCTGGCGTGGTTGGTGCGCGACTCGTCGTTGAGCAGGCCGGCGTGCTCGATCACGACGGTCGTGCGGCCGGGGGCGTCCTCGACGAACGTGACCGCGACCTCGCTCTCGTGGTTGGCATTGGGGCCGGTCCCCTCCCACTCCCAGCTGTAGACGAGCCGGTCGGGGCGCGAGATCTCGCGGTAGGTGCCGTGGACGACCATGTCCTCCTCGCCGCCCGGTCTGCGCATCTCAAGGCGGTAGCCGCCGCCGACGCGCAGGTCGAGCACGGGGATCGTCACCTCGTGGCTGGGGTCCGCCTTCCACCAGCGCCGCAGCACCTCGGGGTTCGTCCATGCATCGAAGACCGCCTCGGCGGATGCCTCGAAGGTGCGCTCCACGCGCACCGTGCCGGTGTCCACGTCCACGTTGCTCATGCTCGGTCCTCCGTTCTGGGGGTGTTGGGAGTGCCCGCGGCGCTCTGCTGCTCCTTCAGGAATTCCTCGACGACGTCGAGCTTGCGCTCCCACAGCTCGCGTTGGCGCGCCAGCCATGCATAGGCGTCCTCGAACGAGTCGCCGTTGAGGCGCAGCCGGTGGGTACGACCGTCGATCACGCGCACGATCGCGCCGGCCTCCTCGAGCACTTTCAGGTGCTTGCTGATCGCAGGCTTGGAGATCGGGAAGTCGTGCGTCGCCTCGCCGACCGTCAGCTCGTCGTGCTGCGCGAGCCGCTCGAGGATCTCGCGACGCAGTGGGTGGGCGACGGCGACGAAGGAGCGGTCGAGCGTGGCGGCCTGACTGTTAGCCATATGGTTAACAATAGCGGGATGCGTTGTCGGACGCAACCCCGAGCGGTTCGCCGGATGACGAGGTCAGGCGCTGACGCGCACGATCCGCGCGGCGGCGGGCGTGGCGCCTGTTCCCGGGTGCAACAGGGTCACGTACGCGTCGTGGCCGGAGAGCGCGGTCGTCCACAGGACCCCGTCCGTGCGGCCGGGCGTGCCGCGCGGGCAGAGGCTCGGCTCGCTGCCCTGCGTTGTGTAGCCGTGCGCGTGCCCCTCATCGCGGTGGGCGGTCGCGCCGATGCGCAGCAGGGTGCGCGAGCTGCTCAGTTTGCTCGTGCGGACCAGTCGCAGCCGCTGGCTGCAGTAGCTCGACTGCACGTAGAGCAGGCGACCGCCGTCGAGCGACGGCTGCGACAGACGGCCGCCGCGAGTCACAAGCGCGAGGCGGCGTCTCTGCGTCGCCAGGTTGGCGATCACGATGCGGCTGTCGGCGCGGGTGGTGGCGGCGTACGCGAGGTGATCCCCCGACAGCGCCGGGCGGTCGATCTCCTCACGGCGCGCGACGCCGGCGACAAGCCGGGCGATGCCGGCGGCAGGGACCGCCTGCGCGACCGGCAGCGGCAACGCCCACAGGCGGTCGCCACCGTCACGTGGGGTCGTGCGCCACACCAGCCAACGGTTCGAGACGGCGAGCTGCGTGGCGTCCGCGACGTCGCGCTCGACGACGACCGCGCCGCTCGCACGGTCTCGCACGACGAGGTGATCGCCTTGGCGTGTGGCGACGTAGCGGCCGCCGATCGCGACGGCCTGCGCCGACACCTCGCTGCGCGCGTCGCCGTCGACCAGGACGGCGCCTGCGCCGCCGAGGCGTTCCCACGCGAGCGTGGCGCCGGCGCGCGACGGGTCGGTCCCGTCGGAGACGACGAGCTGCGCAGCGCTAGCGCTGCCCGTCGAGAGGAGCGCAACCGCGAGCACGGCCAGCAGCGCACCGTCGGCGAAGCGCAGGCGGCGCAGCAGCGCGGGCTGCTCGGCCATCTTCAGCTCCAGCCGCTGGCCGAGCGTCGCGTAGCGCGGCGCCATCAGGACGACCGGCAGCGCGCGACCGGCGCCGAAGCCGAGCCCGATGAGCAGGCCCACCTGCACGTCGCCGATCGCAACCGAGATCCCGGCGAGCGCCCACACCGCGAGCGTCAGCACGAACGTCGTGAAGCCGAGACCGAGCAGCACGCCGTAGAGGCCGGCCGCGAGCGGCAGCGGCATCGTGCGGCGCCACGGCTCGGGCACCTGGCGGCGGATCTGCGGGACGATCCGCACGCCGCGCAGCTCGCCGAACGCGCACGACAGCGCCACCGTCACCGCCACGACGAGCGCCCACTCGCTGCCGGCGCGGCCGAGCAACGCGCCGAGCGCGGCGAGCGCCGTGAACGTGATCGCCCCGCCGGCGAGCGCGCCGAGCGCGAACGTCGCGCAGCTCGTCAAGACGACCCGCCCGCCCGCGTGGGCGCGTCGACTGCCGAGCGTCTCGACCATCGAGAAGCCGCACGGCGACCACGCCCCGGTGACGCCGGCGACGAACGCGGTCAGCAGGAGGATCGCGGCGGTCAGCACGGGACGCTCGTCTGGAAGTACATGACGCAGAAGACTCTGCGGCCCTGGTAGCAGTAGCCGGTGAGGGCAGTGTCGCCCTGAATGCGCGTCTCATGATGCGCGCAGCAGTCCATCAGGCGGCGCACTCTGCCGCCACAGCAGCGGTACCAGGAGCCGTCGACCTGCGTGGAGAAGCCATATCTGTCGGGGATCCCGTCCTGGCAGATCCGCGTCCGCGGCGCGCGCGGGAGCGGCCGGCCGTCGGGATCTGTCAGGCGTCGGCCGCGGTCGTCGAGCGGGTGGCCGTGGCGATCGACGGGACGGCCGAGGTCATCGACCGGCTTGCCGTCGCGCGAACGCAGCGGATAGCCATGGATGTCGACGCGCGGAATCCCGGTCGGGTGCGGGCACGAGGCGGTCGTGTAGGTGTGCCCGCAGAAGTGGTAGGCATCCGCGTCCTCCTCACCGGCAGCGAGCGCGGCGGCACCGGTCGCGGTCGCAAGCAGCCAGCCGCCGGCGCGGCCGAGGAAGCCGCGGCGCGAGGTGCCGCTTGCGAGCGCGTCGCTGACGCGACGCGGTCCCCGCTCAGGCACGCACGAGCTCCCGCTCCCGCGCCTCGCCGGTCGCGACGAGCGACTCCAGCTGGCGCGCACTGTTGAACGTGCCCTGCGCGAGGACGGTGCCGTCGAGGCTCAGGACGAGCGCGTAGGGGCTGCCGGGGATCGCGAGCGCGCGCCAGACGTCGGCGTCGTCGCGCTCGTCGAAGACCTCCACGGCGAGGAGCGGGTCGCGCTGCAGGGCGGTGACGGCGGGTTGCAGCGCTTGGCACATCGGGCAGCCGTCGGAGGAGAAGACCGCGACCGCGAAGCGCGCGGACGGCTGCGGGACGAAGCGCTCGATCACCGCCGCGCGCGAGCCACGTTCTGGCCCCTCCCCCTCGATCTCGAGCGCGAGCTGGGGCGGGAGCGCGAGCCGCAGCTCGCCGACCTCGCGGGCGAGTGCGAAGACGAGGACCGCCAACGCGGCGACTGCCGCAAGCGCGAGCGCGAGTCCGATCGCCAGCCAGGCGTCGGTGGACGGATCCGTGTCAGGGACGAGCGGCAGCAGCGCAAAGGCGGCAGCAAGCACAAGCGTGCGCACGAGCGCCAGCGGCGTGACGCGTGACCGCGGGCCGAGGCAGCCGCACGGCTGGCCGGCGCGCCCGTTGCGAAGCGCGGTCGCGAGGAGCGCGATGAACGCGAGCATCAGCGCCGCCGCCGCCCACGCCGCCGCATCCAGACCAAGCGCCACGCCGATTCCGAGCACGACCTCGGCGACGATCGCGCCGGCCCACGCAACCATCCGCGCCCGCTCGGTGCTCAGCCCGAACGTGGCAAGCGCCGCACGCGTGCGCACAGGCGCGGCCAGCTTCGCACCCGCGGAGCCGAGCAGCACGAGCCCGAGCACCACATCGGCAATCGTCGCGAGCATCGCGCAGGATCACAGCAGATCCCGCGCACAACCGGCAAGCCACGGCATCGCGCCACGCCGCAACATCCCCACCCCGCCGGATAGACTCGAACCGTCCCGGGGGCGTAGTGCTAACGGGAACACGCCGCCTTTGCAAGGCGGAGTTGGGGGTTCGATTCCCCCCGCCTCCATGAAGCCGGAATTGCCGCTGTGACGGCGTTCTGGTGTTCGTGCCTGTGGCACCGCTCGCTTGCAGGATGCTGGGGACGTACGAATCACGTACTTCACGGGCGTTGGCGACCCGGCGTCGGCGGGATGGGGCCACATGGCTGGAGCCGTGTCCGGATGGGCCTTCACGATCTCGACCATGCTCGGTGTCGCCACCACCATCGCGGAATGGCTAACGGCCGGGGGAACAGTCTTTGCCGCGCTCGGAACGGTCGGAGCGGTCGCTATCGCACTGTGGCAAACCGTTGGGCCGAAGCAGGCGAAGCTGACGGTGCATTGCTGGTACGGCGAGAAACGCGAAGGAGACGGGCGCCGGCATCCCACACTGACTCTGTCCGCCACCCATGTGCGCGGCCCCGGCATCCTCTTGCAGACCGCATACCTCACGACCGACGGCACATCGGGTCCATTGGTCGACGGCGGCGAGGGATCAACCACGTTGCCCGCGCTACTCCACCCTGGCCAGTCGGCACAAGTGACCTGGGATGTCGGGCTCCTCAAGAAAGTGCTGGAGTTGATGAAGCACCAAGGCGGGAGCGACACCGCGTTTGTCTCAGCCATGTTCGTAGACAGCTTGGGACGACGACACGAAGCTGCGCTCCCGCAAATCTTCGTGTTCCGGGATGACGGTCCGCATCCGCTGTACCTCTAAGAGGTCATCGACCCGTCGCGCACCACCGAAGGGTCGTAGCTCGCGAGTCCGGAGCCAGGAGTGCGACTCACGCCGCCGCGCAAACTGTCTTTGAGTGACTTCGAGCAGTCGTGATCTCCGCCACGTCCTCGTACTCCGCGATCAGGTGGCCGTACGTCGAGAGCGTGAGCGCAGGCGAGTGCCCGAGCTGCGCAGCGACATAGTGGACCGTACGGCCCTCAGCGAGAAGCAGCGACGCAAACGAGTGTCGATCACGGACGCAGAAGCGGATGACCAGGCCATGAAGCCAGCCCATGGAGCGCGGCGCGAGCCCGCGGTTGCGCGAATCCAACACGGACCTGGGAGCCGTCCGCAACCACGGGCATCCTCGGCTTTGTGAGCGGCGAGGAGGTCATCGGCGAGGCAACAGATCCAGACGGGGCGCGGGTCGTCCTGCTGGCGCGGGTGTGGCACGACAAGGTGCTGCGCGACCACTCAGAGCTGGACGGGTACCTGTCCGACGTGCTGCGGACGGTCCAAGCACCTGATCACATCGAGCCCGATCCGGTCTACGAGCTGCGGACGCGCTGCCACCTGCGGGGAGCGGGTCCGAGTCGGTGGCTGCTGGTGGTCGTAAGCTATGAGCAGGAGCCGGCGCGGATCATCTCCGCGTTCGGGAACCGAAAGGACCCACGGTCATGGAGCGCGTGAACATCACGATCGGCCCGGTCACGTTCGATCACGCCGACTACGACGCCGAGCACGACGTGCTCTACCTGCACGTCGGCGAGCCGCAGCCTGGCGAGGGCGAGGAGACCCCCGAGGGTCATGTCATCCGCTACGTGCCCGGAACGAGCCGGATCGCGGGTCTCACGATGCTCGGCCCGCGTCGCATCCTCGAGCACGACGGGCACCTCGTCGTGACGATCCCCGAGGCGATCGAGACCACCGCCGCAGACCTCGCACCTGCGCTCGCCGCGAGCTGACCCAGGCGCACGCCTCGGCCCGGCCAAGTGCGCTTCGCCATGCCGGTAGTCCCGGGTGACGTCATCGAGATGGCGGGACAGCGCCTCGCGGCGCCGAGGAGTGGGGGAACGTGAAGAACACGGTCGTCCACGCCGCTCTCACCGAAGGTCGCGAGTTCGTCGCAACGTGACGGCGCGACCTCGCGCGGGTACCGATGAGGTACACCTCACGTACACCGGCCGCTCCCGAACGCTCCCCGCTGCGCACGTAAGCCCCACAGCACCGGCACATCCGGGAATCCTCGGGAGCACTGCATCGCCCTTTGCAAGGCTGAGTTGGGGGTTCGATTCTCCCCGCCTCCATCACCGAACGGGCGCCATGCCCCCAACCCCTTCCCCGAGCTGCGGCACCGGGATCGGTCTCCCGAGCGTCCCGCGGCCGGGGCAGTACTGCACCGCAGCAGTCCCGACTCCGACCAGTGCCGACACGCCCATCCCGTCGGCGAAGCGGACGCATGGCTCCGAGCCGGGCGCTATGGGCTGGTAGAGCAGCAGGACGTAGCCGGGGAGGATCACTTCCTGGGCGATGCGGGTGGGAACAGACATGCCGGCGAGCCGGGCCAGGACGGTCAGGCCCGAGCCGTTGAAGTCCCTGTGCTCCGGCCCGGACGCGTCCGGGTCCCAGTACACCCTGTGCGCCCCTGCCTGCCGGAGGCCCTGCAGCAGCCTGAACACCCCACCGTTCGTGCGCGGGCCCGAAACGAGGTAGGCGTGGTTCGAATAGACCACGACGCGGTCGCGCGGCGGAACCCCGACGCCGTCCGGAGCCCCCAGGTTCCCCGGGAGCCGATCTGGAATGGCGCCGCCCACGCCGAAGGTCATGCCCAGCGTCGTCGCCGACACCGCGACGACGAGCGCGCCGATTGCGAGCCGTCGGCCGAGCCGGTCGAGGCCGGGGATCCACGCTGTTCCGAGCACCGCCAGGTATACGATCATCGGCAGCGAGTAGCGCAGGTCCTTGTGCGTCAGGATCGTCAGCAGCAGCCAGGACCCGAACAGTCCCCCGAGCAACTCGGGGACCATGCTGGAGCGCGTGCCGCCGCGCCGCAGTCTCCAGATCGCAGCGCCGACGCCGACCGCTGCGAACGCCGCGAGCGGCGCGAACAGCAACCCGTTGAGCGTCGCCCAACCGAACCACTCGAGGTTCGCCACCGACAGCAGCGCCGGTCGAGCGAGCGACGGCACCGGGAACAGGAGCCCCTCGCCGGTCTGCGACGCGTTGTAGATCTCCCTCAGCCGGTCGGCTTGGTGGACATACCAGGGCGCCCCGATCACCAGCGCGGGGACCGCGAACGCGGCGAGGCCGCGCACGTTGCGCCATCCCCCGCGGACCAGAACGACGACGACCAGTCCCGCGAGGTACAGCGGGAACTGCTCCTTCGTCCCGATCCCGATCCCGACCACGACCCCGGCCAACGCGGCGGGACCAAGCCGGCTGAACCGCTCGCTGATGAGGATCAACCAGACCGACACGGCCACGGCCGTGGCCTGAGGCGCGTCGATCATGAAGACGTGAAACTGCTCGATCACGAGCGGAGAACCCAGCGCGAAGACGACCGCCAGCGCGCCGGCGCGCGGGCCCGCCACCAGCCGGCCGACGCGGTAGCAACTCAACGCGAGCAGCGGCACGCAGACCAGGTTTATGCCGAGCACGACGGCGTTGCGGCTGACCCCGCCCACCGCCGCCAAAAACCCCCCGAGCAGCAGGCCGTACGGCGGATAGAACGCGGGGTAGTCGAAGATCGCCCTAACGTCCGCGTGCAGCAGGTGGTCGCGGAAGAGGAACGCAGCCCACAGCTCCTCGGCCGCGTCTCCGTAGGGGACCGCGCGATCCTGCGTGAGCCACCACAGCGTCAGCAAGACGAACGCGGAGGCGGCGCCGATCGCCCACCACGCTGCGCTGCTCCACGCCGGCATGCGGTCCGTGAGGCTGGCCCTCCGCGGACGCGTGACCGCTCCCCCAAGCGACATCGATCAACCATAGAGGAAGTGGTGTATTGGCGCACTGAATATCTGAGTGAAGCCGGGACTGCGCACCCGCGAGCGCGCGCCCCTGGTAGCGCGAACCTCGACGCGCGATGATGGCGGCATGCGCATCCCCCGCATCGCGCTCGCCGCGGGCCTCGCTGCCCTCCCGTTCGCATCTGCCGCCGCAAACGGCGCGG
Source organism: Conexibacter sp. (assembly GCA_036009645.1). Taxonomy (GTDB): domain Bacteria; phylum Actinomycetota; class Thermoleophilia; order Solirubrobacterales; family Solirubrobacteraceae; genus Conexibacter. The sequence continues at coordinate 50,377 of DASYLH010000044.1, forward strand.
CCACGCCGCCGACCGCCGCCGACGTCCAGCACGGCCTCCAGCAGCTCGTCGCGGCACCCGGCGGCCCACCGGGTGCAATTGCCACGCTGTATCGCGACGGTCGACTGACCGCCCTGCGCGCCGGGCGCGCGAACATCCAGCGAAGGGACCCACCACGAGCGAGCGACCACATGCGGATCGCCAGCATCGCGAAGGCGTTCAGCGGCGCCGTCGTGCTGCAGCTCGTCCGCGACGGCAAGCTCGGCCTCGACGACACGATCGCGCAGCGGCTGCCGAGCCTTCCGCGAGCCTGGGGCGCCGTGACCATGCGGCAGCTGCTCAACCACACGAGCGGGCTGCCCGACTACACGAGATCCGAGGGCTTCGCGAAGCACGCGCAGGCCAGACCGCGCGCGTACGTCCCGCCGAGCGGGATCGTCGACTGGGTCCGCACCGACCCGCTCGGGTTCACGCCGGGCTCCCGCTACGAGTACTCCAACACCGACAACATCGTCGTCGGCCTGATCGCCCAAGCCGCGACCGGCAAGCCGTACGGCAGGCTGCTCGACGAGATCGTGTTCGGGCCCGCCGAGCTGCGACAGACGTCGTTCCCGACCAGGGTCGCCCTCCCCAAGCCGTTCATCCACGGGTACGTCACCGCGCCGGGCGAACGGGACCAGGACGTGTCCACGTTTCTCAGCCCAAGCGGCGCGTGGGCGTCCGGCGCGATCGTCTCGACGCCCGCCGACCTCAACGCCTTCATTCGCGCCTACCTCGGCCTGCGCTTCTTCGACGCCGCCCAGCAGCGCGAGCAGCTCAGCTTCGTGCGCGGGGGCGCGTCCAGTCCGCCGGGACCCGGACGGAACTCCGCCGGGCTCGCCGTCTTCCGGTACCGAACCCGCTGCGGCACGGTCTACGGCCACACCGGGAACTTCCCTGGCTACGTGCAGTTCGCAGCGGCGACGGCGGACGGGAAGCGCGCGGTGACGACGTCGCTCAACATCCCGGCGCCGTCCGGGCGGCTGCTCGCAAAGTTGCGGGCCGTTCAGACGACCGCGGTCTGCGCGCTGCTGCGGTAGCTCAGGCGCTCGCCCGCAACCGCACCGGCAGCGTCTGCAGCTGGTTCGCGAAGCCGGAGATGACGTACTTCGGTCTGCCGGCGAGCTCCATCTGCGGGTAGCGCTTCAACGTCTCCTCGAACAGGATCCGCAGCTCCAGCCGCGCCAACGCGGTGCCGAGGCAGAAGTGGCGACCGCCGGCGCCGAACGCCTGGTGCTCGGGATTGCGGCGCACGTCGAAGCGGTCCGGGTCCTCGTAGCGCGACTCGTCGCGGTTGGACGAGACGTACCACATGACCACCTTCTCGCCGGCTCTGATCTCCTGGCCGCCAAGCACGCAGTCTCGCGTCGCGGTGCGGCGGAAGTGGGCGAACGCGGGGAACATCCGCAGCGCCTCCTCGACCGTACTCGGGATCAGCGACGGGTCGTCGAGCACCTGCTGCATCTGCGAGGGGTCCTCGAGCAGCGCGCGCATGCCGCTGCAGTACGTCGCCTTCGTGGAGTCGTTGCCGGCCGCCATCAGCAGGAAGAAGCCCATGACGATCTCGTGCTCCTCGAGTCTCTCGCCGTCGACCTCGGCGTCGACGAGCACGCTCGTGAGGTCCTCGGTCGGGTGCGCGCGGCGCTCGGCGATCAGCGCGCGGCAGCGCTCGAAGATCTCCGGCACGTCACGGCCCATGACGGTGTCGAGGCCCTCCGGGTTCACGTCGGGATCGCCGGCGGCGAAGATCGAGTTCATCAGCCGCGCCCAGACGATGTCGTCCTCGGGCGAGATCCCCATGAACGAGCCGATCACGCGCGAGACGACCGGCTGCGCGACGTCGGTCACGAGGTCGCAGGTCTCCTGTCCGTCGAGCCGGTCGAGCACGCCGCGCGTGATCGCGCGGATCTCGTCCTCGTGCTCGGCGATCCGCTTGGGCGTGAAGCCCGCCTGGAAGAGCGCCTTGAGGCGGTCGTGCTTCGGCGGGTCCATCCCGATGAACATCGCGCGGGAGAGCTCGAGCGGCAGGATCGAGTCGGTCAGCGCGGTGATGCCGCCGAGCTCGGAGGAGTACGTCTCCCAGTCGCGGCTGACGGTGTGAACATCGTCGGCCTTGGTGACCGACCAGTAGCCGGCCTCGTTGGGGAAGTCGATGATGTGCGAGGTCCAGTGGACCGGGCACTGCCCCCGCAGCTGTTTGAAGAGCTCGTTCGGAGGACCGTCCTCCCAGTGGATGGGATCTCCGACGAGCACCTCTCTGAGGTCGCTGTCAGTCCATGTCATCGGGACCTCCTCCGTTCGTGCGCGGGTGGTCGGGCGATGGTACTGGCTGGCTAGCCAGTCGGCGCTGGATAGGCGCGTAGGCCGCGTTTCCCGCTCGCAGCGAAGAGCGAGATTGCGTCCGTCTGCTCACGCGGCCAACATGGACGCGCCATGTCTGCCCTCGCTCCGCCGCCGCCCACCCCCAGCTCGCACGACACGCTCCAGGGCGCGCTGGAGGAGACGCTGACCGTCGTCACCCGCCCGCGTATCGCGCCCGCAGTGCGCAGCGCCGATCCGCTGTTCGAGCTCGTCACGCGGACCCTCCGTGACGCGGTCGCCGAGATCGTGCAGGACCAGCAGACCTACAAGGTCGAGGGCAGCGTCGGCAGAGGCAACTGGGCCGAGACCGCCTGGGTCTCCGTCTTTGACCTGAACATCACCGACAGTGCCACCCGCGGTGTCTACCTCGTCTACTTGATTCGCGAGGACGGCAACATCGCAGCGATTGCGTACGACCGCGGCGCGATCCCGGACGACACCGTGCTCGCCGCCGACCTCCGACGGATGCTCGCGTTGTACAGCGTGCTTGCCGATGAGATCGAGCTGTTGTGGACGGGGAAAGAGGACCCGCTAGATGCTCCGGACGCGCCACTGGCGTCGACGCGGGAGCCGCCAGCGCTGGAGGAGTCACGGCAGTTCGCCCTGCACCGGCGAGCCGAGGGGCGCAGCCGTCGGGCGGCGGAGTTGGCCAAGCGCTTCCATGGCTACCGCTGCTGGGTCTGTCGTGTGGATTACGTCGAGCGCCTTGGTGCGATCGGCAGACGCTGTGTTGATGCACATCACGTCGTGCCGTATGCCGAGCTCGATGAGCAGCCGCGGCCGATCAAACCGGCCGAGGACTTCGCGATCGTCTGTGCGAACTGTCATCGCCTCTTGCACACGGAGAGCCCTCCGCTCGAGCTTGACGTCGCGCGCAAGCTCATGGCCGTCTGAGGACAAGGCGATGTCGTCTTCGCAGCGGACGTTCACCACGAACGAGCCCGACACCATCCACCACGCCGACAACATGGACGTCCTGCCGCAGCTGCCGGCGGAGGCGTTCCAGCTCGTCTACATCGACCCGCCATTCAACACCGGCGAGACGCAGTCGCGGCGGACGCTCGCGATGCAGCCGGACGCCGACGGAGACCGAACGGGCTTCAAGGGGCAGCGTTATCGCACGAGACTGTTGGCCGAGTCCCGCTACCGCGACACGTTCGAGGACTACCTGGCGTTCCTCGAGCCGCGCCTCGTCGAGGCCCGGCGGGTCCTCGCGCAGAGCGGGACGCTCTACTTCCACATCGACTACCGCGAGGCGCACTACTGCAAGCTGCTGCTCGACGAGCTGTTCGGCCGCGAGCAATTCCTCAACGAACTGATCTGGGCGTACGACTATGGCGCGCGCACGAGACGCCGCTGGCCCGCGAAGCACGACACGATCCTCGTGTACGTGAAGGACGCGGGCGCGTACTTCTTCGACTCAGCTGGGGTCGACCGCGAGCCGTACATGGCGCCCGGCCTCGTCACGCCGGAGAAGGTGGCGAAGGGCAAGTTGCCGACCGACGTCTGGTGGCACACGATCGTCCCCACGAACGGTCGCGAGAAGACGGGCTACCCGACCCAGAAGCCGGAAGGGGTCGTGCGTCGGATGGTGCAGGCGTCGACCAGAGCAGGCGACTGGTGCCTCGACTTCTTCGCCGGCAGCGGCACGCTCGGCGCGGTCGCTGGGCAGCTCGGGCGGCGCTACGTGCTGATTGACGAGAGCCCGGACGCCGTCGCCGTCATGCGGAGACGGCTGCCCGAGGCGGCGCTGGCGCCCCCGCTCCCCGCTTGACCTCGGCGGAGACGCCGCGGTGTCTGCGGTAGATGTCCAGCACCCACTGACCGACGGGCCGCGCAGTCAACTCGTCGCCGAACGAGCGCAGCGGCTCGGGCGGGAGCTCTGGCGGCAGGTACTGGCGCTCGGGCGGACGCACGAATGGAGTGGAGAGCGCAGCGGCCGCGAGGTCGGCGACGCTGAAGGAGTCGCCGACGAGGTAGCCGCTCGGCCCGATCTCCGCCTCGATGAGGTCCATCGCGGCGAGCACCTTGCCGCGCGCCTCCTCCGCGCTCGCCTCCGTGATGCCGTAGCGCCGCCGCACGGCGGCGGTCGTCGGGAGCGCGCCGGGACGCAGCACCGCGCGCTTGAGCGGCGAGGAGTCCGGAAACGCCGTCAAGAAGAACGCGCGCGGATGCTGCGACATGTGGAACCAGCCATAGCGGCGCACGTAGGGCGCGAGCTGCCCGTCGAAGAACTCCTCCAGCTCGAGCGCCCGCGCGCGCTCAGCGGGATCGGCTGGATAGAGCGGCGGGTCCGGGTAGCGCTGCTCCAGCGCGGCGATGATCCGCGTCGAGTCGCTGATCGCGCCACCGTCGAGTCTCAGGACCGGGAACGTCGGTCTACGCGTCATCAGCCACGCGGCCGGCGCGCTGCCGAACAGCGGCATCGGCGCGCGGCGCTTGTGCGGGACACCCTTGTAGTCGAGCGCCCAGCGCGCCTTCTCGTTGTAGTGGGAGACCTTGATCTGCCACAGCACCGGTGTCGAGCTGGCCATGCAGCCAGTCTACGAGCCTGTGCGTCGTCAAGCGACAGCAGCGGGGGACGTCGCGCGGGACGACTATCCCCACAACGTCGAGATTGGTGCCGCCACGATTCGCTCGTCGAGCCGGAACGGCACTCGGCCCGTATGCAGCACCACTCCCGCCACGAATCGATCGCCCAGTTGGTCGCGCAACCATCGCAGGTGCTTCGCATCAGCCGCCCGGGGCGCCGACGTCGCCTTCGCCTCTATCCCGATCACACGGCCGCCCGAGAGCTCGAGCACGAGGTCGACTTCGTGCCGCCCGTCGGCCGTGCGGAGGTGGTGCAGCCGGGCGCGGGACGTCGAGCACTCGCTCTACCGGCAGCCCTTTACGCCGCCGACGCCTGGCCCAGACCCGTGATGACTGCAACAGGAACCGCTGCCCGCCACGGCAGTGCAAGGCCGAGAGGCCGTAGCGCCCACGGGTTCTGCCACAGCGCGGGCGCGGCGGTGGCCGCGAGCGGGTCGGTCGAGCGGAGGCCGCGTGCGACGAGCACGCCGGAGAGGCGCGTGTTGCAGGGGCCGCCGGGGCCGTGCCAGACGGCGTGGTCGCGATCGCCCGTGCCGAGCAGCGCGCGCTCGACATCGTGCTCTCGCACGGCGTCGCCGAGTGCGAGCACGGCGAGCAGGTAAGGCCGGTCGAGTGCGCCGTAGCGAGCCGCCTTCTTCTTGATCTTGCGGCGCAGCGGGCGGACGTCGTTGACCGCGCTGCTGGTGCCGGCACCGCGCGGGACGAGCTGCGCGCACCCGCACGCGCGCGCAGCCGCGTCTTCGAGTGCTATCGCCTCGACGTCGACGATCCAGTCGTCAAACGCAAGTCGCTTGACCGGCGCGGCGGCCCCTGCCGCCCGCCGCGTGCGCAGTGCGCACACGTCGAACCCGCCGAGCCAGCGCTCCAGCGGCGGCACGATCCGCCGCCGCCCAGGTGAGCACGCGCCGTATCTGACGACCTCCAGCGCGAGCGAGAAGCGCGGCGCGCGCACCGTCTCAACGATGTCGCGCAGCTGCTCGTCGAGCCGTCGCTCGGTGAATGAGAGCGGCGAGTCGCCGCCGACAACGGTCGCCTCCAGCCAGCAGCGCTCCCGCCCGCGCGCGAGCACGAAGTCCTGGCGGCGTTCGCCGGCTTCGGTGCCGATGTTCACCGTCACGTCGAAGCCGCGGCGGCGGTGTGCCTCGTGCACCCACAGCTCCCAGAACGCGCCCGCGTGGTCGAGCTCGGCGTCCTGCGCGAAGCGGTTGCGCAGGTCGGCGCGAGCCGCCGCCGGCAAGCGCGCGAACCAGCCGTCGAGCTCGCCGCGCACATGCGCCCAGCGTGCACCCGCGGCCCGATCGAGAAACGCGTAGGCCGGCTCCTGATGTGCGCGCAGCGACTCGTCGGTGCGGTCCCGCACCGAAAAGAGCGTCGGTCCATGCGGCGTGACGTTGAAGATCGCCTTCCCCCGGCGACGATGAACTGATCCGCGCGGCGATCGTTTCCCCCGACGTCGCGCAGCTTCGTCAACCGTACAGAAAGCGGCGAGCTGCGTGGAGATCTTGCGCGGCGTGCGTTTGCGCGTCGCGAATTCAGACGACGGCGTGCAGCCCAGTCGCTGCCAGCAACACCGCGAACGCGAAGCAGATCCCAGCGCCGATGCCGCGTCTGTGCGCGGTGAAGAAGCCGTTGAGCCGCTGCAAAGCCGGCGTCGCCCGCGCGCCCATAAGGGTCACGACGAGCGGCGGGCCGACCGCCGGCACGAGCGTGATCGCGAACAGCAGCACGAATGCGAGCACCTTCGCGTCGACCTCCGCGTCGGAGATCCCGATCGCGTGTACCGCGGGGAAGTACAGGACGATCGTCGAGAAGTTCGAGACCATCATCGCCGCGCCGAGCGCAGCCGACTGACGCAGCGGATGGCGGCTCTCGTGCTCGGGCTTCTGCACGGCGGCCGGTGCCTTGCGCAGCTGGCGCACGCCGACCGCGACGAGCAGCACGGCCGCGACGAGCTTCACGATCCCGCCCGCCTCGTCGGGACTGTCAGAACCGCCGCTGCCTTGCGCGACGAGCAGCGCGACGACACTGAGGCCGACGAGCACGAGCGCGCAACCGGCGGCGACCGCCCACGAACGCGCGAGCGGCGCCGTTCTGCGCGAGAGCGTCAGCAGCTGCAGCGCGAGGATCGTCGGGGAGACGGCCGCGCCGCACGCGAGCGGGATGACGATGGCGAGCAGGTGGCCCATTGACGGCGCCACGGTAGTCGGCGCGGCGGACCGGCGCCTGCTCGCACGCGCCCGCACCTGACACCCGTCCAGGCGGGCAGCTTGGCGTTCGCCATGCCGTGTAGGCTCCGGCGCGTGCGCAGCCGACGGACGCTCCCCACGCTCCTGGCGCTCGCGGCCCTGACGGTCGTCGCGCTCACGCTGCCCGCCGCCTCCGCCTCCGCGGCGACGAAGTGCCCGGCGACGTTCCAGGTCCTGAACAACGACCACATCGGGTCGATGTCGCTGCCAGCCGGTCCGTACACGGTGACCGTCAGCGGGCTCAGCTGCGGGAGCGCCTCGACCCTGTTCGCGCAGTTCCTCTCGGATTACGACGGGATCCTGCCGTTCCCGTGGGTCGCAAACGCGTCGAAGCGCAGCTTCACGCGCAGCGGCAGCTCGGTGTCGTTCAGCGTCAAGCCGGGCAAGTACCCGCCGACGCCTCCGCCGCCGAACGGCCTCGTCACCTGCCCGGGGACGTTCGCCGTGCTGCACAACGACCGCATCGGCTCGCTGCCCTTCCCCAAGGGCGCCTACAAGCTGCGCGTCTACAACTCCGCCTTCACCTGCCAGCGCGTCTCGCAATGGTTCGCGCAGTTCCTCGACGACTACGAGGGCGACCTCGCGAGACCATGGACGACCGGCCCACCGCCGAGCGGCAGCACGGGCGGCACGTTCTTCGTGCCCGCGGGAAGAGTCTTCACCGCGCTGCGCACCAGCTCCAACACGGGCGGCGGCGGGCACACGCCGAGCGGCGGCACGACCTGCCCCGGCACCTTCAGCGTCCTGCACAACGACCACATCGGCAGCCTCTACCTGCCGAAGGGCCCGTACGTCGTCTCGCTGATCCAGGGCGACACGCTCACGTGCGCGCAGGCTTCGCAGCAGTTCACGCGCTTCCTGAACGCGGCCTCGATGCCGTCGCCATGGGTACTCGACGCCGCGACCGCCACATTCACGCGCGGGTCGGGCTCGAGCGCCGGCTTCCGCATCAAGCCGGCGCGCGCCGGCGCCGTGCGCTGACCAGCGTCCGCGCGGACGCCGCTCCAGCTCTCAAGTCTCGCCGGCCAACGGCCGATCAGCGAGACATGACGCAGCCGTCGTTCGTGAGCGTGCTCGTGACGGCGCAGGATGCGGCCGAGGGCCTCGCCGCATCGATCGACAGCGCACTCGCGCAGGACTACCCGGCCGAGCGGCTCGAGGTCATCGTCGTTGACGACGGCGCGAACGACGTGGCGGTCGGCTACGCCGAGCTGTTCCCGGGTCGCGTGCGCGTGATCCTCCAGCCGGGCGACAGCGTGCCCGCGGCGTCCGCGCGCGCGTTCGACGAAGCGCGCGGCGACGTGCTCGCGCTGCTGGAGCCGGGTGACCGCTGGCCGGTCGGACGCATCTCCGCGCAGGTCGCCGCGCTCGACGAGTGGGCCGACGTCGGACTCGTCTACTCGGAGCCGGTCACGGTCGAGGGCGATCCGCCGAGCGAGTGGCCCGTCGCAAGACTGCTGCGCGAGCCGCCGTGCATCGCGCCCTCCTCGATCGCGCTGCGCGCGTCGCTGCTGCCGGCGCTCGGCCCGTTGCCGGAAGAGCTGCCGCGGGCCGCGTGGTGGCTGGCGGTGCGGGCCGCCTGCTTGGGGGAGATTGCGTGGGTGCCGGCCGGCGTGGCGCCGATGGATGCGGCCGCCTCCGACGACGGGACCGTCGCGGAGGAGCCGAGGGAGGATGCCTCTGCCGCGCACGAAGACGCGCTGCGCGAGGCGCTCACAGTGCAGCGCTGGTTCCTGCGCACGGCGACGTCCGAGTCGATCTATGCGGATCAGCTCGGCGAGATCTGGAGATCCTTCGTGGCAAACGCACGCCAGTTGCTCGCTGCCGCCGGCAACGACCCGTTCGCCGAGCTCGTGACCGTGACTGACGCCAACCGCTCGGAGGCGCGACGCGCCCTGGCGGACGCGCGCGACGCGGTCGCACGCGGTGACACGTGGCCGGCAGCCGCTTTGGCGGTACGCGCGGCGGCACTCGATCCGTGGTGCGCGCCGGCGCGCGAGCTGCTCGTCGAGACGCTCAGCGCGCGGCCCCGGCGCGCGGCGGGGGATCCGCTGACGGGAGCCCGGCGCTTCGTCACGCTCGCCTTCGCCGAGGAGCTGCTGCAGCACCGCGAGCTGCTCGCCGCCTACGGCGCCCGCTTCGACGGCAACGCGGACGCGACGCTCGCGATCGACGCGAGCACGCTGCTGCCGGCCGCCGCCGGGCAGGCGCTTGGGACGCTCGTGAGTGACCTGGGACTGGACGCCGACGGCACCGCCCATCTGATCGCCGTGCTGGGGCCGATCGACGCGTCCGTGCGGGCCGGGCTGCCCGAGCGGGCCGACGCGCTGCTGACGATGCGGGAGTCGGCGACGGCTGCGGCTGCGGTGCCCGCGTTCGACGCGGGGACGATCGACGAGCTCCACGCGCTCGCACGACACGCAACCGCAGCTTGACGCGGGGCTAGAACGAACGTCCAATCTGGCGCGGACGCGTCATCCCGGTCCGGCCGATCACCGAAGACGAGAACACCGGTGGGTGCAAGGACGACCCGCTCGGATGGCAAGGACGCCGGCGGACCGCCTCTGGCCGGGACGGTTCGCCGCGAAATGCACGGATGCTTGGTGGGGGCGCCTCTGGCCGGGGGCGCCCCCACTGCTTTCCGTGCGCGGTCCTACAGGTTCAGCGTGCCGTCGGCCACGACGACCACGTCACCGCCGACGCGCGGCCGCTCGCCCTCCATCGCCGCCTCGAGGCGGCTCGGGCGGCCCATCTCGATCCCCTGCTCGATCGTGAGGACGGTCGTCCCGGCGCGCTTGGCGAGGTAAGCGCACAGCGGGCCGGCGGCGGATCCGGTGGCGGGGTCCTCGCCGGTGGCGGCGCTCACGAACGAGCGCGTGCGGGCATGCGTGGCGGCGGGATCACAGACGGCGGCGTAGAGCACGGTGGCGCCGTGGGCGGCGAGCAGTCGTTCGACCGCCGCCCAGTCGGGCCGTGCGCGGGCGAGCGCGTCGAGGTCACGCAGCGGGACGATCAGCTGCGTGAGGCCGGTGCCGACCAGCTGCGGCGGCAGCGCGCGGTCGGCGTGCTCGGGCGTGAGGCCGATCGCCTTGACGATCTCGGAGCGCGCCAGCTCCTCGCCATGCACGGCCGGCTCCTGCAGCATCGAGGCGTGAGCGGTGTGCGCGTCGTGGAGACGCACGTCGATCGGCTGCAGACCGGCGCCGGTCTGCTGGACGTAGCGGGCGGCGCGCGGCGCGCTCGTGTCACCGCGCTCCGCTCGCGCAACGGCGACGGCGGTGCCGAGCGACGGATGGCCCGCGAACGGCAGCTCGCGCTCGACCGTCCAGATGCGATTGCGGTAGTCGGCGCCTGCGACGTGGGCGCGCTGCACGAAGGTCGTCTCGGACAGGCGTGTCTCGCGCGCGAGGGCGAGCATCGTCGGCTCGTCGAGCTCGTCGGCGTCGTGGACAACGGCGAGCGCGTTGCCCTCCAGCGGCGTAGCCGTGAAGACATCGAGCAGCGTGTAGCGATGGGCCCCCACCCCGTGTGCTCCGCGCGCTATCCGTCGAAGTCGAAGTCGCGCGGTGGGCGCTGCTCGAACCAGAGCCGGTCGTGCTCTGGCGTCTCCTGCAGGAAGTCCGGCGTCTCTTCAAGGACGTCCTCATCGGGGCCGCCGTGCGCCGCCGACGCCTCGTGCTCGTCCTCGTCGTGATGGTCCTCAACGCGGTACTCGGTCGTCGGCTGGTCGACGATGTCGCTGTGGCGCGGGTCCTGCGCTTGCTGCCCTTCGTGCTCGGGCTCGGCCGCTTGACGGGCGGGTCCTGGATCGGCGCCCACCCGCGCGCCCGTCCGCCCTTCCGCGGCTGGTCGTGCATTCTCATCGCCACCCGCCCGATCGGCGTCGTCCGCTGACGGCTCGGGCGCGCTTGCCGCCGCTCCTCCGAGCTCTTCGGGCTCGCGCGCGGCTGTGCCCCCCACCTCCTCGTTGTGCGCGTGCTGCTCGAACAGTGGGTCGCCGTGGGGTGGCTCGTGGCGATCCTCGGGAGCGAGGACGTGGGTGCGGTCGTCTGGGTGGAGACCCTCGCTGGCCGGGTGCGGATGTCCAGCGTGCGGCTCGGCGTCAGCCGTCGACTCGTGCGCGTGCGACTCGTCGTTGTGGTCGTCCGCGGGCTCAGCCGGCGCCGGGTCGCGGCGGACGGGGCCGAGTGCCTCCTGCTCCAGCCGCGCGACCTCTGAGGGGTCGGCACCGCGGCGGCGCTTGAGGTCCAGATGCTCGCGGATCGCGTCGTCCAGCAGACCCATGAACGAGCAATGCTACTGGCCTCCGCGGGCACGCGCGGCCCTGCAAGGAAGCGCTCAGCGCGGCGCCTCGTCGGCCGGAATTGCCGCCAGGGGCACTGAACCCGCCCGCACCGTGCGGTTCTTGCCGGCCCGCTTGGCGGCGTAGAGGGCCGCGTCGGCGGCGGCGACGAGGGCGATCGGGTCGCCGTCTGCGGAAGCCGCGACGCCGCAGCTGACGGTGACGCGCAGGGTTCCGTCGCCCTCGAGGCGGGGCAGCTCCAGCGCCTCGACGGCGGTCCGCACGCGCTCGGCGATCGCCTCGGCGCCGACGAGGTCGGTCTGCTGCAGCGCGACGGCCAGCTCCTCGCCGCCGTAGCGGGCGGGCTCGTCGACCTCGCGCGAGCAGTCGCGCAGGACGCGCGCGACCTCATGCAGGACGACGTCCCCCTGCTGGTGGCCGTACGTGTCGTTGACGCGCTTGAAGTCGTCGATGTCGAGCATCACGAGACCGAGCGGCTGGTCGAAGCGGCGCGCGGCGGCGGCCTCGGCGGCGATCACCTGTTGGAAGCGGCCGTGGTTGGAGAGGCCGGTCAGCTCGTCAGTGACCGCCTGGCGCTGGACCTGCTCGTGCAGGTCGACGTTCTCCAGCGAGAGGCCGGTCTGACGCGCGAGCGAGGCGACCAGTTCGCGCTCGGCGGAGGCGAACGGTCTGCCCTGGCGGGCGACGGAGACGATCCCGCGAGGCGCCGTGTCGGGGTCGTCGTCGTGCTGGACGATCGGGGCGGCGAGCGCCGACGTCTCGCCGACGGTGGCGGTGACGGCCGCATCGCCGAGCTGGTGCGCCTGCGCCTCGGCGGCAGCGATCGCCTGCTCGGCGCCGGCGAGCTCCCCGACGCGGGCCGCCTCCAGCAGCGGGCCGTCGGCGGTGGCGCGAATCGTCGCGCGTCCGCACTGTCCCTCCACGGCGTCGACGATCGTTTGTGTGCCGATCTCCAGCAGCGCCGCGCGATCGAGGTTGGCGGCGAAGGTGGCGCCGATGCGCTGGATCGAGTCGCGCAGCCGCGCGCGCTCATCGGCGAGCTCGTCCACCCGCTGTTCGAGCTCGCTCGACATCTTGTTGAACTCGCGACCGAGCTGGGCGAACTCGTCGTTCCCCTCGACCGGGACCGTGGTCGTGAAGTCGCCGCCGCCGATCCGCTTCGCGGCGACGAGGAAACGCTCCAGCTGACCGTGCAGCTGGCGGGAGATCAGCAGCGCACCGGCGAACGCGAGCAGCAGGAACAGCAACAGCAGCCCGAGCGCGATCCACTGGCCGCGGGTGGCAGCGCTGGCCGCGGCGCTCGTGTCGGTGAGGACGACGACGGTGGTCGGTCTGCCGCCGAAGTCCTGGGCGTGGAACGTCGCGGCCTTGTACTCGACGCCGCCGAGCGTGACGGTGCCGTGGTCTGGAAGGTCGGTGGCAGCTGCGGGGGCGAGCGACGTGGGAAGCGTGCTGGCAAGCAACGTCCCGTCGCGGGTGACGACGGCACGCACGCCGTGGACGGAGGCGGTGCGTGCGAAGCGGTCGGCGTTGAGGGTCGACGCCTCGATCGTGACCGGGCCGTTGGCGTTGCCGTCCGCGCTGTGGTCGGCAGCCGGTCTGATGCGCACCGCACCGCGCGCGATCGCGCCCGGGTCGCCGACGTCGGCGAGCACCGTTCCGTCGGCGCCCACGAGCCGGACGCGAGCGAGGCCTCGCTGGGCGATGAGCGTGCGGATGCGGGCGCGCTCGTCGGCGGTGGCGGACGTACGGAGGGCGGCGACGAGCGGTGCGTCTCGCGCCAGCGCGCGCGCATGGCTCGTGCCGTCGGCGGAGACCCGCTGGAAGTCGGCGAGCGCAGCGGCCGCGCTGGCGCGATTCTGCGCCCGCGCCTTCGCGTGCTGGCTGTCGGAGACGATCCGCACGACGACGACCCCGAGCGCGATCATCGGCACGACGACGATCAGCACGAAGAACAGCGTCAGCCGGGTGCGGAAGCTCATCCCCTCGTCACCACCGGGTGGGAGGCTACCGGTGGAGGCGCCGGGCGTCGGCGGCGCTGGACAGGTTTGCGGGGATTCGCCGCTTAGACTCGCGAGGAAGCGATCGATTCAGAGGAGGCAGGCGATGATCGAGCGGATCGCGGAGATGCCGGCGAAGACCGTCGGACTGCGAGCGTCGGGGAAGCTCAGCAAGGCCGACTACACCGACGTGCTGGAGCCGGTTCTGCGGGAGGCCGTCGCGTCGGGAGAGCTGCGGCTCGTGTTCGTCCTCACCGACTTCCACGGCCTCGAGCCGGGGGCGTGGCCCGAGGACGCCAAGACCGGCTTGCAAACCTGGGTCCGCGACCACTCCGCGTGGAAGCGCTTTGCGCTCGTCACCGACGTCGAGTGGGTCGCCAAGGCGATGCGCGCGTTCTCCTGGCTCACGCCCGGCGAGGTCCTGATCCGCGACCTCGACGCGCTGGAGGAGGCCAAGCGCTGGGTCGCGGGCTGAGCGCGACCGGCCCCAAAGCCCAGCCGAAAGACGCCTTGGTAGAGTCCAACGTCCCGCCCTGGCGGGCCACGGGGCTATAGCTCAGTTGGGAGAGCGCCTGGATCGCACCCAGGAGGTCGGGGGTTCGAGTCCCCCTAGCTCCATCGGACGGAAGCCCTGCTCAGGCGGGGCTTCTGTTGTTGCGGCGCGCTTCGCCACCCTAGTCCCGCGCGGCGGGGTCGGCGATCGCGGCCTTCAGCTCGGGGTCGCGCTCGATTCCGCGGATGAAGACGGACAGTGCGGTTCCGAGCAGCGCCGGCGAGACGTTGTCGCGGTCGGCGACGCGCACGAGCCCGAGGCCGAGGCTGAGCGCGAGCGAGACGTTGGCGAAGTGACGCGTCTCGTCCTCCTCGGCGTCGAGGCCGGCGTCGGCGGCGCTCTCGGCGCTGAAGCCGGCGAACATCTGCCGCAGCGCCTCGAAGCCGCCGGCGATGCGCTCGCGCAGGGCCTCGTCGCGCGCGGACGCGAGCCAGAACTCGATCAGCAGGCGGAACGCGTCCGGCGCCTCGTCGAGCTCCTGCATCCAGCGGTCGCTGCCGGAGAAGGGCCGCCGCCACGTCGTCTCGTCGCGGTCGAAGAGGCCGACCTGCTCGGCGATCTCCTGCGCCAGCCACTCCTCCATCAGCGCGGTCAGGAGGTTGTCCTTGGAGCCGAAGTGGCCGTAGACGGCGCCCTTCGTGAGACCGGCCTCCTCGGCGACGTCGTCGAGCGTCGCGCCCGCGAAGCCGCGCGCAGCGTAGACCCGCGCCGCCGCCTCCAGCAGGCGCGTGCGCGTGGCCGCCTTGCGCGCGCTGCGGTCGAACTCACCGCGCGGCATCGGTTCCCCGTTGACACATACTCATCAGTACATATACTCGTACGCACACTCTCTGCACCCTAGCGAGGAGGACGACGCGATGCAGGCCACCGCCACGCTCCCACCCGGCCCGCGCACGCCGGCCGCGCTCCAGACGATCGGCTGGTGGACGCGTCCGCTCGCCTACACCGCCCATCTCCAAGCGCGCTACGGCTCCCCCTTCACGATGCGCCTGCTCGGCCAGCCGCCGTTCGTCGTCCTCAGCGACCCCGCCGACCTCAGAGCGCTCTTCACTGCCGACCCCGACGTGCTGCACCCGGGCGAGGGCGCTCGCCTGCTGAAGCCGATCGTCGGCGCCAACTCGGTGATCCTGCTCGACGGCACCACGCACCTCGAGCAGCGCAAGCTGATGCTGCCCGCCTTCCACGGCGACCGCATGCAGCGCCTCACCGGCCTGATGACCGAGCTGACCGAGCGCGAGCTGGAGAGCTGGCCGCTCGGCGAGCCGGTCGAGCTGCACCCGCGGCTGCAGAACCTGACGCTGGAGATCATCCTGCGCGCGGTGTTCGGGCTCGACGAGGGTCCCCGCCTCGACCGGCTGCGCGCGTGGCTGCCCGAGATCCTCTCGTTCGGCGACAGCCCCGTCTCGCTGGTGCCGCAAGTGCAGCGCGCGTTCGGCGGGTTCGGGCGCTTCGCCCGCTTCGCCAAGGTCAGAGCGCAGGCGGACGCCGAGCTGTTCGCGCTGATCGAGGAGCGCCGGCGCGACGGCGTCGAGCGCGACGACGTGCTCGCCATGCTGCTCGCGGCGCGGCACAGCGACGGCTCCCCGATGGCCGACGAGGAGATCCGCGACGAGCTGATGACCGCACTCGTCGCCGGCCACGAGACGACCGCCTCCTCGCTCGGGTTCGCGTTCGAGCAGCTCGCGCGCTCGTCCGAGATCCACGCGCGGATCGCGGACGACGACGAGTACCTCGACGCGACGATCAACGAGATCCTGCGCCGGCGCCCGGTGCTGCCGAACCCCGAGCCGCGGCTCGTCAAACGTGAGATCACGATCGGCGACTGGACCTACCCGGAGGGCGTCGTGCTGATCGGCGGCGCCTACGCCGTGCACCACGACCCCGAGATCTACCCCGACCCGTACGCCTTCCGCCCCGAGCGCTTCCTCGGCAGAAAGCCCGGCACGTACACGTGGCTGCCGTTCGGCGGCGGGCGCCGCCGCTGCCTCGGCGCCAGCTTCGCGCTGCTGGAGATGAGACTCGTGCTGCGCGCTGCGGCCGAGCGCTTCACGCTCGCGCCGGCCGGCCCGAGAGCCCGCCCGCGCCGGCGGATGATCACAATCACGCCCGGCGACGGCGCACGCGTGCTGGTGACGCGGCGCGTCGCCGCGGCGGCAGCGGTGCCGCGGCCTGGGCACGAGCCGGTCGGCGTCTAGCGGCACTCGGCCCAAGCGCGGGCCACGGCCTCCGCGCGGACCGATATCACTCCCGGGCGATGAGCCCGCACGCAGGCGCCGCCCTCGCGGCGGCCGAGGCGCGGTTGCGGCCGTGCGCGACGATCCCGCGGCGCGGCTTGCGCTGACGGTACGGACCTACCGCGAGCCGACCGGCCGCGCCCGGCGGCACCTGCCGTTCCGGCGGGCGGCGTTGTCGTTCATGCGCTGGCAGACACACCGCGGAGTGCTCAGCCCGCTCGACGCCTCGCCCGCCCGCAGCGTGTGGTGGCGGGCCGTCAACGAGCGGCTGCTGCGAGACGGCTGCGAGTCCGTCGCACTCGTGGGCGGCCTGGAGGGCGAGCCGTCGTCGCAGCCCGTGCGGCCGTGGCTGGAGTTCATCGCCAAGCCGACCGGGCGCAACTGGTACCGCGCTCACAACGCGAGCATCGTGGGCGCCTACCTGGAGCACCGCGGCCTCGCCGAGGCGGAGAACCCCGCGGAGCGCTACATCGCCGACGAGCAGGGCCTCGGCCGGATCCTCGACTACGCCGTGATCGTGCCGCGGCTGCAGCGCATCTACCAGTGGTCCGCGGTGGAGCTCGGCGAGCCGCGTGCGCTGGAGCTCGCCCGCGACGGCAACCCGATCTACGCTTGGCCCTTCGAGGAGCGACACGTGTGGCGCTCCCCGCACATGCGTCCGGTCGGGCGGGGTCTGCGGCGCGCCACCAGGGCCCGGTGACCGCCACTGCGCGGATCGCCTGCCGCAGGCGACGCTGAGCCGACGTCTGTTCATCTACCGGGGCATCAAGTTCTCGGGCGAATCGGTCGAGGCCTGCGGGTGTGATCAAAACCCCAGCTCATCCAGCAGCGTTCTCGGTTCTCGTCGCCCTCGCGCTCGTCGCCCTCTCCCTCATCGCGCCGGCGAGCGCCGGCGCCGCGAATCGGCGAGCCGTCGTGACCTTGACGACGGTCGACGTCGGCGCGCCGGGGAATCCCTCCGTGGCCGTCGTCCCCTTCACCGACGCGATCTACCAGTCGTGCGCTGACGCACCGCAGACGAGAGCGGGCTGTCAAACGCTCGGGAGCGTCGACTACCGCTACGGGATCGGCCGGCTGGAGATCACCGTCGGGCAATGGGTGGCGTTCCTGAACACGGTCGATCCGAGCGGGCGCGATCGGCACCACCTCTACGACGCGAGCGAGAGCTCGTCGGCGTGGCCGAAGTACGGCCAGATCGACAGGGCGTCGCGCGCCGCCCCGGGCCGCCATTACTCCGTCGCCTCGCCCGCCTGGGCCGACAAGCCCTATGGCTTCGCCAACTTCCTGCGCGCGGCGCGATTCGTGAACTCGATCGAGAACGGTCGTGTGCTCTCCAGACGCACCGGCCACGCGGGCGATGTCCCGATCGTCACCCGCCGCGTCCGACTCTCGCCGCAGACCGAGCGCGGGATGTACGACATGCGCCGCCACAAGGCGACCCGCACCAAGCGGGACGGCTTCGTCCTCCCCAGCCAGGACGAGTGGACCAAGGCCGCCTACTACGACCCCAGGGGCGGCGGCACTTTCTCCTATTGGAAGTACCCGACGAACGCCGGCGTCTTCGGCGACGGCACCGCGACCGCTCCCAGCCCGACGACGCTCGACGCCTCGACCGGCGACGTGACGAACGCTGCGACGCAGCCGCTCGCGACCTACCACGCGGCGGACGTGGCAGCCCCAACCTGGTGCCCCGCCCACGTGCAGCCGGCCAGCGACTGCGCGAGCGTCAACCCGTTCGGGATGGACCCCACCACCTACGCGAAGGCCTATCAGGGCTCGCTGAGCACCGTCGGCCAGGCGCACACCACGTCGCCATGGGGCACGCTCGACCAGGGCGGCAACGTCGTCGAATGGACCGACACGATCACGCCGTCGCCGCTCGGGACGACCAAGGGCCGCGTGTGGCGACGCCTGCACGGCGGCATCGCGAACGCTCCCGCCTACCAACTGTGGCTCTCTGCCGTCGGACTCCAGCCGCAGGACGACGCCGTCTTCACGGTCGTCTATCCGTGGCTGGGACTGCGCATCGGCGTCATCGGCAGCCCATAGACACCGCTACCGGCGAAAGCGCTCGCGAGAGCGCCTATCGTCGGGCGGCATGAAGATCGCCTACGTCGTCTATCCGGACTTCACTGCGCTGGACCTGATCGGCCCGTACGAGGTGATCAGCCTGTGGCCGGACGTCGAGCTCCACTGGGTCGCAACGACGCCGGGGCCAATCCTCACCGACCACGGGCTGTCGATCCTGCCGACCACGACGCCGGCGGGATTGCCCGATCCGGACGTCGTAGTCATCCCCGGGTCGAGCAAGCCGCTTGGACCGTTGAAGGACGAGGTGCTGCTCGAGTGGATCCGCAGCGTCGAGCCGACGGCGCAGTGGCTCGCTTCGGCGTGCACCGGTTCCGCCGTCTACGGCGCGGCCGGCGTGCTGCGGGGACGCCGTGCCACCACCCACTGGGGCTTTCGCGAGAACCTCAAGGCGATGGGCGTCGACGTGGTCGCCGATCGCGTCGTCTTCGACGGGCGCTTCGTCACCGGCGCCGGAGTGTCGGCCGGGATCGACATGGCGCTCGCGCTGACCGCCCGTGTCCACGGCGAGGAGCTGGCGAAAGCGATCCAGCTCGGCATCGAGTACGACCCGCAGCCGCCGTTCGACGCCGGCGCGCCGGAGAAGGCGGACGCCTCGACGCTGCGGCTCACGGCGCGCATGCTGATGGGCGACGCGCCGCTGCGCACCCTCGCCGGCTACAGCTCCCGCATGGTCGGGGACCGGGTCCGTGGCCTGCGCCGAAGGGTCGCGACGTCAAAGCGGTAATCGGCGCGACGCTCGCGCCCGAAACGCCATTCGGCCAGGACGCTGGCTTTCCCGCTGAGCGGTGTTAGCGTAGGCAGCTCGTGGTCCTTCGCCACGATGCATGCGTGCCGTACTCCCCCAGCCCCCGTGGATCTGCCGGGCGCTCTTTGCGCTAAGCGTCCTCGGCGCGCTCGCCGCTCCCGCCGGGGCGCTCGGTGCGACGGCTCCTTCGCCGCAGCCGAGCCGGCCGCCGGTCAATGCGCTCGGGGCGCTCACGCAGGTGCCCGGATCGAGCGGGTGCGTGGTCGACCGCTCGACCAGACCGCGTCGCGGTGGATGCGCGCGCGTGCGTGCGCTGCGCGGACCGGGTCCGTTCCTGGGTTCGCATGCGGTGACAATCACCCCGGACGGCCGCAACGTCTACGTCGCCTCGTCTGGCAGCGACGCAATCGCCGTCTTTCGCAGGAACGCGAGAACCGGCGCGCTGACGCAGGGTGCGGGCACCGCCGGCTGTATCGCGGCGAGAGGGGCCGGCGGCTGCGCGAGCGCCGTCGCGCTCGACCACCCCAACTCGGTCGCCGTCAGCCCTGATGGGCGCAACGTCTACGCCACCGCGCTCAACAGTGACGCGGTCGTGGTCTTCAAGCGCAATGCGAGAACCGGCAGGCTGACGCAGACCAGAGGCGGGTGCGTCTCCGGTGCAGCGATCCCCGGCTGTGCCGTCGGTCGCGCGTTCGACGGGCCGGACGTCGTCGTCGTGAGTCCAGACGGCAAGAACATCTACGTCGGCTCCTTCTTCGGCAACGCCGTCGTGGTGCTCGCGCGCGACAGCTCGAGCGGCGCGTTGGCGCAGCCGCCCGGCACGGCGGGATGCATCGGCGGCGCGACCGCGGACGGCTGCGCGGCAGGCCTCGCGCTCGGCGCCCCAGAGGGCTTGGCGATCAGCGGAGATGGCGACGACGTGTATGTAGGGGCCGCGCTCAGCAACGCGCTCGACGCCCTCGCGCGCGACCCGTCCACCGGCGCGCTGACGCAGGCGACTGACGGCAGCGGCTGCATCGTGAACGCGGCGTTCGCCGGCTGCACGACCGGCGTCCAGCTCGGCGGCGCGAACGCGGTGGCGGTGAGCCCAGACGACGGCGACGTGTACGTGACGTCGCTGACGAGCAACAGCCTCACGAACTTCACTCGCACTCCCACCACCGGCCAGCTCGCGCAGCAGCCCGGCACCTCCGCCTGCGCGATCTACGTGCTCGCGGTCGGCTGCTCGCTCGGCCGTGCGCTCCAAGCGCCCGAGGGGCTCGCCGTCTCCCCGGACGGCGCGACCGTCTACGCGACGGCGTTCAAGTCGAGCACGATCGACGTCTTCGACCGCAACACCGCGAGCGGCGCACTGCTTCAGAAGCCGCGCCACGCCGGCTGCATCACCGCGAGCGCGCTGCCCGACTGCACACGCGGGCGCGCGCTGGGCGAGGTCAGCTCGATCGCTGTGAGCCCCGACGGCCGGCACGTCTACGTGACGGCGTTCGCGAGCGATGCGGTGAGCGTCTTCAAGCGCGTCACGCGGACGAAGAGAGGCAGCTGAGATGGACAGAGCGGACCCCGAACAGCAGGAAGGGATCACACGCGGCGACTTGCTCAAGGGCGCGGCCGGCACGGGCGCCGGTCTCCTGCTCGGCGCGCAGAGCGCCGCCGCAGCAGCACGCGCCCGCCCGCAGCCGCGGCGCAGCAGATCACACGCCCGCAAGGTCGCCGGCATGAACGTGCTGCTGTTCCTCACGGACCAGCAGCGCGCAATCCAGCACTTCCCGCCTGGCTGGGCCAGACGCAACATGCCCGGCCTCACGCAGCTGCAGCAACACGGCATGACATTCCCCAACGCGTTCACGAACGCGTGCATGTGCTCGCCGGCGCGCTCGACGCTGATGTCCGGCTACTTCCCCGCCCAGCACGGCGTCAAGTACACGCTCGAGACGAACATGCCCGCGCCGCAGTACCCGCAGGTGGAGCTCGCGACGAGCTTCGCGAACCCGGCGACCGTCGTGGCGGCCGCGGGCTACACGCCCGTCTACAAGGGGAAGTTCCACTGCAACAAGCCGGCGAACGGCTCGACGTGGGTGCCCGAGGACGTCAACCAGTACGGCTTCACGCGCTGGAACCCGCCGGACGCCGGTGCCAACCAGTCGATCCCCGAAGAGGGCGGCGGCAGCTACGACAACGACGGCCGCTTCATCACCTCGCAGGGGACGCCGGACGCCGGCACCGAGGGCGCGCTCCAATACCTCAGCTCGGCGGCCGCGCAGAGCCAACCGTTCTTCATGGTGGTCTCGCTCGTGAACCCGCACGACGTCCTCTTCTATCCCTCGACCTACACGAGCGGGGGCTACGACAGCTCATGGCTGCAGGGCGAGATGGAGGTGCCGGCGACGGCCGACGAGGACCTCTCGACAAAGCCGACCGTGCAGGCGCAGTTCCGGCGCATCTTCAACCTGTCCGGCCCGATCCCGTCGCCGCAGATGAAGCGCAACTACCTGAACTTCTACGGCAACCTGATGAAGTCCTCGGACGCGTACCTGGTGAAGCTGCTGCAGGCGCTCGCGCAGGCCGGCCTGCTCGACGACACGCTCGTGATCGCGACCGCCGACCACGGCGAGATGGGCGCCTCGCACGGCGGGATGCGGCAGAAGAACTTCAACGTGTACGAGGAGTCGACACGCATCCCGCTCGTCTACTCCAACCCGCGTCTGTTTCCGCA
The DNA here is from genome assembly GCA_036009645.1 of Conexibacter sp. GTDB lineage: Bacteria > Actinomycetota > Thermoleophilia > Solirubrobacterales > Solirubrobacteraceae > Conexibacter. Next base: position 72,233 of record DASYLH010000044.1, read on the forward strand.
GGCGCAGACGAACGACGCGCTCGTCTCGCACGTCGACTTCCTTCCGACGCTCGCGTCGCTCGTGGACGCGCCCTCGGGCGCCCGCGCGAACTGGGAGGGCGTCGACTACTCGTCGCAGATCCTCAGCCGCACGCCCAAGCCGCCGCCGCAGGACTACACCGTCTTCACGTACGACGACTTCCAGTCCGGCCAATCGCACGGCCCCTACCCGCAGCCGCCGAACCACATCGTCAGTCTCCGCGAGCGGCGCTGGAAGATCGCGCGTTACTACGACGCCGACGGCAAGGCGCCGGACCAGTGGGAGCTGTACGACCTGCAGACTGACCCGCTCGAACGGGTCAACCTGGCGTACAGAGGGCACAGACGCACGCCGGCGCAGCAGCGCGAGTACCGGCGCCTGAGACGCAAGCTGGCGCGCGTCGAGAAGACGCGGCTGCAGCCGTTGAGCTGAGCGCTGCGTGACACTATAGGCGAACATATGTTCGCCTATCCCGATCCAGCCTCCGCCCCGCGTACACTGGCGCGCGTTGCTGCTGCTTCGATGCAGCAGCTCGCGTTCGCCATGGAAGCCAACCTCGCCCTCTCTCCCGAAGAAGAAGCAGCGGGAGAGCACGGTGAGGTCTTCACGCGACGATGGGTCGTCGATCTGATTCTCGACCTCGCTGGCTACACGCCCGATCGCGATCTCGCATGCCGCTCCGCACTGGAGCCGGCCTGCGGCTCGGGGGCGTTTCTCTTGCCGATGATCGAGCGCCTCGTCGCCTCGGCCGCACGCCATGACCGGTCGGCCTCCGATCTCACGGACTGCATTCGCGCCTTCGACCTGCTTCAGGCGAACGTCGCCGAGAGCCGCCGAGCGGCACGCGACCTGTTGATCGAACTGGACGTCGACGAGCTCACGGCCACCCGTTTGGCCGAGGCATGGGTCGAGCGCCGCGACTTCCTCTTGTCCCCGCCAGAGAATCGAAGCTTCGACACCGTCGTCGGTAACCCGCCCTACATTCGGCTTGAGGCTGTGCCGAGACAGCGCTCCGACGCATACCGCCGAGCGTGCGCGACCATGGGCGGCCGCGCGGACGTTTACGTCGGCTTCTACGAGCACGGCATCCAGTCGCTGCGGGAGGGCGGCACGCTCGCCTTCATCTGCGCGGACCGATGGATGCGCAACGCCTACGGCGCGAGGCTGCGCGAGCTGATCACTTCAGGCTGGTCGGTCGACGCAGTCCTGTCCATGACGGGCGTCGATGCGTTCGAGGAGGAGGTGGACGCCTACCCGGCGATCACGCTCGTGCGCCGCAAGCCACAGACGCGCGGCCCGATCGTCGTCGAAGGCACTCCCGACCTGGACAGCGACAGCGCAAGCGAGATCCTCGACTTCGCCTCAGGTCGTGACGAGCACGCGGGCGGGCGCGGCTTCCGGGCCGCCCGCCTCCACGGATGGTTCGAAGGCCGAGCGGCCTGGCCAAAGGGATCACCCGACCAGCTCGCGATCTTGGCCGATCTCGAAGCCGCGTTCCCGACGCTCGAAGACGCAGTGACCGGAACAAGAGTCGGCATCGGCGTCGCGACAGGCGCCGACCACGTCTACATCGTCAGAGACGTCGATGCGGTCGAGTCCGAGCGGCTGCTGCCCTTGGCGAAACCTCGCGACATCGCGACCGGCGAGATCGTCTGGTCGGGCAGCTATCTCGTCAACCCGTGGGACGCCGACGGCCTCGTCGCGCTGGAGGCCTGGCCGCGCCTCGCCGCATATCTCGGCGCGCACGAGCCTCGCCTGCGGGAACGCCACACCGCGAGGACCGGTCGCTGGCACAAGACGATCGATCGCGTCATCGAGGGTCTCGCAGACCGGCCGAAGCTGTACCTGCCCGACTTCAAGGAAGCGACCTTCCCAGTGCTCGACACGGGGAAGACGTACCCGCATCACAATCTCTACTGGGTCACATCCGAAGGATGGGATCTGCGTGTGCTCGGGGGCCTGCTGCTCAGCGATGTCGCCAACCTCTTCATCGAGGCGTACTCGGTTCGGATGCGTGGCGGCTACCTCCGCTTTCAAGCCCAGTATCTGCGTCGCATTCGACTGCCGCGGCTCGTCGACGTCAATGCGGACGCACAGGCCGCGTTGACAACAGCGTTCGCAGCCCGCGACCGTAGCGCCGCGACGGCTGCCGCGCTGCCGCTCTACGGACTGGAGACGCTCCCCTCGTGAATCACCAAGAGGTGTTCGCGAAAGCGCGCCGGGAGTTCTGGACGATTCGCCAGGCGCAAGGCGACAGACAGGCGCGTAGCGGCAGACGCGACGCCGGCACGCGGGGGACGGTGACAGCCGGCGGCCACATGGACGACTTCGCACGAGCGATCCAGGGAATCTTCGAGGCCGAGGGCATCCGCAGAGACTTCGTTTACGTCGGTCACGGGCTGACGATTCCCGGCTACTTCCGGCCGACGAAGGACTGGGACATCGTCGTGTCCAACGGTTCCGAGCTCGGAGCCTTGATCGAGCTCAAGTCACAGGTGGGTTCGCTCGGCAACAACTTCAACAACCGCGCCGAGGAGGCGATCGGAAACGCCAAGGACGTCCGCGTCGCCTTTACCAACGGCCTGCTCGGGGGAGAACCACCGTTCGTGGCCTTCCTGGTCGTAATCGAAGACTGCCACGACGTCGCGAAGCCACGGAGAACGCGGAGCAAGTTCCTCACCACCGACCCCGAGCTCAGAGACACTCCGTACGCCCTGCGCTGGGAACGGCTGCTGTCACGCCTCGTCCGAGAGCAGCTGTACGACGCTGCCTGTCTGCTGCCCGCCACGCGCGGCTCCATCGAACGAGTGCGGGTCGACGAGGAAGTCGGGCTCGACCGCTTCCTCGCCAGCCTCGTCGCCCGAGCTCAGTACCTCTCGATGCGACCGGGCTGGGCGAGCGACCAGTCACAGCTGTCGATCGCCTAGAAGGCGCCGGGGCCCGTCCCGCCCCGCATCCGTGCAGCGCGTCGCGCTCGGCCCAACTCAAGAGTTGGTTTCCGGTTTGTTAGTACTTTCTTTTTAGGTTCAATGGCATTACGCTCGGCACATGGCAACTGCCAGCTCTGGGGGAGCGGCGGTCACTCTGCCGCGGCCGCGCAGCCGCCCCGATCGCGCAACTACTACGCCGTCTGACCTCGCCACGGTCGCCTGGCTGTGGGCCTTGCCGTGTGCGGCACTGACGATCCTGCTGATCGTCCTGCTCGGCCCGCCGCTGAGCCACGTGGTCTACCCCTCGACGCTGCCGGTCCTGCCTACGGTCGAACACAACCCGGAGCCGGTCGAGGACACGCGCTACCTGCTGTCGCTGCTGGGGCCGGTGCTGCTCGCGGCCGCGCTGACGGTCGCGACACCGCGACTGCGGCTGACGCAGCGGATCCCGCGGCGCGCCGCGATCGCGCTCGCCGTCGTCGCCCAGCTCGTCGGGATCGCGGTGATCACCGCGTGCTTCGTGCGCCAGTTCGGCGACGAATGGCGGATCGAATTCTTCACGCTCGCGCAGGTGGCGGTGGCCGGCGTCGCCGCCGTCGCGCTCGCATTGGCGGCGCGGCGCGGTTGGCTGACCGGTTGGCGTCCCGAGCCGCGCTGGCTGCGGATCGCGATCCCCGCCGTCGCGGTCGTTGCCACTGGCGTGTGGTTCCTCTCCTACATCCAGACGGCGGACACGATCTGCACGTACGGCGACTGTTACAACAGCGCCTTCATGGCGGACGAGACGTTCGCCCTGCTGAACGGGCTCACGCCGCTCGTGGACCACACCGCGGCGTACGGGTCGCTGTGGCCATTCGTGTTCGCGCCGCTGATGCTGGTGCTCGGCAAGACGCTGCTCGTCTGGACGATCCTGATGTGGGGACTGACGGTGGCGATGTTGCTCGCGATCAACGGCGTGCTGCGCCGCGCGACGCACAGCTCGCTCGCCGCGCTCGCGCTGTTCCTGCCGGTGATGACGTTCACGTACTACGCCGGTTCGCGCGACCTCGACCACCCGATAGCGATCTACCAGCAGGTGCCGATGCGCACCGCCGGCCCGTTCCTCGTCGCCTGGCTCGTCGCGCGCCGCCTGGACCGCGGGCGTGGCGCGGTATGGCCGCTCGCGCTCGCCGCCGGCCTCGCCGCGCTCAACAACGCCGACTTCGGCCTCGCGGCGCTCGGCGCGACCATCGCGGCGCTGCTGTGGACCGAGCTGCCGCTCACGCGCGCACGCCTCGGCCGACTCGCGGGCAGCTTCGCGCTCGGGCTGTTCGGTGCCTGGGCGCTCGTCGCCGTCGTGACGCTGATCCGCGCGGGCGCGCTGCCGAACCCGGCGAAGGCCGTCGAGTTCGCGCGCATCTACACGCGCTCCGGCGTCGGCGTCTGGCCGCTATTGCGGATCATCGGCCTTCCGCTCGCGATCTACCTGACGTATGCCGCTGCGATCGGCGTTGCGACCGTGCGCGCGATGCGCGGCGCGCCGCACCGCACGCTCACTGGGATGCTCGTGTGGAGCGGCATCTTCGGCCTCGGCTCGGCTGCCTACTACATGGGCGCGTCGACGATATTGGCCGTCGCGACGCTGTTCCCCGCTTGGGGATTGTCGCTCGCGCTGCTGACAATCGTCGCCGTTCGCCACATCGCGAGCAGGCGCGAACGGATCCCTGCGATCCCCGCCCTCGCGGCGCTGTTCGGCATCGCGCTGATCGCGACGTTCGTCTTCATGCCGCCCACGAGGCTGGCGCCGTGGACGCAGGTCGCTCGGATCGAGAGCGCCCCGGTGTATGCGCCGGACGACGCCGAACCGCTGGAGGCACCAAGCGAAGTCGCCTTCAAGCGCTTCGTCAGCTCGATAGCCAACGACCAGGGTCGCTTCGTCGTGCGGTCGGACGCGCCCGTCGCGTTCCTCACAGCCACGGGCCACCTGCTCGCGGACGCCTACGACGTCAGGGACGTCGTCCCATACACCGGCCGCTCCGTCTTCACGGAGGACCAGCTCGACCAAGCGCTCGAGCGGCTCCACGCGGCCGGCGGTAACACCGTGCTGGTGCCGCGGCTGATACTCGAACGCGTCGCGGCGGCGCTGGACCGTCGCGGCTTCGAGGTGCTGACGAGCTCCGGCTACCGTGCAGGCGTGCCGGGGGAGTCGATTCCCACGGAGACGCTCGCCGTCCACAGCGCATACATCTACCCGGACGAACTCACGAAGTGGGTCGACCGGCACGCGCTCGTGCGCGGCGCCGCCGCCGGATAGCGCCCGGCTCAGGAGAGCGCCGCGCGCAACTCCTCGGCGAATCTGGTGGCGAACTTCGAGCGCGCCATCTCGAAGCCGATCGCGGAGCCGTCAGCGCCGTCGAGCAGGAACCGCTTCGTGACGCCGCCGTCGTCCACCTCGAGTCGCAGGCCGTCGCCGCGCCACGCGCGACGGTGCCCGCGATCACCGAGCCCATCGCGCCCGAGCGGCTGGCCCAGCCGATCAGCTCGACCGGTTCGCCGATGTGCGCCTCCACCTTCTCGGTGGCCTTGCGATAGAAGGCGTCGCCCCATGCCATCGCCGCTGCAACGCTAGCGCCCCGTTCGGATAGGGTCGGCGACATGAGCACGCGGATCGTCGTCCTCGGCGCGGGCTTCGGAGGACTGGAGCTCAGCACGACCCTGTCGGAAGAGCTCGGCGGCGGCGCAAACGTGACGCTGATCGACAAGGGCGACGCGTTCACGTTCGGCTTCGCGAAGCTCGACGTGATGTTCGGGCGCGAGACGGCGGAGGCGGTGCGGCTGCCGTACGCCGAGTTCGTCAAGCCCGGCGTGCGCTTCGCAAGAGAGACGGTCACGGCGATCGACCCCGACGCACGTCGAGTGACGACAGACGCGGGCGTCCACCACGCCGATGTCCTCGTCGTCGCGCTCGGCGCCGACTATGACCTGGACACGACGCCGGGACTGGCCGAGGGCGGCGACGAGTTCTACTCGGTCGCCGGTGCGGAGCGGCTCGCGCCGATCCTCTCGACCTTCTCGGAGGGCCACGTGCTGATCGGCGTCTGCGGCACGCCGTTCAAGTGCCCACCGGCTCCGAGCGAGTGCGCGCTGCTGCTGCACGACGAGCTGACGCGGCGCGGCGTGCGCGACGCCTGCCGCATCTCCTTCACGATCCCGTTCGGGACGCCCGTGCCGCCGTCGCCGGAGACGTCGGCGGCGCTCGTGGAGGCGTTCGGCGAGCGCGACATCGACTTCATCCCGGGCCGGCGCGTCGTCGCGATCGACCCGGCGCGCAAGGTCGCCGTGTACGACGACGGCGGTGAGATCGCGTTCGACCTCTTCCTCGGCGTGCCGAAGCATCGCGCGCCCGACGTCGTGATCGAGAGCGGAATGACCGAGGACGGCTACGTCCCGGTCGACTCGGCCACGCTCATGACGCGCTGGCCGGGCGTGTACGCGGTCGGCGACGTCGCCACGGTCGGCGTGCCGAAGGCGGGCGGCTTCGCCGAGGGCGCGGCGCGCGTCGTCGCCAAGAGCGTCCTCGCCCAGCTGCGTGGCGACGAGCCGCCTGCCCCCTTCGACGGACGCGGCGTCTGTTACATCGAGTTCGGCGCGGGGCGCGTCGGGGCGGTCAGCGTCGACTTCTTCTCGGGCCCGAAGCCGACCGGCACGTTCGGCGTCCCGTCCCCAGAGCTGCGCGCCGCGAAGGAGCAATTCGGCTCCACCCGGCGCGCGCGCTGGTTCGGCGCCTGAGCGCCGAGCCTTACCGCAGCCGCGACAGGTACGCAACCAGCGCCCGCGTGTGCACGCGCGAGAGGTTTCGGAACGACGGCATCGGCGCCGTCGGATCGACAAGCGCGTGCCACAGCTCGCGCTTGGTCAGACGAGATCCGGCGTGCGTCAGGCGTGGTCCCGGCCCGTCGTTTCCGACCGTCGCGATGCGGTGGCACGCCGCACATCCCGACCGCTCGAACACCTGCGCGCCGGGCGTGCCGCGCAGCGGCAGGCCGGCGTAGATCGAGGGCGGCTGCGGCGGCCGGGGCTCGTGCCGCTGCGACCCGCAGCCTCCGGCGGCCGTCACGAGCGCGAGCGTCGCGAGGCCGACCACCGACCAGGACCAGAGCCGTCGCACGCCCCGAACGCTATGCGACGGCGGCCGTCCGCAGCGCCGCTCAGTCGCGCAGCGGCGCGTAGGTCAGGATCAGCGAGCCGGTCGCCAGCACCTTCGAGTCGGTCAGGCGCAGCGTGAACGGGGTCTCGATCCCGTCGAACAGCTGCTTGCCGCTGCCGAGCACGATCGGGTGGACCATCAAGCGGTACTCGTCGACGAGGTCATGCTGTGCAAGCGTCTGCACGAGCTGACGGCTGCCGGCGACGAGCAGGTCGCTGCCGTCCTGCTGCTTGAGCGCGGCGATCGCGGCGGGCACGTCATTGCCCGGGACAATCTCGGAGTTCTGCCACGTCGTCTCGCTCAGCGTCGAGGACACGACATACTTCTTCATCGCGTTCATCTTGTCCGCGAAGCCGGCCTCGTCTCTGCGCTCCGGCCACGCCTCGGCGAAACCCTCGTAGGTGACGCGGCCGAGCAGCAGCGCGTCGAACGACATCGTCTCGTCGAGCTTGAATTTCATCCCCTCGGGGTCACTGAACTTGAACGACCAACCGCCGTGCGCGGATCCCTCGGATCCGCCCGGATCCTCCATCACGCCGTCAAGGGACATGAACTCGGTGACGACCAGCTTGCGCATCGCTTCGCTCCTCTGTCGGTGGGTGCCTACTACCCCTACGACGAGCGAGCGACCGCGGAATCGACACGCCGCCCGCGGAAGACCGCGAAGCCGCGCTCGGGCGAGACGGTCACGTCCTCGAACCCCGCGTCCGCGAGCCAGCCGTGCAGCTCGGCGCTCGTGCAGAGCGTGCCGTTGATGCCGACGTCGCCGCCGTGGCCGAGCAGCTTGCGCTGGCGCCAGCTCCCTTCGGCGAGGAACGTCGAGCCGACCAGCGCACCGCCCGGCTTCAGGCAGCGGGCGAGCTCGGCGATCGCCGTCGCGGCCTCGGTGACCATGTGCAGGCCGCTGTAGGCGAGGCACAGGTCGGCGGTCGCGTCGGGCAGCGGCAGCGCACGCATGTCGGCCTCGACCAGCTCGAGCGCATCGCCCTGCAGCCCATGCTCACGCGCGCGGCGCTCGCAGCGCTCGAGCATCTTCGCGTCGATGTCGACCGCGATCCAGCGCACGCGCTGGCTGGTGCGCAGCGCGCGCAGCGCGACGCCGCCCCCGCACGGCACGTCGAGCACCGTCGCACCGTCCGGCAGCTCGCCGATCGCCGCCATGCTGCGGTAGAGCGGCGCGATGTCGACGCCCCATACCGTGCGCCCGATCGCCTGCGCAAGCCATGGTCGCTCGATGTAGACGTCATAGAAGACGCCGAACGGGCCGGCGCAGACGTTGGTGACCTCGGGCATCGCCGTCCGATTCTGCCGGGGGCCGCCTCATCGGGCGCCAGCAGATATTCGTCATTGCTTATATAAGTCTGTGCTGATACTTTCCTGGCGTGCACGCGTTCGACGTCCTCGGCGACCCGGTGCGCCGCCGCATCCTGGAGCTGCTCGCCGACGGCGAGCAGGCGGCCGGCAGCGTCGCCGCCGTGATCCAGCGCGAGTTCGGGATCTCCCAGCCGGCCGTCTCCCAGCACCTGCGCTCGCTGCGCGAGCACGGCTTCGCGCAGGTGCGGCCCGATGGCGCGCGGCGGCTCTACGCGGTGCGCACAGATCCACTGCAGGACGTCGACGCATGGCTGGAGCGCTTCCGCGGCTTCTGGACGCCGCACCTCGACGCGCTCGGCACCGAGCTGGCACGCGGCAGACGAGCACGGCGGCTGCGCGCATCCGACCGCAGACCCGACAACAGGAGCAGCACGTGATCGACGTATCCCGCCAGCTCAGCGCCGTTCGCCGGCAAGTCGGCAGACGCGTCCTCGAGGCCGGCGAGGTGCGCGTCGTGACGATCGCCCAGACCTACGACGCCTCCGTCGAGGACGTGTGGGAGGCGTGCACGAGCGCCGAGCGCCTGCCGCGATGGTTCCTGCCGGTCACCGGCGACCTGCACGTCGGCGGCCGCTATCAGCTGGTTGGCAACGCCGGGGGCACGATCGAGCGCTGCGATCCGCCGCACGTCCTCGCGGCCACGTGGGAGCACGGCGGGAACGTCAGCTGGATCGAGCTGCGCCTCACGGCCGAGGACGACGAGCGGACGCGCTGGGAGCTCGACCACCTGTTCCCGCTCGACGACCCGAAGTGGGAGGAGTTCGGGCCCGGCGCCGTCGGCGTCGGCTGGGATCTCGCGCTGCCGGGACTCGCCAGCCACCTCGCCACGAGAGCACCCGTCGACCGCGACGCGGGCATGGCGTGGGTGGCATCCGACGAGGGCCGTCGCTTTATTGCGCTCAGCAGCCGTGCCTGGCGCGACGCGAACGTCGCCGCCGGAGCCGACGGCGCCGCCGCGGACGCAGCCGAGCAGCGCACCACTGCCGCCTACGCCGGAATGTAGGGTTCGCCCGCAGATGGGCGGCTTCAGGCGATCGGGGCGTTCGGCATCGTCGGCGTGTTCGTCGTGGCCGGGGTCGTCGCAGCAATCGCGACGACGATGGGCTCCGGCCAGGCGAGACCGAAGCTGGCGCTCGGCCTGATCTTCGGCGTGATCGCGCTGTTCATGCTGATCCTGTTCGTGCTGCAGGCGCGCGACGTCGACCGCGCGGAGCAGGCGAGCGTGCCGGACGTGCCGCGCGCCGACGCGCTGTCGGATCCGACGGGCTTGGCCGAGCCGGAGCTGTGGGCGGCGCTGGCGGTGGAGCCGATCACGCCAGAGGCGGTGCAGGCACGCCAGGCCGTGTGGGGGACGGTCCGCTCCAGCATGCGGCTCGACTGGATCATCACACCGCTGAGAGTTCGCGGGCGCCGTCGTGCTGGAGGGCCGCCGCCACGAGCGCGGCGTGTCCGTCTGCTTCCCCGCCGGCGGGCAGGGCGTGCGCTCGCCGAGTGCGGTGACGCTGGGCAGCGCGGTGCCGGACTTCGAGGCGACGTTCCGCGACGGGCGCCTGCGCGCGAAGAAGGGCGGGCCGGCTGAGGTCGGCCGCTCGCTGGGCGCGATGCCGGCGTCGAAGCGCTGGAGCGGCGTGAAGGTCGAGGGCGGGCCCGACGGCCTGATCATCTACCGCCGCTCATCACGCGAGGGCGACTGGCTGTGCGACCTGTGGCTCGCTGAGCGGCTGGCGAGCGCGCTCGGCGCGTAGCGCGGCGCCTACGCCGTTTCGCGTAACCGGCGCCGCCTGGGGTCGTCATCCGCCGTAGGGTGCGGACCCTACGCGTCCCCGCCAGCAAGGAGTCCCGTGCGCCTCTCCCGCCTTCCGTTCCTCGCCGCCGCGCTCGCCGCGACGGCGCTCGCCGTGCCGGCCGCCGCGCAGGCGAGCCTGCCATCGACCGGCCAACCGTTCTTCGTCCCCGGTGAGCAGATCGGCGGCGTCTTCCTGCACGCGCGCATCATCAAGGGCAAGCAGGCGTGGGGCGGGAGCCGTGGCGACTGCAACGACTTCTACTGCAACTACCAGGATCCGAGACGGACGGATCTCGGCGACGCGCAGTTCAACTTCGAGGACGGGCCCAGAGGCAAGATCACGAACATCGCGATCTCCGTCGGGCGCGACCCGAGAACCGGCAAGCCGGTCTTCAGAACGCCGCTCGCGGCCTTCAGATCGCCGACCGGCAACGTCAAGCTCGGTGCGTCGCGCAGAACGGTGAAGACGGCCTACCCGAAGGCGAAGGCGGTCAGAGGCGCGCCGGACACCCTCATCATGCTCGACCAGCAGAGAGACCAGACGCTGCTGTTCTTCGAGAACAACCGCCTCACCCGCGTGATCATGCAGGACGACCGCCCGCGCGGCTGAGCTCAGCGGGCGCGCGACGTTCGCCGGTGCGACTGCGCGCCGGCGAGCAGCGCGTCGAGCGCCTGGGCGAGGCCGGCGACCGCGTCGTCGAGCGGCGCGTGGTCGCCGGCGGCACGGGTGCGCACGAGCGCGCCCTCGATCGTCGAGACGACGAGCGCGGCGAACGGTCTCGCCTGCTTCGCTGCGACGCCCTCGGCGCGCAGCGCCTTGACGATCGCGTCCTCCCAGCTGCGGAAGGCGGCGGTCGCTGCGGCGGCGAGCGCCGGGTCCTCGGGGCGCGCGAGCGCGGCGGCCGCGACCGGACAGCCGATCCGATCGGGGTGGTTCTGGGCGCGGCGGCGGAACAGCTGGCCGAACATCAGCAGTGTCTCGCGCAGGCCGCGCTCGGCCAACGAGCGCTCGATCGTCTCGCGCACGCGCTCGCCCTCCAGCGCGGCGGCAGCGGCGGCGAGCTGTGACTTGCCGCCGGGGAAGTGGTGGTAGATCGAGCCGCGCGGCGCGTGGCCGCGCTCGGCCACGTCGCGCAGCTCCATCGCCGCGTAGCCGCGTTCGGCCAGCAAGCTGAGCGCGCCTTCGAGCAGGCGCTGGCGGCCGTCGCGTCTGCCAGCGCCGCCGTGCGCCGGGCCGTCAGCGCCGACCCGCGAGTCGGTCAATTGGGGTTTGACTATGCCCACGGTCATAGTCTACCGTCCGGCGACGATGTATGACCGTGGGCATAGAACGACCGTCGCGCTCGCCTGTGCCGGAGCGTTCCTCGCGTTCCTCGACACGACGATCGTCAACATCGCCTTCCCGGACATCTCGGCGTCGTTCACGGGCGCCGGCCGAGATCTGCTCTCTTGGGTCCTCGACGGCTACTTCGTGATCATTGCGGCGCTGCTCGTGCCGGCAGGCGGGCTCGCCGACCGCTTCGGGCACCGCCGCATCTTCCTCGTCGGAATCGGCGGCTTCGCGGTCGCGAGCGCCCTGTGCGCGGCGGCGCCGACGATCGGCCTGCTGATCGCAGCGCGCGTGCTGCAGGGCGCGGCCGCAGCCCTGATCGCGCCGACCTCGCTCGCGCTCGTGCTCGACCAGTTCCCGCCCGAGCGCCGCGCGACCGGCGTCGGGCTGTGGGGCGCGGCCGCCGCCTTCGCCGCCGCGTGTGGACCGACGCTCGGCGGGGCGCTCGTCGAGCTGTCGGGCTGGCGGCTGATCTTCCTCGTGAACCTGCCGCTCAGCGCCGCGATCCTGCTGCTCGGGCCGCGGATCGTCGTGCGCGCACGGGCTGACGAGCGCCTGCCCGACCTGCTCGGCAGCGCGATGCTCGCGCTCGGGCTGGCGCTGCTGACGCTCGGGATCGTCGAGGGCAACGACTGGGGCTGGGCGTCGGTCGCCACCGTTGCCGTGGTCGCAGCCGGGCTGCTGCTGCTCGTCGGCGTGCTCGCGCGCAGCTACCGCCACCCGCGCCCGCTGCTCGAGCCGGAGCTGTTGCGGCTCGCCTCCTTCCGCCGCGGCAACGTCGGCACGCTGCTGTTCGCGGCCGCGTTCTTCTCGCTGATCCTCGGCAACGTGCTGTTCCTGACCGGAGTGTGGAGATACGACCTGCTCACCGCCGGCCTCGCGACGCTGCCGGGGCCGCTGTTCTCGACGATCGTCTCCGGCCCCGCCGGCCGCCTCGCGGACCGCTTCGGCCATCGCGCCGTCGTGGCGCCGGGCACCGTCATGTTCGCGGCGGGCGTGCTGGTGCTGCGCTCGGCCGGCGCGCAGCCGGACTGGCTCGGCCTCTGGCTCCCGGGCGCGTGCCTGACGGGGATCGGGATCGGACTCGCATTCCCGACGCTCGGCTCGGCTGCCGTGCGCGACGTGCCCGACGACCGCTTCGCGACGGCGAGCGCCGTCAACGCCGCCTTTCGCCAGGTAGGCGCGGTGCTCGGTACGGCGATCCTCGTGGCGATCGTCGGCGAGCCCGCCTCGCTTGCAGAGGCGATGCGGGTCGCCGACCAGGCCTATCTGTTCGCCGCGCTCGTAGCGCTTGCCTCCGGCGCCGTCGCGCTCACGCTCGGGCGCGGTGCGCCGGCGCCTGAGCAGGCGCCGGCTGCAGCGGAGGAGCCGGCTCAGAGCCGGATGTCGGCGGCCACCTCGTAGGTCTCGACCGAGACGCGCGTGCCCATGCTCGTAGGCGGCTCCATCGAGTCGAGCGTCGCGCTGCCGGTGCGCAGGTCCTCCTCGGTCTTGAAGAGGGCAATCGCGATCACCTTGCCGCCCTCGGCGTCGGCGAGGAACGTGAAACCGGTCGAGGGCACGCCCTCCGGCGGCCCAGACTTCGAGTTCTCCTCGATCTGCGCGATCGACTCGCGGATCGCCTCCGCCGAGCCGCCCTCCCACTTCGCTACGCGTGCGTACATCGTCGCCTCCTGGAATCGGGTGCGCCCGAACCTACGCTGCACGTGGAGCGCGGTCAACGCCGCGATGCCGGACCCCGCCGGTTAAGGGTGCAGTTCGGGGTGGCGGCCCCGTTGCCGGTTCACCGCGGCAGGTGCAGCCTTGAGCGCATGGCCACCACCGCGAACCGCCTCCCCTCCAGCGCGCTCCTCGCGCTCCCGCTCGTCCTCGCGCTCCTGTGCCCGTCCCCCGGGCTCGCCGCCACGCGCTCCGTCACCGTCGGCAACGACGTCTTCGCGCCGAAGACGGTGACGGTCGCGCGCGACGACACGGTCAGATGGGTGTGGAGAAGCCGCGGGCGCAAGCACAACGTCGCGAGCCCCGCGTTCGGCGACTCCGGCAACCACCGCCGCGGCACGTTCGAGGTCCGCTTCACGCGTACCGGGCGCTACCAGTACTTCTGCTACCTGCACGGCGGCATGAGCGGGACGGTCGTCGTGCGGCGCTGACGCAGGCTGCCTCGCGCCGGTCGGCCTCCCCCTCCTCAGCCGGCCGGCGCGTAGCGGCTGTGCAGCATCAGGTCGTTGCCGTCGGGGTCGGTGAAGAGCGCCATGTGGCAGACCCCGGTGTCCAAGGTCTCGCCCAGGAACTCGACGCCCTTGCCCTCCAGTTCGGCGCGCGCGGCGGCGACGTCGTCCACGTGCAGCGCGATATGGCCGTTCTTCTGCGGGCTGAACGGCATACCTTGCTTCTCCGGCTCCCAGATGCCGAGGCACGTCTCGCCGACCCAGAACTCGAACTGCGCGTTCGTGTCCGGACGCAGGCCGAGCGTCTCGCCGTAGAACCTGCGTGAGCGCTCGCCGTCCTGTGACGGAACGGCGACGAAGTCGAGCTTGGAGATCGTGGGCACGATGGACTCCTCCGGTCGGGGGTCGAGGCGGTGCTGGACATGGTCCTACCCGTTGCGGTCATCTCATGGCCGCGAATAGACCCGCGGATCGCGGGCATGACGCGCTAGAACAGACGCCTTCGGCGGCAGAGAGCGACGACGGGAGACGGCCATGGAGACGCGCAGACTCGGAGGGCAGGGCCTGGAGGTCTCGCAGCAGGGGCTTGGCTGCATGGGGATGTCGGAGTTCTACGGCGTGGGCGACGACGCGGAGTCCGTCGCCACGATCCACCGCGCGCTCGAGCTGGGCGTGACGCTGCTCGACACGGCCGACATGTACGGGCCGTTCACGAACGAGCGGCTCGTCGGCCGCGCGATCGCGGACCGGCGCGAGCAGGTCGTGCTGGCGACGAAGTTCGGCAACGTGCGCGGCGAGAACGGCGAGCGGCTCGGGATCCGCGGCGACGCCGCGTACGTGCGCGAGGCGTGCGACGCGTCGCTGCAGCGGCTCGGTGTTGAGACGATCGACCTCTACTACCAGCACCGCGTCGACCCGGAAGTGCCGATCGAGGAGACGGTCGGCGCGATGGCCGAGCTGGTGGCGGCAGGCAAGGTCCGCTACCTGGGCTTGTCGGAGGCCGCGCCGGAGACGATCCGTCGCGCGCATGCCGTCCATCCGATCTCCGCCCTGCAGACCGAGTACTCGCTGTGGACGCGCGACGTGGAGCGCAGAATTCTGCCGACGGTGCGCGAGCTGGGGATTGGCTTCGTCGCCTACAGCCCACTCGGGCGCGGCTTCCTTTCGGGACGCTGGAGCTCGCCGGAGGAGATCCCTGAGGGCGACTTTCGTGCGAACAACCCGCGCTTCCAGGGCGGGAACTTCGATCGCAACATGGCGATCGTCGAGCGCGTGCGCGAGCTGGCCGAGGCGAAGGACGCGACGCCCGCGCAGCTCGCGCTCGCGTGGGTGATGGCCCGCGGCGAGGACGTCGTGCCGATCCCCGGGACGAAGCGCCGCTCGTACCTGGAGGAGAACGTCGCGGCGAACGAGATCTCGCTCACCTCGGACGACCTGCTCCAACTCGACGACGCCGCGCCCGCCGGCGTGGCCGCCGGCGAGCGCTACCCGGACATGTCGTCGATCGACGTGTGACCGGGCGCTTCACCGCGCCAGCTTCTATACCAAACTTTCCGGTGCATTGACGTAACGGTGAAGCTCCACTACCTAAGCCGCGTGCAGGAATCCCTCGGCATAGCCGCCGCTCCGGCCAGGTTCCTACAGGAAACGCTGCCGTGGCACATCACGTACGCCGGCTTCACGGGCACGCTACCGGACATACTGAGCATGAGGGCCAGGGTGCACGGGGTCAGCTATGAAGACACGCTCGCCAACATGAGGTGTCTATTCAGGGAGAAGAAATGCCGCTCAACGCCGTGTTCACTGTCGGAGCAGGCGGCGTGATTACCGTGTTCGAATTCGAAAGGGCACGACGCTTCCGCCATTACCTGGGCCCTGCGAAGACGCGAATCCGAGGATAAGAGGCGGGCTCGAAAGGCCCAGCAACTCGGTGACGCTACTAAACGCAGCCACCAGAATCACACTCACCCTAATATGAGTTGAGTGACGGAGGCCGCCGACGGTCGGCGGCCTCCGTTCCTAGCGCGGCAGCGTCAGTCGCAGGGTGAGCGTGCGCGGGTCGGTGCCGGGGCCGCCGACCGCGATGCCGGCTCGGACCAGCGTTCCGCGCCCGCGAGCGAGCCCCAGATCGCTGCCGCCACCGCGGCCGCGGCTGACACCGGGCGCGCCGCAGGCGCTGCTGCATGCAAGCGTGACCGGCAACCCGCGGCGACCGAGCGCGCGCAGGGCACCGGAGCGCACGAGCGTGACAGTGCGTCTGACGACGACCGCTCTGCCGGCACCACGGGCGCGCAGCGCGAGCGTGAGCGTCGCGTGCGCGGTCGAGCGTGTCGCGAGCGCGGCGGCGACCCCGCCGCGCGGGCGCAGCCGCAGCGAGAAGCGGCCGGCGCGCGTGCGTCTCGCGTCGGCCTGCGCGAGCGTGCCGACGCCGCGCAGGTCGAGCCGCGCCGTCACGCGACAGCGGTCCTCGCAAGCGGCCGCGACGGGCAGGCCGCCGGTCAGCAGCGGCCCGATCGCACCGAGCCGCGGCGCGAGCGAGCGAGCGAGCGAGACGACCTGCCACCGCAGCCGCGTCGGCGTGCGCTGCGGGTTGCCGGCGGCGTCGCGGGCGCGCACGGCGAACGTGTGTCTGCCGAGCCGCAGGTGGCGCAGCGTGATCGGGGACGCGCACGGCTTCGATCTGCGCCCGTCGACCGCGCACGTGAACGTCACGCCCGGCTCGGAGGCGGCAAACGTGATCGCCTGCGTGTGCGCACCACTCACGGCTCCCGGCCCTTCCACGACCGTCGTCGTCGGCGCCACCGTGTCGACCGTGAAGACGACATCCGGGCTGATCCCGCTCGCGCCGGGGTTGCCGGCCTGGGCCGCGCGCGCGGTGTAGATGCCGTCGGCGAGTCTTGCCGCGGTCGCCGACCAAGCGCCGGCGGCGACCGGCGCGGTGAGGGTCTGCGCCGGCGCGCTGCTCTCGGTATCACCGGCGCCCGGGAACAGCCGCAGCGTGACGCTCGGATCGCTGTTGATCGTCGTAGCGGCGCGTCCGGAGAAGGCCGGCGTGGCGGTGCGCAGCGCGGCGCCCTGCGACGGCGCGTCGATCGTCACCGCGGGCGGCAGCGCGGCGACCGGCAGGATCACCGGCCCGCGCGCGGCGATCACGTCGTAGACGGCGCGCTTGCGGTTGGCGACGTCGTAGTCGGGCGCGTCCCCGTTCAGCGGCGCCGGCGAGACGAGCCCGCGGTCCTGCACCGCGCAGCCGGCGGCGCTCCCGCATTGGTTGGAGTAGTTGAAGTAGTAGATCGCGTCGATGCGCGGGTCGAGCGTCGCGAGCCCGAGCAGCAGCCCGGCCGCGTCGCGCTGCGAGGCGTCGCCCCAGATCAGGCCGCTCGCGTCGCGGTAGCGCGCGCCGATCTCGTCAATCCAGATGCGCGCGTTCGCCCACGGGCCCTGCAGCTTGCTCAGGTAGTAGCGCGTGACGGGCGCGTCGCTGACGCCGACGACCTGGAACCGGTTGACGTCGGTGTAGGCGTGGAAGGCCCACACATCCGGCACGGCGCCGTTCGCGGCCAGCTCGGCCTGGTAGGCGTCGACATATTCGTCGTCGCCGGAAATCCCTGCAAAGTCGCCGGCGAGCAGCGTGCACGCGGCCGGGCACAGTTGCTTCGCGCGCAGCCAGTAGTCGGCCGCCAGCTGGGGGTTCGAGCCGAGCGCGTAGCTGCTCGTGTCGCGATTGTTCGGCTCGTTCCACGGCGCGATCGTCGTGACGTCCGGATATCTGGTGCGGAAGGCGGCAAAGCCGGCGGCGAACTCGTCCGCGCTCGGGGCGATCGGATCGCCCGTGCCGGGCGCGCGCACGTCCTGGCTGGGCGCAAAGACCACGAGCACGCTCACGCCGGCCGCTCTCGCGTTCGCGAGGTATCTCTCCAAGTTGTCCCGCCGCTGGATGCCGGCGTCGCCGCTCGTGGTCGCGATGTCGTACGGCACGACGATCCGCACGCGCGTGATCCCAAGCCCCGCCCAGAAGGGCTCGGCGACGGTCGGCGCGTCGGAGTCCGAGATGCCGAGCTCGACCGCGCCGGCCGAGGCGGCGCTCAGCAAAGCTGCTGCGAGCAGGCAGGCGAGGAGCTGCAGCGCGCGGTGCGGCGACGTACCCACGCAGACCCACAACACCGAAATCGCAGGAAGTTGCGCGCGAGGTCAGCATGTTCACCGTTGCGAAACCTGCTGCACGCCGACACGACGACGGCCCGCTGCTGCATGATCTCGTGATCTCCCAGGTCGCGATCAAGGATGGTTGGCGCGTGAGCCCTCGGCCGGAGGCCGCCCGGGAGCGCGGCGCGCGGCTGCCGACGCCGGCGCTGCTGGCGCTCGTCGGGGTCGCCTACTTCGCCGTCGCGAAGCTCGGCCTGTCGTTCTCGGAAGGCAACGCGATCGTCTCCGCGGTGTGGCCGCCGAGCGGCGTCGCACTCGCCGCCGCGATCGTCTTTGGCCCGCGCGTGGCGCCGGCGATCTTCCTTGCCGCCGTGCTGTCGAACGCGACCGGGGACAGCAGCGTTCCGACCGCGATCGGGATCGCGACCGGCAACGCAGTCGCCGCCGTCACGGGCGCGCTGCTGCTCGCGCGCGTGGGCTTCCAGCCGACCCTGCGCCGCGTACGCGATGTCATCGCACTCGCGATCCTGGGTGCGGCCGCGAGCACCGCCGTCAACGCGACGATCGGCACCGGCACGCTGCTCGCCGCCGGCGTGGCGCACCCGGACAACCTGTGGGCCTTCTGGCGCGTGTGGTGGCTCGGCGACCTGACCGGCGTGCTGCTCGTCGCGCCGCCGCTGCTGCTTCTGCTGACGGCCCGGCGCGGCGCGCGCTCGGGTCGCCGCGATGCCGCGCGGATCGCCGAGGCGAGCCTGCTGGCGGCGGCGCTCGTGGCCGTGATGCTGATCGTGCTGAACCAGGGCGTCACGCTCGCGTTCCCGATCTTCCCACTGATCGTGCTCGCGGCGATGCGCTTTGGTCAGGCGGGAGCGGTGACGGCGGCGCTCGTCGTCTCCTCGATCGCCGTCGCGTATACCGCCAACGGCGAGGGACCGTTCACCGGTGGCTCGCCGGACATGGACCTGCTGCGCGCGCAGGTGTTCGTCGGGCTCGCGGCGCTCACGGGCCTGCTCGTCGCCGCGATGCGCAGCGAGTGGGAGCGCGCCGAGGACGCGCTAGCGCGGCTGGAGGTCAGCGAGCACGCGCTCGCCGAGGCGCAGCGGCTCACGGGGATCGGCAGCTGGGAATGGGACGTACCCGCCGACACGATCACCTGGTCGGACGAGCTGTACCGCATCGTCGGCGTCGAGCGCGACGCATTCGAGATCGGCTTCGATAGCTACCTCGGGCTCATGCATCCCGACGACCGCGAGCTGCTGCAGCGCGAGATGGACACGGCGCTCCGCACGACCGAGTCGTTCCAGTTCGAGCATCGCGTGATCCGGCCGGACGGCGAGCAGCGCACGATCGACAGCCGCGGACGCGTCGAGGTCGACGCCGACGGACGCGTGGTGCGCATGCTGGGGACGGGGCAGGACGTCACCGAGCGGCGGGCCGCCGAGCAGCTGCTCGAGCACCAGGCGCTGCACGACCCGCTGACCGATCTGCCGAATCGTGCGCTGTTCCTCGACCGCCTGCAGCATGCGCTCACGCGCGCGAGACGGCCCGGCTCCAGCCTCGCCGTCTACTTCTGCGACGTCGACAACTTCAAGGACGTCAACGACAGCCTCGGCCACGACGCCGGCGACGAGCTGCTCGTCGCGCTGCCGCCGCGGCTGCGCGAGGGGCTGCGCGCGGGCGACACGGTCGCCCGCTTCGGCGGCGACGAGTTCGTGATCCTGTGCGAGGACCTCGACTCCGAGGGCGAGGCGATCCGCATCGCCGAGCGGATCGCCGAGGCGTTTGGGCTGCCGTTCGAGCTCGACGGTCGACCTCACCACCTGAGCGTCAGCGTCGGGGTCGTGTTCGTGAAGGGCGGCGAGGCGAGCGCGATCGAGGTGCTGCGCGACGCCGACGCGGCGATGTACCGCGCGAAGAGCGGCGGCAAGGGTCGCTTCGAACTGTTCGACGCGCAGATGCGCGCGTCGCTGGTCGCCCGGCTGCAGACGGAGGCAGACCTGCGCCGGGCCTTGGATGACGGTGAGCTGCGGCTGCACTACCAGCCGGTAGCCGACCTGTCTGACGGGGCCTTCGTCGGCGCCGAAGCGCTCGTGCGCTGGCAGCACCCCGAGCGCGGGCTGCTGGCGCCGGCCGACTTCATCCCGATCGCGGAGGACAGCGGCCTGATTGCACCGCTCGGCGCGTGGGTGCTGGAGGAGGCGTGCCGGCAGGCGCTCGCGTGGGAGGGCGAGCGCTTCGTTTCGATCAACCTCTCCCCGCGCCAGCTGTCGCACTCAGACGTGCCGGCGCTGCTGAAGCGGGCACTCGAGGAGACGGGCGTCGACCCGGCGCTGCTGGAACTGGAGATCACCGAGAACGTGCTGATGGAGCAGAGCGCCGCCGCGCTCGCGACCCTGCGCCAGCTGAAGGCGATGGGCGTGCGGTTGATGCTCGACGACTTCGGCACCGGCTGGTCCTCGCTCGCCTACCTCAAGCGCTTCCCGCTCGACGGGTTGAAGATCGACCGCGAGTTCGTCGACGGCCTCGGCAGCGAGCCGGAGGACACCGCGATCGTCGCGGCGGTGCTGTCGATGGCGGCCGCGCTGGAGCTGGACGTGATCGCTGAGGGCGTCGAGACGGAGGAGCAGCTTGCGTGGCTGCGCTCACGGGGCTGCGGGCTGGCGCAGGGGTTCTTGCTGGGACGGCCGATGCCGGCGGCGGAGCTGGCGGCGCTCGACGGCTGGTGAACGTCACGGGGCGGCGTGTTAGCAACCGCTGAACGGGTCACTCCTGGTTCTGACGCAACTGGCGCCATCGCTCGTAGAGATCGAGCCCACGGTGCATCACAGAAAGCGTGCCGTGCAGCGCTGGAATCCCGAGCACGACGTAAACGAGCAATACCTCCCCCATGGAGAAATTCTTCGTGCGAACCCTTCATTTGTCAAGCGCTTAATTTGATTGATCAGACAAGTGCTCACTCTTTTCAAGTCGTGGCGGGGCACGAGGGTGAAAATACTCGTGGACCTACGGTCGAACGGACTCACTGTCCCGTTGGGCCGAACCGCTCGGTGCGAACAGAAGCCGGGTCGTGGCCGAGCGCGACGAGCAGGTCGGCGGCGTGCTCGACGAACGGGGCTGGGCCGCAGACGTAGGCGCGGGGCTGCGCGATGGGCGGCGGGCCGAGCGCGGCGACCATCGGCGCGTCGATGCGGCCGGCGTGGCTGACGATCCCATCCCGACCGTCCGGCTGCTCGCGCGTGAGCGTGACGGCGACCCTCACTCCCGGCCGCTCGGCGTGCCGGCGCAGCTCCTCGCGGAAGAGCAGGTCGTCGAGGCGGCGCGCGGAGACCAGCAGCCGCACGTCTGCCGTGCTGCCGGCCGCATCGTGGTGACGCAGCATCGCCATCAGCGGCACGAGCCCGGACCCGCCGGCGAGCAGCAGCAGCGGGCCGCCCTGCGCCGCGTCCCAGGTGAACGGCCCGCCGATCGGGCCACGCAGCTCTAACTCGTCGCCCGGTCGCAGTTCGTCAGCGAGGTAGGGCGAGACCTCGCCGTCGTCGATCCGCTCGATCGTCAGTGCGAGCTGTGGGTCCTCGGGGGCGGACGCGATCGAGTAGGAGCGCTCGGCCTGGTAGCCGTCCTCGGCGGTGAGCCGCACGTCGACGTGCTGGCCGGCGCGGTGGCCGGGCCAGCCGGGGACGTCGAAGACGATCGTGCAAGCGTGCGCCGTCTCGCGGACGAGCTCGCGAACGGTGACCGTGCGCCACACGATCGGCGCGCCGCGCGGGACGCTTGGCGGGGCCGCGCTCGGCGATGGCTCCCCCACGCCCACCGTCAGTCGCTCCAGTAGCGCTGCTCTCGCCAAGGGTCGCCGAAGTTGTGGTACCCGGCGGCCTCCCAGAAGCCCGGCTCGTCCTGGAGCGTGAGCTTCAGCCCGCGCACCCACTTGGCGCTCTTCCAGAAATACAGGTGCGGGACGAGCAGCCGTGCGGGGCCGCCGTGCTCCGGGTCGAGCGGCTCGCCCTCGAAGGTGTGCACGATCCACGCCTTGCCGTCGGTGAGCTGCTCCAGCGGCATGTTGGTCGTGTAGCCGCCGTCGCTGAACGCCGTGACGTACTCGGCCTCGGTCGTGATCCCGCGCAGCAGCGTGTCGATCGAGACGCCGGTCCACGTCGTGCCGAGCTTCGACCACTTTGTGACGCAGTGGATGTCGACGGTGAAGGTGTCCTGCGGCAACTCCAGGAAGTCGCCCCAGGACCACGTCGGCGTCGCGTCGACCTCGCCCCGCAGCGCGAACGTCCACTCGTCGAGCGGTGTGCGCGGCGTCGGACCCGCCGACAGCACCGGGAAGTCCTCGACGACATACTGCGCGGGCGGCACGCGCGCCGGGTCGACCGCAGGGCGGCGGCCGTGGAATCCACGCGAGATCGGTGGCATGTGACCGATCCTCGCAGACGCGTCCAGGTGGCTCGCTCAGTCGAGCCCGTTCAGCTCGCGCGCCGCGCCGACGACGTCGCCCTGCTGCCAGAAGTCGACGGCGATCAGTCCCGGCAGGCCTCCGAGCTGCTGCTCGCACTCACGCGCGTGCGCGAGGATCGCGTCTGTCTGGTTCACCGTGCGCGCGGGGGCGATTCTCGGCGGGTCGCCGGCGACGAACTGGTTGATCAGCAGGAACGGACTCGCCTTCGTCCCGCGGTTGATCGCGCAGCCTCTCGGGTCGAGCACCGCCTCCGCGCTCGGCAGGTCGTACGGCGTGTCGCGCACGTACGTGAACTGGTCGTGGTACCACGACACGCCAGCCGTCTCCTCCTCGCCGAAGACGAGCACGCGCTCGTCGCGGTCGACCATCTCGCCGAGCGTCGGGACTGGTCTCACCGGCCCCTTCCAGACGAAGTCGATCAGCCCACTGCGTCTGAAGATGTCCTCGACGAGCTTCGGCTCGACCTGGTCCTCGTTGGAGATCACGAGCACCGCGCCGGGGTTCACCAGCAGGTAGTCGCGGATCTGCTGCAGCACGGTCACCGCGTCGAGCGCGCCCAGCTCGCAGAAGCCGTGACACAGGTACACGCGCTCGTCGCCGCCACCCGTGTAGCCGATCTGCCGGCGCAGCCGCAAGGCGGTCTGGGTCGCGGCCGGGCCGATCGCCACCTCGATCTTCGCGCGGCTCTTGCCGCCCTCCTTCAGCACGGTGTAGACGCCACGCGACGTGCGCACGCCGAGGTGCGTGTCGATCAGCAGCCCGCGGATGCCGCCGCGCAGCTGCGCAGGGACGCCGCTGTCCTGGTTGGGCAGCAGGAAGCCGTCCTGCGGTGAGGACATCGAGTTGTGCGTGGCGGGAATCGCGATCGCGTCGAGCCGCTTGGCGCACAGCGCCTCCGACCCGTTGCAGCCGGGCTCGGGCGGCGTGTCGTCGGTCGCGGCGGAGACGCCAATCGCGCTGACGGCAACAGCACCAACGACGGCGAGCGCCACCAGCGCGGCGAACGGACGCAGACCAATCCGCGGGGGGCGGCGGCCGGCGGCGGTACCCGCGGCGGCTGGCCGCTCGACGAGCGTCATCAGCTCCTCCAGCCCAAGCGCAGCGACGAACAGCCCGCCCGCGCCCGCGGCGAGCCGCAGCGCCGCCAGCGGCTGCAGCGCGATCAGCACACCCAGCGCGAACAGCGCAAGTGCGTGCACGATGCGCAGCCAGAGCGCCTGCGGCCGCGCCGCGATCCGCAGCGCGAGCGCGCGCACGCGGCGAGCAAGCGTCAGCTCGGTAGCGCGCGAGCTCGCGGCCGCGACGAGCACGAGCCCCGTGACCGCCAGCGCGAAGCTCCACACCTCGAAGTCGCCGAGGAACGTCGCCCACACCGCGCGCAGCGCATCCGCCCGCTCCTGCGTGTCGGCGAGGCCGCCGATCAGCGCACGGCCCGCCGCGACCGCGAGGATCAGCAGGACGCCGACGACGGCCGTCGCCCAGCCGAGCCGCGCGACCGTCCGCGAGCGCTCGGCGCGCGGTGTCAGCGCCACCGCCAGCACCGCGAACGCGAGTGCGAGCACCAGCGCGAAAACACCGAGGCCGTGCGTTCTGTCGGCGATCTGCGCGATGTCGACGAACGCCTGCGCGAGCTTGCCTTCCTCCAACGAGCCGAGCACTGTTCTCAGCTGCGGCGGGATCTGCTGTGCCGCAGCGGGGTCGGCCTGCTCCAGCGCCTGCGTGACGAGCAGTGCCCCGTTGCCGACGATCAGCACCGCCGTGTCGCGCTCTCTGCCGAAGACCGTCGCGTGCGCTTGGTAGGCGGCGCGGCCGGCGAGCGAGCGGAACGCCGCGCTGCGCACGACCTGCTCCGAGACGCCGCGCAGCAGCGGCTCGACGGCGATCAGGTCGGGTCTCGCGTGGACGATCTCGTCCGTCAGCGTGCCGCCGACCTCGCGCGCGACGGCCGGGTCTGACAGGGCCACCTCGACGCGATCCGCGAAACCCGCCGAGTCGAACAGCACGCGCTCGGTGTAGAACGCGAGCGCCGAGACTGCCAGCGCGAGCGCGGCCAGTACGACAAAGGCATGCACGAGGAGCGGGCGACCGCGCATCAGCGCGCCCCTCGTCGCCGCGCGGCACCGGCCCTGGACATGGACGCGCGACGGTGCATTGCGCGGCATCTTCGCAGCGTGCGGCGGACGGACGCAGCCCCCGCCGCGAAGCGCCTCGTCACCGCCCCTGCCCGGTTGACATGCCGGACAATACACCTGAAAGTAGAGCTATGCCGTACACCGTTCCACCTCCCCGCCGCGAGAGAGCAGCATCGACGGTCGAGTTGCAGCGCACCCTGCGGATGCTCGGCTGGCCGATCCGCGTCGACGGGGTGATCGGCAAGCAGACGAGGAGCGCCGTGCGCGACTTCCAACGCGGCTACGCCTTCTCGACGCTCGTCGCCGGCGGCGGCGTCGGCCCGCGCACACAGACGGCGCTACGCATGTCGATACGCCGGGGCGGGCGCTGCTCGCAGCACTTCACGTTCCGCAGCTTCCGCTCGCCGGGCGACGGCTGGATCAAGCTCGACCGCGTGCTCGTGAGAGCGCTGGAGGTCTACCGCGCGGCGCTCGGCAAGCCGGTCACGATCCTCGCCGGACACCTCGACTCGGAGTGGAACGCCGCGTACGGCGGCGCCCCCGACTCGCAGCATCTGCACGGAACCGCCGCCGATCTCGAGCCGGCGATGATGCTCGACGACGTGTTCGCGCTGCGCGTCTTCTCCGGAATCGGCTACGACGCGCGAACGGGCCTCGTCGTGCACGTCGACGTGCGCCATGCCGGGCCGGCGCCAGATGGCGGGACGGTGGCGAATCCCGCCATCTGGACCGCGTAGCGGCTTTGAAACTGGTTCTTAGCGCCCGCCCGCCGCGCGCCGATACCGCGCCACCGCCAGCGGCGCGAAGACGGCGAGGATGGCGACCGACCAGGCGACCGCGCCCCAGATGGAGTTGCCGGCGGGGGCGCCGAGCCAGAGGGCGCGCATCGCGTCGACGACGATCGTGAACGGATTGATGTCCGCGAACCACTGGAGCGACGACGGCATCGAGTCGACCGGCACGAACGCCGAACTGATGAACGTGAGCGGGAAGACGGCGATGAAGCCGAGCGAGTTGGCCGACTCGGGCGAGTTGACGAGCAGGCCGAGCAGCGCGAAGACCCACGAGAAGGCGTAGCCGAACAGCAGCAGGATTCCGAAGCCGGCGAGGATCTCGGCGGCGCTCGTGCCAAACGAGAAGCCGATGATCAGACCGGTGACGACGAGCACGCAGACCGACAGCGCGTTCGTCACCACGTCGGAGAGCGTGCGGCCGGCGAGCACGGCGGGGCGCGCCATCGGCAGCGAGCGGAAGCGGTCGATCAGGCCCTTGCTGAGATCCTCGTTCAGGCCGATCGCCGTCACGAACCCCCCGAAGGCGATGTTCTGGACGATGATCCCCGGGATCAGGAAGTCGACGTAGCTGTAGCCGGGCGTGCTGATCGCGCCGCCGAAGACGTAGACAAACAGCAGCACGAACATGATCGGCTGCACGGTGAACGCCAGCAGCAGGTCGGGGGAGCGCGGCAGGCGGATCAGGTTGCGCTCGGCGATCACGAGCGTGTCGGACACGAGGCGCCTCATCGACCCTTCTCCTTCTTCGTCTTCGTCTTCGCCGGCTCGTCGCCGTCGGTCTCGGCCTCCTCGGCCGCGTGGCCGGTGAGCGTGAGGAACACGTCGTCCAGCGTCGGCCGCTTGAGCCCGATGTCGTCGACGCCGACGCCGGCGTCGTCGAGCCGCCGCACCGCCTCGACGATCGCGCCGGTGCGCTGGCGCACCGTCAGCTTCACGAGGCCGTCCTCGCTGAACGGCGGCTCGGCCGCCATCGGCGCGAGCGTCTCGCAGACCGCGGCCGCCTGCGCTCTGTCGCTCAGCGTGATCTCCAGCCGCTCGCCGCCGACGCGGTCCTTCAGCTCGTCGGACGTGCCGTCGGCGATCACCTTGCCGTGGTCGATCACGGCAATGCGGTCGGCGAGGCGGTCGGCCTCGTCGAGGTACTGGGTCGTCAGCAGCACGGTCGTGCCATCGGCCACGAGGCCCTCGATCGTCTCCCACAGCGCGAGCCGCGAGCGCGGGTCCAGGCCGGTCGTCGGCTCGTCGAGGAACAGCACCGGCGGGCGGGCGACGAGCGCCGCCGCGAGGTCGAGCCGTCGCCGCATGCCGCCGGAATAGCCTCTCGAGGGTCGGCCGCCGGCCTCGCTGAGGTCGAAGCGGTCGAGCAGCTCCGCCGCCCGCTGCTTCGCCTGCGCGCGCGGCATCCCGTAGAGGCGCCCGACCATCGTCAGGTTCTCCGCGCCGGTGAGGTTCTCGTCGACGGCCGCGTACTGGCCGGCGAGGCCGATCCGCTCGCGCAGGCGGGCCGCGTCGCGGATCGCGTCGAGACCGGCGACGACGATCTCGCCGGCGTCGGGCTTCAACAGGGTTGTCATCACGCGTACGGCCGTCGTCTTGCCGGCGCCGTTGGGGCCCAGCAGGCCGAGGACAGTGCCTGCGGCGGCTTCGAGGTCGACGCCGTCAAGCGCACGCACCTCGCCGTAGTGCTTCACGACGCCGCGTACGCGGATCGTCGCGTCGCCGCTGCTTGCGGTCGACGCCGTGGGGGATTCGGAGCGCATCGTCCGATCTTGCACGTTCATGGTCATGGCCGAATACGCTACGGTCGATTGAGGTCAGGAGCTGGCCGCAATGTTCGGCAGACTGGTCGGGGTCATGACTGCGACCTCCGGACGCCTGCTCCAACTGCTCGCGCTGCTGCAAGCGCGCCGCGACTGGCCGGGGCCCGCGCTGGCGGACCGACTCGGCGTCTCCGGACGCACGATCCGCCGCGACGTCGAGCGGCTGCGGGAGCTCGGCTACCCGGTCGATGCGCTGAGCGGACCGGCCGGCGGCTACCGCCTGCGCGCGGGCACGGCGATGCCGCCGCTGCTGCTCGACGACGAGGAGGCGGTCGCGATCGCCGTCGGGCTGCGCGGGGCCGCCAGCGGCGCGGGCGGGATGGTCTCCGGCATCGAGGAGACGGCCGTCCGCGCGCTCGTGAAGCTCGAGCAGATCCTGCCGTCGCACCTGCGCCGGCGCGTGAGCGCGCTGCGCGCCGCGACGGCGACGCTGCCGGGCTGGACAGGCGGCAACAGTGGCGCGACCGTCGACCCCGATGCGCTCACCGTGCTGGCGAGCGCGTGCCGCGACCGCGAGATCGTGCGCTTCGCCTACCGGCGGCGCGACGGCACCGACAGCCGCCGGCGCGTCGAGCCGCACTCGCTCGTGAGCCTCGGGCACCGCTGGTATCTCGTCGCGTGGGACGACGAGCGCACCGACTGGCGCACCTTCCGGCTCGACCGACTGGAGCGTCCGACGCCGATGGGCACGCGCTTCGCCGCGCGGGAGGTCCCGGGCGGGGACCCGGCGGCGTTCGTGGCGAAGAACCTGCGCGGCGCGCAGTATCGCCACGCCGCGCGCGTCACGCTGCACGCCCCCGCGGAAGAGATCCGTGCACGCTTCCCGATGATGTGGGGCACGCTGGAGCCGCTCTCGGAGCACACCTGCGAGTACCGTGGCAGCGACGACTCACTCGACTGGCTCGCGTTGCGAATCGCCGGCCTCGGCGTCGAGTTCGAGGTGCACGAGCCGGTGGAGCTGGCGGTGCGGTGTCGGGAGCTGGGGGCGCGGTTGGGGCGGGCGGGCGACGGCGCGTAGCGTCGCGGCTACGCGATCTGCTGCTCGACCCAAGCGGCGAAGCCGTCTTCGTCGAGGTCTCGTGAGGCAAGTCGCTCGACCATCTCGGCACGCTCCAGTACCGGCGCGACCGGTGACCATTCGTGGCCGTTGCGGCGTATGAGCTCGATCATGCTCAGGTAGGCGACGCGCTTGTTGCCATCCGGTAGCGGGTGGTTGCGCACCAGCCGGGAGCACAGCACGGCGGCCTTTCTCGCGAGTCCGCCGTACATCTCGACCCCGTCGAACTCCGCGAACGGCGCGGCGAGAGCCGACTCGGCTCTCGCGACGACATGCGGCGCGCTGGCGAGTGTCGTCGCGTCGAGTCCGATGACCCCCTCAGCGAGCACGAGGTAGTCCGCAAGCTCAAGTCCTTGCATGAACTAAAGATATCAATATTTTTGCAGTCTTTAGTAAATACAAAAGATTGTTTGAGCATTCGAATACTGCTACGCTCAGCATCATCTCGCCGGAAGGAGCCACCATGGAGACCCGTGCACTCACATTGCGCCTCCCCACCGAGCAGGCGGCACAGCTTGAGGCGGTCGCGCGCGCCGATGGCGTCAGCGTCTCCGAGGCCGTGCGCGCTGCCATCCAGGATCGCATCGAGGCGCGCCGGAACGACAGAGCGTTCCAGGCGCGCATCAAGCGGATGATGGAGGAGGAGCGGGCCGTTCTCGAACAGCTCGCCAAGTAGGTCGGCGCACCCGACGGCGACCTACTCCGCCGCCGCCAGCTCCTTCTCCAGCTCCTTCGACTCGACCTCCAGCTGCTTCTCGACCCGCCGGTTCGCGCGCTTGAGCTCGCGCTCGAGCGTCTCCTCGAGCTTCGAGCGGCCGATCACGATCAGGCCGGCCTCGCCGCTGTCGAGCAGCTCGCCGAGCTCCTTCACGTCGCTGCGCGACATGCCGCGCCAGAGGTGGCCGATCACGCCGCCGGCCGTGCCGGCGACGACCGCCGAGGCGATGATCGAGGGCGGGAACAGGATCCCGACGACGGCGCCGACGCCGATGCCGGTCCAGGCGCCGTGCTGCGTCGGCTTCTCGCGCTTGTGGACGTGCACCTTGCCCTCGGCGTCCTTCGTCACGAGCGCGGCGTCGTAGGTGCCGACGACGCCGGCGGCGTGCAGCTCCAGCAGCGCGTCGTAGTCGAGGCGCGCGTCGTCCTCGCTGTCGTAGGCGGCGAGGTAGAGGAAGACGGGTTCGTCGGCCATGCGGGTCCTCTCGATGAGATCGGGTCTGCCGTCGCATATGCCCTCACATGCACGCAACGACGCGCAACCGCAAGCGCATCACGCGTGTGACCGAGCCCGACGGAGCGATCGCGTAGCGTGTGGGGACGGATGCGCAGCCGGATCTCGCAGCCGCGCTTCGTCCTCGTGATCGCAGCCGCGTGCCTCGCCCTCTCTGCCGGTCCCGTGACTGCGGGCGCTGCCGGCTGGCTGCCCGCGACGCCGCCGGCGACCACCGCGAATGGGCCGAGCGGCGCAGTCGTCGCGGTCGACCCGGCCGGCGATGCGATCGCCGCCTGGACCGACGACGATGGCAACGGCGCACAGTCGCTGATCGTCGCAACGCGGCCGGCAGGCGGTCCCTGGAGCACACCCGCACCGCTCGCGAGCGACGTCGGCGTCGACGCGCCCGCGGTGACGATGGACGCAACAGGCAACGCGACGGTCGTGTGGATCGAGAGCCCCGACGGCAGTGCTTTCGCCGCCCACGCGCGGCGGCGTGACGCCGCGAGCGGGACGTGGGGTACGACGCAGACCTTCCCCGTGGCCGACGTCGCGAACGTCGCGGACCCCCTGACCCAGGTGCGTGCCGACGCGCTCGGGAACGTCGTCGCCGCATGGATCGAGGAGGACCCGAACACCGACGTGGCCTCCGTCCACGCAGCCGTCGCGGACACCACCGGGAGCTGGAGCACACCGTCGACCCTGTCGGATCCGACCGACGTGACGGTCAGATTCGACCGCCCCCAGATCGCGCCCGACGCGAGCGGCGGCGCGATCGTCGGCTGGACGGCACAGGGCAACGACGTCCCGTTCGACTTCGCGGTGCAGACGAGCACGCACGTCGGCGGCGGCGCCTGGGACGCGGCGAGAGACCTGCTCACGAGCAGCGACGAGCTCTCGCCATTGCGGCTCGTCGGCGCGCAGGACGGCGACGTCGCCGCGACGTGGTTCCAGGGCTCGCCCTGGGCACCGTGGGGCGCGTTCCGCCTGAACGGCAACTGGAGCGTCGACAGCCTGGGCGACGAGTTTGCGCTCGGGTGCGTGCCGATGCAGGCGCTCGGCGCCGATGACGGCGGCGGCGCGACGGTCGTGTGGAAGACGCAGTCGACGGGTGGGCTGGACGCCGTGCGGCTGACGGCCGGCGGCCCGGAGGTGGAGACGACGGTGTTCTCCCCCACCACGGAGATCGTCGCGGACCTCGCGATCGATCGCGGCACCGTCGTCTTCGTCGCCCACGACGACGACACGAGCACCGACGCGGCACTCGCGAGCCGTCGCGACGGCGGCGGCTGGAGCGCGCCGGCCCTGCTCGGCAGCGCTGGTGCCGGCGTCGAGCTGGCGGGTCCCGACGTGGCGACGGACGCCGCCGGGAACGTGCTCGCGAGCTGGACCGCGACCGACGGACTCGATGCCAAATCGGTCGCGGCAGCCGCGTTCCAGGCGGCCGCTCCGACGTTGAGGACGGTGAGCGTGCCGGCGAGCGGCACGGCCGGCGAGCAGCTCGCCTTCGGCGCGAACGCAAGCTCGACGTTCGCGACGATCGCGCAGACGAGCTGGGACTTCGGCGACAATACGCCGGTGGTGGCCGGCGCGGCGGTGAGCCACGCGTACACGCAGGCCGGCACGTACACGGTCACGGTGACCGTCACCGACAACGTCGGCAACACGACGCAGGCGACGCGGCAGGTCGCGATCGCGGCCGTGCCGGGGACGATCCCGACACCGCCGCCGGGCACACCGCCGGGAATCGTTCCGAGAGCGCCGCCGGCGAAGCCCGCCGCGCTCGTGCAGCCGCGCATCGGGGGTGCGCCGGAGGGCGTGCTCGTGCTGCCGCGCAGCGCACGCACGCTGAAGCTGCTCGTCCGCAACCCGAACGCCGCGAGCTTGACCGGCAGCATCACGCTCATGCGCCCGCGCAGCGACAGACGCCCCGCGCTGACGCTCGCCAGCCGGCACCGCGTCCGCTACGCCGCCGGCAAGCGCACGACGCTCACGCTGACATTGACCGACCAGGCGCTGCGCGCGCTCAAGCGGGCGCCCGGCTTCCGTCTTCCCGTGCGCGTCACGCTCCACCTGCGGGCCCCCGACGGCCGCCGTACCAGCGCGACGCTGACCGCCACGCTCGACGCCTCAGCTCGCTTCGCCGTTGGGCGCGCACGCATCCCCACTGCACGCATGGCCTGCTGAGCAACGCGGACCCGCCTATCCTCATCCGGTGTCCACGACACCCGACGCGCGTGCCGACCTCCGTGCGCTGCGCGAACGCCTGAACGACCTCACGCTGCACGACGCACATCGGCTCGGCCGCCGGCTCGAGCGGCTGCGCGGTGCGCGCAGCGGGCGTCCGCTGGAGCGCTTCGAGGCGGAGGTCGCGACGGCCGAGGCGCGGATCGCGCTGCGGCGCGCGGCCAAGCCAGCGCTGATCGAGTACCCGGCGGAGCTGCCGGTCAGCGGTCGCCGAGACGACCTGCTCCAGACGATCCGCGAGCACCAGGTCGTGGTGGTCGCGGGCGAGACGGGCTCCGGCAAGTCGACCCAGCTGCCGAAGCTGTGCCTCGAGCTCGGCCGCGGCGTGCACGGCACGATCGCGCACACGCAGCCGCGCCGGCTCGCCGCGCGCACGATCGCCGAGCGGGTGGCGGAGGAGCTGCGCGTGCCGCTCGGCGGGGCGGTCGGCTACGCGGTCCGCTTCGCCGACAGATCGAGCGACGAGACGCTCGTGCGGCTGATGACCGACGGCCTGCTGCTGGCGGAGATCCAGCACGACCGGCTGCTGCGCCGCTACGACACGGTGATCGTCGACGAGGCGCACGAGCGCTCGCTCAACATCGACTTCCTGCTCGGCTGCCTCAAACGGATCCTGCCGCGGCGGCCGGAGCTGAAGCTGATCATCACGAGCGCGACGATCGATCCGGAGCGCCTGTCCAAGCACTTCGACGATGCGCCGGTCGTGGAGGTGAGCGGCCGCACCTACCCGGTTGAAACGCGCTACCGACCGGTGCCGGACGCCGAGCACGAGCGGCTCGACGCGATCCCCGACGCGGTCAAGGAGCTGCTGCGCGACGGCCCCGGCGACGTGCTCGTGTTCCTGTCCGGCGAGCGCGAGATCCGCGACACGGCGGAGCTGCTGGGCGGGCGGCTGAGATCCGACGTCGAGATCCTGCCGCTGTACGCGCGGCTGTCCCACGCCGAGCAGCAGAAGGTCTTCCAAGGCCACTCGCGCCGGCGCGTCGTGCTCGCGACGAACGTCGCGGAGACGTCGCTGACGGTGCCGGGGATCGGCAGCGTGGTGGATCCGGGGACTGCTCGCGTGTCGCGCTACAGCGCTCGGCTGAAGGTGCAGCGGCTGCCGATCGAGCCGATCTCGCAGGCGAGCGCGCAGCAGCGGACCGGACGCTGCGGCCGCACCTCCGACGGCATCTGCATCCGCCTCTACGACGAGGAAGACTTCAACGACCGGCCGCGCTTCACCGACCCAGAGATCCTGCGCACCTCGCTGGCCTCCGTGATCCTGCAGATGGCCGCACTCGAGCTCGGCGACGTCGAGGACTTCCCGTTCCTCGACCCACCCGATGCGCGCCAGGTGCGCGACGGGGTGGCGCTGCTGCGCGAGCTCGGGGCGCTGGAGCCGGCGAGCGCACCGACCGCGACGGTCACCGGCGAGGCCGAGCGCCGCGGGGCGAGAAACCGCCTCACCCCACTCGGCCGCCAGCTCGCGCAGCTGCCGGTCGACCCGCGCTTCGGGCGAATGGTGCTCGAGGCCGACAAGCTCGGCTGCGCGGAGGAGGCGATCGTGATCGCCGCCGGACTGTCGATCCAGGACCCGCGCGAGTCGCCGGCCGAGGCCCGCGCCGCCGCCGCCGAGCAGCACGCGCGCTTCGACCGGCCGGACGAGGAGGAGGGCGACGGCGCGCGCTCGGACTTCATCGCCTTCCTGCGCCTGTGGCGCTACGTGCGCGTGCAGCAGAGGGAGCTGTCCGGCTCGCAGTTCCGCAAGCGCTGCAAGTCCGAGTTCCTGCACTTCCTGCGGATCCGTGAGTGGCAGGACCTGGTCGGCCAACTGCGTCAGGCGGCGAAGGCAGCCGGCGTCGCGACCAACGCCGCGCCGGCCGCGCCCGACGACGTCCACCGAGCGCTGCTGGCCGGGCTGCTGTCGCACGTCGGCGTGAAGGACGTCGCAGCCGATGCGGCCGCCGCGCGTCGCGCCGGGCCGCAGCGCCGCCGGCCGCTCGCCGAGTACACAGGCGCGCGCGGTGCTCGCTTCGCGCTGTCGCCCGGGTCCGGGCTCGCGCGCAGAGCGCCGGACTGGGCGATGGTGGCGGAGCTGGTCGAGACGACGCGGCTGTGGGGACACACGGCGGCGCGCATCGACCCGACGTGGGTCGAGCCGATCGCCCCCGCGCACCTGCTGCGGCATTCCTACGGCGAGCCGCGCTGGGACGAGCGGCGCGGCGCAGCGGTGGTGGATGAGCGCGTGAGCTTGTACGGGCTGCCGATCGTGCCGTCGCGAGCGGTTCCCTATGCGCGCGTGGAACCAGCTGGGGCGCGCGAGCTGTTCCTGCGCCGCGCTTTGGTGGCTGGCGAGTGGGAAGCACGCCACGACTTCCTCGTGGAGAACGCGCGACGGATCGCCGAGGTCGAGGCGCTGGAGGACCGCGCCCGCCGCCGCCACCTGCTCGCGGACGAGGAGACGCGCTTCCGCTTCTTCGACAACCGCGTGCCGGCCGACGTCGTCTCGGGCGTCGAGTTCGAGCACTGGTGGAAGGACGCGCGCCAGCGCGAGCCGCAGCTGCTGACGCTGCCACGCGAGCTGCTGCGCGCGAGCGAGGCCGAGGTGGATGACACGCCAACGGAGTGGCGCGACGGATCTCTGTCGCTCCCGCTCTCCTACCGCTTCGAGCCGGGCGCGGCCGACGACGGCGTGACAGTCCACGTCCCGCTGGAGCAGGTCGGCGAGCTGCGTGCCGACGAGTTCAGCTGGCTCGTCCCCGGGCTGCGGCTGGAGCTCGTCACCGCGCTGATCCGCTCGCTGCCGAAGGAGCTGCGCAAGCCGCTCGTACCGGTTCCCGAGATCGCGGCGCAGACGCTCGCGCATTTGATTCAGACCCACCCACCCCGCGAGCCGCTGCTCGACGCCCTCGCGCGCGAGCTGGAGCGCCGCGGCGTGCGCATCCCGCGCGAGGCGTGGGCGATCGACAAGCTGCCACCGCACCTGCGGATGCGCTTCCGCGTCGAGGACACGGGCGGAGAGATCGTCGCCGAGGGTGAGGACCTCGTCGCGCTGCGCGAGGCCGTCAAGCCGCGGCTGCGCGAGCGGCTCGCGGCGGCGACGCCGTCGATCGAGCGGAGCGGGGCACGCACCTGGGATTTCGGCACCTTGCCGCGCGAGCTCGCGGCGACGGCCGCCGGCGGGCTGCGCGCGTTCCCGGCGGTGGTGGACGAGGGCGAGACGGTCGGCGTGCGGCTGTTCGAAACGCCAGGCGAGCAGGCGAGCGCGATGCACGCCGGCACGCGCCGGCTGCTTCTACTGACCGTCCGCTCGCCGATCCCGTGGGTCGTCGACCGCCTCGACACGCCTGCCAAGCTCGCACTGATGACCGCACCCCACGGCAACGTCGGCGCCGCTTTGGACGACGCGCTGCTGGCCACGCTCGACGCGCTGACCGCCGAGGCCGGCGGCCCTGCGTGGGACGAGGCCGGCTTCCAGCAGCTGCGCGAACACGTCGCCGGCGAACTGGCGGACCGCACGCTCGCGACGGCGCAGGCGTTGGTCGCCGTGCTGGAAGCGCGCCGCGAGGTCGAGCGCCGGCTCGACGCGCTGCCGACGGCGGCGCCACTGCAGGAGATCCGCCTCGACGTCGCCCGTCAGCTCGGCCGGCTCGTGCACCCGGGCTGCGCGGTCGCCGCGGGCGCCGCCCGGCTGCCCGACGTGGCGCGCTGGCTGCAAGGCGCCGCCGCACGCCTCAACCGCCTGCCCGACGCCGCCGGCAGCGACCGCGACCGCATGCGCACGATCCACGAGCTGGAGTCCGCCTACGAGGGCCGCCTCGCCGACTGGCCGGTCGGGACGCCGAAGCCACCGCAGCTGTACGAGGTGCGCTGGATGCTGGAGGAGCTGCGCGTCGCCCAGTTCGCGCCAGCGCTTGCGGCGCGCAACGGCGGCGCCGGCGCTCCGGTCTCCGCCAAGCGCATCCGCAGAGTCATCGCCCAGCCGGGATCGGCAACGTGAGCCGCCCCACCGCGCTCACGCACGCCGAGCGGGGCACGCGTCAGCGATATACCGAAGGGGTATGTCGCAACCCATGACCAACCGCCTCCGCCCAGCCTTCTTCCGCCCCGAGGCGCGGCCGGCGACGGCGACCGGCGTGCAGTCGCGCGGAGCGAGCGCCGCCGGTGCGCTCGCGGTCGGCGCACTCGCCGTGGGCGCCGTCGCGATCGGCCGCCTCGCGATCCGCCGTGCTGCGATCGAGCGCCTCGGCGTGAGAGACACGAGACTCGGCCGCGTCGAGATCGACGAGCTCGTCGTGCGCAGGCTCCGCGTCGTCGAGCTGGAGGTCGACCACGAGGTCGGTCCGCACCGCGTGGCACCAGCGCCCGCCGTCGGCAGACCAGCGCCTCCGCCCGAGGCCGCGCCACCGCCCCCGCACGACCCGCCGCATCCGAGACCCGAGGCGTAGCCGGCCGTGGCGCCTACCCGTTCACCAGCCCCCGCACGATCAAGTACACCCCGAGCGTGAAGCAGATCCCGATCGCGAGCTGGCGGCTGTGATCGCGCAGCCACGTGTTCATGCGGTCGACGAGCGCGCCGGTCTTCTCGGGCGCGACGAGCAGGCCGACGAGCGGGATCTCTGCGAGCAGGAACATGATCACGTTGAACAGCAGGATCTGGCCGAGGTCGGCGGAGAACGACTGATCCGCGGCGGCGATGTCCTTGAGCGCGACGAGGTAGGCGGCGCCGGGGATGTTCACGAACAGCGCCGCAAAGAACACGACCGGCACCGATCCGCGCGAGAGGATCCGCTGCGACCACGGCTCGGCGTTCGGCGCCTCTACGACCAGCTCAGGAACCACGGGAGCGGTCGCGGGCGCCTCGCCCCCACCTGCGGGTACCGCCGGCGTGCTGCGCCGCGCCTGCCGCCGCGCGCGCATGCGGTCGTCCGCATGCGTCGCCAGCGCGACCGCGAGCAGCACCGCGAGGCCGCCGATCACGAGATCGCCGGTCCAGCTCAACAGCGACTGCTCGTTCTGCACCGCGTTCGTCCCCCCGAGCAGCTCCACGATCAGCAACCCGAGCGTGATGCTGATCGTCATGCCACCTGCGAGGTACGCCGCGATCAGCCGCGCCGGGCGCTCGAGCGACAGCAGGATTACGACCGCGGCCAGGAGCGTCGGATAGAGCGCCGCCTCGAAGGCGAGCACGAGCAGGGACATCGCCCGCCACCCTAACGGTATGCTTACATCGATGGATATCGATGTAATGCCCAAGCGCAAGCGCGCCGCCGGCGAGCGCTGCTGCGCTCCGACCGTCCTCCCGGCGGTCGACGCGCCGACCGCCGCGCGGATTGCCGCGGTGGCGAAGGCGCTGTCGGACCCGATCCGCGTGCAGCTGGTCGACGTACTGCGCAGTCATGCCGGCGAGGTCTGTGTCTGCGAGCTGGAGCCGCTGTTCGACGTCTCGCAGCCGACGCTCTCCCACCACTTGCGAAGGCTGCGCGAGGCGGGGATCGTCGGCGTCGAGCGGCGCGGGCTGTGGGCCTACTACTACGTCCATCCAGCAGCGATCGAGGAGCTGAGCAGATGGCTGGGCGACCCGACCTGACGCGTCGCGCGCTGGCAGAGGGCCTCGCTGCCTTCGCGCTCGTGTTCGCCGGCTGCGGCGCGGTGATCGCGAACACGGTCCACGCCGGCGCGCTCGGCGGCATCGGCGTCTCCGCCACGTTCGGCCTGATCGTCATGGCGATGATCTACGCAACCGGGCACCTGTCCGGCGCGCACATCAACCCGGCCGTCACGATCGCCTTCACGCTCACGCGGCACTTCCCGCTGCGCGACGCGGTCGCCTACGTCGGCGCGCAGCTCGCGGGCGCGGCCGCGGGCGCGTTCGTGCTGCTCGCGGCCTGGAGCGACCAGCCGGCGCAGCTCGGCGCGACCGTGCCGAGCGTCGGCGCCGGCACCGCGCTGCTGTACGAGGCGATCCTGACCGCCGTCCTGATGTTCGTGATCGTCGCGGTGGCGACCGACACGCGTGCGGTCGGCGCGGCCGCCGCTTTGGCGATCGGCGGCACGGTCGGGCTCGACGCGCTGTTCGGCGGACCGATCACCGGCGCCTCAATGAACCCGGCGCGCTCGTTCGGCCCGGCGCTCGCGTCGGGCACCTGGACGGACTTCTGGATCTACCTCGTCGGGCCGATCGTCGGCGCGGCGGGCGGGGCGCTCGCCTACCAGCTGATCCGCGGCGAGCACCCGCGGGCGGCCCTGGCAAGCGCTACGTCGACTGGGACCTGCCCGACCCGAAGGGCCGACCGTTCGACGCGGTCCGCGCCACGCGCGACGAGATCGCCGAGCGCGTCAGAGCGCTGGTCGCGGAGCTGGACGCGGGCTGACTCAGCTGGCAGGAGCCGCGGGCGGCACGGACGACGCCGTCGCAGCCGGCGCCGTGGGCGTCGCCGTCGGCGCGGGCAGCGACCCGGCAAGTGGATCGCCGTCCACGTCGCGCTCTGCCACCACGCGGTCGCGGCCGGCGGCCTTCGCCGCGTACAACGCACGGTCGGCGAGTGACAGCAGCTCGTCGGCGGTCGTCCAGTCGCCGATCTCCACCAGCCCGACGCTGAACGTGATCGGGCCGTGGTCGTCGCCGACGACGCTGGCGAGCCGCTGCGCCGCGACCTCCTGCAGATCGCGCGCGACCTCGCGCGCCGCCGGCAGGTCGGTGCGGCGCAGGATCGCCGCGAACTCGTCGCCGCCAAGCCGGGCGATCACGTCAGCGGAGCGCAGCCGGCTGCGGAGCGCGTCACCGAGCCGCGCGATCACGGCGTCACCGGTCGCATGGCCGAGGGTGTCGTTGATCGCCTTGAAGCGGTCGACGTCGAGCAGCAGCAGAACGCTGTGTCGCGCGCGGCTCGTGGACAGGTCGAGCTCACGCTGCAGCTCGCCCTCGAAGCGGCGGCGGTTGAAGACACCGCTGAGCGGGTCGTGGTCGGCGAGGAAGCGCAGGCGGTCCTCGGCCGTCTTGCGCTCGGTCACGTCGAGCGCCTGCACGAGGCGGTAGAGCGGCTTGCCGTCGGCGTCGCGCACGAGCGAGGCCGACATGTCGAGCCACATGTGCGCGCCATCGGGCCGCACGACGCGGTACTCGCCGCGGTGCACGGCGTCGGCGCCGCGCAGCAGCTCCTCCATCCCACGGGCGAGCGCCGGTGCATGCGCCGGGTCCACCATCGCGCTCAGCGCGCGCGTACCAACAAGATCATCGCGGTGGCAGCCGAAGATGCGTCCGAGGCTGTCGTTCGCGTCGAGCAGCACGTCGCGCCGCTCGCCCTCGACGCCGACGATCGCCATGCCGGTGGCGGAGTCGTCGAACGCGCGGCGGAAACGCTCCTCCGCCTCGCGCTGCGCGGCCTCGGCCGCAAACCGCTCGGTCACGTCGCGCGCGGCCGCGTGGACCAACTGCCGCTCGGGATCGATCCACGAGTGCCACTCGATCGTGCGCCAGCGGCCGTCCTTCGTGCAATAGCGGTTCGTGAAGCGCACGCTGCCGTCGCCGTCGAACGCGCGGGCGGCTTCAGCCTCGGTGCGCGCACGGTCGTCGGGGTGGACGAAGTCGAGGAACGGTCTCGCCGTCAGCTCCTCGCGCGTCCAGCCAAGGCAGCGCTCCCACGCGCCGTTGATGTGGGTGAAGCGACCGTCGAAGGTCGCGGTCCCGAGCAGGTCGCCCGCCAGCTCGAAGTGGCGTGCGCTCGCCTCAGCCTCGGCGGCGGCCGCGCGCATGCGATCCGCCAGGTAGCCGGCGACGGCGCCGATCAGCACGGACACGAGCGCGCGCGTGATGTATGCCGAAGGCGCGAGCGTGACCGTCGCAGACGGCGCCCACACGACATACAGGCCGAACGCGACAAGTCCGGCGACGATGCCAGCTCGGCGGCCCAGTTCGACGCCGACGAGCACCACCGGCAGCAGATAGAGGATCGAGAGCCCGCTGCCGGCGTTCTGATCCAGCTCGAGCGCGACGAAGATCGCGGCGAACGTCAGCGTCGCTGCGAGCAGCACGCGCCATTGGCGCCCGCGTGACTGCGACCCACTCACGACAGCATCATCGACCGGCCACGCGCCAACCATCGCGTGTGCACGGCTTTGTGCAGCTTGGCGCAGCGAAGCACCATCAAGTCGCTGCCGAATGAACCACCCAGTTCGGTCGCGCGTAGGCCTCGCGGAAGCCCGCGCGCAGGATGTTGCGGTAGCTCGCGCTCGGACGGCCGTCGGTGCGCTCGCCGGTCTCGACGAGCAGCGTGCGGCATCCAGCCGCGGCGGCGTCGCGGATGCGACGGTGCAGCAGCGCCGTCTGGCAGCCGCGGCCGCGCGCGGCCTCCAGCGTCGCGGCGGCGCCGAACTCGCCGACCGTTCCGTTCACGAGCAGCGTCGCACCGCCAACCGGCTCGCCGTCCACGAGCGCCGCGTAACAGCGCCAGCCGTCGGTGCCGCACACGCCCTCGAACAGTGCGCCCATCCACGGCGGCAGGCCGAAGCCGGCGGTGACGATGCGGCCGAGCAGGGCGCCGTCGACAGCTCCCAGCTCCACCACCTCGACGCCTGGACGCTCAACCGGCTCCGGGGACTCCACGCCCCGGACGAACTTCATCCACCCGTACCCGTGCTCGTACCCGCGCTCGGCGAGCAGCGCCTCGGCTGCCGCGCTCGCCGGCAGCCCGGGCGTCACCGGCACATAGAAGTCGACCCCGCTCGCCTCTGCCCAGTCGAGACCGTGCGCGAGCTGCTCGGCGTCCGCCTCGGCCGCGCCGAGCACGAGGTTCATCGCGCGGACTGGTGCGAGGTCGCGCACGAGCGTCGCCTGCAGCGGGCCGAAGGCGCGTACCTCGATCCCGTGCTCGGTCGCGTG
This sequence comes from Conexibacter sp., assembly GCA_036009645.1. Taxonomy (GTDB): domain Bacteria; phylum Actinomycetota; class Thermoleophilia; order Solirubrobacterales; family Solirubrobacteraceae; genus Conexibacter. The sequence goes on from DASYLH010000044.1 coordinate 112,757, forward strand.
CGCGAGCGGCGTCGCGCGCCACAGCTCGCCCCAGAAGCGCCGCTCGGTCGCGTCGAGCGCGAGCGGGTCGTAGGCGATCCCGTCAACCTCATGCATCAGCCGTCGGATGCCGCACGCGGTGGCGTGCCTCGCCGTAGACCTGCGTCTCGTAGACGATCAGCAGCACAAGCGCGGCCGACAGCAGCGCGAGCGGCACGATCGCAGCGGCGTCGTACAGCGCCGGGATCAGCGCCAGCAGCACGATCGCGAGGCCCAGCCGCCGTCTGTTGAGCGTGTGGACGTTGCGCAGGCGGAAGGCGACGTGCGCGAGCAGGTAGAGCGCGGTGCCGCCGAGCAGCGCAAACGTGGGGACGAGGTGCAGCGGATCGTCGACATGCCCGATTGTCTTCTTCATCCCGAGCGCGACGAGCACAATGCCGGCGATCATCGGGAGATGGAGGAAGGAGAACGAGTCGCGCGCCATGCGATTACGCACGGCGCCCTCCGGCGCCTCGACCAGCCGGCGTGTCGAGACGGGTGCGACGACGTCGAAGTACAGCCACCACAGCGCCGCGGCGACGACCATCCCCAACACGGCGGCGAGCACCACGCCCGCGTCGATGTGCTCGCCGGCCCCGGCACCGATCGCGACAATCGACTCGCCCAGCGCGATGATCACGATCAGCCCGTGCCGCTCGGCGAAGTGGCCGGGGACGAGCCGCCAGCCGGATGCGTCGATCAGCAGCGGGCCGCCCATGTCGAGCGTCAACGCGAGCGCCCACAGCCCGCCCTGCACCCAGCCGTCGGTCGCGGCGGCGAGCAGCAGCAGGCCGACGCCGATCGCGGTGCTGACGGCGAGTCCGAGCGTCGCTCTGCGCAGCCCCGGGTCGTCGCGGCTCGCGAGCATGAAGAGCAGGATGTGCGCGACGCGCACGACGCCGTAGGCGACCGCGAACAGCAGCCCCTCGGAGCCGAACGCCCCCGGCACGCACAGCGCGGCGACGAGGAACGCGGCCATCGCGAGGAACATCGCGAGCCGCACCGCACCCTCCTCCGGGTCGATGACGCTCGTCAGCCACGCGTAGCCGACCCACGACCACCACAGCACGCCGAGCACGAGCAGCCCCTGTGCGAGCGCCTCCCATGTCGGGTGCTCGGCCATCAGCGCGGTGCACTGCGTGAGCGCGAGGACGAAGACGAGGTCGAAGAACAGCTCCAGCGGGGTGACGCGCTCTTCGTCGCCGCGCAGCACTGCGCCGAAGCGGGGCGCGCGGTCCTCGGAGGCGGTCGTGCTCATCGCGCCATCTTCGCACCGCGTGGCGAGCACGCCGCGCCGAACATGCTCCATCGGGCGAATGACGCGCGCCCCGGCGGGAACGAGGATCGACAGCGCGATGCCGCCTGAGACGACCGTGCCCCCGATCGACGCCTACCACCCGAGCGCGCCCTTCTACGACGAGCTGTTCGAGCCCGACGGCGTCCCGCGCCGCGCTGCTGCGCCGCTCGTCGCCGAGCTGGAGCGGATCGGCGCGGACGGGCTCGCCGAGGCGGGGCGACGCCGCGACGCGGCCTTCCTCCAGCAGGGCATCACGTTCGAGACGACGGGCGAGGAGGGCGTCGGCCATTCGCGCGAGCGGCCGTTCCCGCTCGACCTCGTCCCGCGCGTACTGTCCGGCGAGGAGTGGCGCCACATCAAGCGCGGCCTCGCGCAGCGGATCCGCGCGCTGAACCACTTCGTCGACGACGTCTACCACGGGCGCGAGATCGTGCGCGAGGGGATCGTGCCGTGGACCCTCGTCGCAAGCCGCAGCCACTTCGCGCGTGCCGTGCACGGGATCCGCCCGCCCGGCGGCGTGTACTGCCACGTCGCCGGCTGCGACCTCGTACGCCACAGCGACGGCTCGTGGAAGGTGATCGAGGACAACGTCCGCACGCCGTCCGGGATCTCGTACGTGATCGAGAACCGCGCGGCGATGACGCAGCTCGTGCCGCAGCTGTTCGCCTCCTACCGCGTGCGGCCGGTCGACCACTATCCGCAGCTGCTGCTGAGAGCGCTGCGCTCGGTCGCGCCGAGCGCCGACAGCGAGGCGACCGTCGTCGTGTGGACGCCGGGCCCGCTCAACTCGGCGTACTTCGAGCACGCCTTCCTCGCGCGGCAGATGGGCGTCGAGCTGGTGGAGGCGTCTGACCTCGTCGTGCGCGACGACGTGCTCTACATGCGCACGACGCGCGGGCTCGTGCGCGTGCACGCCGTCTACCGCCGCCTCGACGACGACTTCGTCGACCCGTTGGAGTTCCGCCCCGACTCGCTGCTCGGCGTGCCCGGCCTCGTGCGTGCGTACCGGGCGGGGAGCGTCGCAATCGCGAATGCGTTCGGGACCGGCGTCGCCGACGACAAGGCGATCTACCACTACGTGCCCGAGATGGTGCGCTTCTACCTCGGCGAGGAGCCGCTGCTGGAGAACGTGACGACGTACCTGCTGAGCGATCCGGAGGTGCGCGAGGAGGTGCTGGCGCGGGTCGGCGAGCTGGTCGTGAAGCCGACCGGCGAGTCGGGCGGCAAGGGCGTCTGCATCGGGCCGCACGCGACCGAGCAGGAACTGGAGGAGGTGACGGCCGCGGTGCGCGCGCAGCCGGAGGCGTGGATCGCGCAGGAGGTCGTACGGCTCTCGACCGTGCCGACCGCCGGCCACGACGGCGTGCTGGCTCCCCGCCATGTCGACCTGCGCCCGTTCGCCGTCTTCGGCGAGCGGATCGACATCGTCCCCGGCGGCCTCACGCGCGTCGCCTTGAACGAGGGCTCGATGATCGTCAACTCCTCCCGCGGCGGCGGCTCGAAGGACACGTGGGTGCTGGAGGACGGCGAGGACGTCGCCGACCGCGCCGGCCCACCGATCGCGGACACGGCGCCGCCGGCATTGCCCGATCTGCGGTACGGGACCTGGTCCGGGCAGCAGCAGCAACAACAACAGCAGGCACGGACCTGATGCTCGCCCGCATCGCCCACGAGCTGTACTGGCTCGGCCGCAACCTCGCGCGCGCCGAGTTCACGGCACGCGCGGTCGACGGCGTCTTCCGCGCCGAGCTGCAGAGCGCCTCCGAGACCGGCCCCGGTGTGCGCTTCGGCTGGAACGGACTGCTCGCGATGCTCGGCGGCAACGCCGGCGGCGGCGGAAGCGAAGGCGGCGGCGGCGCGCCGCTGCGGCGCGAGCAGGCCCTGGAGCGGCTCACGCTCGACGCCGACCGACCCGACTCGATGCTCGCGTGCGTCGAGCGCTCGCGCGAGGGCGCGCGCACGGTGCGCGACGTGATCAGCGCCGAGATGTGGGAGGCGATCAACGCGACGACGCTGACGCTGCGACGCGACGCTGCGGCGTCGTGGCGACTCCCGGGCGGCGCCTATCAAGCCTCCCAGTACGTCAAGCAGCGCACCGCGCTGATCTGGGGCATCGCCGAGCGCGCGATGCTGCGCGACGAGGCGAAGCGCTTCCTCGACGCGGGCGGTCTGATCGAGGTTGCCGACATGGTGCTGCGGATGCTGCGCGTCGCGCTGCCGCCCGGCGACGAGGCGCATGCGGACGGCAACGCCTTCGCGCTGCTGCAGGCGGTCGGCGGCTTCCACGCCTACCTGCGCGCGGTGACGGCGCCGCCGAACGCGCAGCCGGTCGCGCGCTTCTTGCTGTTCGAGCGCGCGTATCCCGACAGCGTCGCGGCGTGCGTCGACTCGCTGCACGAGGCGTTCGCCGCGGCGGACGCCTCGCCGGCCGACTCGAAGCCGGTGCTGCGCGTCAGCCGACTGGCCGCCGACTTGGAGTTCCAGCGGCGCGCACTGCCGGACGGCGCCGAGCTGCTCGGCATCTGCGAGCGCGTGCAGCAGGAGCTGGCGCGCGTGGACCAGGACGTCGCCGACCGCTACTTCGCCGGCGCGGTCGGTGACGTCGCCCGCAGCTCGTCGCTTGCGATGAGCGGAGGGCGAAACCCGCTGGCCGCCGCCTGACCCCCCAATCACCTTCGACCCCCACCGAGACCGCCATGCACTTCTCGATCCGATACCTGACCGAATACCGCTATCCGTCGCCCGTGACCGACAACCTCAACGCGCTGCGCGTGCGACCGGCAACCACCTCGACACAACGCTGCGACGAGTTCCACGCGCGCATCGACCCGGAGGCGCGCGTGAGCCGGCACCTCGACTACTTCGGCACCGAGGTGCTCGAGTTCGGGATCCCGACCGGGCACGAGTCGCTGACGATCGACGTGCGCGCCCGCGTCGTCACGTCCGATCCGCCGAGCCCGCCGTCGGGCGGCTGGGAGGAGCTCGCGAGCTCCGCCTACCGCGAGGCGGCCGGCGAGTTCCTGCTGCCGTGGCAGGACCAGCCGCAGGTCCCGGGCCTCGACGACCTCTACGCCTCGCTCGCGACGGCGAGCAGTCCGGAGGCGGCGCTGTCGCTGCTGTGCGAGCTGATCCCCGACACGTTCGCCTACCGCCCCGGCACGACGTACGTCGGCTCGACGATCGCGGACCTGCTCGAAGCGGGCGCGGGCGTCTGCCAGGACTTCGTCCACCTCGCGCTCGTACTGCTGCGTCGCCGCGGGATCGCCGCGCGCTACGTCTCCGGCTACCTGTGGGCGGCGCCACAAGACGGCGGCGTCGACTCGCTGGAGGTCGACACGCATGCGTGGCTGGAGGCGCTGCTGCCAGGCACCGGCGGACGCGGCGAGCCGGTGTGGGTCGGCGCCGACCCGACCAACCGCATCCTCGCCAACGAGACGCACGTGAAGATCGGCCACGGCCGCTACTACGCCGACGTGCCACCGGTGAAAGGCGTCTACCGCGGCTCGCAGTCCTCGACGCTCGCAGCCGCCGTGACGATGTCGCGGCTGGATCCTGCGGCCGGCGCGCGAGCGTGAGTGACGTCGCCCGTAGGCGATCGCTTGCGATTGCCGGAGGGCGAAAGCCGTTACCGGTTCTCGAGCCGGTCGAGCGCCGCCGCGCGGTCAGCCTCCAGCCCGCCCGTGGGCAGCTCGACGCCGGGCGGAAGCTCGACGTGAAGGTCCGACACGGCCGCGACCCGCAGGACGCCCGGCCCGACCCGCGCGTGCAGCACGTGACCGCCGCGCGTGCGGTCGGCCGTGATCGCGTGCAGGTGCGCGCCCGCCAGCTCGACGCCACCAGCCCAACTCGGGAAGACGAAACCCGCGAGACTGCCGTCGACCGGGCCCAGGTCGAACTCGCGCTGCGTCGTCGCCGCCTCGGCGAGCGGCGGGTACGGCTTGCGCTGCGGCGGGACCGAGCGGGCGTGGACCAGCTCGAGGTGGCCGTCGAAGCGGATCGCGAGTGTGACGTCGCCCGCGGGTGACCGCTTGCGGCCACCGGAGGGCGAAAGCCCCTCGCTCATCGCGAGCGCGACGAGATCCGGCTGCTCCATCGCGTCCTCGACCGCAACCGTCACGTCAGCCGTGAACGGCACGACGATCGCGAACGGCGTACGCGCGTCGTCGGGCGCACGCACGATCGTGCCGTCCGCGCGCGCTCGCCACACCTCCCCGTCGAGCACGATCATCTCGCCGTCGAGCGCGTCGAACGTGCCCAGGCCGAGGTCGCCGTGGCGGCGCAGCTCGCCGACCGTCAGGTCGCCGTCGTACGCGCCGTCGAGCAGCGCCTCCAGCGTGGAGGTCTGAAATGCAACGTGCGCCGCGTGCTCCTCAGCCGGCAGCGCCGCATGGCGCAGCGCCTGCAGGTGGAGCACGGAGACGAGGCGCGGATCGATCGCCATCGACCCGGCACGCTAGCCGCCGCGGCGGCGATCAGCCGTCGGAAGCCGCGTCGCGGCGCCGCTCGAACAGCTCGAACAGCTCGGCGAGCGGCGCGGGGATCGCACGCACGATCCGCACGAGCGTGACGAACGTGGGGTCGACCTCGCCGCGCTCGATCGCCGCGAGGTGGCTGCGGCGCAGCTCGGCTCTGTCGGCAACCTCGGCTTGCGAGAGGCCGCGCAGCTCGCGCAGCTCCGCCACGGCGGCGCCGAGGTGGCGGTGCTCCGGCGACCGTGCGCCGTTCAGACCGTCATGGCTCGACAAGGAAATCCTTCGCTTCGGGGGATGGGAGCCGAGGATGTCCCTGCGCGCAGCCTCGACCTGGTGGTCCAGAATGTGGATCATCCCAGGCCGGAGGGGTCATGGCCGAGTGAGAACATGCCAGGATGGCGGCGGCGCTCCTCACCCCGGAGGACCGCGCGATCCTGGCGCTGGAGAGCGACACGATCGCGGGGCACACATGCAAGGTCGTCGTGCTCGGCGCAGGCGCCCCGAATATCGAGGCGCTGCGCACCGCGATCGCCGACCGGATCGCCGCCGCGCCGCAGCTCAGGTGCCGGCTGGGAGGATCCGCCGACGCCCCGGCATGGGTGCCCGACGAGCAGTTCGACACGGCCCATCACGTCGTCGCGGCCGATGTCCCGGGACCCGTCGACAGGGACGAGCTGTGCGCCCTCGTCGCCCAGCTGTTCGCTGAGCGGCTCGACCGCGCGCGCCCGTTGTGGCGCATCGACGCGGTCCCGCTCGCGGGCGGTGGCGGCGCGCTCGTGTGGCGGATCCACCACGCGCTCGCCGACGGCACGGCGGCGATGCGTTATGCGAAGGCGCTGCTGTGGGACGCCGCCGGTGCGACGCCGCGCGCGACGGGCAGCGCAGCCCACGCCGTCGCCGGGCATGCAGCACAAGCGTCGGCAGCAGCCGAGCACGCCGCCGACGAGGCGCGCCGGCGCGCGCACCTCGCCCGCTTCCTCGCACGCGAGCGACCGCACGCCGGCCACCGCTCCCCGTTCGACGGCCACGTCGGCACGCAGCGCGAGATCGCGTTTGCGACCGTCCCGCTCGCGCCGCTGCACGACGCGGCGAAGGCGCTCGGCGACGGCGCGACGCTCAACGACGCGGTCCTGTCGGTCGTCGGCGGCGGGCTGCGCCGCTGGCTCGAGCACGAGCACGGCCGGCTCGGCAGCGTGCGCGTGAAGGTGCCGGTGAGCCTCCACCACGCCGGCGACGACAGCGGCAACCGCGACTCGTTCTTCGCCGTCGCGGTCCCGCTCGGCGAGGCCGACCCGGTCGTGCGGCTGCGCGCCGTCCACCACGCGACACTCGCGTGCAAGGAGGATCACGACGCCGAGACGCTCGACGCTCTGCTGCACGAGCTCGCGCGCGTCTCACCGCGGCTCGAGCGCTTCGTCGAGCGCGTGGAGCGGAGTCCCCGCGTGTTCGCGCTCAACGTCTCGAACGTGCCCGGCCCGCGTGAGCCGGTTGCGGTGCTCGGCGCACAGGTCGAGGCGATGCACTCGCTCGCGGAGATCGGCGAACGCCACGCGCTGCGCGTCGCCGTCGTCTCGCTCGCCGGCACGTTGTGCTTCGGCTTCTGCACCGATCCCGCGATCGTGCCCGACCCGCAGACGATCGCGGCGGGGACGGAAGCGGAGGCCGCGGCGTTGATCGCCGCGGCCCCGCTCTAACGTCGCGCGCAGGCGAATCGCTTGCGATCGCCGGAGTGCGAAACCGCCTTCCGCTTGCGGTGACCGGAGGCCGAAACCGCCCTACGGCGCCCCGCCGTTATCGCCAGCGTTCGCCGTGCCGCCGCCAGTCGAGGCAGCCGCCGCCGTCACCGGCGACTCGCACAGTTGCGTCGCGCCGCCGCTCTGGCAGATGCGGTAGTTGGTCCCGGACTGCAGCTGCGTGCGCGTGTCGATCGTGTAGGCGACGCCGTCGGACGTCCCGGCCTCCATCGTGATCACGTAGTACGCACCCTCGTTCCAGGTGTTGAAGCCGCCCAGCACGGCCGCGGCGCCCTGCTTGACGCCCTCGTCCTCGCCGGTCGTGACGCCCTGCTTCTGACCCTGCTCGAAGCCGACCTTCTTGCCCTGGGCCTCGCCCTGGGCCTGACCCTGCTGTTCACCCTTCGCTTTGCCGTGATGCGCGCCCGCGTTGTAGATGTCCTGGTAGCCGGGCTTGCCGGGCTGATAGTTCGCCAGCACCTGCTGCTTGCCGGCGGTGACGCCCTCGGCGTAGCCCTTCGAGTCGCCCGAGCTCTCGCCCTTGTTGTGGCCGATCAGGTAGCCGCCGACGCCGGCGATCACGAGTACCGCGATCGCGATGCCGACCACGGCGCCGATCGACAGGCGCTTGCCTTCGCCGTCGCTCGACGGGGGATTGGTACCGGGCGCCGGGGCGCCGCCTTCCGGTGTTGCGCTCATCAGCAGTCCTCCAGGGGGTTGGTAACGGGTGCGACGTTCCTCCGTTGCACGGTGTGTTCGACGCCGGCGGTGGGAGTCATGCGAGCCCCCGCATCCAGCGCGCGATGCGTCTGCGGTACAGCAGGACGACGATGCCGGCGGCAATCGGGAAGCAGGCCATCACGGCGAACCACGGGCCCATGCCGAGCGCCGGCACGAGCGCGCCGAGCTCACCACCGATCGCGTCGCCGACGGAGATCGACAGGAACCACACGCCCATCGTCGCGCCGCCGGCCGCGGCGGGCGCGAGGCGCGTCGCGGCAGACAGGCCGACCGGGCTCAGCGACAGCTCGCCGACCGTCAGCACCGCGTACACGACGACGAGCCACAGCGGAGAGGCCACGCCGAACTCACCGGCGGCCGCAGCGGCGCCGACCATCAGCAGGAAGCCGACCGCGACGAGCCCGAGGCCCATCGCGAACTTCACCGGCGTCGTCGGCTGACGTCTGCCGAGCTTCACCCACAGCATCGCCATCCCGGGCGCCAGCAGCAGGATGTAGAGCGGGTTGAGCGCCTGGTAGATGCTCGCGGGGATCTCGATCCCGAAGACCTTCGGCGCGATGTCCTGCTCGGCGAAGATCGACATGACCGAGCCGGACTGGTCGTAGACCATCCAGAAGACGGCGGACGCGCAGAACAGCGCGACGAGCGCGCGCAGGCGGTCGCGTTCCGGCTCGTCGGCGGCCTGCTTGAACGCGCGGCGGAACCACACGATTGGGATCGCGATGATCGCGACCGTGATGGCGCGCTCCAGCACGACGGTGGTCACGACGCCGGATACGGCGACAGCGACGATCGCCGCCAGCACCAGCACGCCGAGGCCGGCGCGCCGCAGCGCGCGGGCGCGCTCCTCACTCAGCAGCGGCTGCGACGCGCGCACGCCGATGTCGCCGAGGTAGCGCGAGCCGTACATCAGCTGCGCGAGTCCGAAGATCATCCCGACGCCCGCGAGCGCGAAGCCGAGCCGCCACGAGACGTCCTGGCCGATCGGTCCGATCGCGAGCGGCGCGAGGAACGCGCCGAGGTTGATGCCCATGTAGAAGATTGAGAAGCCGGCGTCGCGGCGCGTGTCCTCGGGGCCGTAGAGCGCGCCGACCATCACCGAGACGTTCGGCTTCAGCAGGCCTGTGCCGCAGACGATCAGCCCAAGTCCGGCGACGATCCCGAAGGTGCCGGGCGCGAGCATCAGGAAGTGCCCGCAGGCGATCACGACGCCGCCGAGCATCACGGTGCGGCGCGCGCCGAGCACGCGGTCGGCGACCCAGCCGCCCGGCATCGCGGCGACGTAGACGAGCGCGTCGTAGATGCCGTAGACGCCGGTCGCCTCCGGCAGCGACAGGCCGAGGCCGCCGTCGGCGGTGGGCGCGACGAGGAACAGGACGAGGATCGCGCGCATCCCGTAGAACGAGAAGCGCTCCCACATCTCCGTCATGAAGAGGACGGCGAGGCCGCGCGGGTGGCCGAAGATCGTGCGCTCGGTCGGAGCCGGCGCGGGGGCGGCGAGGGCGCTCACGAGATGCACCCGCTCAGCCGCGCCTCGGGCGGGATCTCGACGTTGCGCCCGGTCGCGCGGCCGAGCGCGACGCGGCGTGCGGTCCAGCAGCCGCGGTCGTCGACCGTGACCGCATAGCGGTCGAGCAGCGGCGCGCCATCGCTCATCACGCCGACCTCGCAAACGGTGTGCGGACCCCCCGAGCCGCAGCGCGCGGTCACGGCATCGGCGATCGTGTCGCCGTGCTCAAGCGCGACGTCGACGCGATCGCGCACGGAGTCCTGCAGCTGAGCACGCGACGACGTCCCCGCCCCGCAGGCCGCAAGCAACAGTGCAAGGGCAGCGAGCAGCGCGACCGGCAGCAAGCGGAGCGGGGGACGACGCGCCATCGCGCCAGCTATCGGCAGCAGGCCGGGGCGGCTGTAGCGACGGTGGTCAGGCGTGCAGGGTCACGGGAGCAGCCGGGCGAGGCGCGCCGTCACGATGCCGGCGGCCGTCGCATGGTTCGGCGCGTCCGGGGCGACGGCCTCGATCGCGGCGTCGTACTGCCGGCGCATGCCCTCGATCGTCTCCTCGATGCGCACGCGTTGGTTTCCCGCTCTGACCAGCTCGAACTTCCGCGCGGCGATTGCGCGCACGCGCTCCTCGTCGATCGCGTTAGCGGCGAGCACCATCGCGAGGTCCGCCAGATCGGTGGGACGGTCGCGCTGCGCAAGCGCCCGCAGCTTCTCGGCGACGATCTCGGAGAGCGTCATCGCCGGAAGCAGGAACGGCTCGTAGTAGGGCGCTCCGACCGCGACCAGCTGCGGCTGCTCGACGACGTCCTCCCGGTAGCTGACCTCCACCGAGACATTGCCTCGGCCGAGCGGCCCTCTGTAGCTGACGTGCTCGAAGTCGAGGCTGCGTCCCGAATCGGTGGCGGGCGGCTTGGGCGTGAACGCGATCAGGTTGCGAACGCCCGCGGCGCGAATCGCGTCGGCGACCTCCGCCGAATCGAACTTGCCCTTCGGCGGGTTGATGCGCGTCGCGTCGATGTCCTTCGAGAAACGCTCGTGCCCGTGGACGTGACGCAGCACGAAGCCGCCCTTGAAACAGAGCGCGTCGCCGTACGCGGCGACGAGGCCCGCGGCGATCGTCATCAGCGCGAAGTCCTGTTCGACAAGCGTGGCGTCGCGGCCGAGACGATCGACGACATCGCGCAGCTCGAACGCAGTGCGGACGAGCCGCACGGGTGTCGTGCCCGGCATCAGCCGACCTCGCGGTGCTGAAGCAGCCGGTCGAGATCGACATTCACGCGCACCCGCCAGCGCGCGTCGGTCGGCCCGTCGGGCGGACCGCCGGCTTGCAGCAACGCCGACGCTCGGCTGTCCCCGCGCAACGGGATCAACGGACGCGCAGCGTCAGGGCCGGCGAGGTGCGAGACGAGCAGACCCAGGCGCCGAGCGAGCGCATGGCTGCGCTGCCGGACCGCCTCGCGGGCAAGCCGATCGGCGAATGTGCGGTCCCGCGCGAGCATCGCGTCGAGCGCCTCCGCAACCTGCGCCAGCGTCACCCCCCAGCGCGGATGGCTCAGGCTGTCGGCGATCGCCCGCTCGGGCGGGGCGATGCGCGCCCGGCTCGGGCGCGCACGTGTCGCACCGCCGCGCAGCGAGACGCCGGTCGACACGTAGCGAACGTCGTCGCCTCGCCAAGACCAGGAGCGCAGCGCGTGCGGAACAAGGACGTGCACGCGTCGGAAGTGCTGATCGGTCAATCCGTGCAGCTGGAGCGCCCGCCCACCACTCACGAGATAAGGATCGGGCGTGAGCGCGGCAATCAGGTCGAGCAGGTCGACCCGCACGTTCCCGGTCGAGTCGACAAGCGCGTACGCGCCACGGCGCACGCGCTGGATTCGACCCGAGCGCTCGAGCTTGTCGAGCGCGACGTGCGCGTCCCGTCGCGACACCGGGAGCGATGGCAGATCGTCGACCAAGACGACGACGTCAGGGCGGCCCGCCAGCGTCGCTGCACGAGCGAGGCGGATGAACGCGTCATCTGGAGCCAGGGTGCCTTCGACGCTCGACATCAGGATATCGTACGCGAAGATGTGAATGATTTCGAGGAGTCCACAGAACGGCGAGATCGTCTGCTCTTTTTCTGATCTTCTGCTTAGAACGCGTTCCCAAGTTTTATGACGATATACCGGCAAATCATGGATATCGTCCCTTCTTTTGTGAATAGCTTTCGAAGCTTGGGAACATGACCGTCGCTTCAGGCGGGATGCGGCGGCGCCGATATCGGGACGGATGACACCCTTCCTCTACGCGCTCGGCCGCTTCTGCGCGCGGCGGCGTCTCGTGGTCCTCGGCCTGTGGCTCGTCGTCGCGATCGTCCTCGGCGCGCTCGCGAAGCAGGCCGGCACGCAGACGACCGACAACGTGTCGCTGCCGGGCACCGACAGCCAGCGCGCGACGAACATCCTCGGGGACCACTTCGGTAGCGCGGTCTCGTATGGGACGAACCCGATCGTGCTGGCCGCGCCAAAGGGCTCGAAGCTGACCGAGCCGCAGTACGCGAGCGCCGTCGCGGCCGTGTCGAAGGCGTACGCGAACGACCCGGGCGTCGTGCAGGTCGTCAACCCGCTCACGCCCACCGGAGCCGCGCAGCTGAGCAGAGACGAGCGCATCGGCTACCTCTCACTCGGGCTGCGCGACAGCCCGACCGCCCTGACCGACGACGAGTCGCAGGCGCTGCTCGCCCTCGCTGCGCCGGCCAGAGACGCCGGTCTGCGAGTCGCCGCCGGCGGCTACCTCGGCCAGGACCTCTCTCAGCCCGGCTCGGAGGACAGCGAGGCGATCGGCCTGATGGCGGCGGTCGTCGTGCTGCTGATGACGTTCGGGACCGTCGTCGCGATGGGGATGCCGCTGCTCGTCGCGATCTTCGGCCTCGGCACCGGCCTGTCGCTGATCGCCCTCCTGAGCCAGGTCGTGCAGGTGCCGAGCGCCGCGCCCGACCTCGCGACGATGATCGGACTCGGCGTCGGGATCGACTACTCGCTCTTCATCGTCACGCGCCACCGCCAGCAGCTCGCCGAAGGGATGGAGCTGCGCGAGTCCGTCGCGCGTGCAGTCGCGACCTCCGGCGGCGCCGTCGTCTTCGCGGGCGCGACCGTGACGATCGCGCTCTGCTCGCTGCTGCTCGCGCGCATCCCGATCGTCACGCAGCTCGGCTACGTCTCCGCCGTGGCAGTGATCGTCGCAGTGCTCGCGGCGATCACGCTGCTGCCGGCGGCGCTGTCGCTCGTCGGTCCGCGGATCGACGCGCTGCGGGTGCCGGGGCTGCAAGCCAGACACGACGCGCACCCGCACGGGTGGATGCGCTGGGCACGCGGCGTCGCGGCGCACCCGTGGCCTGCACTCGTCGTCGCGCTGCTCGTGATCGCCGTACTCGCGTTCCCGGTCCGGCACCTGAGCCTTGGTCAGTCCGACACCGGTCAGCTGCCGACCGACACGACCGCACGACAGGCGTACGACCTGCTGAGCGAGGGCTTCGGGCCCGGCTTCAACGGACCACTGCTGGTGGCGGTGGAGGTCGCAACCGGCACGTCGAGATCCGCCGCCGAGACACAGCTGACGCAGCTCGGCACCGCAATGGGCAGCGCACCCGGCGTCGCTGCTGTCAGCCCGCCGATCCCGTCGAGAGACGGGCGCGCCGCACTCTTCACGGTCACACCGAGCACGGCACCGTCCGACGCCGCGACCGAGACGCTCGTGCGCGAGCTGCGCGACACGACCGTCCCCGCCGCCACGCAGGGCACTCAGCTGACCGCTTACGTCGGCGGAGCCACGGCCGGCTACATCGACCTCGCCGACGGCATCTCCGACCGCCTCCCACTCGTGATCGCCGTCGTACTGGGACTGTCGTTCCTGCTGCTGCTCGTCGCCTTCCGCTCGGTCCCGGTTGCGCTGAAGGCAGTCGTGATGAACCTGCTGTCGATCGGCGCCGCATTCGGGATCGTCACCTATGTCTTCACGCACGCGTGGTCGAGCGAGCTGATCGGGATCGACGGCGCCTCGCCGATCGTCTCCTTCGTGCCGCTGATGATGTTCGCGATCCTCTTCGGGCTCTCGATGGACTACGAGGTGTTCCTGATGACGCACGTGCGCGAGCGCTGGCAGGCGACGGGCGATGCGCACACCGCCGTCGTGGAGGGCCTCGCCGGGACCGCGCGCGTGATCACCTCGGCAGCGCTGATCATGGTCGCCGTCTTCTGCGCCTTCCTGCTGAACGGCTCGCCGACGATCAAGCAGTTCGGTCTCGGCATGGCCTCCGCCGTCGCAGTCGACGCGACGATCATCCGCTGCCTGCTCGTCCCCGCTCTGCTCGCTCTGCTCGACCGCCGTGCCTGGTGGATGCCGCGCTGGCTGGGGCGGATCACGCCGCCGCTCTCGATCGAGGGCGAGGCCTGGTTCGAGGCGGCCGCCGCATCGCCTCCGCGCAGCGGATAGCTTTGCGCGCCCATGAGCCCCCGCATCGCGCTGGTCGCCGCCGTCGCCGCGACCGTCCTCTCCCTTGCCGCGCCCGCACTCGCGTCCGCCGCGAGCGCCGTGACCTCGCCGGCTGACGGATCCGCCTACGCCTACGGGGAGACGGCGCCGCCTGAGATCACGGTCTCCGGCACCGCCTCCGGTCCGGTCGACCTGCGCTGCGCCTTCAAGTTCGGCTCGAGCTGGAGCTTCGGAACGCTGCTGACGGGCGGCGACGACGTGCCCGTCACAGGTGGCACGTTCACGGCGGGGCCCGTCGTGCTGCCGGCCGACGACGCGGGGCTGTGCCGCCTCGTCGCGGTCCCCCACGGCACGACGCCGACCGACCTGACCGGCATCTCGGGACCGAACCTGCGACTGCTGATCGTCCACAACACGGGCGGCCAGACCGACAGCCACGGCGGCGCGAATCAAGGCGCGCCGTTCAACCACTTCACGACCGCGGGCGGCACGATCGCCGACACCGGCTACACGGCCGCCGGCAACACCGGGATCGACTCGATGAGCCTGCTGTCGAATGACCCCGGCGAGCTGGGCCGCGTCTTCAACAACGCCGACAGCATCCCCGAGCTGGACCCGACCGGCCCGAGACCGTCGAGCAGCGCCGGCGAGGTCGGCCCGCTCACGGGGATCCTCGTCGACGGTGTCAACGCCTTCACCGGGCCGACGTGGGAGAGCGCGATCACGCCGTCGCTCAGTCTCGTCTTCCGCAACTATCAGCCGTTCCCGTCGGTCGGCGTGACGATCAACCCGGTGCTGGGGCCAGGCGACCAGTTCGTCGAGGTCGAGAACGACGCCATCGTCGCGTGCAGAGGCAGCGACCCGATGTGGTACCTGCCGCAGGGCGCGACGTGCACCGGGCTGGTCGACAGCGGCGTGCGCCTGACGGTCTCGACGTTCGTCTCGCCGGCCGGCAACGCTGTCATCCGCATCTGGCGGCTCGCCTCCACCGACGGCAGAGCGCACGACGTGAAGCTGTGGATCGCGCACGCGGCCGCCACGAACGGCGTGCTGTCGCGCGCGTGGAAGCTCCCCGGCGACGCGGGCTACGCGACGCGCAGCGGCAGCGACGTGCCGGCGACGACGGGCGCCGCGCCGTGGATCGCGCGCTTCAACAGCGTCGGTGCGGCCGACGGCGACGCGTCGCAGGGCGTTGGCGCAGTCGCCGCGAGCGCGCTGCCAAGCGCGCTGCGCTTCGCGAGCGCGCGCGAGCTCGACGCGAAGTACCCGCTCGCGGTGCCCGCGGTCGGCGACGCGGAGCTGCGCTTCGTCTACGTCGGTGCTGCGACGCAGGCGACGCTGGAGAGCGACCTCGCCGCCGCCCTCCCCACCGTCAACGGCGGCGGCGGGTCAGGTGGCGGTAGCGGCGGGTCGGGCAGTGGCAATAGCGGCGACGGTCCGCTCGTCGGCGTGCCGGGTCCCAAGCTCACGCGCACCGGCAAGGCGGTGCTGGGCACGAACGACACGCTCGCGCTCGGCTACTCACTCGCCTGCCCGGCGGCGGGCGCCGCACCGCCCTGTTACGCGACGGTCACGCTCACGCAGCCGGTCGCGAGAAGAGGCCACGCGAGAGCGCACGATTCCGCGAAGAGACGCAGAGCAGCCAGAAGAGCGAGACCGCGCGTGCTCGGAAGAGTCCAGGTGCAGCTCGCGCCCGGCAGAAGCACGGCGCTCAAGCTGCGCGTCGCGCGCAGAAACCGCGCGGCACTCAAGGCCGGTCACATCACGATGACGACGAGACTGTCCCGCCTCGGCACCTCTACGCAGACGGTCGTCAAGCCATTGCCCGTAACGGTTGCGACACCGAAGCCGAGAAGAAGAACACGCCGCGGGCGATAGCCGCGGCGACCACGCTGACCCTCAGCTCGTGGGCGCGATGTCGTGGTTCCCGCGGATCAGGTTCGCGGGATCGACGCGAGCCTTCACCACGCGCAGGCGCGCGAGCGTCGCGTCGTCGAAGAACGTCTCCGGCTCGACGCGCGCGTCCTGGAAGTTGAGGTAGCGCGAACCCGCGTCGTAGGGGGCGAGCGCATCGGTCACGCGCGCGAGATGCACCGCGACTGCCTCCGCCACCGGAGGCGCGGGCGCCGGGCCGACGGCGAACTCCAGGAAGGGCGCGTCGATCGTCGCGAGCGCGCCCGCCTGCGGGTCGCGTCGCGCCAGCGCGCCGCCCAGCTGCCGAATCTCGACGGAGATCAACGGCGAGTCGGTGCCCGGCCCCGCGGCCGCAACGAGGTCGTCGATCGCCTGCGCCGGCAGCTCCCCGAGCAGCTGGTGCTGCGTGAGTGCGGGCACAGGCCCAGGCGGGTCCATGTGCAGGTCGGCGATGCCAGCCGGCGCGTGTGTCGCAAACGTGTCCATCGCCGGGCCGAGCGCGCGCAGTGGCGCGAGCAGCTCGGCAGTCGCGGCATCGTCCAGCAGGCTCACGGCCTCGACGATCGCGAACGAGTTGCCGCGCAGCGGCTCCGGCACCTCCGGGAAGGGCGGGAACTGCAGCAGCCGCCCCACCGACGTGACCTCCTCCGGTGTCGAGGAGATCCACTCGCGCCACGTGTGCAGCACCTCGGCGGCACGCTCCAGCGGGAAGAACAGCACGCCGGCGTGCACCTGCTCGATCGGCAGCAGCTCGAGCTCGAGCGCCGTCACAACGCCGAAGCAGCCGCCTCCGCCACGCAGTGCCCAGAAGAGGTCGGGCTCCGTGTCGGCGTCGGCGCGCACGTGCTCGCCGTCGGCGGTCACCAGCTCGACCGCGGCCACACGGTTCGCCGCCAGCCCATGACTGCGCGCGTACCAGCCGACACCGCCCCCGAGCGTGTAGCCGACGACGCCGGCGTCGGCAGCCGAGCCGTGCAGTGCGGCGAGTCCCTGCTCAGACGCGAGCGGGACGACGTCGTGCCAGCAAACCCCCGCGCCGACGCGCACGCGGCGGGCCGCGGGATCGAGCTCGACCGCGTCGAGTGCCTTCGCGTTGAGCAGCATCGTGCCGGCGAGGTCGCCGAGCGGTCCGGCGCCGTGGCCGGTGCGCTGCGCGGCGACGCGCAGGCCGTTGGCCGCCGCGAAGCGCACCGCACGCGCGACGTCATCCGCATCGGCTGGAAATGCGACGAGCTCCGGGCGCTGGTCGAGGGCGAGGTTGAAAGCCTGGCGCGCAGCGTCCCAGTCGCCATTGCTCGGCCCAACCACGCGACCGGTCAACTCGGCGCCCAGCGCCTTCCCGCTCGGTCCGCTCTGCATCCGCGTCATCGCATCCGTCCTCTCGGTCGTCGGACTGGCGCCAGCGGTGCAACGCTATGTGACGCGGCGCGGGGGCGCGGCACCATTGGCACGGGGGCGCGCGCCGCCCGGCAGCAGCCGCTGCGTACGCTTTAGCCATGCGCCCCCTCCCCACCTGGCCGCTCGCCGCCGGTGCCCTGCTGCTCGGCTTCGCGGTCGCGGAGATCACCGGCGTGCGCGCGATCGGCGGCGTCGTGCTGTTTCTCGGCGGCCTCGCCTGCGGGCTGCGCTGGCGGCTGCTGCTCGGCCTCCCGCCCGCGCTCGCGCTCGTCAGTGTCTTCCTCGTCGGCTTCGTGCTCGCGCACCCGCTCGGGCACGCGATCGGCTCGTGGCCGGCGGTGCTGCTGGTGGCGGCGGTCGTCGGCGGAATCGTCTGGCGCGTGGCGGATTCGCCCCGCGCGCCCGTTCGAAGCTCTTAGAAACCTGTTTCGCAATGAGGGCGAGTCGGATGGCGTCGGATCGTGGATGCCGGGCGCCGCACGCGATGTAAAGGCGCAGCAATGCTGCGTCGAACATCGCGGGTGGCGATTCCGGCGCCGCGAGACGGTGCCAGCCGGCCGTCAGTCATTGTGAAACAGGTTCTTAGCCCGATGGAGGGCCAACCTTGGACACGCGTGCAACGACACGCGCCCACCCCGCTGCCACACTCGCTTCATGAACACGGGCCGCCCACCCCAGATCGTCGCCTTCGGAGGAGGCGGGTTCTCGATGGAGGCTGGGAATCCGCTGCTCGACGACTACGTGCTCGGGCTGGCCGAGCGGGAGCGGCCGAAGGTCTGCTTCGTGCCCACCGCGTCTGGTGACGCGGACCACTACGTCGTGCGCTTCTACCGCACGTTCTCCACGCGCTGCGACACGTCGCACGTCTCGCTGTTCCGCCGCGATCGCGGCGACGGCGCGGTCGAGGGCGACCTCGAGGCGCACCTGCTGCAGCAGGACGTGATCTACGTCGGCGGCGGCAGCGTCGTCTCGCTGCTCGGCGCGTGGCGCGCGCACGGGCTCGACCGCGTGTTGAAGCAGGCGTGGCGGCGCGGGATCGTGCTGTGCGGGCTGTCGGCCGGCTCGCTGTGTTGGTTCCAGGAGGCCGTCACCGCGTTCCACGGCGCGCCGACCGTGGTGCGAGGCCTGGGGCTCCTGCCGCACTCCAACTGCGTGCACTACGACGGCGAGCCGGAGCGCCGCGAGGAGTACCGCCGCTTCGTCGGCGACGGTGTGACGCCCGGCTACGCCGCCGATGACGGCGCAGCGCTGCACTTCGTCGGGCGCGACCTGCGACGCGTTGTCAGCTCTCGTCCTCGTGCGCGGGCGTTCCGCGTCGAGCCGCGCAAGGGCGAGGTCGTCGAGGAGCAGCTGCCGGTCAGCTACCTCGGGGACGCGCAGCTGGACCTGGCGGTCGCGTGACGGTCCGCGAGCGGCTGCGCGGCGAGCCGCAGATCCTGGCGATGGGCGGCGGCGGCTTCACGATGGAGCCCGACAACCCGGCGCTCGACGACTTCGCGCTGTCGCTCGTGCGGGTGCCGGAGCCGCGGATCCTGTTCCTGCCGACTGCCTCCGGCGACCCGACCGCCCAGATCACCTCCTTCTACGCGCGCTTCGCGCGGCGCGCGTCGGCGACGCACCTGTCGCTCTTCCGCCGCCACGGCTCCGCGCGCTCGCTCGCAGACATCGTGCTCGAGCAGGACGTGATCTACGTCGGCGGCGGCTCGATGCGCAACCTGCTCGCGATCTGGAGAGCGCACGAGCTCGACGAGCTGCTCGTCGAGGCGTGGCGGCGCGGGATCGTGCTCGCCGGCCTGAGCGCCGGCGCGATGTGCTGGTTCAGCGGAGGCGTGACGCGTTCGAGCGGTCCGCTCGAGGTGATCGGGGGGCTGGGCCTGTTGCCCGGCTCGTTCACCGTGCACGCCGACGGCGAGCCGGAGCGGCTGCCGGTGTGGCTCGCCGCCGTGCGGAGCGGCGAGCTGCCCGGCGGCTGGGCCGCCGACGACGGCGTCGGCCTGCTGTTCCACGGCACGCGCATGACGCGGGTCGTGACGTC
The DNA here is from genome assembly GCA_036009645.1 of Conexibacter sp. Classification (GTDB taxonomy): domain Bacteria; phylum Actinomycetota; class Thermoleophilia; order Solirubrobacterales; family Solirubrobacteraceae; genus Conexibacter. Next base: position 132,341 of record DASYLH010000044.1, read on the forward strand.
GCGGCCGGGGACGGCGGCGCTGCGCGTGGACGTCGTCGGCGGCGAGCTCGTGCGCCACCGGATCGAGCCGGAGCTGCTCGGCGCGGGTCCCGGCGGTCCAGGCTCACAGCCGGTGCCGGACGACATCCGCGAGCTGCGCGAGCTGCGCCAGGCGATGCGGCGCTGACCCGCGGCGCCTACGCTGTCGCGCATGGAGATCGCCCGCCGCGACTCGCTCCCCGCGTACGTCACCCGCGACGGCTCGGAGATCCGCGAGTGGGTCGCGCCCGGCACGCGCGGCCGTCGGCAGTCGTTGGCAGAGGCGACCGTTCCAGCCGGCAGCTCGACGCTCGCGCACTTCCACCGCGAGAGCGAGGAGATCTACCTCGTGGCCTCCGGCACCGGCCGGCTGCTCCTCGGCGAGGAGACGCAGCCGATCGCGATCGGGGACTGCATCGTGATCCCACCCGGGACGGTCCACCGGCTGTGGGCCGACCCCGGCGGCGAACTCGTCGTCGTCTGCTCGTGCGTGCCGCCCTATTCACACGAGGACACAGTGCTGGTGGAGTTGGCGCTCGACGCCGACTGACACTCCCCGCTCAGATGACGAGCTGGCGCATACGCTCGCCCGGGACGACGCAGGTCAACAACTGGTAGATCGCGTCGCCGTATCCAACCGCCTCCCCGAGACGTGCGCGCCGCGATGCCGGATCGGAGAACTCAGGCAGCAGCTCCAGTCGCGTTCGACTGGGCCTTCCTCAAGCCAAGGCCCACACCGTCCATGATCGCTCCGGCAAAGAGCACATGCCCAGCGAACTGCTGCCGGCCCGGCCGCATACCCACAACGCACTCGATGACGCCATCGAGCAGGCAGAGCTCTTCAGCAATGTCTTTGCCTGGACGCTGTCCGATCGCCACGTGACCACATGAAGGAATCGATGCCGAACACGCCCGCTCCCAGACCTAGCCCGTCACCGCCTGGACCCCCACTTGAGTCGGCGCCGTCATGGCTGCAGCCGTTCCTGCCGACGACTGCCGGTGCAGACGGTCGGTCCGAAAAGAAGCTCGACGCGAGTTAACCGTCGTCCTGCCGGAACGCCCAGCGAACCTCGTCGACGCTGAGGCCCGAGGCGACGCACGCCAGCAACTTCATGCGGGCTGCCTGGGGCGAGAGGAAGCCCGCCGGGATGATTGACGTCCCGCGCAGGTCCTGCTCGCTGCCCGCATACCCATAGGTGCCGGTCAGCACCACGCCGCGCTCGGGGCGGCAGTACGCCACGACGGGGATCCGCGTCGCCGCCTCGGCCCACAGCTCCAGCAGCGGCGGCGCCAAGTGGCCCGCGCCCAGGGTCCCGATCACGACGCCGTCGGGGTCGGTCGACAGAGCGGCGTGAGCCAACGTGCCGTCGTCGCCCGAGGACGTCGGGATCACCAGCACCCGCCTGTCCAGCTCCGGCGGATCCAAAGGCGGGTTGCGCGGAAGGCGGGACCAGATCGTCGGGTGCCCCTCGGTGACTCGCCCGAGTGGCCCAGTCTGAGGTGAGCTGAACGCCACCAACGACGTCGTGTCCGTCTTGCGCGTGCAGCGCGCGTGGTGGATCTCGCCGCCGAAGACGACGAGCACCCCCATCCCGGCCGCCTCTTCGCTGCGCGCCACCGACACCGCGTCGAGCAGGTTGGCGGGCCCATCGGCGCCGGCCGCCGTCGCCGGCCGGATCGCGCCGGTGAAGACGATCGGCGCTTCGGCGTCGTGGATCACGTCGCACAGCATCGCCGTCTCCTCGAGCACGTCCGTGCCGTGCGTCACCACCACCCCGATGCCCCGGCGTGCGGCATCGCGCGCCTCGCGGCAGATCTGCAGCTGGTCGCCCAACGTGAGGTGAGCGCTCGGCTTGTTGACGACGTCGCGCGCCTCGATCGTCTCGCGGTCTCCCAGACCGGGGATCGCCGCGACCAGGGCCTCCGCGTCGAGCTGTGGCGTCGCGCCGGCCGGGCCGCCCATCGCGATCGTCCCGCCGGCGCCGAGGATACGTACGCGGCGGGCGGGTTGCGGATGGGAGTTGGCCACGCCCGAACCCTAGCGGGCGCTCGCCGGCGCCTGGCCGGCCTCGCCCAGCAGCGCGCCGACGCCGTCGCCGAGCTCGCCGCCGCCCATGAACTGCTCCGGGTAGCCATACATCCCGTGCTCGACGATGTCGAGCCCCTCGCGCTCCTCGACCTCGGTGACGCGCAGGCCGACGGTCGCCTTGATCGCGGCGAACGTCAGGTACGACAAGACGAAGACCAAAGTGAACGTCGCCACCACGCCGACCGCCTGCACGCCGAGCTGCTCGAAGCCGCCGCCGTAGACGAGGCCGGCCCCGCCGGGGACGCCGGGGAGGTCGACGATCCGCGGCGACGCGAACAGCCCGCAGGCCAACGTCCCCCACACGCCCGCGACACCGTGCGCGCTCAGAGCCCCGACCGGGTCGTCGAGCACGCGGTCGATCGCAAGGACGGAAACAACCACCAAGGCCCCCGCCACCACACCGATGATCGGCGCCGCCCACAGCTCCACGAACCCGCACGGCGCAGTGATCGCGACCAGGGCGCCGATCGCGCCGTTGCCAACCATGCCGATGTCGACGCGCCCGCTGATCGCCGCGATCGTGATCGACGCGCCAACGACGCCGGCCGCCGCAGCGAGGTTCGTCACCAGCGCGATCTCGGCGAAGCGCGAACCACCGGTTCCGATCGTCGAGCCGGCGTTGAAGCCGAACCAGCCGAGCCACAAGATCAGCACGCCGAGGCCGAAGATCGGCATCGAGTGTCCCGGGATCGCGCGCGGCTGACCGTCCGGCCCGTACTTGCCGCGGCGCGCACCGAGCAGCAGCAGCGCGGCGAGCCCGCCGGTCGCGCCGGTCAGGTGGACCACCGTCGAGCCGGCGAAGTCCTGCATGCCGGCGCCGAGGCGGTCGAGCCAGCCGCCGCCGAAGATCCAGTGCGCGACGAGCGGGTAGATCAGGCCGGCGAATACGGCCGCGTAGATCGGATAGGCGACGAAGCGGATCCGCTCCAGCGTCGTGCCCCACACGATCGCCAGCGAGACGGCGCAGAAGACGAGCTGGAAGAGGACGTAGCCGGAGTCGGCCGCATCGAACGTGCCGGCGATCGGCGAGCCGGCCGAGATGTGGTGGCCGACGCTCAGGAAGAAGCCGGAGTCGCCAAACAGCGCCAGCCCGCCGCCGAACGCGAGGCCGAACCCGACCATCCACCACACGAGCGAGGCGACCGAGAAGTTGAGCAGGATCTTCGCGACGACCGTGCCGGCGTTCTTGCCGCGGGAGAAGCCGATCTCGAGGCAGGCGAAGCCGGCCTGCATGAACATCACGAGCACGGCGGCGACGACGAGCCAGGTCGTGTCCAATTCGCGCGCGACCTCGGGGAGCGTGCGCGTCACAGCACGACTCCCTTCGCAGCGGCGGCTGCCGTAGCAGGCAGCGAGCGCATCAGCTCGTCCGGTGGCACCGGCCGGCCGAGCAGGAAGCCCTGCACGAGCGGGCAGCCGTGCGAGCGCAGGAAGTCGAGCTGCTCCTGCTCCTCGACGCCCTCGACGACGGTCGTCATGCCGAGCGCTCTGCCGAGATCGAGGATCGCGGCCACGATCGAAGCGGAGCCGGCGTCGTCGGGCACGCGCCGCAGGAACGAGCGGTCGACCTTCAGCACCTGCACCGGCAGGTCGCGCAGGCGCCCGAGCGAGGAGTGCCCCGCGCCAAAGTCGTCGATCGCGATCGCGAGGCCGGCTTCGTTGAGCTCGGTCAGCAGCGAGCGCTGGCGGCGCGCGTCGGACAGCAGCGCGGTCTCGGTCAGCTCGGCGCAGAACTGGCCCGGGTCGAGCCGGTGCGAGGCGATCCGCGCGGCGATCGAGGAGACGAGATCGGTGCGTCGCAGCTGGCGCGGCGAGAGGTTGAAGTTCAGCCGCGGAGCGAAGCCCTCCGCCGCCCACGTGACGGCCTGCTGGCACAGCGCCTCGACAACCCAGGCGCCGATCCCGTCGATCAGGCC
>DASYLH010000045.1:0-82778 GCA_036009645.1 Conexibacter sp.
CCACGTGATCCCAAGAGTCACGCCGAGAACGCATGACGACGAGGTGCTGGCGGTCCTGGAGCAGTTGACTACGGCGTAGGCGGCACGGGGCAGCTCAGGGTCGGGCATCAGCGCAAGCGAGACAGCTCGAACGCTTCCTAGTCGACGTTAGAGTGGTGCGATGGGGGAAGTGGGGAGGATGGGCGGAAGCGTGGGTGCGCGCAGCATGCCGCGCGCACGCGTGCTTGCCCCGACCGAGGTCGCGTGGATTGTGGCGGTCCCGTGCGCGCTCGTGGCGCTCGCGGCGATCCTCGCGCTGGGGCCGGCGCTCGGTCATGCGCTGTTCAGGCCGGTGCCGGCGGGCGACGGGCTGTGGCCGCCTGGCTGGCGCGGGGCGGAGGGGAAGCCGGAGCCGGTCGAGCTGGGGCGGTACCTCGTTGCGGCCGCCGCCCCGCCGCTGGCGGCAGTCCTCGTGCTCGTGCTCGCTCGGCGGCAGCCGATGCTGCCAACCCCGCTGATCCGGCCGCTGGTGCTCGCGAGCCAAGTGCTTGCGACGGCGTTTGTCGCGTTTGCCTTCCTCGGGCAGCACGAGGTCGTCTTCGCCGACCGTCCGCTGCCCTCGACCTTCGGCGTCGGCACCCTGCTGGCGGCCGCCGGTCTGCTGCTGGCGGCGTTGGCCGTGCTGCGACGGCGTGACGTCGCGGAGCGGCTTGCCCGCCTCGTGCGCGAGACGCCGGGTCGGCGTCGCCTTGGCGTCGCGCTCGCGCTCGCAGTGTCCGTGTCGTGCTTGCTGCAGGGGCTGTTCGTCGACGGTGCGGCCGAGGACCGAGCGGTGTTCGCATTCACCGTGAACGACGCGTTCGCGGTTCTCGACGGTCGCACGCCGCTCGTTGACTATCACCTGTTGTACGCGAAGCTGCTGCCGTATCCGGCGGCGCTCGCGATGGCGATCTTCGGCGACTCGGCGCTCGTGTATGGGCTGCTGATGCTGCTGCTGAGCGCCCTCGCGCTGCTTGCCGTCTACGCGATCTTCCGTCGCATCCTGAGCAGCTCGCTGCTCGCGCTTGGACTGTTCGTGCCGTTTCTCGCGCTCGGCGACATCGGCAACTCGATGCTCCTGACGGCGATGTGGCCGATGCGCTACGGCGGCGCCTATCTGATGGCGTGGCTCGTCGCGCGCAACGTCGACCACGGCCGCGGACGCGTCTGGCCGCTGTTCGCCGTGGGCGCCGTCGTGGCGGTCAACGAGACTGAGTTCGGGGTGGCGGCGCTCGTTGCGTCGCTCGTCGCGCTGGTGTGCGCGCGGCCGCCGCGCTCGCGGCGCGCGGCGCTGAGCTTTGCGCTCGACGCCGCGGGGGGCGTGGTCGCCGGGCTCGCGCTCGTCACGCTGCTCACGCTGCTGCGTGCCGGCTCGCTGCCCGATCCGACGCTGCTCGACGAGTGGCCGAGGATCTTCACGACCCTCGGCTGGTTCTCGATGCCGATGCCGGCAGTGAGTCTGCACCTCGCGCTCTACGTCACGTTCGCCGCGTGCCTGCTCGTCGCAGCGGTGCGGCTGGCGCGGGCCGACGAGGACCGTCTGCTGACGAGCATGCTCGCGTGGAGCGGCGTGTTCGGCCTGCTGGCCGGGAGCTACTACACCGGGCGCTCCGACGATCTCAAGCTCGTCTCGATGTTCTCCGCCTGGGCCTTCGCGCTCGCATTGCTGACGGTCGTCGCTGCGCGCGGGTTGGCGGTGCAGGGCTGGCGGCGCCCGTCGCTGCCACAACTGCTCGTGCTGTTTGGCTTCGCGCTCGCGATCTCCTCCGTCGTGCGACTCCCGCCGCCGCAGCGCGAGCTGTCGCGGATGCTCAACGAACCGCCCGCGACGTACCGGCCCGCCGCCGAGCTGTTCATCGACCGCTTCACGCGGCCGCACGAGAAGGTGGCGATCCTGGCGCCAATGGGCCACCGCTTCGCGTACGACCTCGGGCTGGAGAACGTCTTCCCGTACCCGACGCCGGAGCTGCTCGTCACGCGCTGGCAGCTGCAGACGACGCTCGACGTGGTGCGGCGCGAGCACGTACACAGGATCTTCGTGTTCGGTACCTTCACCACGCCGGAGCAGGCGGTAGTGCTCCAGCGTGCTGGCTTTCGCTCGCTCGATCAGTTCGGCGAGCTGATCGCGTTGGGCAACTGACTGCCGGCATGGGCTGGTCGTGTGTCAGGCTTTCAGCGATGCGGACATCGCTGTCGCTCGGACTCGTGACGCCGGAGGGCCGGCGATGAGCCGGCCGACGGTGCAGCCGAGCGCGTCGGTGCTGGAACCGGCCGACGTCGCGATCTGGCTCGACACCGACGTGACGTGGGTCATGCGCGCGATTGCCGAGGACGCCCTGCCCGTGCTCGGCCACCGCAGCGACGGCGTGCCGCTGCTCGCCGCCGACGAGGTCCGCGCGTGGCTGCGGCGCAGCTCGCCGCACGACGACGAGACCTGATCGGCCGAGGTCGTCCAAGCCATGGGTCGGACCGACGTCGCATCCCGCGTGATCCCGGCCTCGCCGGAGGCGGTCTTCGCTGCCCTTGTCGATCCGGACGCGCTGACGGCGTGGCTGCCGCCTGATGGGATGAGCGGCAGGTTCGAGCGATTCGACGCGCGACCGGGCGGGTCGTACCGGCTGATCCTGACCTACGACGGCGCCTCGACCGCGCCGGGCAAGGCGACTGCGGACTCGGACGTCGTGGAGACGCGCTTCGTCGAGATCGTCCCCGGCGTGCGAGTCGTGCAGGCCGTCGACTTCGTCTCCGACGATCCCGCGTTCTCGGGCACGATGACGATGACGTGGGAGGTCGCGCCGGCCGAGCGCGGGACGCGGATCGAGATCCGCGCCGACGACGTCCCCGTGGGCATCTCCGCCGAGGATCACGCTGCCGGGCTCGCGTCGTCGCTGCGGAACCTCGCGGCGTATATGGCTGAGTGAGGCGCGAGCTGACGCGGCTCGCGCGCCGGCGGGCACGGGTACGGTGTCGGCATGTCCTCCAGTGGGACGCTGCGCTTCGTCGATCCCCACGCTCCTCGCGGCCCGGTCTACCGTGGCTATGTGCGGTTCCTCGGCACGCGTCTGGCCGCATGGCTCTCGATGAAAGTCGTGTGGAAGGTGGACCCGCACCTGATGCGGCTGACCGGCGGGCGGCTCGGCATGGGACTGATGGTCCCGACCGCGCTGCTGGAGACGACCGGCGCGCGCAGCGGCCGACCACGCAGCAACGGAGTCATCTACTTCAACGACGGCGAGCGGGTGACGATCGTCGCCTCCAAGCTCGGGGCGCCGGAGCACCCCGCCTGGTTCCACAACGCGCGCGCGAACCCCGAGGTCGTGCTCGGCGGCCAGCCGTTCCGGGCTGAGGTTGTCGAGGAGGAGATGGAGCGTGCGCGGCTGTGGGGACTGGCCGACCGCGTCTTCCCGCCGTACGCGATCTACCGCGAGCGCGCCGCGCGCGTCGATCGCACGATTCCGATCCTGCAGCTCATCGCGCGCTAAAACACCGTCAAAACAGGTCGGAATTTGCCACAATGGGCATATCGACCAAGGAGACGTCACAGCATGGGCCTGACCATCGGCGATACCGCCCCCAACTTCACCGCCCAGACGACGGAAGGCGAGATCGACTTCCACGACTGGATCGGCGACGGCTGGGCCGTCCTCTTCTCCCACCCGCGCGACTTCACGCCGGTCTGCACGACCGAGCTGGGGTACATGGCGTCGATCAAGCCGGACTTCGACAGCCGCGGCGTGAAGATCGCCGGCCTCTCGACCGACCCGATCACGAACCACGAGAGATGGTCGGCCGACATCGCCTCCTCTCAGGGGACCGCGCCCAACTACCCGATGATCGCCGACACCGACCACGAGATCGCGAAGGCGTACGGCATGCTGCCGGCCGAGGTCTACGGCGACCCGACCGAGCGCACGCCCGCGGAAAACGCGACGCTGCGCAACGTGTTCGTGATCGGTCCCGACAAGAGAATCAAGCTGATCCTGATCTACCCGATGACGACCGGGCGCAACTTCGACGAGGTGCTGCGCGTGATCGACTCGCTGCAGCTCACCGCCAAGCACCAGCTCGCGACGCCGGCGCAGTGGAAGCCGGGCGAGAAGGCGATCATCGCGGGCTCCGTCAGTGACGAGGTGGCGAGAGAGCGCTACCCCGACGGCTGGGAGCAGCCGCTGCCGTACATGCGGATCGTTCCGGTCCCGTAGCTGGCTGAAGGCGGGCGCCTCGTGCGCCCGCCGATCCGCCCACGCGCGGGATACGATCCGCGCGTGCCCGCCGTCCGTGCCGCCTGTGTCGCACTGTTCGCGACGCTCATACTCGCTCCCGTCGCCTATGCGAAGCTCCCGTCGTCGATCGAGACGACGGTCGCGCCGGGCGGCAACGCGACGGTCTCCTCGCCGACGCTGCCGCCGGGGATGAGATCGGCGACGATCGACGTCGCGCCCGTGTCGTCCGCCGACGAGCAGTTCTTCGAGAACATGCAGGTGGTGCTGTCGCTGCAGCCAAGCCCCGGCAAGCGGCTGCTGATGTGCATCGGGCTCTACATCAACGTGGCGCACGGCATCGACGAGAGCGTCGAGCTGCAGTTCCCCGAGCAGGTCCACCCGCTCGCGGTGCTGCTGCTGTCGGCCTGCCTCGAGCAGGCGGCGGCTATCGACCGTGCGCAGCAGGCGCGCACGTCGGGCGCCGCGTCCGCGGCCGCCGCCTGTAAGCGCGTGGCGACTCAGGTCGGCGCGACCTACACCCGCGTTGGCCGCGGCAAGTACACGGCGACGATCGACGGCAGACCGACCAAGCTTAAGGCGCGCGGCCGGCTGAAGGTCGGCTGCAGACGCAAGGGCGTAGGCATGACGCTCAAGCTGCAGCCGGCCGCCAGAGGCAGATCGCTGCGCAGCGTCGTCGGCCCGAACCTGCAGCTCGGCGTCTACAACCCGCTCGCTGCAACCGGCTCGGGCCGGCTGAGAGTCACCTTCAGGCGCTGACCCCAGGTGGGTTCGCCGTGTCGACGAACAGGTCGACGGCGAGCTCGGCGCCGGGCATGTACGAGTACGGGGAGAGGTCGGTGACGCCCTCCTCCAGGAGCACGTCCTCGCACAGGAAGGCGTTGCCGCTGCACTCGCGCGACGGCCGGTTGAAGATCGCGTAGGCCGCGTCGGCGTAGATCTCGGGCCGGCGAGCGCGGGCCATCGCCTCGTCGCCGCCGAGCAGGTTCTGCACCGCGGCGGTCGCGACGAGCGTGCGCGGCCACAGCGCGTTGGAGGCGATCCCGTCCCCTTGCAGCTCGGCGGCGAGGCCGAGCGCGACCAGCGACATGCCGTACTTCGCGAGCGTGTAGCCGAGGTGCGGCCCGAGCCATCTCGGGTCGAGGTCCAGCGGCGGCGAGAGCGTGAGGATGTGCGGGTTCTCACGCCCGCGCAGGTGGGGGATGCACGCACGGGACACCGCGAACGTGCCGCGCACGTTGATGTTCTGCATCAGGTCGTAGCGCTTCATGTCGAGCGCCTCGGTGCGGGCGAGGTTGATCGCGCTCGCGTTGTTGACGCAGATGTCGATCCCGCCGAAGCGCTCGACCGCCTGCGCGACGGCGGCGTCGACCTGCGCCTCGTCGCGGATGTCACCGACGATTGGCAGCGCATGGCCGCCGGCAGCCTCGATCTGCTCGGCCGCGGTGTAGACGGTCCCCTCCAGCTTCGGGTGCGGCTCGGCCGTCTTGGCGATCAGCGCGACGTTCGCGCCGTCGCGCGCGGCGCGCAGCGCGATCGCCAACCCGATCCCGCGACTCGCTCCGGAGATGAAAATCGTCTTCCCGCTGAGGCTCATGTCGTACTCCGGCTTCTCGCTCGTTGGCGTCTGGCGCTGGTCCGGCAGCGACATCTTCGTGGTTCGGGCTGTCGCCGCGCGGCGGTCAGTCGAGCTCGGCCGGTGGCAGCACGCCCACCCGGATCAGCGTGCGCTCGTCGCTCAGGTACGCCTTCGCCCGGACGATCAGCCCGTCCTCGAGCTTGGCGATCATTGCCGAGGGCGACAGCAGCTCGCCGTCGATCAGCACCTCGGTCAGCACCGCGAAGCCATCGGGGGCGAGCACCCGCACCGTGCGCACGCGCACCTCGTGCGCAGCGCCGGAGGCGCGCAGGTCGTCGACCCAGCGCCGCAGGCCCTCGTGTCCGTGGTAGACGGCCCGCTGGCCGACGAGGATCGTCGGGAGGAACTCGATGCGCGGATGCGAGAGCGCGACGAGCGCCTCGGCGTCACGCCGGTTGAACCCGTCGATGAAGCGTCGCGCGAGCTCCTCGACTGGCAGCTCCTCGGCTCCCATGATCCGGGATTCTAAGTGGATGATGCCGCGGGATCGAGCAGCGTCGGCTCGGCCTCCGGCAGTGCCGACGGCAGGCCGGTCGTCTCGATGGCGGACGCGAGCGCAGCGAGCGAGCGGCGGGAGCGCCGCCAGCCCGTCACGGCGAACGCGCTGCGACGGCCCGGCTCGTCGAGGCTGACCGCCTCGATCGTCCACGGCCGGCGCAGCACCACGCGGCCGAACAGGCCGGACATCACGAAGCCGATCAGCAGCGCCAGCTCGAACGCGATGCCGATCAGCGGCAGCAGCACGAACACGAGCAGGGCGATCACGACGACCGCGCCGATGACGAGCCCGAGGCCTCCGAGCGAGTCCACGCCGGTCAGCGCCGCGTCCGAAAGCCAGCCGCCCCCGGCCTCGCTGTCGTCTTTGCGCTTGCGGCTTCGGCGCCAGCGCGTCCACGGTCTCGGCGCGGGACGGTCCAGCCAGCGCCGCCGCACGCGCCAGCGCTCGCCGTCCGGCGCAGTCACGATGCCTCGTCCCATCGGGCTCGAGACGCTATCTGAGGCGGGGCCGGGCGGCGCCGGCTACTGCAGGCCCTCGCGCGCCTCGCGCACGAGCGTGACGGCCTCGGGGAAGACGACCGCCATGACGGAGCGGATCTGCTGCGCCTGCTCCTCGGTCGTGCCCTGGATGTTGACGCGGTTGATCGCCGCGACGGTCAGGTCGACGGCGAGCTTGATCGCGTTGTCGGCCCAGGCGAGTCTCTGCTGGCCCTGCATGCTCTCGGCGAGCTCCGCCATGCGGCGCTGCAGCTCGTCTGGGTCGCCGAACAGTCCTCCGAAGCCCTCCATGACCCGAATGCTACCCACCCGCCGGCTTTTCCTACGGTGCGGGCTCGGCGGCGACCGCCACGTGCGTTGAGGCGTCGGCACGGCCGCCGCTTTTCCCGCCCCCACCCACCCGCAGCACGCCGGTGTCGCGCGTGAGTCGCTGCGCGAGCGTCACCGGCACGATCGTCACGACGATCACGAACAGCACGACCACGTTCGTCTGCGGCAGGTCGTGGCCGAGCCGGATGTTGCCGAAGATCCACAGCGGCAGCGTGTTCTGCGCGCCGGCGGTGAACGTCGTCACGACGACCTCGTCGAACGACAGCGCGAAGGCGAGCAGCCCGCCGGCCACGAGCGCGGTCGCGACGACCGGCAGGGTCACGTGGCGGAAGGTCTGCCAGCCGTCGGCCCCGAGATCCATCGAGGCCTCGACGAGCGAGGTCTGCGTGCGCCGCAGCCGCGCGAGCGCGTTGTTGTAGACCGTCACGATGCAGAACGTCGCGTGTCCGATCACGATCGTCGTCAGCGAGAAGTTCACGGTGCCCCACGTGAAAAAGGAGTTGAGCGCCATGCCGGTGATGATCCCCGGCAGCGCGAGCGGCAGCACGAGCAGGAACGAGATCGTCTCGCGGCCGAAGAAGCGGAAGCGGTGCACCGCGAACGCCGCCATCGAGCCGAGCACGATCGCGATCGTCGTCGCCAGCAGCCCGGCGCGCACGCTCAGCCACAGCGCCTCGCGCATCGCTTCGTCGTGGAACGTCGAGGAGAACCACTTCGTCGAGAGTCCCTCGAGCGGCCAGCTCTGCACGTTCGAGGAGTTGAAGGCGTACAGCGCGATCAGCAGGATCGGGAACATCAGGAACAGTACGATCAGCGCGCTCCAGACGGCGAGCGCGGCGCGCGAGATCCGGGTGCCGCTGCTGTCCATCACAGCGCCTCGAACGCGCCCATCCGACGGGCGACGAGCAGATAGACGCCCATCACGAGCAGCGGGATCGTCGCGAACGCGGCCGCGAACGGCACATTGTTCGCGATCCCGACGCTGCCGTAGACGACGTTGCCGATGAAGTCCGAGCTCGCGCCGCCGACGAGCGTTGGCGTGATGAAGTCGCCGAGCGTCAGCGAGAAAGTGAAGATCGAGCCGGCGACGATCCCCGGGAGCACCATCGGCAGCAGCACGCGACGGAACGTCGTCCAGCCGCGCGCGCCGAGGTCTGCGCTCGCCTCCAGGAACGATGCCGGGACGCGCTCGAACGCGACCCACACCGGCAGAATCATGAACGGCAGCCACAGGTAGCTGAAGACGACCCACATCGCCCAGTTCGAGTACGCGATGTCGACGCCGCCGAAGCCGAGCTTGTGCAGCGTCCAGTTGAGGATCCCGTCGTGCGCGAGGATCAGCCGCCACGCGTACACGCGCACGAGATACGAGGTCCACAGCGGCACGAGCACGATCACGAACAGCACGGTCTGCAGCCGCTTCGGCGCCAGCCGCGCGGCGAAGTACGCGAACGGGATCGCGAGCAGCGCGTCGGTGATCGTCACCGCCGCCGCGATCCCGATCGTGCGGAAGGCGATCGTGCGGTACGTCGGCGACTCGACGATCGTCTTGAAGTTGTCGAGGTTCCAGTCGTGGACGATGTCGCCGGTGAACGAGTCCACGCGCCAGAACGCGCTGACGAACAGGATCGCGAGCGCGGCGAGGTAGATCAGCAGGAACCACGCGCCGGGTGCGCTCAGCAGCAGCGTTGCGCGCAGCCAGCTGCGGCGGAACAGCGCCGCGGACACGCGCCGGCGGGCGGACCGGAGACCCGGTCCGCCCGCCGCGTCAGCGCGCGTGGCGCCCATCGAGCTACCCCTTCATCTCCGTCCACTTCTGCTGCCACGTCGTGTAGTCGGTGCAGTCCTGGCTGCCGTCGCCGCAGTCCTTCGCCGGCGTTCTCCAGAAGCTGATCGACGAAAAGTACGACGCGGGCTCGTTGAGGTGGTACGCCGCGCAGGAGCCTCTCTGCATGTCGTCCATGTACGAGCATGCCTTCGCGTTCGCGGGCGTCTCGTTGAACGACAGCGCCTGCTGCGCCTGCACTCTCGGCGTCGAGATCCACTTCATCCACGCGTACGCGCAGTTGGGGTGTCTCGCGTTCGCCGACAGCATCCACGTGTCCGCCCAGCCGGTCGTGCCCTCTCTCGGGATCAGGTCCTTGACCGGCACGTTGGCGCCCTGCAGGCTGATCGTCTGAAGCGGCCACGAGGCGCCCACGGTGGCGTCGCCGTTCTTGAACAGGTCGATCTCGTCGGAGGCGAGTGCCCAGTACTTCTTGATCAGTGGGCGCTGCTGTCTCAGCAGGTCAACGGCCGCGTTCAGCTGATCTTCCGTCAGCTCATACGGGTCTCTGATGCCCAGCTCCGGTCTCGTTCTCGACAGGTAGAGGGCAGCGTCGGCGATCTGGATCGGGTTGTCCGGAACGGTGACCTGACCCTTGTATCTGGCGTCGTAGATCGTCGACCAGCTCGTCGGGGTCGTCGTCACGTCTCTCGTGTTGTAGAGCAGCGTGTTCGGGCCCCACTGCAGTGAGACGCCGTAGTGCTTGCCGTCGACCGTGTTGTGCGGCGGGGACTTCAGCTGGGGGATGAAGTCCTGCCAGCCCGGCACGAGCGCGACGTTCACCGGCGCGACGTCACCGCCGCGGATCAGCCGCAGCGAGGCGTCGCCGGAGGCGGACACCATGTCGTACTGCGAGCCGCCGCCCTGGCGCATGAGCGTGACCATCTCGTCCGAGGAACCGGCGTACTTCGCGTTCACCTTGCAGCCGGTTTGTTGCTCGAACGGTTTAACCCATTCAGGCTCGGTGTAGCCCTCCCACGCGATCAGGTTGAGCTCGCCCTCGCCTTTGCCGATCGACGTTGGCAGGTTCGACGTTGTTGAGCTGTTGTCGCCGCCTCCGCCGCACGCCACGATGCTCATCAGGCCGAGCGTGGCGAGCACGACCATCAGTCGCGCGATGACGGGATGAGCTGGGGGTGCGGTCGCGCGTCCTCCAACGTGCGGCCGCTTGCGTACGTACCTCACTGCGGCACCTCCTCGTGCTGTCGCTGCTCTGCCGCCATGGAGCCCACGGCGGTCATGTGCTGCGGTCTCCAGGCGAGCCGGACGCGGCGGCCACGCTCCTCCGACGCGGCCTCATCGCTCGACTCGTCGTTCTGTCGCATTGCCACGAGCGTCCCGCCGTCGTCGAGCGCGACGACGTAGCGCGTGGCCGAGCCGAGGTAGATGACCTCGCGCACGGCGCCGAGCTCCGACAGCTCGCCGTCGGGCACGGGCTCATGCTCGGCCAGCAGGCGGATCTTCTCCGGGCGCACGGTGCAGCGGCGCCCGTCGCGCTCGACGATGTTCGAGGTCCCGACGAAGCCGGCGACGAACTCGTTCGCCGGGTGCTCGTAGATCTCGCGCGGCGTGCCGATCTGCTCGATGCGCCCGGTCGAGAAGACGGCGATGCGGTCGCTCATCGTGAGCGCCTCGTCCTGATCGTGCGTGACATAGATGAACGTGACGCCGTCGCTCAGCTCGCGCTGGATCCGCTTCAGCTCCAGCTGCATGTCCTGGCGCAGCTTGAGGTCGAGCGCGCCGAGCGGCTCGTCGAGCAGCAGCACGCGCGGCCGATTGACGAGCGCGCGTGCGAGCGCGACGCGCTGGCGCTGGCCGCCCGACAGCTGGATCGGCTTGCGCTTGCCGAGCTCGCCGAGCTGGACGAGCCGCAGCGCCTCCTCCGCGCGCAAGGCGCGGTCCTTGCGACCGACGCCCTTGACCATCAGCCCGTACGCGACGTTCTCGACGATCGTCATGTGCGGGAACAGCGCGTAGTCCTGGAAGACGGTGTTGACGTCGCGCTGGTACGGCGGCTGGCCGGTCACGTCGACGCCATCGAGGGCGACTGCCCCGGCGTCGGGGCGCTCGAAGCCGGCGATCAGTCGCAGCGTCGTCGTCTTGCCGGAGCCGGACGGGCCGAGCATCGTGAAGAACTCGCCCGGCCACACGTCGAGGCTGAGGCGCTCGAGCGCGACCACGTCGCCGTAGACCTTGCGCAGCCCGCTTGCGGACACCGCGGGCGCGGGCTCGCCGTCACCTCGCTGCTCAGCCTGCACCTCGGACAAACGCGTCTCCTCCCGAGCTCCGGGACGTCATAGCGTCGGTCTACCCATGCTCGCCGCTCCCTGACCATTCGGCCACAGACGTTCCGGCCCAGCGGCGGTGGATTGATTGGCCGGATGGGCGTGCGTCAGCGCGTCAGCGCGTCAGGTGATCTCGTATGCGACGCCGTGCGGGGCGAGCGCGTCGAGGAAGCCCTGCGCGTCGTACGCGCTGGCGGGGGACAGCACGCCGGCACGGTCGTAGCCCGGCTCCGCCATCAGTGCGGCGCCGTGGACGGCGGTCACGGCTGTGAGCGCATAGACGTCGCCGCCGGTCGCGATGCCGCGGCGCGTGCGGCCGTCCTCGCCGTGCGCGAGCGCGACGATCGTGAATCTGACCCTCGCGCGCGAGGACTCCGACGGTCCCTCGGGGTAGCGCGCGAGCAGCGGCTCGAGCATGCCGCCCAGCGGCGAGCGCAGCGTCAGCGCGAGCGCCGGACCCATCACCGGCATCAGCGGCGCGGCCTTCGGCGTGCCCGCGAACGTCTCGACGGTGATCAGCGAGGTGACCTTGCGCGTGCGCACGTGGCGCGGCACGGTCAGCAGCTCGCCCGACGGATAGCGCGTCACAGGCTGTTCGCCGACCGGTGCGGGGAAGGCGAAGCGCGCACGCGGCGAGCGCAGCGGCGCTGGGCGCCAGTCGCCGTCCTCATAGAGGACGCTCGGCGCCGCCAGCATCCCGAGCGCGCTGCGGAGCGTGCCGCGCGTCGGCTGCACGCCCTGCGGGGCGTAGGCGAGCACCAGCTCGCGCAGCGGCTCGACGCCCTGCGCGGTGAGGTGCGCGAGCAGGTCGCCCGGCACATAGTCGAAGCCCATCGCCGGTACGAGCGCGGCGCCGGCGGCGCGCGCTTGGGCGTCGTAGCGGTCCTGGAGGAGCTGCATGTACGGTTGCTCGCCGGTCGTGTCGACGTAGTGGGTGCCCGTCTCGGCCGCCGCGCGCGCGACCGGCTCGCCGTAGCGGACGAACGGGCCGGCGCAGGAGATCACGGCGGCAGCGTCGGCGAGCAGCGCGCGCAGGCCGGCGGCGTCGTCGAGCGCGACGGCCTGCGTGGGGACGCCGCCCAGCTCGCCGGCGAGCTGGGCGAGCTTCTCCGCGCTGCGACCGGCGAGCAGCATGTCGAGCCCGCGGCGGCGCAGCTCATGCGCGACGAGCGTGCCCGTGTATCCCGTCGCCCCGTAGACGACGATCGGTCCTTGCTGTGCCATGCGGGTCAGCCTCCGCGCTGGTGGAAGTAGAAGTCCGGCAGCGCCGCGCGCGTGACCTGCGAGGCGAGCCGCGCGACGAGCTCCGCGTCGCCGGTGCGCGCGGCGAGGTCGTCGAGCGTGACGATCCCCATCAGGTGGCTGTCGTCGACGATCGGCAGCCGGCGGATGCCGTGCTGCACGAGCAGGTCGCAGGCGGCCGCGACGTCCATGCCCGGTGCGCCGGTGACGACCGGCGTGGTGGCGTGGTCGAGCGCATGATCCTCGCCGCTGCGGCCGTCGGCGAGCACGCTGACCGCAAGGTCGCGGTCGGTCACGATCCCGACCGGCTCGCCGTTGCGCACGAGCACGACGGAGCCGACGTTGCGCTCGCGCATCAGCGCGGCGACCTCTCGCACCGGCGTCGCCGGATCGGCCGTCACGACCGAGGCCGTCATCACCTCGCGGATCTCCATCGCACCGAGTCTAGGCACGGGGCGCGCGCCGTGGGACGGTCCGGGCGCCACGCCACTAGCATGTGCCGCCCATGGCGACCGCGGAGACCCTGCAGGCCGAGGCGCGCGAGCGCCCGCGCATCACGATCGTCGCGATCGTGGCCGCCTTCTTCACGCTGGCCGCGCCGATTGTCGGAATCATCGTCCTCAAGAACGCGCCGGACAACCTGATCGGCGAGGCGCTGCAGCGCCAGCAGCACCTTGCGGGCATCGCGCTGAGCGCCGCCTGCTCAGTGATCGGCTTGATCGCGATCACGGTCACGCTCGACTTCCTGTTGCGAGCGACGCGCGCGCGCCGGCCGGAGCTGCCGTGGCAGCTGCGTCCGCTGCTGTGGGCCGGCGGGCTGGGGCTCGCGGGCCTGCTGATCGTGCTCCAGGTTGTCACGTCGGTGAAGCTGAACCACTTCGTCGACCACGGCAGCCAGACCTATGAGGAGGCGCGCAAGGTCAACGACCAGGGCGCCGCCGCCTACGTGGGGATCCTCGCGCAGTTCGCCTTCGCCGGTGCGTTCGTGACGATCGCCGTGAGCGCGATGCGCGTCGGCCTGCTCACGCGCTTCCTCGGCTACCTCGGCGTGATCTCCGCGGTGCTGTTCGTGATCCCGCTCGTGCCGATCCCGATCGTCCAGGCCTACTGGCTCGGCGCGCTCGCGATGCTGTTCGCCGGCCGCTCGCCGAACGGCACGCCGCCGGCCTGGCAGAGCGGCGAGGCGATGCCGTGGCCGAGCCCTGCCGAGATGCGCGAGCAGCGCGTGCGCGACGCCGAGGCGCGGCGCGGCGACGACGTCGAGGGCTCGATCGCCGAGCCGGACGACGAGCCGAACGGGACCGGTCCCAGCCCGGCGACGTCGAAGCGCAAGCGCAAGCGTCGCTAGAACGCGATCGCCGGTGCGTCCGGGAGTCGGCTGAGCGCCGCTTCCATCTCCTCGGTGCTGAACTCAGGGTCCTCGAGCGTGCCGGCGACGTAGGCGTCGTAGGCCGACAGGTCGAAGTGGCCGTGGCCGGAGAGGCCGAGCAGGATCGTGCGCCGCTCGCCGGCCTCGCGGGCGGAGAGGGCCTCGTCGATCGTTGCGCGGACCGCATGCGCCGCCTCCGGCGCCGGGATGATCCCCTGCGTACGGGCGAACTGCAGTCCCGCGGCGAACGCGTCGTTCTGGCCGTAGGCCCGCGCCTCGACGAGGCCGCTGTGCACGAGCGCGCAGACGAGCGGTGCGTCGCCGTGGTAGCGCAGCCCGCCGGCGTGCACCGGCGGCGGGACGAAGTCGTGCCCGAGCGTGTACATCGGCAGGAGCGGCGTCAGCCCGCTCGTGTCGCCAAAGTCGTAGCGGTAGGCGCCACGCGTGAGCGTCGGGCAGGCGGCCGGCTCGGCGGCGACGAAGCGCGTGCGCGCGCGGCCGCGCAGCACGAGTCGCACGAACGGGAACGCGAGCCCGGCGAAGTTCGAGCCGCCGCCGACGCAGCCGACGACCACGTCGGGCGCCTCGCCGGCCATCTCCAGCTGCGTCATCGCTTCCTGCCCGATCACCGTCTGGTGCAGGCACACGTGGTTGAGTACCGAGCCGAGCGCATAGTTCGCGTCGGGCGCGCTCGCCGCCACCTCGACCGCCTCGGAGATCGCGATCCCGAGCGAGCCGGTCGCGTGTGAGGCCTGGCCGCGACCGGACTCCGTGCGGTCCGACGGGGAGCGGTGCACGCTCGCGCCCCACGTCTCCATCATCGAGCGGCGGTAAGGCTTCTGGTCATACGACGAGCCGACCATGAAGACCTCGCACTCGAGCCCGAACAGACCACACGCGAACGCGAGCGCCGAGCCCCACTGGCCGGCGCCGGTCTCCGTCACGAGCTTTCTCACGCCCGCGCGCGCGTTCTCGTACGCCTGCGCGACCGCACTGTTGGGCTTATGCGAGCCGGCTGGCGAGACGCCCTCGTACTTGACGTAGATGTGCGCCGGCGTGTCCAGGACGCGCTCCAGGCGCCGCGCGCGGAACAGCGGCGTCGGGCGCCACAGCTTGTATGCCTCGCGCACCTCGTCGGGGATCTCGACGAGCGGCGCGAGTGCCACCTCCTGCGCGATCACGCCGGGCGGGAAGATCGCGGCGAGATCGTCCGGCCCGGCCGGCTGCAGCGTCCCGGGGTGCAGCGGCGGCAGCGGCGGCTCCGGCAGGTCGGGCGCGATGTTGACCCAGTGCGTCGGCAGGTCGCTCTCGTCGAGCGGGAACGTCGTCGCCTCGTGGTCCATCGGAACCTCCGCTCTCTGCTGGCCGTCGGGCGATCGTAACCGAGAGGGGCCCGCAGGCTCGCGCCCTCGGTACCGCTGAGATCCGCGGAGGAGTAGAACACCGGGTGTCCCTCTCGCGGAACCGCCGATCCGCGAGAGGGCGGACCCAATCCATACGAGAGGAGCGAGATGTCTGACGGCGCAGCCACCGAGAGCGGCACGACGCTCGAGCACGAGCTGGAGCAGATGCTCGAGATCGAGAAGTTCGTGCCGCCGGAGGCGTTCAGAGCGGGCGCGCTGCTGGGCGATCCCGCGGTGTATGACGAGGCCGCTCAGGATCCGCAGGGGTGGTGGGCGAGACAGGCTGAGGCTTTGGATTGGTCCGAGCGGTGGGACACCGTGCTCGACGACTCCAATCCGCCGTTTTATAAGTGGTTTGTCGGCGGGAAGCTGAACGCGTCGTATAACTGCCTCGATCGGCATGTGGAGGCGGGGCGTGGTGAGCGGGTCGCGTATCACTGGCGTGGTGAGGAGGGCGAGGAGCGCGACGTCACCTACGCCGACCTGCACCGCGACGTGCAGCGGTTCGCGAATGCGCTGAAGGATCTCGGCGTCGGTCCCGGCGACGTCGTTGGGATCTACCTGCCGATGATCCCCGAGGTCGTCGTCGCGATGCTCGCGTGCGCGCGCATCGGTGCGCCGCACAACGTCGTCTTCGGCGGCTTCTCCGCGGAGTCGGTGCGCGAGCGGATGGAGTTCAGCGAGGCGAAGGCGCTGATCACCGTCGACGGCGCGCGGCGCAAGGGCAAGACCGCGCCGATCAAGGCGTCGGTCGACGAGGTGATGGGCGATCTCGAGACGTTGCAGTCGATCGTCGTTGTGCGCCACACCGGCATCGACTGCGAGATGCGCGAGGGGCGCGACGTCTTCTACGACGAGATCTGCGCGGCTGCCGATCCGGTGTGCCCGGCCGAGCCACTCGACGCCGAGCATCCGCTGTTCATCCTCTACACGTCGGGCTCGACGGCGAAGCCGAAGGGGATCCTGCACACGACGGGCGGGTACCTGACGGGTGTCGCCGCCACGCACAGATACGTCTTCGACCTGAAGCCGGAATCGGATGTGTACTGGTGCGCGGCCGACGTCGGCTGGGTCACCGGCCACTCCTACATCGTCTACGGACCGCTGCTCAACGGCGCGACGTCGGTGATGTGGGAGGGCGCCCCGGACTATCCGCATCAGGGCATCTGGTGGGAGCTGGTCGAGCGCTACAGAGCGACGATCCTCTACGCCGCCCCGACCGCGATCCGCACGTTCATCAAATGGGGCGCGGACATCCCGCAGAGATACGACCTCTCCTCGCTGCGGCTGCTCGGGAGCGTGGGCGAGCCGATCAATCCGAAGGCGTGGCTCTGGTACCACCAGGTGATCGGCGGCGGGCGCTGCCCGATCGTCGACACGTGGTGGCAGACGGAGACCGGCGCGATCATGATCACGCCGCTGCCGGGGATCACGGAGACGAAGCCCGGCTCCGCGACGATGCCGTTCCCCGGCGTCTCAGCCGATGTGGTCGGCGAGCACGACGGGCAGCCGGTCGAGTCCGGGCAGGGGCTGCTGATCCTCACGCAGCCGTGGCCGTCGATGCTGCGTGGCCTCTACAAGGAGGACGAGCGCTTCGTCGAGACGTACTTCTCGCGCTTCGGCAAGGAGACCTACCTCGTCGGCGACGCCGCGCGCCGCGACAAGGACGGCTACATCTGGGTGATCGGCCGCATCGACGACGTCGTCAACGTGTCCGGGCATCGGCTCTCGACGGCGGAGGTCGAGTCGGCGATCGTCGCGCATGAGCTCGTTGCCGAGGCCGCCGTGATCGGCCAGTCCGACGAGGACACCGGCCAGGCGATCTGCGCCTTTGTGACGCTCACCGGTGACGTCGACGGCACCGACGAGGTCGAGGCCGGCATCCGCGACGTCGTCGCCGAGCGGATCGGCAAGTTCGCCCGTCCGAAGCGGATCGTGTGGGCCGACGACCTCCCCAAGACCCGCTCGGGCAAGATCATGCGCCGCCTGCTGCGCGACATCGCCGAGGGCCGCGCCCTCGGGGACGTCACGACCCTCCGCGATCCGGACGTGATGGGTCAGCTGCAGGGCAAGATCGCCGAGGCGGAGGCCGCCGAGAACTGAGTAGGCGAGCCCCGTGTGCCGCAGCCTCGGGCAGCGGTCGCACGGGGCCGGCCCCGTCGGACATCCGGGCGCTACTCCGATCGATTTGCACACCAGCCCAGCGCCGTTGGGCTCGGGGCGCCGATGCTCACCCACACGCCGTCGCCGTTTGGCAGTCGTGCGCAGGGTGGCCCCGCCCCGGGGAGCGTGGGGCCGCGCAGCATGAACGCCTGTCGCGCTTCGAGCTGGGCCGGGTCGAATGCGCCGCCTCTCGGCACCTGGAGCTGGGCCATCCGCGCGAACGTCAGGAGGCCGTTCGCGTTGTAGTCCGTTTCCCACAGGGGCGCCTGGGCGTCCGACCACAGGATGTCGCGCACGCCGGCCCGTCGCAGCGCCTTCAGCAGGCTGAGGAAGTCGCCGCCGTCGCGCGGGCCGGAGACGAGCAGGTCGTGGGCCGCGTAGACGGTCAGCTCGCCGGAAGGCGGGACGCCCTCACCGCGCGGCGCGAAGCGATTCCCCGGCAACGGGACATCGCTGCGCTGGCCGACGCCGAACGTCGCTCCCAGCGTGGTCGCGACGACCGCCGCCGCCAGCAACGCGATCGTGGCCGTTCGCGGCGTGCGCTTCAGCCGCGGGATCCATCCGGTCGCCAGCACGGCGACGAACACGATCAACGGCATCGTGTAGCGCAGGTCGTGGTGTGGCATCACGGTGAGGGCGAGCCAGGCGAGCGCGAGGCCGCCGAGCAGCTCGGGCGTGAGGTCTGACGGATCGCGCCGGCGCACGACGGAGACCGCGGCGATCCCCACGCCCGCGAGCGCGAACATCAGCAGTGGCGCGAACAGCAGGCCGTTCGCCGTCGCCCAGAAGTACCAGAGCAGGTTGTCGAGCGACAGCAGCGGCGGCTTGGCGAGGACGGGCACGGTCGGGCCGCCGCCGGCCGCGCCGGTGAACGTCCCGGCAGTGGTGAGATGCACGGCGTACCACGGCGCGGCGATCGCGAACGCGACGAGGAGGAACGCGGCAAGCCCGCGCCGGTTACTCAAGCCGCCGCGCAGCAGTACGAGGACGATGAAGCCCGCGACGTACAGCGCGTACGACTGCTTCGCAATCAGTCCGCACCCGGCGGCGGCGCCCGCCGCCGCCGCGAGGTCGACGCGGCGGAAGCGGTCGCTCGCGAGCACGAGCCACACGCAGGCGGCGACGAGCGCGGCCTGCGGCGCGTCGAGCATCAGCACGTGGAACTGCTCGATCAGCAGCGGCGAGCCGAGTGCGAAGACGACCGCCAGCGCGCCCGCCGTGCGTCCGAACGCGAGGCGCCCCACGTGGTAGCAGCCAAGCGCAAGCAGGGAGACGAACACGAGGTTCTCCGCGAGCACCGGAGCCGCCACCGTGCGGCCGCCGACGAAGATCGCCAGGCTGCCGATGAACGGGATCAGGGGCGTGTAGACCGAGTCGTACGTGAGCGGCCCGAGCAGATCGCCGGAACGCAGGTCTTCGTGGAAGATGAAGGCCGTCATCAGATGCTCGGCCGCGTCGCCATACGGCATCGCGTGATCCTGCGAGAGCCACCAGCAGGTGAGCGCGACGAACGCCGCCGTCGCGCCGATGGCGACCCACGCGGCAGCGCTCCAGGCGGAAACGCGCACGGAGACGGGCAGGCGCCATGCGACCCGCGAAGGCTGCTCCCCCGACGACATCGGGTGAGCATAATGGCTGTTCGTGCGTGAGATCAGCGGCGTCGGAGCGCTCATCTCAACTCAGGGCAGACGACGGCTCCCGCGACACGCACCCAAACGCCTTCCCCGTCGGGGAGGCGTGCGCAGGCTGGCGAGCCGTCAAGGCGTCTCCCGCGCACCAGCAGCGCCTGGCCGGATTCGAGCTGCGCCAGGTCTATCCTGCCGCTGAGGACGTGCAGCCGGGCAATTCTCGCGTAGGCGAGCAGGCCCCGGATGTTGAAGTCGCGGCTCCAGGGCGGCGCTTGTTCGCTGAACCACAACACGTCCCTCACGCCACCGGCGCGCAGCGCCGTCAGCAGCATGAGCACGTCGTCGCCGCGCCGTGGGCCCGAGACCATGTAGTTACTCCCGGCCTGCAGCGTGACGGTGTGCAACGGCGGCACGCCGACGCCGTCGGGCGCCTCCTGGACCGCGGGCAGCGGCTCCGTCCGCTTCGGCCCGACGCCGAACGTCGCGCCGAGCGTGGCGGCGATCGTTGCGGCCGCCAAACAGCCGATCGCGGCGTACCGCCAGGTGCCCGGGAGGCGCGGGATCCATGCCGTCCCCAGCACCGCGAGGTAGACGATCAGCGGGATCGTGTAGCGCAGGTCGTGGTGCGGCATGACCGTGATCGCGACCCAGGCGACGGCGAGGCCTCCGAGCAGCTCCGGTGTCCAGCCGAGCGGACGGTCACGACGTACGAGGTCGGCGACCGCCCAGCCGACCCCGACCGCCGCGAACAACATCAGCGGCAGCAACAGCGTCGAGTTGGCGAGCGCCCAGCCGTACCACTCGGCGTTCTCGAGCGAGACGACGGGCGGTCTCGCGAGCGGCGGGACGGTGCCGTTCGCGGTCGCGTTGCCCGCTATGTCGGCGAGTTCCCCGGCGTGGGCGAGGAACCACGGCCCGGCGGCGAGCAGGGCCACCGCGGCGAACGCAGCGATCCCGCGGATATTGCGCCATCCGCCGTCGCGCAGCAGCACAACCGCGACGAGGCCGGCGACGTAGAGCGGGAACGTCTGCTTGGTGACGATCCCGAGGCCGGTGACGAGCCCTGCCGCGGCGGCGAGGTCGACGCGGCGGAAGCGCTCGCTGACGAGGATCAGCCAGATCGCGATCGCGACGAGCGCGGCCTCCGGCGGGTCGAGCATGAAGACGTGGAACTGCTCGGCGATCAGCGGCGAGCCGAGCGCAAAGACGACCGCGAGCAGTCCCGCCAGCGCGCCGTAGGAGAGCTGCGCGACGCGGTAACAGCCGAACGCGAGCAGCGACGCGTAGATCAGGTTCTGCGCGACGATCGGGGTCGCCGGGTTGCGGCCGCCGAAGAAGATCGCGAGCCCGCCGACGAATGACGTGAGCGGTGGGTAGACGGATCTGTAGGCGAACGGGCCGGTGATGTCTCCGGAGGCGAGCTGGTCGTGGAACAGGAACGCGTTGTAGAGATGTTCCGCGGCGTCGCCGTAGGGCATGCCGCTGTCGGTCGCGAGCCACCAGCACGTGATCGCTATGAACAGGGCCGTCAGGCCGATTGCCGTCCACGCCTCCCAGCTCAGGCGCGACAGCGCCGGCGCGCCACTCGCCGACGCTCCCCCAGAGCGCGTCTCGACGCGCCGTGTCGTCCCCCACGACATGGAGCCAGTCTAATACCCCTACATCCAGTGCGTCGGGTTGGACCCCCGGGATGGCTTGGCCGGCTACGCGCCGGCCGCGTCCTGCTTTGCCTGCGTGCGCATCTCGGAGAGGATGCGTTCCAGACGGGGCTCGGTCTCGCGGTCGACGTGCGTCATCGTGGCGCCGACGGCCGGGTGGACATCGGCGATCGCGGCATGCAGCGCGTGTGCGACGGCGCGATACGACGGGTGCCCCTCGCGGCCTGAGCGCAGCTCGATCAGCTGCATTGCTGCGCGTGCGTTCATGTCGAGCACGTAGCGGATGCGGTAGCCGAGGCAGACGGCGTAGGGCGCGGCCTCGCGCAGACCGGCGTCGGCGAGCCGCGTGTACTCGAGGCGGGAGGTTTCGAGTGCACGTCGGTAGTCGTCTCCGGCACCTGCCTGTTCGACTTCCTCCGGCACCTCCGCGCCAAGATGCGGCGTCAGCGCCTGCCACTGGACGGTCAGCATGCGATGCCGCTGCAAATCCCGGAAAGCCCCGTAGTCGGACACGATCTCGAACCGATAGCGCACAGCCTCAAAGCCGCGTCCGGGGCGGTGGCGGCGGTTCTCGCGCGGGCCGACGAGGTCGCGCAGCAGCGCGGTGCGCTGCTCGCTGTCGAGCGCGGCGGCGGCAGCGTGGCCGCGCTCCTCCGGTACGCCGCTTGCCTCGTACAGGAGCGCGGCGATCAGATCGTCCTCGCTGCCCTCGGCGCGCAGCAGCGTCACCGACGGCCCGGAGGCGGAGACGCCCTCGTCCTCGGCGAGGCCGAGCCGCGCCGCCCACGCGCGGCCTGCCTCCGCACGCGTGCGCAGGTAGTCGACCCAGGCGCCACCGCGATCAGGGCGCTCGATCCGCGTGACGAACGAGGGGACCGTCGACTGCACCGCGCGCAGGATCATCGTTCCGCAGCGCTGCGCCTCCGGCAGTGGGTGCGCGAGCAGGTGGAGGATCAGCTGCTCGTACGTCTGGCCGCTCGCGAAGATCCCCATGTGCGAGAGCGAGGCGGCCGGCAGCAAGCCACGCAGCAGGTCCAGTGCTTTCGCCTTGATCGCGCGTGCGTGCGCGGCCTCTGCCTCATCGTCGCGGCGGGGGAACTGCTCGGCGGACCACGCGCAGACGCGCGGCAGCAGCGCCGCGTAGGTGTCGAACAGGGCGTCCATCGCCGTCTCGTACTCGGGGCCGAGTGCGGGGTCGCGGTAGTAGCGGTAGCCACCGCCCGGCATCGGCGCGTCGTACGCGATGTAGCGCGTCGACTGCTCCAGGTACGCGCCGAGCCGCGGTCGCTGCAGCAGCTTCGTCAGGACGTTGCTGACCCACTCGCAGGCGACGTGTGCGCCGCCGAGCTGCGCGACCGAGTCGTCGCCGTAGCCGAGGAAGATTCTCTCGTACAGCTGCGCCGCCCGCTCACCCTCGCCACTGGTGTCCCAGCCGGCCGGCAGTTCCGGGAGCGAGCCGGCGAACTCGTCGAGGAACAGCCGCCGCAGCGTCCCCGGGTAGCGCGAGTAGCGCGCGAACAGGGCGCCCTTGACCGTCTCCGGCAGGTTCAGCAGCGCGAACACCGGCCCGTCGAGATCGCTGAAATGCGGCGCCAGTCGGGCGCGCTCTGCGTCGGTGAACGTCTCGCTCGGGTACTCCACGGGGCGGACAGGCTAGCGCCAGCTCCGGCGGCTCCGTGCATGCCCGGCTGTGCAGCGGGTAGCCCATCCCGCATGGCCGCCATCGACACGCGCACCGGCCTGCTCCCGACGCTGAAGCGCACCGTGCTCGAGTTCCGCGAGGACGGCATGACCGACTGGGCGGCTGCCCTCACGTACTACGGCCTGCTTGCCCTCTTCCCCGCGCTGATCGCGCTCGTCTCGCTCGTCGGCTTGTTCGGCGATCCGGTCGAGACGACGAGAAAGCTGACGGAGATCGTGACAGCGGTCGGCCCCAGCTCCTCGGCGGACACGTTCTCCGGCCCGATCAGATCGATCACCGCGAACCGCGGTGCGGCCGGCGTCCTGTTCTTCGTCGGCCTCGGGGTCGCGCTGTGGTCCGCGTCCGGCTACGTCGGCGCGTTCATGCGCGCGTCCAACATCGCCTACGAGACGCCGGAGGGGCGCCCCTTCTGGAAGCTGCGTCCGCTGCAGGTGCTCGTCACGCTGGCGATGGTGCTGCTGCTTGCGCTGCTGGCGCTGTCGCTCGTGCTGACCGGCCCGGTCGTCGACCAGATCGCCGGTCCACTCGGCGTCAGCGACGCCGCCACGACCGTGTGGGACATCGCCAAGTGGCCGGTGATGGTGCTCGTCGTGCTGCTGATGCTTGGGGTGCTCTTCCACGCCGCGCCGAACGTGAAGCTGCCGGGCTTCAAGTGGGTCACGCCTGGCGCCGTGCTTGCGCTCGTCGTGTGGGTGGTCGCGTCCGCCGCGTTCGCGTTCTACGTCGCGAACTTCGCCTCCTACGACAAGACGTACGGGTCGCTCGGCGGCGCCGTCGCGCTGCTCGTGTGGATGTGGATCTCGAACCTCGCGCTGCTGCTCGGGGTGGAGCTGAACGCGGAGCGCGAGCGCAACCGCGAGCTCGACGAAGGCGTGCCCGGCGCCGAGCGCGAGCTGCAGCTCGACGCGCGCTCTGAGCCGAAGCGCAAGCGCACTACGTGACATCGCCCGCCTTGAGAGGCAGCGGTGCCACAGAAG
Organism: Conexibacter sp.; assembly: GCA_036009645.1. Taxonomy (GTDB): domain Bacteria; phylum Actinomycetota; class Thermoleophilia; order Solirubrobacterales; family Solirubrobacteraceae; genus Conexibacter. The sequence continues at coordinate 23,456 of DASYLH010000045.1, forward strand.
GTCTTTTGTGCTTGCCGTAAACGACTGTTATAAGCTGCCGGAATAGACTGTTTTGTCCTGACGTACTGGTACGCTTTAGGAGATGAGCGTCCCCGCCCCTTACCGTCGCCGGGTCATCGACGACGAGATCGACGAGCTCATCGGCAACCTGGCGGCCATTGCCATCGAAGGTCCCAAGGGCGTTGGGAAGACGCGCGCAGCGCTGGAGCGCGCCCACACGGCTCATCGCTTGGACGACCCCGCCGAGTTGGCCGTGGCCAAAGCAGACCCAGCTCGCCTGCTCGAGGGCGAACGGCCGGTTCTCATCGATGAGTGGCAGCGCCTGCCTGAGGTCTGGGACCTCGTCCGGCGGGCCGTGGACGACGGTGCCCCGCCCGGAAGCTTCCTGCTCACGGGATCCACGGTCCCCGACCCGCCACCCACACATTCGGGCGCCGCGCGGATAGTCACCGTTCGCATGCGCCCGCTCGCGCTCAGCGAGCGCCTGCCGTCGGCGAGCGTAAGCCTCGCCGAGCTGCTCACCGGCAAGCGGGCACCCGTAACGGGGAGAACGGACTTCGCACTGACCGACTACGTCGAAGAGTTGCTCGCCTCTGGATTCCCGGGTCTGCGTTCGCTCGGCCCCGGCCGCTCCCGGCGTCGCCAGTTGGAGGGCTACGTCGAGCGCGTCGTCGACCGCGACATTCCGGACGACGCCGGCGTCGCGATTCGTAACCCGGCCGCGCTCCGGCGTTGGATGGCCGCCTATGCGGCAGCGTCGTCCACGACTGCGTCATTCGAGACGGTTCGTGATGCAGCAAGCGCCGGCCATGATCACAAGCCATCGAAGAGCGCGACGCAGGCTTACCGCGACGCGCTCGCGCGCGTGTGGGTGCTTGACGAAGTGCCGGCGTGGATCCCCAGCAATAACCGCCTCAGCGAGCTCGGACATACGCCCAAGCATCAGCTTGCCGACCCCGCGCTAGCGGCGCAGTTGCTCGGAGCTCAGGCGTCGACTCTCCTGGCGGGCGAGAGCCCGGGCCCGGCCGTCGTGCGCGACGGCACGCTGCTCGGTGCGCTGTTCGAGAGCCTCGCGACACTCTCCGTGCGGGTCTACGCCACCCACAGCGAGGCGCAGGTCAAGCATCTCCGAACGCCTCGCGGGCGGCAGGAGATCGACCTTGTCGTCGAGCGAGCGGACGGTGATGTCGTGGCCATCGAAATCAAGCTCGCCCGGAGCGTCTCCCAGGCCGACACCAAGCACTTGACGTGGCTTGAGCGAAGACTCGGCGACCGGGTTCTCGACCGGGTCATCATCACCACCGGCCCCACGGCATACCGCCGCGAGGATGGAATCGCCGTCGTTCCTCTGGCGCTTCTGGGGCCCTGAGCGCGACAGCCCGCCCAGCGTCAACCGGAGACGGGCGGGAAGCGCGGCTGCTGTGCCGGCGAGTCGGGCGCCGGTCGGGCGTCACCGCCTGTGCCGTCGCCGGGCACCGGACCCAGCTCCGGCCCGGCTGCGCGCCATGCCGCCCGCTCGCTCATCAGCGCCTCGATCTCCGCGCGGCGCGCGGGCGGCGGCACGGCCCAACCGGGCTCGTAGCCGAACACCTCGTGCAGCGGCGCTCCCGTGAAGCGCTCGGAGACGATCTCCAGGCGGTCGGGGTCGACGAGTGCGGGGTGGGTGACGCCGCACGTACGCGCGAGCGCGAGCAGCTCGCCGCGCAGGGCGCGCACATACGTCGCGTGGCGGACCGCCTTCAGCTCTGGGTCGAGACCGCCGCTGAGCCACGCGCTCTGCGTCGCGACACCGGTCGGACAGCGGCCGGTGTGGCAGCGCTGCGCCTGGATGCAGCCGAGCGCCAGCATCGCCTCGCGGCCGACGTTGACCATGTCGCAGCCGAGCGCGAGCGCGAACAGCGCCGCGTCGGGGAAGCCGAGCTTGCCGGAGCCGACGAACATGACGTCCTCCGCGATCCCCTCGCGCGCGAAGCTCGCGTACACGCGTGCGAAGCCGAGCTTAAACGGCAGCGCAACGTGGTCGGTGAAGGCGAGCGGTGCCGCGCCGGTGCCGCCCTCTCCGCCGTCGATCAGCACGTAGTCGAGCCCGCGCCCGCGGTCGCGCGCCATCAGCACCGCCAGCTCGTCCCAGAACGCCTGCTCGCCGACGGCTGACTTGATCCCGACCGGCAGGCCCGTCACCTCGGCGATCGATTCGACGACGTCGAGCAGCTCGTCGGCGCTGCCGAACGCGCTGTGGCCGGGCGGGCTGACGCAGTCGCGCCCCGCCTCGACGCCGCGGATCGCGGCGATCTCCGGCGTCACCTTCGCGCCCGGCAGCAGGCCGCCGAGGCCGGGCTTGGCGCCCTGGGAGAGCTTGATCTCGACCGCTCGGACCGGGTGTCCGGCGATCGTCTCCTGCAGCTGCTCCAGCGAGAAGCGCCCCTGCGCGTCGCGGCAGCCGAAGTAGCCGGTGCCGATCTGGAAGACCAGCTCGCCGCCGTGGCAATGGTGCGGCGCGAGCCCGCCCTCGCCGGTGCCGTGCAGGCAGCCGGCGATCCGGGAGCCCTCGTTGAGCGCCTGCACCGCGGGGCCCGACAGCGCGCCGAAGCTCATCCCCGAGACGTTCACGAGCGAGCGGGGCCGGAACGCATGGCGTCGCTCGCGCGCGCCGCCGAGCACCTTGCCGGCGGGGATCGCGTAGTCGGGGAAGCCGCCCGGCATGCGGTCGTCCGGCGGGGCGACCGGGAACGGCGCGTGCTTGATCGCGAGCATTCCGCCGACCGACTCCATCTCGTTGTCGGTCCCGAACGCGAACGTGTTCGTCTGGCTCTTCGCGGAGGCGTAGACCCAGCGGCGCTGGTCGCGGTTGAAGGGCCGCTCCTCGTCGTTGCTCGTGACGATGTATTGGCGCAGCTCCGGGCCGAACAGCTCCAGCAGGTAGCGCAGGTGCCCGACGACGGGGAAGTTGCGCAGGACGGCGTGGCGGCGCTGCAGCAGGTCGTACGCCGTCACGCCGGCGAGGCCGGCGGCCACGGCGCGCCCCAGACGGCGTCCCGCCATCAGCCCCCGGCGGCTGCGAGCGAGGCGGGCGCCCCCGCGGCCACCAGCGCCGGCGGGATCGCGATCGAGCCGTCCTCCTGCTGCCCGTTCTCCAGCAGTGCGATGAGCGTGCGCCCGACCGCGACGGCCGTGCCGTTGAGCGTGTGGACCGTCTCCGGCTTCTTGGCGTCCTTCGGCCGGTAGCGGACCTCGAGGCGGCGCGCCTGGAAGTCGGTCGTGTTCGAACAGGACGTCAGCTCGCGGTAGCGGCCCTGCCCGGGCAGCCAACCCTCGCAGTCGTACTTCTTCGCGGCCGGGGCGCCGAGGTCGTCCACCGCGATGTTGACGACGCGATAGGGGATCTGCAGCTCCTGCAGGATCGACTCCTCGATCGCGAGGATCCGCTCGTGCTCGGCGACCGAGTCCTCCGGTGCGACGAAGCTGAACATCTCGACCTTGTCGAACTGGTGCACACGGAAGATCCCGCGCGTGTCCTTGCCCGCGGCGCCGGCCTCGCGGCGGAAGCAGGGAGAGAAGCCGGCGTAGCGGCGCGGAAGCGTCTCGCCGTCGAGGATCTCGCCTGCGTGGAGCGAGGCGAGCGCGACCTCGGAGGTGCCGACGAGGTAGAGGTCGTCGGCCGGCAGGTGGTACAGCTGCTGCTCGGTGTCGGGCAGCATGCCGGTCCCGAAGAGCGCCTGCTCGCGCACGAGCACAGGCGGGATCACCGGCTCGAAGCCCTCATTGGCCAGCTTCTCGAGTGCGTACCGGACGAGCGCGAGCTCGAGCAGTACCAGCTCTCCCTTCAAGTAGGCGAAGCGACTCCCCGACAGGCGCGCGCCGCGCTCCATGTCGATGCGCTCCCCGGCCAGCTCGAGATGGTCCTTGCCCGTCTTCCCGGCCTCGCCGACCTCGCGCACGACCGTGTCCTCCGATGCGGCGTCCTCGGCCGGCAGGTTCGGCAGCGTCGCGAGCAGTGCGTCGCGCTCCTGCGCGATGCCGGTCTGCGCGTCGGACAGCGCGCGGCCGCGCTCGGCGAGCGTGCGCATCTGCGTGCGCTGCTCGTCGCTCGGCGCGCCGCGCAGGGAGCGGGTCGCCTCGTTCTGCTCGGCCTGCAGCGTCTCCAGCTGGGTCGTCAGCTCCCGCCAGCGCTCGTCGGCCGCGAGCAGCCGGTCGATCGCGGCGTCTTCGACGTCACCGCGGCGCGCGAGCGCAACCCGCACGGCGTCTGGGTCTCTGCGGATGAGTCTGAGATCGAGCACGGGCGAGCGGGGCCGTGTCCCCGAGGCTACTGCTCGTCTTCGGTCTCGGCGGCCGCTGCGGCGCTCGTGCCGGTGCAGTGGAAGCCGTTGGCTCTGCTGCCACTGCCATCCGGGCGCGGCGCGTCGCTGTCGGCGCCGGCGTACTGCGCGACGAAGTCAGCGACCTGTCTCGCCTGCTCGCCGACGACGATGTTCTGCGGCATGATCGCGCCGGAGAAGCCGCCGTTCTCGATCGCGTAGAGGACGCGCTCGATGCACTCGCGGCGGCTGTCGAAGTTCGGGCCGTCTGTGCGCTCGCGGGTTCTCACGTTCGCGGCGGAGCCCTGCGTCGCCGCAGCGCTGAAGGTGTGGCAGCCCGCGCAGCGTTGCTGGAACAGCTCGGCGCCGGCGTGCTGCGGGCTCGAGGCCGGCACCTCGATGCTCTGCTCGCCGCAGGCGGCAAGCGGCAGCGCGAGAGCGAGCGCGAGCAGGGGGAGAAGGATCGACTTCTTGGGGCGGACCATGCGGCCGCGCATCATACGGAAGAATCCCCCCGCGATGCCCGCTCTCCCCTCGCGAGCGCTCGCGAGCGCCGTTGCGACGGCGCTCGCAGCGTGTGCTGGCTGCGGCGAGCCCGCCCCCGTCGCGGTCGACGCGACGCCGCTGCGCCTGACGCTGTCCGAGTACCGCGTCGAGCCGCAAGCGGTGCGCGTGACGGCCGGGCGCGTCGAGATCCTCGTGCGCAACGGCGGCACGACCGTGCATCGGCTGGAGATCCGCAGCGAGGACCGCACGCGCACGCTCGCGTCGAGCCCGTCGCTGCGGCCGGGGCAGACCGCGCGGCTCGTCGTCGACGTGCCGCCAGGCGAGTACGTCGACACGTGCGCGGTCGAGCGGCACGACACGCTCGGCGAGCACGGCACGATCGTCGCGCGCTAAGCCCCGTCCGGGTGCATGAACGTCTGCGTGCGCGTGCAGGACACCACCGGCAGGCGGCGAAAGGTCGAGGAGTCCCGGCGTCGGCTGTGACGATCTTCAACGCGATCGTCCTCACGGCGGCAACCAGAGAGTCGGCGTCGGGACCTTCTCTTCCCCTCGGCCCCCGGGCGGGGCGCGCGTGCTAGAACGAGCCCGCATGCCGAGCGCGCCGGATCCCGACCGCTACCGCACCGTCTTCGGCCACTTCGCCACCGGCGTGGCGGTCATCACGGTGGCCGGGCCGGCGGGCGAGGGCGGCATGACGGCGAACGCCGTCTGCTCAGTCTCGCTCGACCCGCTGCTGGCGCTCGTCTGCTTCGAGCAGTCCACCCGCACGCTCCCGCTCGTGCGCGACGCGGGCCGCTTCGCCGTCAACGTGCTCAGAAGCGGGGCCGAGGACGTCGCGCGCGTGTTCGCCTCGAAGGTGCCGGAGGCCGAGAAGCTGCGCGACGTGCCGCACCGCCTGGAGGCCGGCATGCCGATCCTCGACGCCGCGCTCGCCTGGGTCGTCTGCGACCTGCGCGAGCTGATTCCCACCGGCGATCACGAGATCGCGATCGGCGAGGTCGTCGCGATGGACCTCGCAGACGGCGACCCGTTGCTGTGGTATCGCGGGGGATATCGGGCGCTCTGCGACCCGCGCGCATAGGGCCGCTGCGCGGCGCGGGGCGGGTATCATCGAAGGCGTATTGGCGTCGACGCGGGGGGAGCCGCGATGCTTGGAACACGGAGAAGACGGGGCGGGCGCCCGGCGCCCAGCCTGTTCGACGACGACGGGCGCAGGCTCGTCCTGCATGTCGGCTGCGGGCCGCCAATCGAGGAGAACCTGCACGATCGCTATCGCAGCGCCGAGTGGCGCGAGCTGCGGCTCGACATCGATCCGCGCATGACGCCTGACATAGTCGCTGACATCGCCGACATGCAGGCGGTGCCGTCGGCGTCGGTCGACGCTGTCTGGTCCTCGCACAACATCGAGCACGTCTATGCCTATCTGGTGCCGAAGGTGTTCGAGGAGTTCTGCCGCGTGCTGCGCCCGGGCGGTGAGGCGCTCATCACGACGCCCGACCTCCAGCGCGCCGCCGAGCGGATAGCGTCCGGGCGGCTTGAGGATCCGCTGTACGACTCCGAGGCGGGGTCGGTCAGCCCGCTCGACATGGTCTACGGCCACGGCAAGGAAATCTCCAGAGGCTTCGAGGAGATGGCCCATCGCACGGGCTACACCGCGCGTACGCTCACGCGTAGGCTCGAGGACGCCGGCTTCGTCGACGTTCACGTGCGGCGGCGCCGCGAGGACCTCGCGCTGTGGGCGGCCGCGAGACGCCCGGCCTGACGCCTCAGAACGCGCCCGACGTCGTCGCGGCGCGCAGCGCGAGCGCGACGACGACGAAGCAGGAGACCGTCATGACGCCCATCTCGCGGCGGACGATCGACAGGACGACGACGCGCTGCTCGTCTGGCGGCAGCTCGCCGACGTCGGCGGCGGAGTCGTAGCCGCGCGCGGCGAGGATCGCGTCGGCCGAGCCGATGCGCAGCTGCTCGGCGATGAAGGAGACGACGAGCGGCAGCACGCCGTAGAGGATGTGGAGGTCGTCGCCCGGCTCGTGGCCGAGCGCGAGCAGCAGTGCGCCGAGCAGCACCTGCACGACGATCGCCGCCTGGCCGGCGCGCAGCAGGATCCAGAAGCGCGGGCTCGGCTCGACGCGGTACCAGCACCACGCACCGAGCAGTCCGGCCGCGAGGTTCAGCACGAGCAGCGTGATGCCGGTGACGACGTGGACGGTGACCATCGGCGGGAACCTAGTCCACGTGGCCGGTAGGCGCGTCCACGCCGTGCGGGCTCGTCCTTTTTGGGCCGAAAAACAGTAAAATGCCTAGCAGGGGAAGCGAGAAGGTGGGGGTCCGGGGATGGCGAGGTCGGCTTCGTGGATGGGCAGGCGCCGGAAGGCGGGGGCGGGCATCGACGCTCCGCCCGGAGCGAGGCTCGTGCTGCACGTCGGCTGCGGACCGCCGGACCACTACGTCCTGCATGAGAGCTTTCGCGGTCCGGAGTGGCACGAGGTGCGACTCGACATCGACCCGGGCGTGAGGCCGGACATCGTCGCCAGCGTCAGCGACATGTCGCCGGTGCCTTCCTCGTCCTTCGACGCGGTCTACTCGCATCACAACATCGAGCACGTCTTCGCGCACGAGGTGCCGCACGTGATGGCGGAGTTCCTGCGGGTGCTGAGACCGGGCGGCGAGGCGCTGATCTCGACGCCGGACCTGCAGGGCGTCGCCGCGGTGATCGCGACGGGTCGGCTCCACGAGCGCCTGTACAGATCGGAGGCCGGCGACATCTCCGCACTTGACGTCGTCTACGGGCTGCAGAGCGACATCGCGAACGGCCGCGAGTACATGGCGCACCGCACGGGCTTCACGTTGAGAACGCTCAGCCGCGCGCTCAACCAAGCGGGCTTCGTCGGGATCGAAGCGCTGCGCGGGGACGGCTACGTCCTGTGGGCCAAAGGGCGTCGTCCCCGGGCCTGAGCGACGCTCGCTGAGCGTTGGCACGAACGGCGCGCGCGAGCGCGCCGGAGACTGCGCGGGTCGAGCCGCGGGAGCGCCGCGGATGCCGCCGCCCCAAGCGCGTTTACGCACGATCACATCGAGCGTTTTCGCACTAAGTGACACGTTGTTACAAACTGCCCGCACTCGGTGCTATAACCGTCCACGCTTTGCTGACCAGCTACGGACCAGCGATCGTCTTCCTCGCGATCGGACTCATCGTCGCCACTGCCTTCGGCATGGCTCCCCGACTGCTCGGTCCGAGACGTGCGGCGGCCTCTCGCCAGTCGCAGCTCACCCCCTACGAGTGCGGCCTGCCGAGCGAGGTGACACGGAACTTCCGCTTCGGGATCAGCTTCTACCTGATCGCGATGCTGTTCATCCTGTTCGACATCGAGGTGATCTTCCTCTACCCGATCGCCGTGCAGTTGCGCGCGTTCGGGACCTTCGCGCTCGTTGAGACGTCCGTCTTCATCGCGCTGCTGATGGTCGGCTTCGCCTACGTGTGGCGGCGAGGAGCGCTCGAATGGAAGTAGTGCGCGCCAAGCTCAGCGGCGAGGGCGGGGCGAGCGAGGCCACGCCGGACGACTTCCGCATCCGTCAGCTGCGCGCGCGCGACATGCTGCGCGGCGACATCCCTGACGAGGAGCTGCAGCAGTACGTCGAGGAGCGCGTTCTCACCACCACGCTCGACAAGGCCGTCGCGTGGGCGCGCGGCAACTCGCTGTTCCCCGCGACCTTCGGCCTCGCCTGCTGCGCGATCGAGATGATGTCGCTGCCGGGCGCCCGCCTCGACATCGCGCGCTTCGGCTTCGAGGCGTTCCGCGCCTCGCCGCGCCAGGCCGACCTGCTGATCCTGTCCGGCCGTGTCTCGATCAAGATGGCGCCGGTCGTCCGCCGCATCTATGACCAGATGCTGGAGCCCCGCTGGGCGATCGCGATGGGCGCCTGCTGCTCCTCGATGGGCGTCTTCAACAACTACGCGATCGTGCCGGCCGACAAGTTCATGCCGATCGACGTGCACGTCCCCGGCTGCCCTCCGCGGCCCGAGGCGCTGATGCACGGGATCCTCAAGCTGCGCGACAGAATCCAAGGCAACGCGCCGGCAGGCTGGCGCGAGCGCTACGGCGCCGAGGGCACCGAGGAGGTGCTCGGCGCGGCGGACCTGCCAGGGACCAACGCCGTCAACGTCTTCCAGAGCGGAGAGACGCAACGTGCCTGACGCGACCGGTCTCGAGCTGATCGCTCAGGACCTGCGCGCCGCCGGAAACGACGACGGGGTCCTGGGCACGAGTTACTTCCGCGAGGAGGCGACGGTTGAGGTCGCGCCGGCGTTCCTGCGCACGGCCGCCGAGGCGCTGCACGCGAAGGGCTACACGTTCATGGCGTCGTGTCACGGGGTCGACTACTACCCCGACGAGCCGCGGCTCGGCGTGCACTACCAGCTGCTCGACATGCCGAACGTCGACCGCATCTGCCTCAAGACGCGCGTCCCGATCGAGCAGCCGAACGTGCCGTCGCTGTGCGGCATCTGGCCGGGCGCGAACCATCCGGAGCGCGAGGTCTTCGACATGCTTGGCGTCGTCTTCGACGAGCACCCGGACCTGCGCCGCATCCTGATGCCCGAGGACTACGAGGGCCATCCGCAGCGGCGCGACTTCCCGACCGGCGGCGAGCCGATCCTCTTCACCTATAACGAGGACAAGGTCCCGGGGTGGACGCAGTGAGCACCCCGGCCTCCGAATATCGCAAGCAGGAGGAGTCGATCACGCTCAGCTCCGAGCCCGCGGAGGGCTACGACCAGGAGCTGATGACGATCAACATGGGGCCGCACCACCCGTCCACGCACGGGGTGCTGCGCCTGATCCTCACGCTTGAGGCCGAGACGGTGCGCGACGTGAAGCCGATCATCGGGTACGTCCACACCGGCATCGAGAAGACGGCCGAGACGAAGGCGTACTGGAAGGTCATCCCCGTCGTCGAGCGGATGGACTACCTCTCCTACTACTTCAACGCGTACGCCTACTGCGGCGCCGTCGAGAAGCTGCTCGAGGTCGACGTGCCCCCGCGCGCGCAGTACCTGCGCGTGATCCACATGGAGCTCAACCGCATCATGTCCCACCTCGTGTGGCTCGGGACGAGCTGCATCGACCTCGGCGCGATCTCCGTGTGGTGGTACTGCTTCCGCGAGCGCGAGGCAGTGCTCGACCTGTTCGAGATGTCGTCGGGCCAGCGCATGCACACGCGCTACTTCCAGGTCGGCGGCGTGATCGAGGACATCCCGCGCGGCTGGGTCGAGCGGGTGCGCAGATTCACGAAGGAGATGCGCACGCGCGCCGACCAGTACGCCGCGCTGCTCGACAAGAACGAGATCGTGCTGCAGCGCCTGCGCCACACCGGCGTCGTCGACGAGGCGACGCTGCTCGGCCTCGGCGTCACCGGCCCGCTGCTGCGCGCCGCCGGCAACCCGTGGGACCTGCGCAAGGCGGCGCCGTACTCCTCCTACGAGCACTTCGACTTCAAGATCCCGGTCGGCACGATCGGGGACAACTACGACCGCTACCGCGTCCGCCACGCCGAGCTCTACGAGTCCTGCGACATCATCGACCAGGCGTTGGACGGTCTCCCCGAGGGGCCGTTCATCACCGAGGACCGTAAGGTCGCGCTGCCGCCGCGCCACGAGCTGGCGACCTCGATGGAGGCGCTGATCCACCACTTCAAGCTCGTGACCGAGGGCTTCCGCGTGCCGCCGGGCGAGGTTTACCACCCGATCGAGTCGCCGCGCGGCGAGCTGGGTTGCTATGTGCGCTCCGACGGCTCCTCGAAGCCCGCGCGCGTGCACATGCGCGACCCCTCGTTCGTGAACCTGCAGGCGACGGCGCCGGCGACGCGCGACTCGTACATCGCGGACCTCGTGGCGACGCTGGCGATGCTGGATCCGGTCTTGGGCGGAGTCGATCGATGAGCGCGCTGAGCGGCGGTCATGGATCGGAGCTGGCCGGCGACGTCGCCCGCTTCGGCCACGGCTCACGCATCCCGGGCTGGGACGATCCGGTCGACCTGACGAAGGAGCCGGCCGGGATCCCGGATCCGGCTTTGACGCCCGTGCCCGCGGAGCTGCGCGCGCGGATCGAGGCGTCGATGGCGAAGTACCCCGACTTCCGCTCGGCCGCGATCCCGGCGCTGCACGCGGCGCAGGACGTGCACGGCTGGTGCTCGCCCGAGGCGATCGAGCAGGTCGCGTGCGTGATGCGGCTGACCCCGGCGTACCTGACGGCGGTCGCGACGTTCTACGACATGTTCTCGACGGTGCCGGTCGGGCGCCAGGCGGTCTACGTCTGCACGAACATCTCGTGCTCGCTGCGCGGCGCCGACGAGCTGTATGCCGCGATGCAGGAGGCGGCCGGCGACGACGCCGACCTCAACGTGCGCGCGTTCGAGTGCCTCGGCGCGTGTGACATCGCGCCGATGGCGTCCGTCAACGGGGCGTACGTCGGGCCGCTGGAGCTGGCCGACGCAGCGACGATTGTCGCGCAGCTGCGCGCGGGCGAGGAGATCCTCCCCGAGAAGCAGCTGCTGCGCCGCAAGGTCGCCGACCCGCGGGCGGCGAGCGGGGGCGGCGACGCCGCCGGCGATGCGACGCAGAGCGCGCCGGCAGACGCCCCGCCCGCCTCGGCAGAGGCCGAGCACAACGCATCGGCCGCGAAGGCGCCCGAGGCGGACCACTCCGACGCGGCCGACAGGCTGTTCCCCGACGAGGATCACGGCGCATGACCGAGCTGCTGCTGTTCAGAGACATCGACGAGCCCGGTCTCGCGACGATTGACGTGTACAAGCGCCGCGGCGGCTACCAGTCGTTGGAGCGCGCGCTGAGAATGCCGCGCGAAGAGGTCCTGCAGAACCTGCTCGACTCCGGCCTGCGCGGCCGCGGCGGCGCGGGCTTCGCGATGGGCAAGAAGGTCTCGTTCCTGCCGAAGGGCGCGATCGACAAGTACCTCGTCTGCAACGCGGACGAGTCCGAGCCCGGCACCTTCAAGGACCGCGAGCTGATGCAGAAGTCTCCGCACATGCTGGTCGAGGGGATGATCATCGCCGCCTACGCCGCGGACGCGAACCGCTCCTTCATCTACATCCGCGGCGAGTACGAGCAGCAGGCGGAGATCCTCGAGCGCGCGATCGCGGAGGCCGAGGCGGCGGGGTATCTGGGCGAGCGAATCCTCGGGTCCGACCACTCGCAGTCGCTGGTGCTGCATCGCGGTGCGGGCGCCTACATCTGCGGTGAGGAGACCGGCCTGCTCGACTCGCTCGAGGGCAAGCGCGGCAACCCGCGCCTGAAGCCGCCGTTCCCCGCAAACCAGGGCCTCTACCAGGGCCCGACGCTGATCAACAACGTCGAGACGCTCGCGACCGTGCCGACGATCATCAAGCTCGGCGGCTCCGAGTACGCGAAGTTCGGCACCGAGACGTCGACCGGCACGAAGCTCGTGTCGGTGAGCGGGAACGTCCAGCGGCCCGGCAACTACGAGATCGAGCTGGGGATCCCGTCGCGGGAGATCATCTACGGGCTCGCGGGCGGCCCCGAGCGCGGGCGCGACGTGAAGCTGTGGTTCCCGGGTGGCTCGTCGTCGCCGGTCCTGGAGAAGAAGGACCTCGACCTGCCGTACGACTTCGACGCGATGGCGAAGGCCGGCTCGATGCTCGGCTCCGGCGCGATCATCGTCGTCGATGACTCCGTGCGCGTGGTGGACGTCGCGCTGAAGCTCGCGAAGTTCTACAGACACGAGTCGTGCGGCAAGTGCACGCCGTGTCGCGAGGGCACGAACTGGACGGTGAAGATGCTCCAGCGCGTCGAGTCGGGCGAGGCGACGCCGATGGACCTCGACATCATCGCCTCCGTCCAGGACCAGATCATGGGCAACTGCCTGTGCGTGCTCGGCGACGCGATGGCGATGCCGGTCTCCTCGATGGTCGTGAAGTTCCGCGACGAGTTCGAGGCGCACATCGAGGAGCGCCGCGCGGCCAACGGGCTCGGCGCTCCGCACTTCGACGCGCCGCTCGACGCCGCGCTCCACGGCGCGCCCTCGGGGGTGCACGCGTAATGCCGCGCCCCGAGGTCCGCATGGTCACGTTCTCAATCGACGGCCGCGAGGTCGAGGCGCCCGAGGGCGCGATGCTGGTTGACGGCGCCAAGTACGGCGACGTCGAGATCCCCGTCTTCTGTTACGAGCCGAAGCTCGGCAACCCGGTCGGCGCGTGCCGCATGTGCCTCGTCGAGATCGAGGGCATTCCGAAGCTGCAGACGGCCTGCTCGACGCCGGTCAAGGACGGCATGGTCGTCCACACGCAGACCGCGCGCGTGAGAGAGGCGCAGAACTCGGTCGTCGAGTTCCTCCTGGTGAACCACCCGCTCGACTGCCCGGTCTGCGACAAGGGCGGCGAGTGCCCGCTGCAGGACATCACGTTCGGCTGGGGCCGCGGGATCTCGCGCATGGTCGAGCCCAAGCGCCACTTCAAGAAGCCTTTGGAGCTCTCGCCGCTGATCGCGATCGACCGCGAGCGCTGCATCCTCTGCTACCGCTGCGTGCGCTTCTCGCAGGAGGTCAGCGAGGACTACCAGCTGATCCTGCACGAGCGCGGCGCGCACTCGTACGTCGGCACGTTCGACGCGCACCCGTATGTGGCGCCGTTCAGCGGCAACATCATCGAGCTGTGCCCGGTGGGCGCCTTGACCTCGCGGCCGTACCGCTTCCGCGCGCGGCCGTGGGACATCGAGGGTGCTGGCACGGTCTGCACGCTGTGTCCGTCGCAGTGCAACGTCGAGCTGACGGTCCGAGATGAGCGCGTGCTGCGCGTTCTCGGCCGCGACCACGCGGGCGTCGACGACGGGTGGCTGTGTGACAAGGGTCGTTTTGCGTACCAGTCGGTCCACTCCGAGGAGCGGATCGTCGAGCCTTTGGTGCGGGACGGGGACGCGCTGCGCCCGGCCTCGTGGGAGCGCGCGTTGAGCGCGGCCGCCTCGGCGCTCGGCAAGGCCCGCGGGTCCGTTGGCGCCGTTGGCGGCGGCACAACCACAAACGAGGAGGGCTTCCTGCTCCAGCGCCTCCTGCGCGAGCAGCTTTCCTCCGGCGACCTGGACGTGCGCCAGCGTGGCAGCGATGCGGTGCCGCTTCCGCTCCAGCGCGCGCTTTCCGCGCCCGCGTTGCAGGCGACCGTCCCGGACCTGGAGTTCGCCCACACCGTGCTCGTGCTCGGCACCGAGCCGGTTGACGAGATGGCGAGCCTAGAGCTGCGGATCCGCAAGGGCGTGCGCCGTCACGGTGTGCAGCTCGCGGTCGCGACGCCGCGCCCGAGCGCGCTCGACCCCGCGGCGAAGCTGTGGCTGCGCTACGCGCCCGGCGCGGAGCACGCGTTCCTGGCTGCGTTGGAAGCTGCTTTGGGTGCGTCCGGTGATGTGGACGCCCTGTGCGCGGCCGCTGACGCTGATCCGAAGGCCGTTCGGGCCCTGGCCGAGATGCTCATCGAGGACGGTCGAGGTGACGTTGTGATCCTGTGGGGCGAGCGCGTCAGCGCGGACGCGCTGCCGGCGCTGCTGAACGTCGCCGGGCGGCTCGGGCTCTCGGGTCGCGACGGCGCGGGCCTGCTGGAGGTTCCGTCGTCGGCCAACGCGCGGGGACTGCGGGAGTCCGGCTTCCAGCCGAACGCGGGGCCGGGGCTGAGCGAGCTCCCGACCGCCGGCCGCTCCGCGCGCGAGATCGCCGCCGCCGCTGCGGACGGTCAGCTGGCCGCGCTCTACCTGCTGCACACCGACCCCGCGCGCGATCTCGGCGACGCGCCGCTGTGGCGCCGCGCGATGGCGCGTGCGTCCACGGTCGTCGCGCACGCGTCCTTCCTGACGGACGAGCTGCGCGAGCACGCGACGGTGGTCTTCCCGGCCGAGTCGTACGCCGAGAAGGAAGGAACCGTCACGCACCCCGACGGTCGCCTGCAGCGCCTGCGCCCCGGCATCGGTCACCCCGGCGCCGTGCGCGCCGAGTGGTCGGTCCTGGCCGAGCTGGAGCGACGTGTGCGGGCAGGGGTCCCGTATGGGGACCCGATCCCGCACACATTGCCCCTCACCGGCCCGATGGCGAGCGTGCAGCTGTTCGAGGCGGTGCCGTTCTACGCCGGTCTGACGCTGGAGGAGATCGGCGGGCGCGGCGTGCGCTGGCAGGAGCGCGCGGCGGCCGAGGCGTTCCCGGCCGGTCCGACCGGTCCCTTCGACGTCGGCGAACCCGGGGCGGAACCGTCCCCCAACGGCGTCCTGCGCCTCGGCACGTACCGCTCGATCTGGGCGTCCCCCGAGGTTGAGGTCTCGCCGGCACTGAAGTTCCTCAGCGCGAGAGCCCAGCTGGAGGTCTCGCCCGCCGACGCCGACCGGCTCGGCATCGAGAACGGCGATCGCGTAACCGTGTCGGCCGACGACCGCACCGTCAGCGCGACGGTCGCGCTTCGTGGCAACGTCCCCGCCGGGACCGTGTTCCTCGGTGAAGGCCTGCTCGAGGGTGGGGCGAGCGAGCTGTCGAACGGTGTGCCGCAGACGGTGGCCGTCGAGCGCACCGCCGTGGAGGTCCCCGCATGACGACGGTCCTCGCCACCGTCGGCTACGCCGAGTCTTGGTGGATCCAGATCATCAAGTCGCTGATCATCTTCATCGTCGGCTTCTCGATGGTGCCGGTCGCCCTGATGATGGACCGCAAGCTGCTGGGCCGTTTCCAGAATCGCTACGGCCCCAACCGCGTCGGCCCCTTCGGCCTGCTGCAGCCGATGGCGGACATCTTCAAGCTGCTCAACAAGGAGCAGTTCCGCCCGCGCACGTCGGTCGGCTTCCTGTTCGCGATCGCGCCCGCGATCTCGGTGCTGACCGCGTGCGTCTCGTTCGCGATCGTGCCGTTCGGCGACACGGTCGACATCTTCGGAACCCAGGTCGGTCTCTACGGGATCGACCCGAGCATCGGCGTGCTGTTCGCGTTCGCCTTCAGCGCGATCTCTGTCTACGGCTTGATGCTCGGCGGCTGGGCCTCGGGATCGAAGTACTCGTTCCTGGGAGCCATGCGGTCCGCCGCGCAGCTGATCTCCTACGAGGTCTCGATGGGGCTCTCGCTCGTTGGCGTGATCATCACCGCCGGCACGCTGTCGCTGACGGGGATCGTCGAGCAGCAGAACGGCGCGGGCATCTGGTACTTCATCCCGCAGTTCGTCGGCTTCATCGTCTTCATGGTCGCGGCCTTCGCCGAGACGAGCCGCCCGCCGTTCGACCTTCCCGAGGCCGACGCCGAGCTCGTCGCCGGCTACAACACCGAGTACGGCGGCGGGCGCTTCGCCTCCTACTACGCGGCCGAGTACTTCCACATGGTGATCGCCTCCGGCATCGCCGTGACGATGTTCTTCGGCGGCTGGCTGCTGCCGTTTGGGCTGAACCCGCCGACGTGGGTCGACCCGATCGTCGTGCTCGTGAAGATCACGCTCGTGATCGCCGTCTTCGTGTGGGTGCGCGCGACGCTGCCGCGCCTGCGCTACGACCAGCTCATGTCCTTGGGCTGGAAGGTCCTGCTTCCCCTGGCCACGGCGAATGCGCTCGTGACCGCGATCCTCGTGGTGGTGCTCGACTGACATGGCTGACCCGATCGAGATCAAGCGCTGGACCCCCGCCGGCGGCGACGAGGTGATCGCCGTGCAGCGCGGGCCCGAGCCCGGCGGCGCCGGTGGCCTGTACCGCGCGTTCGGCGAGACGCTGCGCGGCTTGAAGACGACCTTCGGCCGCCTCGTCGAGGGCCCGGTCGTCTACCAGTACCCAGAGGAGAAGATCCCCGTCTACCCGCGCTTCCGCGGGCGTCACAAGCTGCACAAGTTCGAGGACACGGGGCTGGAGAAGTGCGTCGGCTGCTCGCTCTGCGCGGCCGCCTGTCCGGCCGACTGCATCCGCGTCGTCGCGGCCGAGAACACGCCGGAGCACCGGGTGTCGGCCGGCGAGCGCTACGCGGCCGTCTACGAGATCAACATGTCGCGCTGCATCTTCTGCGGCTACTGCGAGGTCGCGTGTCCGTTCGACGCGATCACGATGGGCCACGACTTCGAGCTGTCCGACTACAACCGCGACGACCTCATCTTCACGAAGGAGATGCTGCTCGCCGAGCCGCTCGAGCGTACGCCGCTGCGGACCGAGGACGAGTAGCCACACCGTCATGTCAGCAGTCGTCTTCTTCATCGCGGCGATCGGCGCCATCGCGGGAGCGATCGGCGTCGTTGCGCTGCGCAACCCCTTCTACAGCGTGCTCGCGCTGGTCGGCCACCTGCTGTCGCTGGCTGCCCTGTTCCTGCTGCTGCGCGCTGAGTTCATCGCCGCCGCGCAGGTCGTCGTCTACGCCGGCGCGGTGATGGTCCTCTACCTGTTCGTCGTCTCCTATATCGGCGGGGGCGCGCATCAGCTCACGCCCGGCGGCTCGAACTTGCGGCTCGTCGCGGGCGGCGCCGTGCTGGCGCTGTTCGCCGAGCTTGCGATCGCGGTGCTCGGCTCCGGCCTGAAGGCGATCGACTCCGACGGCGCGCCGTACGTGAGCGGCTTCGGCTCGCCGGCCGCGATCGGCGAGTCGCTGCTGACGAAGTTCTTGTTCCCGTTCGAGGTCGCGTCGCTGCTGCTGCTCGTGGCGGCCGTCGGCGCGGTCGTGCTCGCGCGGCGGCGCAAGGGCACCACGCTCGACGACGCCGAGCGCGACGCTGCGCACTACATCACGCCGCGCTCGCTGTTCAGCGGGACGATGGCGGAGGCCGTCGGCGCGATCCGCGATCCCGCGGAGCCTCCCGTGGGCGTAACGGACGAGAACGAGCGGAGCGGGTGGTAACGGCATGAGCATCGCCTGGTACCTCGTCGTCTCCGCGCTGATCTTCTGCATCGGCGCCGGCGGCGTGCTCGTGCGGCGCAACCCGCTCGTGATCTTGCTGTGCCTCGAGCTGATGCTGAACGCGACGAACCTCGCGCTGATCGCGTTTGCGCGCATGCACGGCAACAGCGACGGCCAGATCTTCGCGCTGATCATCATGGTCGTCGCGGCTTGCGAGGTGACCGTCGGCCTCGGCCTGATCGTCGCGATCTTCCGCCGCCGCCTTCCCATCGACGTCGACGAGCTGCGGGAGCTTCAAGGATGAGCACGACCACCTGGGCCTGGCTGGTCCTCCTGTTCCCGCTGCTTGGCGCCACCGTCAACGGCCTCGGCTATAAGAAGCTCAGCAGAGGCGGCGCGGGCGCGATCGGCACCGCGGCGATCGGCCTCGCGTTCGTCTGCGCGGTCGGCGCGCTCATCAGCCTCCAAGGCCACGACGCCGAGCACCGCGCGCTCGTCTCCTCGCTGTGGGACTACGCGGTCACCGGCGACAGCGGCGTGGACGCGAAGCTGTCGATCCTCGTCGACCCGCTGTCCGTCTACATGATCCTGGTCGTGACTGGCGTCTCGACGCTGATCCATCTCTACTCGGTCAGCTACATGAGAGGCGACCACGGGTACTCGCGCTACTTCGCGTACCTCAACTTCTTCGTCTTCTCGATGCTCGTGCTGGTGCTCGGCGGCAACTTCCTGGTGCTGATCGTCGGGTGGGCGTTCGTCGGCGCGGCCTCGTACCTGCTGATCTCCTTCTGGTACCGCCGCGGCACCGCGACGAGAGCCGGCATCAAGGCGTTCGTGATCAACGTCGTCGGCGACGTCGGGCTCGTGCTCGGCACGTTCTTCATCCTGCGCCACAGCGGCACGCTCGACTTCCTCGGCACGTTCAGAGCGGTCGAGGGCGGCGCGTTCGCCGGCCACCAGGGCTCGCTCACCGCCGGCTGCCTGCTGCTGCTCGTCGGCGCGTTCGCGAAGTCCGCGCAGATCCCGCTGCACACGTGGCTGCCGGACGCGATGGAGGGCCCGACGCCGGTTTCCTCCCTCATCCACGCCGCCACGATGGTGACCGCCGGCGTCTACCTGATCGCGCGCATGCACCCGCTGTTCGAGCAGGCTCCGGCGGCTGCCGACACGGCTGCGATCGTCGGCTGCGTCACGCTGCTGGTCGCCGGCACGATCGCGCTGACGATGACCGACATCAAGCGCGTGATCGCCTACTCGACGATGTCGCAGATCGGCTACATGATCATGGCCGTCGGGGCCGGCGGCTACGTCGCGGGCCTCTTCCACCTGATGACGCACGCCTTCTTCAAGGCGCTGCTGTTCATGGCGGCCGGCTCGATCATCGGCGCGATGGCGGGCGGGCAGTCGCTGGAGAAGATGTCCGGCTTCCGCAGAGCGATGCCGTTCACGTTCGGCTGCTTCGTCGTCGGTGGGCTCGCTTTGAGCGGCGTGCCGCCCTTCTCCGGCTTCTTCTCGAAGGACGAGATCCTCGCGTTCGTCGGCTCGCGCGGCGGCTGGTTCGACGCGCTCTACGTACTCGGCTACGTCGGCGCGTTCCTGACCGCCGTCTACACGTTCCGGATGATCTTCCGCGCGTTCCTCGGCGAGCCGTGCGCGGAGGCGAAGGAGCTGGAGCACGGCCACCTCGCCCACGCCGAGGTGCACACGAACCCCGCCAACGGCGAGGTCGAGGACACCGACGTCGGCTTCCCCGGCCCGGAGCACACGATCGCCGAGCGGGCGCTTCCGATGAAGGTCGCGATGTCGCTGCTGGCGTTCGGCGCGACGTTCGCCGGGCTGCTGCAGATCCCGTTCGTCGACCACGTGGTCACCAACTTCCTCGAGCCGACGTTCGCCGACTCGAAGTGGATCGAGCAGGAGCCGAGCAACGGCCTCGTCACGTTCGGCCTGATCATCGGCACGGTCATCGCGCTGTCCGGCATCGCGCTCGCGCACCGCATCTGGGTGGCGAAGCCCGGCTCGGCGGCCGCGTGGCAGGCGCGCTTCAAGCCGGCGTACACGCTGTTCGTCAATAAGTGGTACTTCGACGAGCTGATCGACCTCGTCGTCGTGCGGCCGTTCGCGGCGTTCGGCAACTTCTCGCGCCGCACGTTCGAGCGCGTCGTCGTCGAGGGGACGCTGATCGGCGGCACGACGTCGGTCGTGCGGGCCGGCTCGTCCGCGGTGCGCGCGATCCAGACCGGCTTCCTGCGCTACTACGCCGCGCTGCTGCTGCTCGGCGGCGCCGCCGTCGTCCTCTACTTCCTGATCGCGGCGAGCTAGGCGGAGCTTCGAATGACCCTCTCGATCCTCATCTGGCTTCCGCTCGTCGTCGCCGTCCTTGGCGCGATCTGGGGAGGCGCCGCCCCGAAGGTCGCGCCGCGGCTTGCGCTCGTCGGCTCGCTCGCGACGCTCGCGATCGCGATCTCGTTCGTCGTGCGCTACGACACCGGCGGCGGCCTGCAGTTCGTGACCGACCGCTCGTGGATCTCGACGCTCGGCATCTCCTACTCGCTCGGGCTCGATGGCCTGAACGTCGTGCTCGTGCTGCTCGCGACCGTGCTGTTCGCGGGCGCGACGCTGGCCGCCAACCTGCGCGACTGGGACCGCCCGGGCCAGTTCTACCTGTGGCTCGGCGCCGGCCAGACGGCTGTCCTGGGCGCCTTCTGCGCGCAGGACCTGATCCTGTTCGTCGCCTACTTCGACCTGATGCTGATCCCGTTCTACTTCCTGACGGGGATCTGGGGTGCGGGCGATCGGGACGAGCGAGTGCGGGCGACGACGAAGCTCGTGATCTACACGCTCGTCGGCTCGCTGCTGATGCTCGTGGCCGCAGTCGCGACCGGGGTGCTGACGGCCCAGCAGCACTCCACCGATCTGACCTTCTCGCTCGCGGCGCTCGCGAGACTGCCGCTCTCGACCGGCTCGCAGGAGTGGATCTTCCTCTGCTTCGCGGCCGCGTTCCTGGTGAAGATGCCCGCCTTCCCCGTGCACGGCTGGCTGCCCGACGGCTACCGCACGATGCCGCTGCCGGCGCTGGCCGCCTTCTCCGGCGTCGTCTCGAAGGTCGCCGCGTACGGCTTCCTGCGGATCGTGCTTCCGGTCTTCCCGGACGCGTCGGTGCACTTCCAGGAGCTGCTGCTGCTGATCGCGGTCGCCTCGATCCTCTACGGCTCGGCGATGGCGTTCTCGACGACGAACGCCCGCCTCGTGATCGGCTTCTCCTCCGTTGCCCAGATGGGCTTCATCACGCTCGGGATCTTCGCCCTGAACCAGGACGGGGTGCAGGGCGCGCTGCTGCAGATGGTCAACCACGGCCTCGTGACACTGCCGCTGTTCTTCATCGTCGGGCTGCTGGCCGCGCGCGCCGGCGGCAGCGAGGACCTGCGCGACATGGGCGGGATCGCCTTCCGCGCGCCGGTGCTCGCGTCGCTGTTCCTGATCGTCGGGCTGGCGACGCTGGCGATGCCCGGCTCGGCCAACTTCGTCGGCGAGTTTTTGATCCTGCTCGGCGTCTTCAGAGCCAAGATCGTCTTCGCGTTCGTCGCGTCGGTCGGCGTCGTCATGGCGTCGGTGTACGTGCTCCGAGCGTTCATCCGCGCGATGCACAACCGCGTCGGCCCGAGCGTCGACTCGCGCGAGGTGACGTTCGGCGACCTGGCCGTGCTGGCGCCGCTCGTGCTCGTGATCCTCGCGCTCGCGCTCTACCCCCAGTTCGGCTTGAAGCGCTCTGAGCCGGCGGCGAAGGCGAGCGTGGCGGCGGTGTCCACGTCGTCGAATGCGGTCGCCTCGACCGCGGAGGCGAAGCCATGAGCGTGCTCGCGATCGCCGCCGCCCATGCCAAGGCGCCGCACATCGACTACGCCGGCCTCTCGCCCTTCTTCGCCCTCATGGGCGGTGCGCTGCTGACGCTGATCGTCGGTCTCGCTCCCGGCCGCTGGGTCCGCAACGCGACGCCGCTGCTGGCGATCGCCGCGCTCGGCACGGCGATCGGCCTCGGCGTCTGGCAGTTCGGCGAGACGACCTCGCTCGTCTCCGGCGCGCTGGTCTCCGACGACCTCACGCTGACGCTGCTGTTCGCGTTCTGCGCGGCCGGCATCGGCGCCGTGCTGCTCGCGTGGCGCTCGCACGCCGCGCAAGAGGCGAGCCCCGGCGAGTTCTTCAGCCTGCTGCTGTTCTCCATCCTGGGGATGGCGATCCTCGTCGCCGCGACGAACCTCGTGACGCTGTTCCTCGGCTTCGAGCTGCTGTCGATCCCGCTGTACGTGCTGTGCGCGACCGAGCTGCGGCGCGAGCGCTCGCTCGAGTCGGGCCTCAAGTACCTGATCGTCGGCTCGGCTGGCTCGGCGACGCTCGTCTACGGGCTCGCGCTGATCTACGGTGCGACCGGCTCGACTGACTACGCCGGCATCGACAAGGCGATCGCCAGCGGTGCGGGCGTCGGCGGCGACGTGCTGCTGTTGTCCGGCATCGGTCTGACGCTCGTCGGGCTCGCCTTCAAGGCGTCTGTCGCGCCGTTCCACCAGTGGACGCCCGACGTATACGAGGGCGCGCCCACGCCTGTCACCGCCTTCATGGCCGTCGCCACGAAGGCGGCCGCGCTCGGCGTGCTGCTGCGCCTGTTCGACAGCGCGCTGATCGGCTCGCAGACCGACTGGGCGCCGCTGCTCGCCGCGCTCGCCGCGATCACGATCATCGTCGGCAACGTCGGCGCGCTCGGCCAGACCTCGCTCAAGCGGATGCTCGCCTACTCGGGTGTTGCGCAGGCCGGCTACATGCTCGCGGGCGTCGTTGTCGCCTCGCAGCTCGGCGCGCAGGCGACCGTCTTCTACATCGTCGTCTACCTGTTCATGAACCTCGCCGCCTTCGCGGTGATCGTCGCGCGCGAGCGGGTGAGCAGCGAGGGGGACGATCTCGCCGCGTTCGCCGGCCTCGGCCGCACGCAGCCGCTGCTCGCCTGGCCGCTGACGATCGCGATGCTCGCGCTCGCAGGCATCCCCGCCACTGCCGGCTTCATCGGCAAGGTCTACCTGATCGACGCGCTCGTCAACGGCGACTACGCATGGCTCGCAATCGTGCTGGTAATCGGCTCGATGATCTCGCTCGGCTACTACCTGCGCGTGGTCGCGACTATGTGGATGCGCGAGGCGCCGGACGCGCCCGCGGCACCGGTCGCGGTGGGCGCGAGCGGCCTGCCCGTCATCGCGGGCGGCTCGCAGGAGGCCGACGCGCTCGACGAGGCTGCAGCTCGCCTGCAGCCGGAGGTCCTGCTCGTCGCCTGGATCGCGGCGATCGCCACAGTCGTGCTGGGCATCGTGCCGCAGCCGCTGTTCGAGCTTGCCGAGCATGCCGGCAAAGCGCTGACCGGGATCTTCTAGCCCCGCTGCCGATGTCCGCTTGGTGGACCGCCACCTGACGCTCGCACACTGATCGGCCGTCGACCGCATTGCGGGCTACGATCGCGAGATGTCCCCCAAGTCGAAGCGCGAGCTGGCCCGCCAGCACCTTGAGACGGCACGGGCCGATCTCGACGGCGAGCGCTACGGAGACGCGCTGAACGCGATGTTCCACGCCGCCGAAGCAGCTGTGGTCTGGCTTGCCGATCGCCATGGGATCGAGACGAGACGACTGCACTGGGTCAAAGCCGAGGCCGCCGAACGGCTGCACGCCGCGGGGATGACGGGCGAAGACCATGGCGATCTCCTGCGGGACCTCAACCAGGGTCGCAAGGACTACTGGTACAACGGGGAGGAGCCCGATCCCGACGAGCTGCGAGAGCATCTCGCCGCGGTGGAGACGCTCGTGCTCGACGCCGAGGTTCTGCGATGAAGTCGGCGACGCGCGACGCTCATGGTGCCGTCGCTCCACGCGATTGGGAGAGCGACGCCGCATGGCGTGAGCGACTTGCCCGCGACGCTCGGCGCGCCGACGTCAACCAGACGCCGGCCCAGCGACGCGTCACCGAGGTGCTGCTCGCGCGCGCGCATGATCTCGATGCGGAGGCGTTTGCACTCACCGGCTCGACCGCGCGCAGCCAGCGGACGGCGATCAGCGATCTCGACTACCACGTGATCGGGCCACGTCCGTCCCGCGCAGGCCTCGCCGACGAGGTCGACATCGTCGCGACGGATGCCGGCAGATTCTGGGAGAAGCTCCGCAGCGGAGACGACTACGTCCAATGGACGCTGCGGTTCGGCTGTGTGCTGTTCGATCGCACCGGGGTCTTCCGCGAGGGCATGAGGGTCCTCTCGACGGAACGGCTGTGGCCGGACACCGCACGCAAGCACGCTCGGCTGTCGTCGCATCGCCGGCAGGCGCAACGCTTGATCGACCTGGGCGATCGCGATGCCGCGCAGGAGCAGGTCCGCGCGGCGCTGACCTCGGCGGCTCGTGCCGTTCTGCTCGATGTCGGCGTGTTTCCGTTGTCACGCACTGAGCTGCCGGCGCAGCTCGATGCGATCGGCCGGATGCGGCTGGCGCTTGCGCTGCGGGCCGTAATCGATGAGGTCCTCTCGCTCCCCGAGCTCGCGGCACAGGTCGAGGCGCTAGACGCCGTGGAACAGGCCACGATCGCCATCTCGCGCTCCCTGCCGTCCCGCGCGTAGCGCGCCGGCGGAAGCGCTGCAAGGCGCTGCTAGGTTCGATCGCATGACTGAGGCGACCGGCACAACGGCGGACATGGCGCCGCGAACACCTGCGGGGGCGCCGCGCGACCGTCGCGAGCTCGTGCTGCTGGTGCTCGCGATCCTGCTCGTCTCGCTCAACCTGCGCTCGATGCTGACGGTCATCGGGCCGCTGATCCGCGACGTGCGCGAGGGCGACGGGTTGTCGAGCGCGGCCGCCGGCCTGCTTGCCGCGACGCCGCTGCTCGCGTTCGGGCTGATCTCGCCCCTCGGTCCGGGGTTTGCTGCACGCTTCGGCATCGAGCGGACGCTCGCTGCGAGCATGATCGCGCTGTCGATCAGTCTCGCACTGCGGCCGCTGCCGTCCGTCGTGCTGCTGTTCGCCGGCACGCTTGCGGCCGGCGCGGCGATCGCAGTCGCGAACGTGCTGCTGCCCGCACTCGTGAAGCGGCGCTTCGGCGAGCAGGCGACGTTCATCACCGGGATCTATTCGGTAGCGCTCGGGGTCGGCGCCGCGCTTGCGGCTGGCTTGGCGGTGCCGAGCGAGCGCTGGCTCGGCGACTCGTGGCGCGCGGCGCTGGCGGTGTGGGCAGTGCCGGCACTGCTGTCAGCCCTGCTCTGGCTGCCGCTGGTGCGCGATGTGCCCGACCGTGGCGCGGCCTCGCCTCGCGTGCGCGTGAGCCTGTGGCGCGACCGCGTCGCCTGGAGCGTCACGGGCTACATGGCGCTGCTCGCCGTGCAGTTCTACTCGATGGTTGCCTGGCTGCCGGAGATCTACCGCCACGAGGGGATGAGCAAGGGCGCTGCGGGCGCGCTGCTGTCACTCTCGCTGACGGTCGGGATCCCGATGGGCTTCGTCGTGGGTGCGCTCGCGGGCCGGATGCGCGACCAGCGGCCGATCGTGCTCGCGGCCGGCGTCGCCGGGCTCGCCGGCTGGATCGGCGTGCTCGCCGCACCGAGCGCCGTGCCGTCGCTGTGGGCGATCCTGCTCGGGCTCGGCTTCGGGCTCGGCTTCACGCTCGTGCTGGCGCTGTTCGTGCTGCGGGCGGATGATGCGCCGCATGCGGTGGCACTGTCGGGCATGGCGCAGTCGGTCGGCTACACGCTCGCGGCGATCGGGCCGATCGCGGTGGGCGCTCTGCACGACCTGACCGGGGGCTGGACCACGCCGCTCGTGGTGCTCGTCGGGGTGGCTGCGGTCGACCTTGCCATCGGGCTCGGAGCCGGACGTGCTCGTGTCGTGGGCGGTCGGGCGATCGGCGACCGCGAGCCCTCGCACCGCGAGCCCGATCCGGTCGCGGCAGGCGCCGGCGCGCCACGCTGACCCTCGCGTCGCGGCACACTTCATCCCATGCCCGCCCGCCTCCCCGACGGCGATCCCGCGCCGGCTGACGGGGCGCTCCCCGCGAGCGCCCGCGCCGGACTCGGCTCCCGTCCGTTCGGCGTCTACGTCCACGTGCCGTTCTGCGCGACGCGCTGCGGGTACTGCGATTTCAACACGTACACGGCGGCGGAGCTGACGGACGACACGGGCCGTGGCGGCTACGTCGGCGCCGTGCTCGCGGAGCTGGCGCTCGCCCGCCGCGTGCTGGGCGACGGTGCGCCGCCCGCGGAGACGGTCTTCGTCGGCGGCGGCACGCCGACGCTGCTCGCGCCCGGCGAGCTGGCGCAGATCCTCGGTGCGATCGAGGCGACGTTCGGGATCGCGCCCGGTGCCGAGATCACGACCGAGGCGAACCCGGAGAGCGTCGGCCCGGCGTCGCTCGCCGCGCTGCGCGAGGCCGGCTTCACTCGCGTCTCGCTCGGGATGCAGAGCGCCGCTCCGCACGTGCTCGCGACGCTCGACCGCACCCACACGCCCGGCCGCGCCGCGGCCGCCGCCCGCGAGGCGCGCGCCGCCGGCTTCGCGCACATCAGCCTCGACCTGATCTATGGCACGCCGGGCGAGTCCGACGACGACTGGCGCGCCTCGCTCGACGCCGCACTCGCGTCCGAGCCCGACCACGTCTCGGCGTACGCGCTGATCGTGGAGCCGGGCACGCGGCTGGCGGCGCAGGTGCGCCGCGGCACGCTCCCGGCACCCGACGACGACGCGCTCGCCGACCGCTACGAAATCGCCGACGAGACGCTGGGCGCTGCCGGCCTGAGGTGGTACGAGGTCTCCAACTGGGCGGTCGACGGCGCGGCCGCCTGCCGCCACAACCTCGGCTACTGGCGTGGCGGCGACTGGTGGGGAGTCGGGCCGGGCTCCCACAGCCACGTCGGCGGTGTGCGCTGGTGGAACGTGCTGCACCCCTCCACCTACGCCGCCCGCCTCGCCGTGGGCGCCTCGCCTGTCGCCGGCCGCGAGCTGCTCGACGACGACACGCGCCGCGTCGAGCGGGTCATGCTGGAGCTGCGGCTCGCCGAGGGGCTGCCGCTCGACGTGCTCGACGATGCCGGTTGCGCCGCCGCCCGGCAGGCCGCTGCCGACGGCCTCGCCGACCCCACCGCCCTCGCCGCCGAGGACCGCGTCCGCCTCACCCTGCGGGGTCGCCTGCTCGCGGACGCCGTCGTACGCGCGCTGCTGGACTGAGCTACGGCAGCTGCTGGTGCCTGAACTATGGCTTTTCGGCATTGAGATGCCGAGAAACCCTGGATTCTCGATTGGCTACGCCACCACCCGTCGCCGCACCTCATACGTGCACGCATGCGCGCCCGTGAGGATGTGGGAGACGCGGGTGACGTCGGCGTCGGGGAGGACCTCGCGCAGGAATGCGATCTCGGAGCCGCAGGCGTGGCCGTAGCGCTGGGCGACGGCGAGGATTGCGCAGTTGTGCTCGAGGATCCGCCAGCCGCCGTCCGTGTCGCTGTCGCCGGGCCCGCCCTCCAGCCGCTCGACTTCCGCCAGGTAGCCATCCTCGTCGAGCACGCGCGCGACCTCGGCGACGCGAGCGTCGAAGTCCAGCCCCGCGAGCCGCTCGCGCGTCCGCTCCACACGCGCGCGGCGCCGTCGCTCGAACGCGCGCGCGATGAGGTCGGGGTCCTCGTCGCCGATGTAGTCGAGCAGCTCGACCGTCAACTCCCCGTAGGAGCGGGGAAAGAGCGCCTCGGCCGCGGGCGCGAGGCGGTAGACGTGACGCGGGCGGCCCGGCCCTGTGCGCTCCTCGCGGTGCGCGACGAGGTCGGCGGCGGCGAGCCCCTGCAGGTGCTGGCGCACCGCGCTGACCGTCACGTCGAGCTGCTCGGCGAGCTCCTCCGCGCGCGCCTCGCCGCGCTTGCGCAGCGCGATCAGCAGCGCCCGGCGGGTGGCGGGCAGCTCGGCGAGGGCGGGGCCGACGTTCGCGTCCATTGGATGGTGGGAAGGGCGTGAAAGAGCGGTGACCCGGGGCGGTGCCGCGGGCGCCGCTCGGGTATCGTTGGTTTGAACAGTACCGCCTGTCTATATCCCAAGCCGAAGCGAAAGGGCGACCGCATGGCCTACGAGCTGCCGGACCTGCCATACGCGTATGACGCGCTCGAGCCGCACATCGACGCCGAGACGATGCGGTTCCACCACGACAAGCACCACGCGACCTACGTGAGCAGAGCCAACGAGGCGCTCGAGGGCACGCAGTGGGCCGACACGCCGGTCGAGGAGGTTCTCAAGAGTCTCGACAGCCTGCCGGAGAACATCCGCACGGTCGTCCGCAACAACGCTGGCGGTCACTACAACCACGCGCTCTTCTGGACGAGCATGTCGCCCAACGGCGGCGGCGCGCCCAGCGGCGACCTTGCCGCGGCGATCGACAGCGCGTTCGGCTCGTTCGACGAGCTGAAGGCCGCGATCAGAGCGAGAGGGCTCGGCCAGTTCGGCTCCGGCTGGTCGTGGCTCGTGCTCGATGGCGGCAAGCTCGCGGTTGAGGGCTCGCCCAACCAGGACAACCCGATCTCCCAGGGCAAGACGCCGCTGCTCGGCGTCGATGTGTGGGAGCACGCCTACTACCTCAAGTACCAGAACCTGCGCCCGGCCTACATCGAGGCGTGGTTCAACGTCGTCGACTGGGACGTCGTCGCGCAGCGCTTCGCTGCCTCCGCGTAACGCCATGGCCTACGTCATCGCCGAGCCGTGCATCGGGCAGAAGGACTCCTCGTGCGTCGAGGTCTGCCCGGTGGATTGCATCCACCCGACGCCTGACGAGGACGGCTTCGACGCCGCCAAGCAGCTGTTCATCGATCCGGAGGAGTGCATCGACTGCGACGCGTGCGTCGAGGCCTGCCCGGTCGACGCGGTCTTCCCGGAGGACCTCCTCCCGGAGCAGTGGGCCGACTACGCCCAGAAGAACGCGGAGCACTTCGCGACCGCGTAGAGGAGATTTCGCGCTCCGGCGGCCGGAAACCGGCCACCTTCTCGCGACGTCAGAGGTGCACGCCGCTCCCGCAGTTAGAGCGGCGTGCGCTCCTCTTCCAACATCACCCGCAGGCGCCGCAGCGCGCTCGCGGTGCGCGACTTGACCGTCCCCAGGGGGACACCCGTGTGCGCAGAGATCTGCCGCTGGCTGAGCCCGACGTGCCAGCGCAGCCGCACGACCTCGGACTCCTCGGGCGTCAGCCGCTCCATCAGTTGCTCCAGCATCACGCGGTCGACCAGTTGGGCAACCGGCTCGGAGGAGGCGGCGCCAAGCTCGCGCCCGTCGGCGTACGTGCCGGACAGGTCATACGGCTCGGGGATGCGACGTCGCAGATGGTCGATGGCGCGCGAGCGAGCGATCGTCGCGAGCCACGTGCGCAACGAGGCACGCGCAGGGTCGAACGAGCGGCCGCGCTGCCAGGCCTCGAGCAGCACCTGCTGGTAGACGTCCTCGGCGGCCCCGCGATCGCGGATCGCATCGTGGAGGAGCGCCAGTGCGCCGGGTCCGTACTCCGCGTAGAGGGCGCGAACCGCGTCGGGGTCCCGCCGCCGCAGCCCGGCGGCGATGCGGAGCTCGGTGGCGGAGGGGGCGGAACGTCGCATCGGCGCTCGCCAACTGTCGCACGTCCACGCTCCCTCGACGGTATGGCAATGGTAGGAGTTTTATGGGTACGTTCAAGTTTTTGGAGCATCCTACGGAAGCCGAAAATCACGCTGATAGTGGTGTTTCTTCCCATGCGCATTGGGGAGACGGCACTGGGTCGGCGAGCCGCTGGCGGGTGCGCGTCGGCTACCGACCGGAGGGTCGGAACTTAAACGCCATTGCGCCAGAATCCCCGCTTCAGCGGGGGCGGCTGGCGACGGGTCTGGTGCTGGACGAGGGCGCAAGCTCCTCGAGCACCTCGAGCATCTTGTGGTGGTACGCGATGCCGGAGACGAGCGTCTGCCCCGGGCCCTCCGGGCCGTCCGCCTCCTGCACGAGTGCGAGCAGGCCCTCGAGCTCGGCGAGCTTCGCTTCGTGCCAGGCACGACGCGCCGGAACCATCGGCCACGGGTCGGCGCCGGCGAAGATCTTCAGCATCAGCTCGTCGTGCAGCTGCGGGGGTGTCGTGACGGGCTCGGCGGTCCAGGCGCGCAGCGCTTCGCGGCCGAGGTCGGTCAGCGAGTACAGCTTGCGGCGGCGGCCGCCGGGCTCCTGGCGCACCGTCAGGTAGCCGCCGGCTGCGAGTCGCGCCGGCTCGTCGTACGCGGTCGTGTGCCGGACCTGCCAGAAGTTCTCGATCGAGACCTCGATCGCCTGCTTGAGGTCGTACGAGGTCGCCTCGCCGACGTGCTCGAAGAGGGCGAGCACCGCGTAGGAGGTCTGCGTGAGACGGATCGGCTTGCGTTTCATCATTCGCCTCGTATAGTACGGGACGAACGATCACAACCCCGTCCACGACGCAGGGGGTCGAGATGCAGGACTCGAAGCACGGAAACGGGAGCGTCTCCGCTGGGGCGAGCTACGACGCGGTGATCGTCGGCGCCAGCCTCGCCGGCTGCACGACCGCGATCCTCCTCGGCCGTGCGGGTGCGCGCGTCGCGCTCGTCGAGAAGCAGCGCGATCCCAAGGCCTACAAGCGGATCTGCAGTCACTTCATCCAGTCCTCGGCGGTGCCGGCGCTGGAGCGGCTCGACCTGCTGAGAGCGATCGAGGATGCCGGCGGCACGCGCCCGTACTTCCGTGCTTGGACGAGATGGGGCTGGATCGAGGCGCCGAAGGACCGCAGCGTCGCCTCCGTGAACCTGCGCCGCGAGCTGCTTGACCCGCTCGTGCGCGAGACGGCTGCCGCGGTGCCGGGCGTCGACCTGCTGCTCGGGCAGACGGCGCAGGAGTTGACGCGCGGAACTGACGGCGCTGTCTCCGGCGTCGTCGTGCGCGATACGTCGGGCACCGAGACGCGCCTGGGCGCACGCCTGACGATCGGCGCCGACGGGCGCGACTCGCACATCGCGGATCTCGCAAGAGTGCCCGTGAAGACGACCCCGCATGGGCGCTTCGCCTACGGCGGCTACTTCGAGGGTCCGCCGCCAGCGGGCGCGCCGGACGCGTCGGTCTGGATGCTCGACCCGCAGTTCGCGGCCGCCTTCCCGACCGACTCCGGCCTCGTCTTCTACATCGCGATGGGGACCAAGGATCGTCTGCCCGAGTTCAGACGCGACCTGGAGGCCGCGCTCGTGAAGTGGGTCGCCGACCTGCCGGACGCGCCGCCGATCCGCGAGTCCAGACTCGTCGACCGGATCAAGGGCAAGCTCGACATGACGAACAAGCTGCGGCGACCGGTCGCGCCCGGCCTGGCGCTCGTCGGGGACGCCGCGCTCGCGATCGACCCGTTGTGGGGCGTCGGCTGCGGCTTCGCGTTCCAGTCGGGCGAGTGGCTGGCGGACAGCGTCACACCGGCGCTGCTGCGCGGCGAGTCGCTCGACGCGGGGTTGGAGCGCTACCGCAAGCGGCACGCGCGCGGTCTCAACGGCCACGCGCGCATGATGGTCCAGTACGCCACCGGTCGGAAGTTCGACCCGAGCGAGCGGCTGCTGTTCGCCGCGACCGCGCGCGACGAGGAGTTGGTCGTGCGCTTCGACGCGTTCGCCTCGCGCCGCATCGGGCCGGTGCGGGCGCTCGCGACGACGGTCCCCCGCGCGATCCTCGTCAACACGCGGAACGCGCTGCGGCGCGGCAGCGGAGCCGAACCGGTTGCGGCCTCTGTGAGTCGGGGGGTCGAGCACGAGCGCGAGCAGGTGGCGGCGTGAGCGCCACCGAGGCGACCGCCCCTGTGGTGACCCGCACGCGCATCCGCGCTGGCGGGACGCAGCCGCGGCTGCTGCAGGCCGGCCCGGCCGACGCGAGCGAGGCGGTCGTGTTCGTCCACGGCAACCCCGGCTCGTGCGACGACTGGGAGCGGCTCGCGGGCGCGGTCGGCGCAGCGGGAGTGCGCGCGGTCGCGCTCGACTTGCCGGACTTCGGCGAGACGTTCGCGCCGGCCGGCTTCGTCCATGACGTGCCGACGTACGCCGGCTTCCTGCAGGAGGCGCTCGGCGTGCTCGGCGTCGAGCGCGTGCATCTCGTGATCCACGACTTTGGCGGGCCGATCGGGCTCGTGTGGGCGGCGATGAACGTCGATGCGGTCGCGAGTGTGACGCTGATCAACACGGGAATCCTGCCCGGTTACAGATGGCACAGACTCGCGCGCATCTGGCGCCGGCCGGTGGTGGGCGAGCTGTTCCAGGCGATCTCGCACCCGGCGGCGCTGCGGCGCATGTTGCCGCGCCAGGAGCCGCGCGGGCTGCCGGCGGAATTCCTCGACCGCGTCCACTACAGCAAGCGCACGCGCAGAGCGGTGCTGGAGCTCTACCGCGCGACCGACGATCCGGGCGCGGCGGCGACCGAGTTCGCGGCGTTCATGGCGTCGAAGGACATCCCGGCGCTGGTGATCTGGGGCGAGCACGACGCGTACCTGCCGTCGTCGTACGCGGAGCGTCAGCGCGAGGCGTTCCCGTCGGCGGATGTGCACATCCTGTCGGCGAGCGGGCACTGGCCGTTTGCGGATGCGCCGGAGACGGTCGAGCGGCTGCTGGTGGAGTTCGTCGCGTCGGTGCGGGCTGCTGCCTGACACGCGCTGCTGTCGGGCGGTGCTGGCCTACGCGGCGAGCGGCACTGGCGCCATCTCATCGCGCAGCGGCACGATCGGCCAGGCCGGTTCGATCCGCTCGTCTCTGCCGTTGCGGCGCAGGTAGTCCTCGAACGAGGCGGCCTGCTCGGCGGCCCATCTGATCTGCTGGGCGTGCAGGGTGGGGAGGTCGAGCGTGCGCAGCTCCTCGAACGCCTGCCCGAGGCGCCAGGCGACGCGCGCGGCGGCGAGCGCGTCGGCGTGGGAGGCGTGCGCTTCGTCGAGCGGCACGTTGTAGTGCGCGCAGACCGCGCCGAGCGTGCGCTTGCCCTTACGGAAGCGGTCGACCTGCTTGTCGAGCACGTAGGGATCGACGACGAGCATGCCGGCTTCGCCGCCGACGCGGTCGACCAACGGCTCTATGCCGTGGCGGCGCGCCTCGCGGTCGAGGCAGGTGAGGTCGAAGCGCGCGTTGAAGGCGATGACGGGGACGCCTTGCAGCAGCTGCTCGGCGAGCGTCGCGACGATCTGCTCGACGGCCTCGAGCGGCGGGCGGCCCTCCGCGCGGGCGCGCTCGGTCGTGATCCCGTGGACGGCGGAGGCGCCCGCCGGGATCTCTATCCCGGGGTCGAGCAGCCATGCGTGGAAGACGGACGGGAGCTCGTCCCCGACGACGCTCACCGCGGCCGTGACGATGCGGTCCGACTCGCTGTCGATTCCCGTCGTCTCCAGGTCAAATGCGGCGAGGCGGCGCTTGTGCCAGCTCATGCCGCCGAAGAATGAAGTGGGGGTCGGACGGTGTCGGGCCGTGCACGCGCGAGCGCCCGGCACAGTGCCGGGCGCTCATGGTGCGGTCAGGTGTCGGGGTGCGTCAGGACGCGACGTTCACGCACACCGCCTGGGCGTTCCAGGTCTTGCTCGCGGCGGCGTCGTTCGTGATGCGCACGTACCAGGCGGTGGTGCCGGAGGGCCCGGTGCGGTTGAGCGTCACGTTTCTGGAGCTGGCGGTCTCGTAGCCGCCACTGATGGCCTTCTTGCCGGCGGGGCAGGTGACCGTCTGCTCCGAGGTGCTGCCGGGGTCGACCGTGAGCGAGGGCCCGTCGACGATCTGGAAGCCGGAGATCCCGGGGGCGCCCTGCGGGCCGGCCGGGCCCTGCGGCCCTTGCGGGCCCTGGGGGCCTTGCTGACCCTGCTCGCCCTGGGGACCCTGCGGGCCCTGCGGGCCGGCGGGCAACTCGCCCTGCTTGAAGTCCTTCACGAGCAGCGAGCCGTCCTGGACCTTCTTGCTGTTGACCGCGCTCTGCTTCAGCTGCGGCGTGCCGACGCTGGCTCTCGGCAGTACGGTGACGGCTGCATACGAGCTGCCGCCGAGGGCGACGAACAGCGCGACGATTGCGAGCACGACTCCGGCGGACGGACGACGACGACGGACGGTGGTGCGGATGGAACGCATGACAGCCTCCTGGGCTTTCGTGGCGGGCCGCTTGTGGCTCGCCGTTTCGATGCATCCATCCTGCGGTCCGCGGGCCGGCGCTTCCGCTCACCGCGCGACGCTGGAAGTGTCGCGTGCGTGACACAGGCGGCGCGGGGCCGGAGCGGAGGGGGAGGGATTCGAACCCTCGATGGACCTCACGGCCCATGCCGGTTTTCAAGACCGGTGCATTCAACCGCTCTGCCACCCCTCCGTGACGCGGCGGCTCCGATGCTAGCCGGGTGGCCGGGCTCGCGTGCGCGTCGGGATGCGGTCATCGCCCGCGCGCTTGCGGCCGCGAGCCTCTAGACTGGCGATCTCCCACCGGGAGAGGTGGCCGAGTGGCTGAAGGCACTCGCCTGCTAAGCGAGTATGGGGGTCAAACTCCATCGCGGGTTCGAATCCCGCCCTCTCCGTAGACCGGAACGCCTGCCATGGCGGGCGATCCGGGCATCGACGTCAAGTCGCCGACGGCGATCTGCTGCGGTCTGGCGCCAACCGACTTTCGAGTAGAATGCGGCCAGTCATCGACGCGTCGGCACCCGGCGCATTGGGGGATCGATGTCGTCGCCGTTTGGACCGCTCCCGCCCGGGCCTGGACGCCCGCAGGCGTGGCAGATGCTTCGCTACCAGCGCGAACCGCTCGCGTACGTCGAAGCGTGCGCGCAGCGCTATGGGCCCGTCTTCACGATGCGGCTGCCTTTCCTCGGCACGTCGGTCGCGGCGGTCGATCCGGCGGACGTGAAGACGATCCTCACGGAGGCGCCCGAGCGCTTCCCGAGAGCGCAGGGGCAGTCGCCGCTCACGCCGATGGTGGGCGAGCACGCGACGATGTTCGTCACGGGCGACGAACACCGCCATCAGCGCCGCACAATGCTCGGCGTCTACAGCGGCGGCATCGCCGCGCGCTGGGGCGCGGCGATCGAGCGGATCGCCGAGGTGGAGATCGCGAGGCTCCCGCTGGGCGAGCCGGTCGCGCTGCTGCCGGCGGCGCGCCGCATCGCCTTCGGCGTGATCTGCCGGACGGTGATCGGCGAGGTCTCCCCGCACGACTTCGCGACGATGCGCGAAGAAGTCGGCCGCAGCGACGATCCGCGGCTCGCGCTGATGCTGATCGCGCCGACGCTCTGGGACCGCGGCGGCCGGCTCAACCCCGGCCGCTCGATGCGGCGCAGACGCGACACGCTCAACAGGCTGCTGTTCGACGAGATCGCGCGTCGGCGGCGGGCGCTCGCGGGCGAGCTCGACCACCGCGACGACGTGCTGTCGCTGCTGGTCGGCGCCGGAGACGCGCAGGGCAGGCCGCTGAGCGACCTCGAGATCCGCGACCAGCTCGTCGGCCTCGTGATCCTCGGGCACGAAATCACGTCCGCTGGGCTTGTCTGGCCGTTCGAGCGGCTCTCGCGCGTCCCGCACGTGCGCGAGCGGTTGGAGGCGGAACTGGCCGCCGGTGACGAGACGTACCTGGAGGCGATCGTGCACGAGACGCTGCGCGTGCGCTCGCCGATACTCGACGCGCCGCGCACCGCCACCGAGCCGATCGAGCTGGGCGGCTACACCGTCCCGCCGGGCCTCGTGGTGAGCGCGATGTGCGCGGTCGCGCAGCGCCGCGCCGAGGTGTGGGAGGACCCGCTCGCATTCAAGCCCGAGCGGTTCCTCGGTGACAGACCGGCGCCCTACGCCTTCACGCCCTACGGCGGCGGCGTGCGGCGCTGCGTCGCGGCGTCGCTGACGACGCTGCTGATGCAGACGGTCGTGCGGCTCGTCGTCGAACGCATGAGAGTGACGCTCGCGCCCGGCCCGGAGGAGAAGTCGCGGCTGTACGGCTTGAGCCTGCTGCCCTCGCGCGGCGGGCAGGTCGTCCTGCGCCCGCGGCGCGCCGCTCACTCCACCCGCAGCAGCTCCATCAGCGGCGCCCGCGTCGCGAGCCAGCTCGGGTAGCAGGCGGCCGCCGCGCCGATCGCGATCGCGACGAGCACGGCCGCGACTGTCTCGCCGATCGCAGGGTGGAAGCTGACGTGCCAGGCCAGCTGGTTCTCGATCCCGATCGTCATCAGCGCTCCGAGCACGAGCCCGAGCAGCACCGCCAGCGCCGCGCCGACCGCCGACATCGCGACCGCCTCCAGCACGACGGTGCCGGCCTGTTGGCGTCCCGTCATGCCGAGCATGCGCTGCAGGCCGAGCTCGCGGCGGCGCTCGAACGTCACGGTCAGCATCGTGTTGAGCACGACCATCGCCGCGATCAGCAGCGCAGCAAGCTGTGCGCCGCCGGCGAGCGAGAACAGGCCGTTGACGAGGTCGAGCACGTAGCTCTCCATCTTGCCTCTCGTGGCGACCGTCCCGGGCAGGCCGTTGGCGTCGAGGAAGCGCTGTACGCGCGCGGCGACCACGGCGCGGTTTGCGCCCGAGTCGAGCATCAGCGCGAAGCGGTCGGCGTCCTCGTCTTCCGACAGGCGGGTGTAGATGCTGTGCTCGAGGTAGACGGCGTCGGTCGAGGCGAGGTCGTTGAACGTCCCGGCGACGCGGAAGCGGTGGTCGGTGCCGGCGACCGACACGTGCAGTATCGAGCCGGTGTGCAGCCTGTGCCGCCGCGCGGTGAGGCGTGACGCGACGACCTGTCCACGGCCGACCGCCGCCACGAGATGCTGATCCCTCACCGGCACGTCGCCGGTGAGCTGGTCGCCGTGGCGCGCCGCCTGCGCTATCGGGAACGCGAGTATCGCGACCTGCTGGTTCCTGCGCTCGAGCAGCGCCGCGCGTATCGGGTAGGCGGCGCGCACGCCCTCGATCGCGGCCAGGCGCCTGCGCAGCGACACCGGCAGCGGCTGGTCGGAGGCGAGCAGCCCCTCTCCGTTCGCGCGCACGTAGAGCGGTGCCGCGAACCACGTCGTGGCGGCGCGGTTCACCTCCTGCCGGAACGAGCCGAGCCCGCTCGCGCTCGCGACCACGAGCGCGATCGTGAGGCCGAGTGCGCCGGCGGCGACGGTCGTGCGGCCGGGCGCGCGCACGAGCCCGTCCGCCGCGAGCCGGCCACGCACGCCGAGCAGCTGCGGCCAGGCGCGCCGGCTGCCGGCGCTGAGCGCGCCGACGAGGAACGGCAGCAGCAGCAACGAGCCCGCGAGCGTCAGCATCAGCGCGAGCCCGAGCAGCTCCGGATGCGAGCCGACCGGCGCGAACGCCACGACGAGCGCGGCGCACGCGGTCGCAACGAGGCCGCCGAGCGCGAGCAGTCCTGACCGCGGCCCGCGGCTCTGCGCGGAGACCGCATACGGTGCCGCCGGGGCGAGCGCCTCGATCGGCGTCAGCCGCACGACGCGGCGTGCGACGAATGCCGCGCCGGCCATCGCCACGGCCGCGCCGCTGAGCACGCCGAGCAGCGCCTGTCTCGCCGTAAGGTGCACCGCGCCGGCAGACGTGATCGGCAGCACGCTCTCGTACACCGCACCGGCCTGCTCGACGAGGCGGTGCGCGAGCAAGAAGCCGATCACCGTCCCGAGCGCGCCGCCGGCCAGTCC
Source organism: Conexibacter sp. (assembly GCA_036009645.1). Classification (GTDB taxonomy): domain Bacteria; phylum Actinomycetota; class Thermoleophilia; order Solirubrobacterales; family Solirubrobacteraceae; genus Conexibacter. The sequence goes on from DASYLH010000045.1 coordinate 60,779, forward strand.
GACGAGCGCCGCCTCGGCGACGAACGCCGCGACGATCGGTCCGCGCTGCGTCCCGCCCGTCACGAGCAGCGCGAGGTCGGCGCGCCGCTCGGCGAGCGACATCGCCATCGTGTTGAGCACGAGGAACAGCGCCACCAGCAGCGCGACGGCGCGTATCTGCTGCGTCGTCGTGGCGATCCCGTCGAACGTGTGCTCGAACGGTGCCGCGCTCGCGCCGGGGTCGCCGACGATCGCCTTGCCGTAGAGCGTGCGTCTGAGCTGCCTTTGCAGTGCTTCCACTGACTGCCCGCGGGCGGGGGTGATGTAGAGGCGGTCGACCTTCCCCGGCCGGTCGAACAGGCGCTGGGAGTAGGCCAGGCCGGTCAGCGCGAGGTCCCCGCCGTTGACGCTCGACAGCACGCCGTTTGGCAGCACCGCGCCGACGAACAGCCGTCTCGTCCCTGTCGGCGTCGCGACCGTGACGGCGTCGCCGGCGCCTGCGCCGAGCGTCTCGGCGAGGTGCGGCGAGAGCACGACCGAGCCGGCAGCCGGATCGACGACCGCTGCGGTCGCGTCGCCGAAGCCGTTGGGGAAGAGCGCGGCGATGCTCGGCGGCATGCCCGCGACGAGCACGCGCGTGGCCGCGCCGCCGTGCTGCATACGCGTGATCTGCTGCGTGCTCGGCACGGCTGTGCCGACGCCCGGCGCGGAATTCGTCCTGCGTATCGCGGCGGGCGCGAGCGAGGGCGCTCCGAACGGCCGCGCTTCGAGCTGCGCGACGCCGGCGAGTCCGACGGCGGTGTCGCGCACCGTGCCGCGGACGGCCGCGTTGACGACCGTGATCGCGACGACGAGGCTGACCGCGGCGGCGATTCCCGCGAGCGTCAGCGCCGCGCGCCTGCGCCGCCTCGTCAGCTGGCGCAGGTTCACGAGCCGGAAGACCGTCCAGGTCGCGACGAACTGCTCGCGAGCGCTCGTGCGCGCGTGCGCCGGCGAGGGGATTTTCATGCCTGCTGCATTCCGGCCGGCTCGCCGTCGAGCTCGGAGACGCGCCCGTCTGCCATCCGCACGATGCGGTCGGCGTGCTCGGCGGCCATCGGGTCGTGCGTCACGATCACGACGCTCTGGCCGCTGTCGGCGGCGTCGCGCAGCAGCGCGAGGATCTCGCGCCCGCTGACCGAGTCGAGGTTGCCGGTCGGCTCGTCCGCGAGGATGATCGCGGGCTCGATCACGAGCGCGCGTGCGAGCGCGACGCGCTGCTGCTCGCCACCGGACAGCTGCGACGGGCGGTGCGCCGCGCGCGCGTCCATCTCCACGTGCTGGAGCGCGAGCTGCGCACGGCGGTTCGCGTCCGGCACGCCGTCGAGCAGCAGCGGGAAGGCGACGTTCTCGAGTGCCGTGAGCGTCGGCAGCAGGCTGAAGAACTGCAGCAGGAAGCCGAGTCGCCGGCGGCGCACGAGCGCCAGCTCCTGTGGCGCGAGAGCGGCGATGTCGCGACCCTCGAGGCGGATCGCGCCCGCGTCTGGGCGGTCGATCCCGCCGAGCAAGTGCAGCAGCGTCGACTTGCCCGAGCCGGAGGGCCCCATGATCGCGACGAGTTCGCCCGTCGCGACGGTCAGGTCGACGCCGTCGACGGCGCGGATCTCCGTCGCACCCTGCTGGAAGCGGCGCGAGAGGCCGCGCGCCTCCAGCGGCGCGGGCGCGCCGTCCTCGATCGGTCTCACGAGCATGGTCCTTCCCTCCGTGGTGGTCAATGCGGCGAGCGCTGTGACGCCGCGGCGGCTGAGCTTTCCCGTCTCGGTGCGGGGGAGTGCGTCGATGAAGCGCACGAGGCGGGGGACCTTGTGCGGCGAGAGCTGCGCCCGGGCGTGGGCCTTCAGCGCGCGGGAGAGCTCGCGCCCCGGCTCCTCCGTCGGCGCCACGCGCACCCATGCGCACGCGATCGTCAGGCCGTTGCGGTCGACGACCGGGCTCACCGCGCACTCCGCGACGGCGGGGTGCGCGGTGAGGCAGGCCTCGATCTCCAGCGGGGCGATCTTCATCCCGCGCACCTTGAAGACGTCGTCGCTGCGGCCGACGAAGAGGAGCGTGCCGTCCTCGGCGCGCTGCATCAGGTCGCCGGTGCGGGTCCAGCCGTCGCGCATCGTCGCCTCCGTCGCCTCGGGGCGTCCCCAGTAGCCCACGCCGTTCGCCGGCCCGCGCACGTGCACGTGGCCGGGGCGGCCCGGGTCGACCTCGGCGCCGTGGTCGTCGAGCAGTCGCAGCTCGTACGGCGGGACGACCGTTCCAAGCGAGCCGGGGTGCAGTTCAGCCGGCTCGCCGGAGGTGAAGATGTGCAGGCACTCGGTCGAGCCGAGTCCGTCGAGGATCGGCAGGCCGAAGACGGTCTGCCAGCGGCGGAAGAGGCCGGCTTCGAGTGCCTCGCCGGCCGAGACGCACAGGCGCAGGCTCGACGTGTCGTGCGGATCGCGCGGGTCCTGGACGGCGAGCAGCGCGGTGTAGAGCGACGGACCGCCGAAGAAGACGGTCGGGCGGCGCGCGGCGATCGTCTCCAGCACGCCGACCGGCTCCGTCGGCTCGGCGCGCAGCAGCGCGCTCGCGCCGGCCGCCAGCGGGAACAGCAGCGAGTTGCCGAAGCCGTAGCCGAACGACAGCTTGGCGGCCGAGTAGCAGAGGTCGTCCTCGGCCAGCGCGAGCCGGCGACCGAACCCCTCGGGCAGCGCGAGCAGTCCGCGGTGGAGGTGGACGACGGCCTTGGGACGCCCCGTGCTGCCGGAGGTGTACTGCAGCAGGGCCGGGTCGTCCGGGCCGCACGGCGCGGCTTCGGCGGGCTCGGAACTCGCGATCGCCTCGGTGGCGTCGAGCACCGGCTCTCCGGTGGGCGCCTGGCCGCCGAATGCGACGACAGTCTCGGGCCAGCCGGTGCGCGAGCGGATCGCGAGCAGCGTCGCCACGCGGTCAGTCGTCGTCACCGCGACGCACGGCTGCGCGTCCTCGCAGACGAACGCGAGCTCGTCCTCGGACAGGCGCGTGTGGATCGGTGCGGGAATCGCGCCGACGTGCATCGCGCCGAACACGATCGCGGCGGCCTCCGGCGTGTCCGGCAGCAGCACGACGACGCGCTCGCCGCGCTGTGCGCCCGCAGCGCGCAGCATCGTGCCGGCGCGCTGGGCCTGCTCGAACAGCTCGCCGTAGCTCCACGTCCGCTCGCCGGCGAACAGCGCCGGCCGCTGCGCGCGGCCCTCCGTGAGGTGGCGCTCGAGGTAGAAGGCGGTCGCGTTGGAGTACACGAGCTGCATCAGCGCGCTCCCCCGGGCTCGCGATGGACGACGGCCGCGCCGGCCGCGCCGGCGTCGTGTGCGCGCAGCAGCTGCGGGCCGTGCGCCTCGCCGCGCGCGAGGCTCGCGGCGGCGTCGGCGAGCTCGCCGAGCGTGTCGCTGCTGCCGTCGCCGTTCCACGTGTGCGCGCCGCCGGAGTCCGGGTCGGTGGAGGCGAGGACCTCCCCGACCGCGCGCGCCTCGGCCTCCGCCGCGTCACCGGTGGGTGAGAACGCGGTCGCGACTGCGCCCAGCAGCGCGCGCGGGGCGGCGCCGCCGCGGCGCGCGGCGTCCGCGCGCTCCAGCACCACGACGGTGGCGCGCTGCTTTTGGTCGTCCTCGCCGTGCGTCCCCGCTCGCAGGACGGCCGGTGCGAGGTCCACTTCGCAGACGAGCATCGCGCTGGCATCACCGGCCGCGAGCCGGTCGGCCGCGTACCGCAGCGCGTCGAGGCAGCCGACGGCGCCGTTGCAGACGGTCGCGTTCGGTCCTGCGGCGGGCAGGCGGATGCTCACCTCGGCGGCAGGCGCGGTCAGGCCCGTCTGCGGCCCCTTCCCCGGTCGCACGCGCGGTCGCTCGCCCTCGGTCCCCGAGCGGTACAGATCGACGTACTCCTGCAGCCCGGCGTGGCGCGTGGCGACGACGACGCCCAGCTCGTCGGCGTCCACGGGGGGAGCGGCCGTGCGGCTGTATGCGTCGCGCAGCGCGAGCCGCGCGGCCGCCAGCAGCAGGCGTGACTCGAGGCTCACGGTCCGCAGCCGCTCGCCCTGCAGCAGCTCGGCGACGGCCGAATCGTCCAGCTCGGCGGCGCTCACGGCGGCCGATCCGGCGATCGCGCTGGGCGGGCTCCTGCTCATGCCGCCCCGAACACGACGCACTCGATGTTCCCGCCGAAGCCGAATGCGTTGCTGATGGCGACCGACACGGGCGTGGCGCGCGCCTCGCCGGCGACGACGTCGATGTCGCACTCGGGGTCGCGCGTCTCGTAGTTCCCGACGGGCGGAACGAGGCCGTCGCGGATCGCGAGCAGGCAGGCGGCCGCCTCGAACGCGCTCGCCGCGCCCTGCGCGTGGCCAACGAGCGACTTGAGCGCGGTCACCGGCACGTCGTCAGCGGCGCTGCCGAGCACGTCGCGGATTGCGCGCGCCTCGACCTCGTCGTTCGCCGGCGTGCCGGTGCCGTGCGCGCTCACGTGGTCGACGCCGGATGCTTCGACGTCGGCCTCCGCGAGCGCGCGCTGCATCGCGCGGATCGCTCCGCGCGCCTCCGGGTGGGGTGAGGTGATGTGGAAGGCGTCCGCGACGTTCGCGTAGCCGAGGATCCGCCCGTGCACGTGCGCGCCACGAGCGCGCGCGTCCGCCTCGCGCTCGAGCACGAACGCAGCGGCGCCCTCGCCGAGCAGCAGGCCGACGCGGTCGCGGTCGAACGGGCGCACGGCGTCGGGTGAGAGCAGACCGAAGCTGTCGAACATCATCAGCATCGCCTGCGAGATCTCGTCGGCGCCACCGACGACCATCGCGTCCGCCCGGCCGGCGCGCAGCGCCTCCGCGCCCCATGCCAGCGCGCTGTTGCCGGCCGCGCAGCCGGTCGCGACGACGCAGTTCGGACCGCCCAGCCCGAGCCGCCGGGCGGGGACGCGGCTCAGCTGCGACGGATCCGCCCAGGCGGCGTCGCGGGGGTCCTCGCGTGTGGCGGGGTCGCTCGCCAGCCAGCCCTCGACGGCTGGGCGCGTCGCGATCACGGTTCCGATGCAGACGCCGACGCGCTCGGGAGCGACGCAGTCCGGCGAGAGCCCGGCATCCTCGACCGCGGTCGCGGCTGCCTCGTCGGCGAGTCGCACGGCGAGCGGGACGGGGACGCCGTCGTGTGCGGCGCCGTTCGGTGCCTGCGCGATCTCGCCGCCGCGGTCGCTCGACAGGCGCGCGGTGTCGAAGCGCGTGAGCGGCCGGGTGGCGACGGTGCCGCCGAGCGCTCGCTGCCAGAAGGCCTCGACGTCGGAGCCCAGCGGCGAGCGCACGCCGATGCCCGTGACGACGATCGCAGGGGCAGCCGTCATCGCGACGGCGACTCCGCAAGCTCCCGCAGCGTCAGCTCCGTCAGCTCCGTCAGCGTGCGAGCCTCGCGCCACGCTCTCGCATCGAGGCGCACGTCGAGTTGGTGCTCGACCTCCGTCATCAGCTCGAGCCGCTGCAGCGAGTCGGTATCGAGGTCGTCGATCAAGTCCAGCTCGAAGTCGAGCTCCTGCGGATCCAACTCGAGGATCTCCCCGAGCAGCTCGCGCAGCAGGTCGACGATCTGCTCGCGTGTCACGCGCTCGCCTCCATGGTCGCCGGTACGGGCACGGCGCTCGGCCGACGGACCGCGCCAGCGGACGCGAGGGCGACCACGCGCGGGAGGTCCGCGAGCCGCAGCGGCGCTCCCCAGTGCAGGGAGTGCGACGCGACGATCCACCAGAGCCACGCCCCGGCCAGCGCTGCCAGCAGGCCAGCGCTGGGGAAGCAGAGAAGCAGCGTCGCGGTCGTAAACGCGAGCCAGTGGTCGTAGAGCGCCTCGCGCACGAGCAGCTGATCGGCAGGCCGGTCGTGCGCGCCGCGGACGGCGAGCGCGACGCCGGTGCTCAGCGGGAGGAAGACGAGCAGCGCGAGCGCACGCGCTGGGAGCTGGCCTGCGGCGACAAAGCCGACGAGCGCAACGAACGGCACGGCTGCCAGCGCTGTGAGCGCCGCCGTCCCGTGGCGCTCGGCGAATGCGACGAAGGCGCTGCGGTAGCCGATCGCCTCGTCGCCGGCGCGGTCAGTGATGTCCTTGATGCCGGCGAGGGAGCTGATGAACAGCGTCAGCACCCAGAAGAGCGGGACGAACTCGCCGAGCTGCGCGAAGCCGGCCGTGCTGGCGGTGCCGGTGAGCGGATCGCCGGCGGCGACGCCGAGGCAGAAGGGGCCGACGAACGTGCCGCTCAGCACGACGAACACGAGTGCGCGATGGCGAGCGAGCCGCGGGCCGCGCGAGTAGGCGAGCCCGAAGCCCGCGCCGCTGACGAGCAGCAGCAACAGCAGGGCATTGGGCGCCAGCGCGAGCCAGACCGCGGTGGCGACGACGACCAGACCCCACAGGACAAGCTGCACGCGGGCGAGCAGCTCCCACCCGACGACCTCGCACAGGGCCGTCCGCTCAGGACGGTTGACGGCGTCCTCGACGCGGTCCGCAAGGCGGTTCGTGACCTCTATCGCCATCCCCAGCGTGAGCCAGAAGGCCGCGCTCAGCAGAGCCGTCGCGAGGCTCAACGTCCCCGCCGCAGCCATGCCCGCACAGAACGGCACGTAGTACAGCGCGCCGAAACGGCAGCTCGCGCACTGCAGCAGCGCGCGCAGCTTCCTGACAACTCCCCCACTCATGTATCCCCCTGGAGATGCAGCTCGCCCCACGCGATGCATCGAGATCCAACGCCTACTGAATCATAGCATTTCAGACTAGGAGCTGTTAGTGTTTCAGGAGGGGGTGGTGAACGTTGCGCCCTCTCGCTATGGGGGAAGCGCGCGTGCGTGATTAATTCAGTCGCGTGCGCGATCAATGCTGGGGGAACGCTCGCGTGTCACGCTCGATGGGGGTCGTGCTGGTTCTGCTGCTCGTCGCGATGGCAGTCGCGGCCTGTGGCGGCGCAGGGGACGACGGTGCTGGAACGACGGTCGCGAGGACGACGACGGCCAGGACGCAGCCAGCTCCGTCGGGCACGAGTGAGGCTGCGAGCGACGTCACGCTCGCGACGCGCTCGCTGGTCCGCCTCACGGACCTGCCGGACGGGTGGAGTGAGGACGGCGGCACGGTCACGAGGTTGCAGTGCGGCACGCTCCAGCCGTTCCGCGGTGCGAGTGCGCTGGTCAGGTCCAAGCGCCTGACGCACGACCACTACGGCGTGCAGGAGCGGGTCGCCGTCTACCCCAACAGTGCAGCCGCTCGTGCAGCGCTACGTCGCCTCGATTCGCGTACGGCGGCGGACTGCCTGCGTCGCGAACTGCGGCGGCACGTCAGCGAGGAAGCCGGCGGCCCGGCGAGCCCGGCGAGGCTGGTGCGGGCGGAGCGCATGGGGCAGAACTCGACGACGAGACGCTACATCTCCGTGTCCGTCAGCTCCTACGGCAAGGTCATCGGCTACATAGACGCCGTGCACGTGCGCATGGGGCGCGCGCTCGCCGCCCTCGTGTTCGTCTCGGGCCCCACGCCGCCCGAAGTGCCGCTGTACGAACGCATCGTCCAGATCGCTCCGCGGCGCCTGCAGACCACGCTCGGCTGAGCCCGATGGAGCGCCGTGATCGGCTGGAAGCCGACGTCGTCGTCGTCGGCGCCGGGCTCGCTGGCCTGTCGGCTGCGCGTCGGCTGCATGCGGCCGGCCGCCGCGTCATCGTGCTGGAGGCGCGCGAGCGCGTCGGCGGTCGCGTGCTCGACCACCGCCTCGCGGGCGGCGACGCGATCGAGCTCGGCGGGCTCTACTGCACGCCGCGGGAGGACGGAACGGTCGCTAACCACGCGATCCTCGCGCTCGCCGCCGAGCTCGGCGTCGAGGCGTTCCCCGCGCACGCGGATGGCGACCGGCTGCTGCGGCTCGACGGGCGAACCCACCGCTACGGCGGTCGCCACCGCGACGCGCTGCCGCGCCGTGCGCTGCCGGGCGCGGTCGAGTTCGCAGTCGCCCGACGCCGGCTCGACCGGCTCGCGCGGCGGGTGGACGTGGCGGCACCGTGGGCGGTGGTTGGCGCACGGCAGATCGACGCGCAGACGCTTGGCGCCTGGGCCGGCCGGACAATCTTCACCCGCACGGGGCGCAAGCTGCTGCGGCTTGCGAGCGAGCCGCTGTTCGCGGCCGACGTCGGTGAGGTCTCCCGCCTGCACGCCGCCGCGTACCTGGCCGCCAACGGCAGCTTCAGAGCGATGACGAGCACGGGCGGGGGCGCGCAGAGCCATCGGCTGCGGGGTGGCCCCCAGCGGCTCGCCGAGCTGATGGCGGCGCAGGCGGGAGAGGTGCTGTGCGACGAGCCGGTCGGGGCGATCCGCTGGTCGCGCGACGGCGTCTCGGTGTCGGCCCGGTCGCTGCACGTGCGGGCGCGGCGCGCGATCGTCGCGACGACGCCGGCGCTTGCGGCGTGCATCCGCTGGGAGCCGCTCGTGCCCGCGCGCGACCAGCTCGCGCAGCGAATGCCGCACGGGCAAGCGTTCAAGCTCGTCGCGCTGTACGCCGAGCCGTTCTGGCGCGGGCAGGGGCTGAGCGGCGCGGCGGCGACGGACGGGCCGGTGCGCGTGGTACTCGACGAGTCGCCGCCCGGCGGACGTCCGGGCGCGCTCGCGGCGTACGCGGTCGGGCGAGCTGCCGTGGCGCTCTCCGTCATGCCTGCGGCGGAGCGACGTCGGGTCGTTCTGGGCACGCTCGCCGAGCTGTTCGGGCCGCCGGCCTCGCGTCTCGAGGCGGTCGTCGAGCAGGACTGGATCCATGACCCGTGGACGCGCGGCGGCCATGGCGGTTACGGCGCCGCGGGGGCATGGAGCACGCTCGGCGCTGCCCTGCGCGCGCCCGTCGGCCCGCTGCACTGGGCCGGCACGGAGACGGCGCTGACGGGTATGGCCTCAATGAGCGGGGCGGTGTTGTCGGGGTGGCGCGCGGCCGACGAGCTGCTGGCGGCCGGTCGCTAGGAGGCATGGGGCACCCGACGGCGCCCGCGGTTCGCCGATCCCTCCAGTCAGGCGGCCGCAGCGGAGCGCGCCGGCGGCTGCGCGAACGCGAGCGCCTCCGCGACCTCCCGGGCCGCGCGCCGGCCGGAGTCGATCGCTCCTTCCATCGTGCCGAGGCCCCATGTCGCGGTCTCGCTGCCGGCCCAGTGGATCGGGCCGACGGCCTCGCGCAGCCGCGGGCCGTGGGCCAGCCAGGCGCGGGGTGCGCCGATGCCGTGGTAGCAGCCGCGCGTCCACTCGTCCGCGGTCCAGTCCTTCTCGAAGTACTGCTCCGGGGTGCGGGCTGCGTCGCCGAACAGCTCGGCCAGGCCGCCGAGGATCGCTCGCCGCCGCTCGCTTGCTGACACGCGTGCCAGCGCGCGTGCACTCCCGGCGACGACGAACGCCTGCAGGACACCCACGCGCACCGGCGGCGGAGGGGAGACGTCGAGCACGCCGCGGACCGGCCCGTGCGTGGCCGCCGCGTATCCGCTGAGGCCCTGGGCGCGCCAGAACGGCTCCGCGTAGACGAGCGACGCGGTGATAACCGATCCACCGGTGAACGCGAGCGCCGCGCGGTCGCGGGAGCCCGGCAGGGACGGCTCGATGTCAAGGCGGCCGGCGAGCGCGGGTGGCAGGGCCACGATGATGCGGCGGCAGCTGGCGCGGAGCTGCGGACCGGTGACGGTCACGATGTCGCCGCGCACCGCGATCTGCCGCATGGGGGACTCGAGCACGACGCGCTCGCCGAGCGCTGCGGCGAGCGCGAGCGGGACCGACTGCGCACCGCCGCGCAGCTGTTCCTGCTGGTGGCCGCGGCCCACGCGTGCGAGATGCGTGAGGTGTCCGCGGCCAGCGCTGCGCACGTATGCGAGTGCGTGCAGCAGTGACAACTCCTCCGGTTCTGCGGCATAGAGCGTCTCCGTTGCGAGGCGCAGCAGCGCCCGGCTCTGGCGGGTGCGCACGTGCCGTTCGATCCACGCGGCGTAGGTCTGGCCGTCAAGCGCGGCGGCGTCGTGTGCGCGCCACGGCTCGCCGGCCGGGAAGGTCCGCGCGAGTCGCTCGAGCGCGTCCTTCGCCCGCACGAGGTCGACGGCGGCGTGGGGCGGCCAGCTCGGCGCCAGCCCGCGGTAGCGCTTGCGCCGGCTGCCGAGCAGCACGAGCTTGTCGCCGCCCTCGTGCGTGCGGAAGCGCTCGATCCCGAGCTCGTGGCACAACTCCTGCATCAGCCACGGACCCTCGCGCGGCGGCCCGACGAACTGGCCGCCTTGATCGATCGCGACGCCATCGCCGACCGGCCGGCTGAGCACGCGCCCGCCGACGCGGTCGCGCGCCTCCAGCACCACAGCCGCGATGCCGAGCCGCTCAAGCTCGCGCGCAGCGGTCAGCCCGGCAAGGCCGCCACCGACGATCGCGACGTCCGTCTCCAATCCCCTCAATTCGTCCCCCTGGCGAATCGTCTCCCGACACGTCAAGACTACTTCCCGGTAGGTTCAGCGCGTCGCAGGGCGGTCAGCGTTTCGTCGTAGGCCGCGATCGCTGCGCGCGGCAGCTCCGGCGCGTTCTCACGCAGGAGGCTCCGCAGCACCCGGCCGGGTCCGACCTCGACGAACCCGTCGACGCCGTCGTCACGCATGCGCCGGACGGTGGCGGAGAACAGGACGGGTCTCGTGACGCCGTCGACGAGCGCTTTGGCGATGTCTGCGGCGTGCTGCTTGGGCTGTGCGTCCACGGCCGAGTAGAAGGGGATCGCCGGCTGTTGCAGCTCGATCTCGTCGAGGGCTGCGCGCAGGCGCTCGGCGGCAGGCGCCATCAGCGGGGTGTGACACGCGATCGAGATCGGCAGGCGGACGACCATCCGCGCTCCTGCTGCGTTGAGGCAGTCCGCTGCTGCTTGGACGTCTGCGACCGCTCCTGAGATCACCGTCTGCGTCGGGCTGTTGACGTTCGCCACCCAGACGTCGCCGAGCGTCGCGCAGGTGTCGGCCACGGCGTTGTGGGCGAGACCGACAACGGCGACCATCGCACCGGGCCGCTCCGCGCCGGTCGCTGCCATCGCGCGCCCGCGGACGTCGACGAGTTGGAGAGCGGCCGCGTAGTCGAGCGCTCTGGCCTCAACCAGCGCCGCGAATTCGCCGAGGCTGTGGCCCACGACGGCATTGGGGAGGGGCAGCCGCGCTTGCTCCTGCGCTCGCTCGCGCGCGTCCGCGGCCGCCGCCCGCGTCGTCACGAAGATCGCCTGCTGGAGCTCGTCTGCGGTCCATGCCGGTTGCGGGTCGGCGACGCAGAGACGCTCGAGGTCGACCCCGGTGGTCCGCTGCGCCTGCTCAGCGAGCGCCGCAAAGCCCGGCAACAGCGCCCCCATCCGCGCACGCTGCGATCCCTGCCCCGGAAACGCCCAGGCGATCATGCCGCCGATTATCGAGCGCGCCGCGGTGCCGGCGAGCCGCACGACGGCGGGCTCCGGCACGACCGCCCCGCCGCCCGCCAAGCCACCCTCACCAGGCAGCGGCTACAATCCCCCGCTCGCACTGCGCCCGTAGCTCAGCTGGATAGAGCGTCGGTCTACGGAACCGAAGGTCAGAGGTTCGAATCCTCTCGGGCGCGCTACAAAACCGCTGGTAATCGGCGGTTTTTGGGCTGTCGTTGCGCCCAGTTTGCGGCAACATCCTGGGCAACGTGGGAACACTTCCTGCGTTGCCTCTTCAACGGACCAGCGTTCCCGGCGTCTACCGGCGCGGCGCGAAGTACGTAGTGGTGTACCGCGTCGACGGTCGCCAGCGCAAGCAGACAGCGGACACGCTCACCGAGGCGCGTGCGATCAAGTGCACGCGCGGCGCGCAGGCGCGAGCGCAGCGGAGCGGTCCGACGCTGCACGCCTTCAGCCTGGAGTGGCTGGATGCCTACGCTGGAACGGGGCACGACGCGCTGCGCGAGAACACGCGTCGTGAGTATCGCCGGCTGCTGACGACGTTCGCGCTGGAGTACTTCGATCCCGGGGTGCGGGTGCGCGACCTCGACCGCCGCCGCGTACAAGGCTTCGTCGACTGGCTGACGACCAGGTCCGGCCGCGGGGGCCGGCTCAAGGACAGCTCGATCGCGAACATCGTCACGCCGCTGCGCCTCGTGCTCGACGCCGCCGTCGCGCACGACCTGATCCCGGCCAATCCCGCCGAGCAGATCGTGCTGCCGCGCCGGCGCGCCGGCCGCGCCTGGGCGATGCAGGAGCGGCGCTACCTCACGCGCACGCAGCTCAAGCAGTTGCGCAGGGAGATTCCGGGCAAGTGGCGGCCGCTGTTCGACCTGATCGCCGCGACCGGACTGCGGATCTCCGAGGCGCTCGCACTGCGCTGGAGCGACCTCACGCTCGACGGGCCCACACCTCATCTGCATGTCCGTCGAGCGTTCGTCAAGGGCGTCCTCGTCTCGCCGAAGTCACGCCACGGCGCACGGACGATTCCGATCCCGCCGAGCGTGGCGCGCGATCTTCAGGCGTACCGCCCGGCCGACGCGGGCGATGACGCATATGTCTTCCCGGGCCGTCGTGGCACGCCGTCAGATCAGGGCAGCCTGCGCCGGCGCGTGCTCGTCCCGGCGGCCGAGCGCGCTGGCCTGAGTGGCGTTGGCTTTCACACGCTGCGCCACACGTGTGCCTCGCTGCTGATCGAAAACCGGATCTCCGTCTTGCGGCTGCAGCGGTGGATGGGCCACCATTCAGCCGCGTTCACGCTCGAGGTCTACGGCCACCTGCTCGACGATGACCTCGGCCCGCCGCTTGACCTCGGCGAGTAGCTGCGGCCGCGCTGTGCGTCCAGCGGAGGTGAACTTTCCCCGCTCGATGGACACCAGGCGGCTTGTGCGCAAGGCCACCGCGAAAGGGGCCCGGCCAGTAGGCCGGGCCCCTTGTCCGCCCTGGCGATACTCGGATACAACCCGAGGGCCACCTCTGCTCCGTCCCTCAGCACCTCCACTCACAACGGGAGTTCGCCGGGGAGTTTGCGTCTACGGGCGCGACCTTGGCCGCCACGCGACCGTAGAGCACACTGGGCCCGATACCAAGCTCGCTAACCCCGGCTCAGATGTAGTGTGGCGAGTAGGCTCTCGCTCACCTGTCCCTTGATGACCGTTTCTTACTGGCGTGATCTGTAGCGGGGCTAGATCTACATCTGTTGCGGGGCTACCAATACATCTGAGCGAGGGCTACCCTTTCGTTGTATGGCGCGCGCGAAACGGTCCGATCCCGGCCCACGGAGGAAACGACAGGCCGGGCTCCCTTATGGTCGTGAGATCACGGGGAAGGTTCTTTTTCGTATCCGTGAGACGCACATCGCGAACCATCTCATCCCACTGATGGCGAGCCGCGCCCTGGGCGCGGCAAAGCTGGACCTCGTGCTGCGCGGCATCGCGCTTCCCGCGGAGCACGTCGGGGATCGCAAGGCCGGGCCTGGGCTCGTCCTCCCACGCCACAGCTACGAGCAACTGCACGACCTTGCGCGCGGGACAGCAGGACTCGGCTCGGATCCTCCGGACATCGACGCCAGTCGCGAGGTTGTCCTCCTGAAGCGAAAATGGGTGGGCGAGCAGCTCGCCCGCCTCGAAGCGCTCGGCCTCATCCGCCGTGTCCCGCAAACAGGCAGGCGCCCAACGCTCATGATCCTGAAAGACGACGGCTCCCGCGAGCCATTTGACGATCCAGACGGACAAGAGGGCGACACCTATGCGACGGTGCTGGGAACCGTGATCGCCAGCGGCACTCTTGCCAAGTGGGGCGTGCCCGAGCTGAGCGCCTATCTCGCGGCCACAGTTGCCGAACGACATGACCGTTCAGCTCGCAGCAAGTTCAGAGGCCGATATCCGTTGGGGGGAGGCCCGTGGTTCCGACCTCTCACATGGTTTGCCGACCAGGAGCGTCGCTTTGGCCCCGACAGTCGAGTCCTCCTGCCGTTTTCGGTGCCGACCCTTCAACGCGGCATCCGGAGTCTCGAGAAGGCAGGGCTTCTGAGCCACACGCAGATCTCGGTCGCGCCCCGAACCCAACAGCGCCTCAAGCAGCGCCGCAACCTGTACCGGAACAACTTCACGATCCTCAAGGCTCCCGGCCCTGTCCTGAAGCCTGCCGACTACGCCAAAGAGGTTGATCGCCAAACAAAGCCCGATGGCTGACGCGTCGAGAGGCGAGGAGGGTCGCTCGATCAATGTCGGTTCCCAGCCTTCCAGAAGACATGCAGGCGCTCGTCAGGAATCCTCCGTTCGAATATGACGACATCTGCGGCGAAGCCCACTGCCTCTTTCATGACAGTGAGTTCGCCTAACGGGAGATCTAGCGGCGCGTCGTGCCAATGGTCGACGACGCCATCGTCGACCCACAGCGTCGCCTCAGATCCCTCCTTCGCGAGCGCGAGGAATGTCCATCTGCCTCTGCACCACGTCGAAGGCAGGGAGGTGACCCGCTCAACGTCACCAAGGCGATAGGCACAACGTCCATCGCGGTCGTACAGCAGCGCCCAGTCGTCGTCGCTCGTGGCGAGTAACGGGCCGTCCCCGTCCATCCAGACGAACCATCCCACCACGGTGATGTTCGGGACCTTGAAGTCCGAGGGGAGCTGGAAGTACGCGCCGTTTGGAAAGTACCGGCCGGGATCCTCTTCCTCTGGAGCGGCAGCGGCCACCCAGGCATCCTAACGTCGCGCGCCGGCTGATCTGCCAAGCTCTGGATCGATGACGCTCGTCGCTGCGTTCAGAGTGTCGGGGGTGCCCGGCCTGATCGGCGACTTCCTGATCACCACCGGGGAGGACCGCGAACGCGGGAGCAAGAAGATCGAGCGGATCCGGCCAAACTTGGCCGTCGGCTGGACCGGTCGGCTCCTGCAGGCCGGAGCTGTTCTCAGACACATGTACGTCGACCTCAGCCGGCGCCCGACCTACGACGAGGTTCGGGAGTGGTTCGAGTGCCTGGACGCCGCGACCATCGGGGCGTCGAAACTGAAGCTCGTCGGATGGATCATCGATGATGGCGGCGCACGATCCTTCCACTGGGACGCTGGTACGGCACCGTTCGTCCAGTGGGACGAGCTCGCATGGTTCATCGGATCTGGCAGCGCAACCGCTGAGGCGTTCTATGACGCCTATATGAAGGGGTCCAGCACGGTCGAAGAGGCCGACGAGAGAGATGCACTCGACTGGATCCTCGGCGCGCTCACGGCGACGAACACGCACGATCTCATGGATGCCTCGAGTCATGCCCTCGGATTTGGAGGCGGATATGAGGCGTTGTACTGGTCGAGATCTACAGCCTCATTCCAGTACGTCGAACGCGTTCTCTACTACATCGCAGGACGCGAATTGGATGCGCTCGGGCACGCAGTGGAAGGTCCACAGCAGTTTGCGGAGTCCGTGGCTTGCTATCACACGATTGGCGAGTGCAGTGTTCTGGACATCAATGGCGTCGGGCCAAACGGCTCACGCAGAACTTGGGCCATGTCGGCAGTCGGAACGCCGGTCGCGGAGACGCAGATCGCGGAGCATCTTCGAGCCTTGGGCCAGTTGCCGGCCGACATGCGCGCGGATTTCCATGCCGGCCTGCTCGCAGTCAGAACCCCTCGCGGGCCGGAACGACCAATCCCATTCATACAATGCCCATGGGATCGACTTCAGTACGTCGAGGGCGTCGTGGGCGGAATCAATCTGCGAATCCCGCCCGAGATGTTCGAGTTCGTCTACAGAGCGCGCACGGCCTTGAGTGATGGAGACGCAGAGCCTTTCGTCAGACCCGAATGAGAAGTTGGCGGCTTGCGTGGCGGCAGCGGAGAGCGACCCGCTCCAGTTCGACGGCGTCCCAGGTGTACCTCAGAAGCAGACGGGTCGCGCAAACCTTGCGAGTGTTCACGAGGCCTCGAGCGCGTGGCGGCGATCCTCGGCGGAGGACAACGAGCTGTGGCGGCCCGTCTGCCCAAATGCTCCGTAAGGCCTGTCAGACGCCATAGCACGGTCCGTCAGGTTCGCCAGCGACACTGGGCAATGTGACAGTTGCGGAGTTCCTGAGACTGGCCCCGTTTTCGTTGGGGACGATCACCATTCTGCTTGCCGCGGGAGGTCTCCTCTTCGGTCACGCCTACGGTCGCTACGGCGACGACGCGGCGATCAGCTTCCTCTTGCGTTGGCGCTTCGTTGCGGCGGCAGCATTCGTGGTTCCCGGCCCCGCGCTGATGCTTGTCTCGTTCGGCCGGGGGGAGGTCCCGTCTTGGCTGAGCAGCACCCTCGCCGCAGGACTGATCGGCGTGGGCATCGGTGCGACGATCTTGGTCGTCGTCTACCTGATCGTGTGCGTGAGCCGGCCCGGGATGTTTCTGGCTTCGGTCGGGAAGCGCGTCACCGTTCCGCGGGTCAACCGATATGCCCAGGCGCGGCGTTGGCGGCAAGACGACGAGTTTTCGAGCGACCTGGCCGCGCGGGAGTACCGCTGGATCGGGTTCGGCCTGTCGATCCACGGCCACGAGGTGGCTGCTACCTCCCGAAGTCGCAGAGCGTGTTGGGTCGCCGTCAAGCAATGGATGAAGCTCCACCGCTGGGGGCTTCGTTTCTACCGGACGGATCCGTCGGAGATGTTGTTCGATGCCGCTGCGGCTGGGCTCAAGAACGGCAACATGCGGACGTGGCGCAGCGCCCTTGAGGTGGTCGGTCGCCGGCTCCAAAGTCGGAAACTCGACGCAGCGGCAGCGGAGGTAGTGGTCGCCAATGCTCACGCCCTCGAGGAGTTCGCTCACCGTCAGGGATCGGAGGACTGCAAGATCCGTCTCTGCGCTGCCCTCGGGGAGATCGGCGGGGTACGACTTAAAGACGAGTCGGCGACGATCGTGGCGAGAGGGATCTCTACTCTCGCGGAGCGCCGGCTCGTCGAACACGGTCCTGTGCTCGCGGCGATCGAGGCGCTGCAGAGCGTGTCGACGAGAAATCCGACGCCCGCCGTGCGAACCGCTGGGTGGCTCGGCCAGCATCTCGCGAATGTTCCGCCTCCGGTGGCGGTGTACGGGTTCGACGGCGAGCGGCTCGACCATCCAACACGAGCGCTCTTTGCGTTGCTCAACGAGCTCGCCGAGCGCGCAGCAACCGACGATGACGGCCAGCTCAACGACGTGATCATCGACGCCTGCGCCATGATCTCGCGGTCCCTGCCGGGACAGCAGGATCGCGAAACCATAAACACCCTTACGTTCGCGTTGAGCCGCGCAGGGATCGCCGCGGCGCGCCACTACGGCGCCGACGAGGAGTGGCACGGAATCTACGATGCGGTGACGGGACTGCTCCGACTCCATGAGGCCATCAGTCAAACGCTGCAGCACGCCGAAGACGACGGAAACGGGCCAGGGATCGCCGAGGAGATCGCGACCATCGGGTGTCGGGTGATCGCCAACACCAAAGATGTCGGGCTCACGTCTTGGAACGGACGCTCGGACATGGCCGTGGTCGTCGCCGATCAGCTGCTCAAGCTGCCGAAGGCCAGCGTCGGCAAAGCGTTCGTTGAACTCCTCGTCCGTCAGCACAACAGCCATCTCCCATCTGCGCAACGCGACGCCTTCATCGCGCTGTGCCAGCGAATGACCGGCGACCTCCTAGGCCTGCGCCGCTTCCTGGACGAGCGGGAGGACGACCGTGCACCGTTCGATGAGAACTGAGCCAGTCCTGTTGGCATCTACTTCGGCCACCGCCATGTGTCAGGACGGCGAAGGCGCCGGCGTCAGCCGCGTCGAATACCTTGTGGTCCATGCTCGTCCCACGCGGTGCCTATCCAGCCGATCGGAGCGCAGCCCTGTCCGGGGTGCCTCTTTCGACCGTCCACTATTGGGCGCGTGAGGAGATCCTCGTCCCGTCGATCTCGGCGCAGCGGGTGAAGCTGTGGTCCTTCTCGGACCTGATGGGGCTGCGGATCATCTACTGGCTGCGACAGACGAAGACCACGCCGGATGGTGCGGCGGTTCCGCGTACCACGATGCCGGCCGTCCGTCGTGCGCTCGAACAGCTCGCCGAGCTGGACCTGAAGCTCTGGAGCGAGGACGATGGGCCTGCTGTGAGCGTGGACCGTGGTGGCTACGTCGTCGTGCTCGACGCACCCGAGCGTGAGGCCGATCATCGCCAACGAGCGTTGCGGGCTGGTGAGGAGGATCTGCTGAGCGTGATCGCTCCGTTCACGGCTGCAGAGGGGTCGCGTGGGCCTGACCTGCATGCTCCTCGGCCTCGGTTGCGGATCGTGCCGGGGAAACTCGGCGGCTCGCCGCATGTCGTCCATACGCGCCTGGAGTCGCAGGCGCTCGGTTCGCTGGCGGACAGCGGCCTCGGGCCGGAAAAGATCTATCGGCTGTATCCCGACGTCGAGCACGCCGCGATCGACGACGCCCTCGACCTCGAGCGGCAGCTCGCACACAATCTGCAGCCCGCGCTCGCGGCATGAGCGGACGCACGCATGCCGCGTCTGTTCGCACTCGATCGGAACTTCCCGCAGCCGATCGTCAGCGTCCTGTCTGACTTTCAGGCTGACGCCAAGCTCGTCGCGCTGGACGCGATCGATCCGCGGCTGTCGACGTTGGACGACTGGGAGTTGCTGCTCGCACTGCACCATCACGTCGAACCGTGGGACGGGCTGATCACGACGGACAGCAGCATGCTCTCGCAGGGTCCGGAGCTGGCGGCGCTCATCCAGACGCGGCTGACGCTCGTGGTCGCGATGGAGTCGGGACACAACCCGGTCAAGGCGTCTGGGCTGCTGTTCGCCTACCTCGCGAGTATCTCCCAGCGCACCACCTCGGAGCGGCCGCAGGTGTGGCGGCTCAACGCGGCAAATCGCGCCCACGACGAGCCATGGGACTTCCTGGCGCGCTTCGCTCAACACAATGGGCGGGAGACCAGAGAGGTGTGGGAGGAGTGCCGGCTCTCGGCAGCGGAACTGGCCCGCGATCCGCTGAGCTGAAGTCCTCACAGCTTGTGCTCCATCTTGTGCTCCAGCGGGCCTTGTGCTCCATCTTGTGCTTGCCTCGGTGGATCTAACGGGACGCTAGAGGGCCCGTAACCACTGGGTTTCGGACGCAACGGGACGTAACGGGACGACTCTGGAACGGACTACGGAACCGAAGGTCAGAGGTTCGAATCCTCTCGGGCGCGTTTGGGGAAGCCCCGTGGTGGCGGGGCTTTCGGCGTTGTTCGAGTGGTTGGCAGTGGCGCGTTGGCGCTCGTGGGGGCAACGGATGGGCGTCTCGCTCTCGTGTCCATAGTCTCCGTCCACCGAGCACGAAAGAGCTCACTGCGTCGCCCCGAAAGAAGTTGTAACGCCGCATGCGGCGCACATAGACTTCGAGAATGGCCGTGGGCCGCGAAACGCCGTTGACGTTGCAGGAGCGGGTGCGAGCGACGCTCGCACTTGGCGAGAGCCATTTTCGCGAGTTCAAGAGCGCTCTCGACGGGTTGCCTTCGGACAAGCGCCAGCGTGACGCGCGGGGGATTCGGAAGGACATCGGCGAGGCGCTTGTCGCCTTCGCGAACGCGGATGGCGGGGAGATGCTCGTCGGTGTGGAGGACGACGGTCGCATCACCGGCGTACCGCACGGTGAGGATGCCGTCGAGACGATGCTCGAAGCGTGGAAGACGCACGTTCACACCGATACCCCGCTGCCGCCGCCACGCGTCGCTTGTGTCGAGTTGGACGGGAAGCTCGTGCTGTACTTCTCGGTTGAGAAAGGCACCGCCGTCATCCATCTCACCAGCGACGGACGGTGCATGCAGCGACGTGACCGAGAGTCCGTCCCGGTCCCGACTGAGCAGATCAGGTTCGAGCGTCAGGAGCGCTTGTCACGCGAGTACGATCGCGCCTTCGTCGACGGTGGCGATCCAGGTGTCCTGGACCTTCAGACCGTCGAACGCATCGGCGAGCAAATCGCGCCGGGCTTGTCGCCGGAGAAGGTTCTCCAGCTTCTTGATCTCGCCGAGTACAGCGGCCCCGGCGTTCGCCTTCGCCGCGCAGCTGTGCTCCTGCTGGCAAAGGACGTCGGTCACTGGCATCCTCGCTGCGAAGTCCGGATCCTGCGTGTGGCTGGGACTGAGCTGCGAACGGGCCGCGCTTACAACGTTGTGCACGACACTCACGTTGTCGGATGCATCCTGGACCTTCTCACGAGAGCGTGGGAGGAGATCCGGCCGTATCTCGTCGAGACGCGCCTTGGTCCCGACGGGCGTTTTGAGGAGCAGGTCCGATATCCGGAGGACGCTTGCCGCGAGGCGCTCACGAACGCGATCGCCCACCGTGACTATTCGATCGAGGGCCGTGCCATCGAGGTGTACGTCTTCGACGATCGGCTTGAGGTTCGGAGCCCGGGCGCGCTGTTGTCGACCGTCACCGTCGAGGCGATCAAGAGCTTGCGCGGCGTGCATCAGTCGCGTAACACCATTATTGCTCGCAGCCTTCGCGAGCTCGGGTACATGCGGGAGATGGGAGAGGGATTTCGGCGCATCTTCCATCTGATGAGGGCGCACGATCTCGTGGAGCCGGAGTTGTCTGCGGACGGCCAGAGCTTTGTGGTGTCGTTGCGGCATCGGTCGGTGTTCTCCGAGGAGGACCAGCGGTGGATCGAGGGGTATGAGCACTTCGAGCTTGAGCGCGACGAGGAGAAGGTGCTTCTCCTTGGTCGGACCGGTGCTCCACTGAGCGTGCAGCAGATTATGGATGCAGTCGATCTGGTGGATACCGAGGACTATCGTGCACTGATTGAGCGCCTGCAGCAGAAAGGCTTGATTCAAAGCTTCAGGAGAGGAAGAGTTCGAACCCGAAGCTCGCCACGATGGAAGGTTGTTCAACCCAAGGACGCCATTCGTTTTTATGGTGAGTTGCTGCACGGCGCTCAGGAGAGTTATACGGGACAGCATCTTGAGAGACGCGATTTCATCCGCATCGCGGAGTTCATAACCGCTGAAAGTCCATATAGTCTTGAG
The DNA here is from genome assembly GCA_036009645.1 of Conexibacter sp. Classification (GTDB taxonomy): domain Bacteria; phylum Actinomycetota; class Thermoleophilia; order Solirubrobacterales; family Solirubrobacteraceae; genus Conexibacter. Next base: position 81,748 of record DASYLH010000045.1, read on the forward strand.
CGTGGGCTCGGGTCGACCTTCCGGCGCCTCGGACTGGTTGACGCGGGAGGCTTCCCGACTGGGCGGCTCAAATCCGTGCTCGAGTCTCCGACGCAGTCCAAGGCCCCGAATCCGGGGCCTGCCAAGATCGGCCTCGACGAGGCCCATGATGCAAACGGGCACGCGTCCGCAGCGCTGGATCCGGTGGAGAGCGTTGTAGAAGCGGAGGAGATAAGAGAAGCGGGTGAGGTTGCGGCAGGGCGACAGCCGACAAAGCTGTTCGTCGGCAACCTGGCGTACGAGGCGGAGAGGGAGGATCTGCGCAACCTGTTCTCGAGTATCGGCACGGTGGTTGACATCTCGCTTCCTCTTGACGTCGGGAGACGAGGACGCAACCGTGGATACGGCTTCGTCGAGATGGCTTCGACTCAGGAGGCGAAGGAGGCCAAGAAGGGGTTGGAGGGCGCGGAGCTGACGGGCCGGAGACTGCGGATAGACTGGGCGAAGAGTTGAGCGGGGAACCGTCTGCTTGACACTCGGCTGACGGTGGGCGGCATTTTCGGCGAGGTTGGCGCTCATGGAGCGACAGATGGGCCAACGCGTGGCCTGGGGAGGTCGAAGCCGGAGGCTCCCGCCTGCCCCTATCGTGCTGCCACGCCGGCGCGCCGGCCGCGCCTGGGCGATGCAAGAGCGGCGCTACCTCACGCGCACGCAGCTCAAGCAGATTCCGGACAAGTGACGGCCGCTGTTCGACCTGATCGCCGTGACCGGACTGCGGATCTCCGAAGCGGTCGGGCTGCGCTGGAGCGACCTCACGCTCGACGGACACACGCCGCATCTGCACGTCCGTCGAGCGGTCGTGAAGGGCATCCTCGTCTCGCCGAAGTCACGTCACGGCGCGCGCACGATTCCGATCCCACCGACCGTGGCGCGATCTTCAGGATTACCGCCCAGCCGACGCGCACGACGACGCCTATGTCTTTCCCGGCCGTAGAGGCGCGCCCTCAGATCAGGGCAGCCTGCGCCGGCGCGTGCTCGTCCCAGCCGCCGAC
>DASYLH010000046.1:0-72117 GCA_036009645.1 Conexibacter sp.
CGTCTTCATGATCGACGAGATCGACAAGATGGGCGCGGACTTTCGCGGCGACCCGGCCTCGGCGATGCTCGAGGTGCTCGACCCGGCCCAGAACGACTCCTTCCGCGACCACTACCTCGACCTCGAGTTCGACCTCTCCGAGGTGCTGTTCATCGCCACCGCCAACGTCCTCGACACGATCCCCGGCCCGCTGCAGGACCGGATGGAGACGATCGAGCTGGCCGGCTACACGCAGGAAGAGAAGAAGCAGATCGCCCGCCGCTACCTCGTCCCCCGCCAGATCAAAGCCAACGGGCTGAAGGCCTCCCAGATCGAGTTCGCCGACCCGGCGCTGGCGGCGATCATCGACGAGTACACGCGCGAGGCCGGCGTCCGCAGCCTCGAGCGCCAGATCGGCACGATCTGCCGCAAAGTCGCGCGCAAAGTCGCCGAGGGCAACTCCCAGGGAAAGGTGAAGGTCTCGGCCAAACGCGCTCGCGAGCTGCTCGGGCGGCGCCGTGTCTTCGCCGAGCAGCGCCGCCGCACCAAGGTCCCGGGCGTCGCAACCGGCCTCGCCTGGACTCCGACCGGGGGCGACGTCTTGTTCATCGAGGCGACCTCGATGCCGGGCTCCGGCTCACTCACGATCACCGGCCAGCTCGGCGACGTGATGAAGGAGTCGGCGCAGGCGGCGCTCTCCTACGTCCGCGGCCACTGGCGCGAGGTGGCGCCCGACCTCGGCGAGGAATGGTTCGCCAAACACGACATCCACATCCACGTGCCTGCCGGCGCCGTGCCCAAGGACGGTCCATCGGCAGGCGTGGCGATGACCGTGGCGCTCGGCTCGCTGATTAGCGGCCGGCCCGTTCGCAACGATGTGGCGATGACCGGCGAGGTGACGCTGACCGGCCAGGTGCTGCCGATCGGCGGCCTCAAGGAGAAGTCGCTGGCAGCGCAGCGGGCCGGGATCAAGCGCGTGCTGGTGCCGGAGAGAAACGAGGGTGACGTGGCCGAGATTCCCGAGCACGAGCGCAGCGAGCTGGAGTTCGTCTACGTGGGCGAGGTCTCCAAAGCGATCGAAGCGGCGCTCGCCTAAGTAATGGAGGCCGCTGGGGCGCTGGGCAGGGGCAGCCTGTCGACGCATCGGGAGGCGCTCGCTGCCGCGGTGCGCTCGCGCTCGCGCACCTTCTGGATCGTCGCCGGCCTCACCGTTCTCGCCGCTGCGCTGCGCTTCGCCACGCTCGGCCTGCAGAGCTACCACCACGACGAGATCGTCACCGCCAGTCGCATCCTTCGCGACGGTTTCTGGCACGCGATGGACGCGGTCGGCTTCAGCGAGTCGGCGCCGCCGCTCTACTACGCGCTGGCCTGGCTCTGGACGCAGGTGACCGGCACCGGCGAGGCCGGCCTGCGCTCGGTCTCGGCCATGGCTGGGGTCGCCACCGTCCCCGTCGCCTATCTGCTCGGCGCCGAGCTGAGCAGCCGCCGCGCCGGCATCGCCGCCGCCGCCTTGGTGGCGGTCAACCCGATGCTCGTCTGGTACTCGCAGGAGGCGCGCGGCTACGCCCTCTTCGTCCTGCTCACGGCGCTCTCGCTGCTCTACTTCTTGCGGGCTCTCGACCGCGGCCGCCGTCGCGACTCGGTCGCCTGGGGCATCGCCTCGGCGCTGGCGCTCGCCACCCACTACTTCGCCGCCTTTCCGATCGCCGTCGAGGCGTTCTGGCTGCTACGGCGGCGCGGCAGGGCGTCTGGAGGCGCCTTCCCCGGACTCTGGATCGCTGGCGCCGCGGGCCTGCTGCTGGCGCCCCTGGTGGTCCACCAGGCATCGTACGCCCACGCCGAATGGATCAGCAACTTGAGCATCGGTCACCGGCTCTGGGAGACCGGCCTGACCTTCGCCTTGGGGGAGACCGGCGACATCATCGCCCAGGTCGAGCATCCGCTGCTGCTGGTCGTTCCCGGGCTGATCGCGATCGCCGCGCTCGGGCTTGTCTTTGCCCGCGGCGAGCCCGGCGAGCGCCGCGCCGCCGGCATCCCACTGACGCTGGCCGCGGTCACGGTGGTGGTCCCGCTGCTGATCGGCCTGCTCGACTCGAGCAAGGACTACGTCCTGGCGCGCAACCTGCTGCCCGCCCTGGTGCCGCTGCTCGTTGCTGTTGCCGTGGGGCTGACCCTGCGCCGTGTCCGCCGCGGCGGCACGGCTCTCGCCGCGGTGCTGGTTGCCTACTCGCTCGGCTTCTCGATCTGGGCGAGCGTTTCGCCGGCGCTGCAGCGTCCGGACTGGAGCGCGGTCGGCGCCGCGATCGGCGAACCGACGGCGCCGCGGGCGATGGTCACCTGGACCCTGGGCGAGGCCTCGCTACGCTACTACCTCTCGACCGGCTCGGTTCAGATTCACCCCTCCGAAGGCTTCCAGTGGTGGGTCGGCGAAGTCGACTTCATCTCCGACGGTCCGGCGCCGCCGCCCCCGGCCAAGCTGCTCGGGCCGGGCTTCCGCCAGGCCGGCTACGAGCAGGTCGGCCGCCTCTACGTGCGCCGTTACGCCCGCCGCGGTCCCGGCCTGGCCCCGTTGCGCCTGCGAGCGATCCGCAACGCCAGGCTTGGCTTCCATTCCAACGGGGTACTACTCGACGGAATCAGCCCAAAATGATTTCGAGTTATCCTCACGTCCCCGGAGATACCAGCGAGGAGAAGGCATGAGCAAGACACGGGCGACCCAGGCCGCCGATCTGTATTCGACCGCACGCGAGAACCCCTACGTGCAGCGTCTCGTCGAGGACGACGAGCTGCGCGACAGCCTCAAGAACGCTTTCGAAGCGGCGAAGGGCGCCTACGGTAGGGCGACCAGCACCGGCAGCGCGGTCAAGGCGGTCACCAGCGACAAGAAGGTGCAGCGCGACCTGCACACCGCTGCCGAGAACCTGCGCGACGTCTCAGAGCGGCTGCGGGCGCCGAAGAAGCGCAAGAAGAGCCGCCTCGGCCGCATCGTCATGCTCGCCCTCGTCGGCGCCGTCGTCGCCCTGATCCTCAGCGAGGATGCCCGCAAGACCGTGCTCGACGCCCTCTTCGGCGCCGAGGAGGAGTTCGAGTACACCAGCACCACCAGCATCAACGGTTCCTGAATCTCGCTCGCATCCTGGCTTACCGCCCGTTCTCTCCATAGACTGAGTGCATGGAGGCGGCAACCAAGGAGCGTGAGCTAAGCGGCGAGAAGGCGCAGCGCATCGTAGATGCGATGCGCCTCAGCGTCGCCAAGCGCGGCGCGGCGGGCTCAACCTTCGAGCACGTCGCCCGCGAGGCCGGCGTCAGCCGCGGCCTTCTCCACTACTACTTCGGGACCAAGGAGCGGCTGCTGGTCGAGGTCGTCCGGCGCGACGCCGAGATTCGCGTGGCGCGCCTCGACGAACCGCTGGCCAAGGCGCAGACGGTCGACGACGTGATCGACGTCCTGCTCGCCAGCCTCACCGACCTGATCGAGAACGAGCCGGCCTTCTTCCTGCTCCTCTACGAGCTCTTCAGCGCCGGCCGCCGCAATCCCGAAATTCAGCACGAGGTCGGCCAGCTCTTCGAGCGCACCCGTTCCCACGTCGCCGAGGTGCTGCGGGCGAAGGAGCGCGAGGGAGTGCTCAAGCTGCGCCACGACGCGGAGGCGATCGTCTCCTACCTCTTCGCGATCGCCGATGGCTTCGCCCTGCAGGCTCTCTCCGATACCGAGCGCGACATCAGCGGCGGCCTCGCGGTCGCAGCCGCTTCGGGGCGCTACCTCCTGATCGACGAGTAACGGGCCGCTCCAGCAGTCCAGAGTGACGCCCTTCACAGACGGCTGGCCGTTTGTCCGAAAGGCTGGCCAACCAGCCAATGCGCGACTTCATGATCAAACTCGCAGGGTTCCTCGGCCGCCGTCGCCGCTGGGTCGTGGCCGCCTGGATCGCTGTCCTTGCCCTCGCCTGGCCGATCGCCATGCAACAAACCGATCACCTCACCGGTGGCGGCTTCGATGTTCCCGGCAGCGAGTCAAAGACGGTCAGCGACTCGCTCGAGAATGACTTCGGAGACAAGGCCGGCCAGATCGCCGTGCTGCTGCGGGCCGGTGAGGATGCGAGCCCCGCCGCCCGCGCTGCCGCGATCGCGCGGGTCAGCCGCGCCGTTGCGGACCTCGATGAAGTGACCTTGGCTCCCGCCGCCTCCCGCCGCGCCGGGGTTGCTCTGCGGCGAACGGGGACGGCGATGCTGCCGCTGCACAGTGAAAAATCCTCTGACCTCCAGATCGACTCGGCAACCGACCTGCGCGAAGCGCTTGATCCCGGCACGGCCGTCAACGGCGTAACCCCCTACCTGGCTGGGCAACCGACGATCTGGGCCGGGATGCAGGAGCTCTCCAAGGAAGACCTGCAGAAAGCCGAGGCCGGCGGCTTCCCGATCGTCGCGATCATCCTGCTCGTCGTCTTCGGCTCGCTGGCAGCCGCGGCCCTGCCGCTGGTGCTCGGCTTCGTCAGCGTGATCGTCACCGGAGCGTTGATCTACTTCCTGTCGCTGCAGATGGAGACCTCGGTCTTCGTCACCAACATGGCCTCGATGATCGGCATCGGGGTGGCGATCGACTACTCGCTGTTCATCCTCGCCCGCTACCGCGAGGAGCGAGCGAAGGGCCGCGATCCACAAGCTGCGCGCGCGGAGGCGCTCTCCACGTCCGGGCTGGCGGTGGCGTTCTCCGGTCTCGCCGTGATCGTCTCGTTGGCCGGCCTCTGGATGGTCGACAACCAGGCGCTGCGCTCGATGGCGCTGGGGGCAATGACGGTGGTCGCCGTATCGATCCTTACCGCCGTCACGCTGTTGCCGGCTTTGATCGCGATGCTCGGTGACCGCGTCCTGCCCGGGGGCTTCGTCGCCAAGGTGCTGGGAATATTCCGCCGCCGCGGCGAGCGACCCGACCGCGAGGCCTTCTGGGTCCGCTGGACAACCCGGGTCATGGCCCATCCGTGGCGCGCCGTGATCGGCGTCTCAGCCGTGCTGCTGACCCTGGCGATCCCGCTGCTCTCAGTCGAGACGGGCACGCAGGCGATCAAGCAGTTCCCCACCGACAGCGACGTGCGGGTCGGCAACGAACTTGCCTCCGCACAGCTCGGCGGGGGAACCGATCCGGTGCAGATCGTCGCTTCCTTCCCCGGCGAAAACGGCGTCCGCGGTGAGCGCGCGGCAATCGCCGGCTTTACCCGCACGATCGAGTCGACGCCGGGCGTCAGCTCCGTGGCGCCACCGGCGTTCGCCGGCACGAGCGTCCTGATCCAGGCCACGCCGAGCGCCCCCAGCGAGTCCGACGCGACGATCGCCCTGGTCGAGCGACTGCGCGACAGCGTCGTGCCCGCCACCGCGCTCGCCGACGTCGCCAGCGTCGACGTGGGCGGCGAAACCGCGCGCAGCCAGGACGCCCGGAGTCAGGTCAGCGGCTCGATGTGGAAGATCGTCCTCTTCGTCCTGGCGCTCAGCTACCTGGTGCTGATGGTGATGCTGCGCTCGCTGCTGCTGCCGCTGAAGGCGGTGCTGATGAACCTGCTCTCGATCGGAGCGGCGTTTGGCGTCCTCGTCGCGATCTTCCAGTGGGGCTGGTTCTCCAACCTGCTCGGCTTCGAAAGCCAGGGCGCGCTCGACACGATCAACGTGCCGTTGATCTTCGCCATCGTCTTCGGCCTCTCGATGGACTACGAGGTCTTCCTGATGTCGCGCATCCGCGAGCACTACCTCGAGCACGGCGACAACGAGCGGGCGGTGGCCGAAGGGCTCTCGACCAGCGCCCGCACGATCTCCTCGGCGGCGCTGATCATGACCGCGGTCTTCTCCGTCTTCGTGCTCACCGGCGTGCCCTCGATCAAGGAGCTCGGCCTGGGCTGCGCGGTGGCGATCGCGCTCGACGCGACCCTGGTCCGCCTGATCCTCGTGCCGGCGGCGATGAAGCTGCTCGGCAGCTGGAACTGGTGGATGCCCTCATGGCTCGACCGAGCCCTGCCCGACCTCAGCTTCGAGAGCGGCGGCACGCCCGAGCCCGAGCCCGAGCTGACCTGAGTCAAATAGGCTGCCGGTCATGGGTGGCGACGATCTAGCTTTCGCGGGAGCGGCGAAGCAGGCCGAGATGGTGCGGGCGGGGGAGGTCTCGCCTACAGAGCTGGTCCAGCTCTGCCTCGAGCGGATCGCCCGCATCGACCCGCAGCTGAACGCCTTCCGCAAGGTGATGGGCGAGAAAGCGCTGCTCGAAGCCGAGCAGGCGGAGGCCCGGCTCAAGGCCGGTGACGAGCGTCCCCTGCTTGGCGTGCCGATCGCGATCAAGGACGAAAGCGACGTTGCCGGCGAGATCAACCTGCATGGCACCGACGCCTTCACCGAGCCGGCCACCGCCGATTGCGAGATGGTGCGGCGCCTGCGCGAGGCCGGCGCGATCATCGTCGGCCTCACCCTGCTGCCCGAGCTGGCGATCTGCGGCTTCACCGAGTCGGCCACATACGGCGTCACCCGCAATCCTTGGAACCTGCAGCGCAGCCCCGCGGGCTCGAGCGGCGGATCGGCGGCGGCGGTGGCTGCCGGCCTGGTCCCGATCGCCTCGGCCGGCGATGGCGGCGGCTCGATCCGGCTCCCCGCGGCTTCGTGCGGTCTCTTCGGCCTGAAGCCGACCCGGGGCCGAATCTCGTTTGCCCCCGGGCTCGAATACTGGAACGGGCTCGCGGTCAACGGCTGCGTCAGCAGGTCCGTGATCGACACCGCACTTTACCTCGACATTACGGCTGGTGGCTCGAAAGAGCCCGGCGCGCCGCCACCGCCGGAGCGGCCCTTCGTCGAGGCGGCCAAATCTTCTCCTGGAAAGCTTCGCGTCGCCTACTCAACCCTCGCGCCGCGCGCCGCGGCGCCGCCGACTGTCTCCGATGAGGTCAAGCAGGCGGTCGCCGACGCCGCCGAGCTGATGCGCTCGCTCGGCCACGAGGTTTCCCAGCGCGATCCCGACTGGGGAGGAGTCGGCAACAACATCACGCCGCGCTTCCTGCGCGGTGTCGCCGAGACCGTCAAGGAAGTGCCGCACCCCGAGCGACTCGAAGGGCGCACACGCGGTTTCGGCCGCCTCGGGAGCATTCTCCCCGACGCGCTATTCGAGCGTGCGCTGCGCGGCCGCGACGCCGACGCCGCCCGGATCAACGCCCTCTTCGACTCCTTTGATGTCCTGATCACCCCGGTGATGGGCGGCACCGCGGTGCCGATCCGCCGCTGGGAGGGCATGGGAGCGCTGCGAACCGTTCTCGGGATGAGCCGCTTCTACCCCTACTGTATTCCCTGGAACCACCTCGGCAACCCGTCGATGTCGGTTCCAACGGGCTTCGCCGGCGACGGCATGCCGCTGGCGGTCCAGATCGTGGGCCGCCCCGGCGACGAGTCGACCCTGCTCTCACTGGCCGCTCAGCTCGAGGCCGAGCGGCCCTGGGCAGACGCCCGTCCGCCGGTCTCCTAGCCGAAGACCTTCCGCATCCGGGCGATCTCGCGGATCGAGCCACGGGGGCGGATGCGGCGGGTCAGGACAAGCTTCAGCGGGTTGGCGTTGGGCTTGCTGGTCGAGACGAAGTCGGCCCAGCTCGTCTCGAGTGTGACGGTCGGGTTGGGCGCTTCGCCCGGTTCCGCCCGGGTCGAGCCGTTGTCGATCACCAGGTGCCAGGGGTCGGCGTCCTCGAAGCGCCACTGGTAGACCAGTGGCGAGCCGTTGGCCGCCTTGGTGTTTGCGGCGCGCTTGACCACGTCGAAGTAGAGCCGCTGCGTCTCGGGCGTCGCTTTCGGGTTCGCCTCGGGTGGGCCGAGGATGCCGGCCTCCATCAGCTTGACCTGGTTCTGAGCGACCTCCTCGGCCGTGGCCTCGGGGTCGAAGGGAAAGACGCCGGGGGGCATCTCCTCGGTCGGGTAGCCGATCGTGCGCCAGCGCTGGCGGATCAGTTTCAGCCCGAAAGCGAAGATGTCCTCGAGCGAGAAGCCGTAGCACTCGGTGTATTCGCGATCGAAGTTGGGCGGGTAGAAGACCGCCGGGCCGTAGGGCAGCACTTCGCGCAGCAACTCGACCACCGCCGCTTTGCATTCCTCGTGCGCGGGGTGCTCGTCGGCGAGCAGCTCCGAGAGCACCTTGACGCCGAAGCCGATGTGGCGCTGCTCGTCGCGGGAGACGTTGGCCATGCCGGCGCTGAAGCCGGGCATCGTGTCTTCGGAGGCGAAGAAGTCCTCGATGAAGTGCTGGCCGGGCTGGGCCAGCGAGCCCTCGACGATCAGGTGGTAGAGGGTGATCGCCTGCGCGTACTTGGGCAGCGAGCGGTCCTTGCGCAGTTCCTCGGCCATCACGTCGAGGCGGTCGAAGATGCCGCGGTAGCCCCAGTTGAGCTGGGGCAGGGTGGAGGAGAGGGTCTGCTGGATCGAGTCGCCGCCGACGCCGATCACCTCCTTGAAGAAGCGGTGGAAGAAGACCGAGTGGCGCACCTCGTCGACCTGCTGAGTGGCGAGGAAGTAGGCCTGCTCCTCGGTCGGCGCGGCGGTGATGTATGGGGCGAGGGTGTCGGCGACGCGGTCCTCGCCGTAGAAGAACATCGAGTAGATCCACATCGCCGAACGGCGCTGGATGTCGCTGAGGCCGTCCCAACCGGCCTTATCTCCTGAGAGGTCGATGTCGTAGGCGCTCCAGTTGCCCCCCTCCCAGCGCTTGTAGAGGTCCTCGTAGGTGACGTTGTCCATCAGGCTCTGCGAAGCGACGCTCATCTCTCTCCTTTTGCTGGGTCCGGCGGGCAGCTGCGGGGGAGGTTACCGCCAAACTGGCTAGTCAGCCAGTTTGGCCACGGTGAAGTCGGTCACACAGAGGCCGGCGGCTCGATCTCTCGCTTGAGGATCTTGCCGGTCGGGCCCTTGGGGAGGTCGTCGAGGAACCAGACGACCCGCGGGTACTTGTAAGCGGCGATCCGCTCTTTGACGTAGGCGCTGACCTCCCCGGCGGGCAGCTCCTCGCCCTCGTGGAGGACGACGGCGGCGCCGATCTCCTCGCCCCACTCGTCGTGGGGGACGCCGACGACCGCCGCTTCGCGGATCTTCGGGTGCTCGTAGAGCACCTCCTCGACCTCGCGCGGGTAGACGTTGTAGCCGCCGCGGATGATCATGTCCTTCTTGCGGTCGACGATGTAAAAGTAGCCGTCCTCATCGGTGCGGGCCATGTCGCCGCTGTGGAACCAGCCGCCCCGCATCGCCTCCTCGGTCGCGTCGGGGCGTTGCCAGTAGCCCTTCATGATGTTGTGGCCGCGGATCACGACCTCGCCGACCTCGCCCTGCGCCACCGGCTTGTCGTCCTCGTCCACCAGTTGCATTTCGACCCCTTCGATCGGGGTGCCGATCGAGCCCGCCTTGCGCTCCATGTCGGGGTGGTTGGAGCAGGCGACCGGTGAGGTCTCGGAAAGCCCGTAGCCCTCGAGCACCTTTGCGTCGAAGGCCTGCTCGAAGCCGTGCAGCACCTCGACCGGCATCGAGGCGCCGCCGGTGATGCAGTTGCGCAGAGACGAGGTGTCGAAGCTCTCGCGCTCGGGGTGGTGCAGGAGCGCGCCGAACATCGTCGGCACGCCGTAGAAGTGGGTGACCCCGTCGCGCTGCATCGTCTCCAGCGCCTCAACGGGGTCGAAGCGCGGCACCAGGGTGAGGCAGGCGCCGACCTTGAGCGAGGCGTTCATGCCGACGGTCTGGCCGAAGGAGTGAAAGAGCGGCAGCGCGCCGAGGACGATGTCGCCTTGGCTGACCTCGCAAGTGGTGCGACTGGAGACGTCGGCGTTGCGGAAGAGGTTCAGGTGGGTCAGCTCGGCGCCCTTGGGCTTGCCGGTCGTGCCCGAGGTGTAGAGGATCACCGCGGTGTCGTCCTCGGCCGTGTCGACGAGGCCGGGCGCCGGCTCGTGCTCGGCCAGCGTCGAGGCGAAGGCCGCGGGCTCGACCTCGATCATCTCCGCGTCGGCGTCGGCGGCGCCGTCACGCGCCTCCCCAGCGAAGCCGTGCCAGGCGAGCAGGAGCTTGGCGCCGGAGTCCTCGAGGTAGAAGGCGATCTCGCGCCGCTTCAGCAGCACGTTCATCGGCACGACGACCGCGCCCGCCCGCAGCACGCCGTAGTAGGCGACCGGGAAGTCGGGCACGTTGGGCAGCATCACGCCGACCCGGTCGCCCTGCCCGACGCCCTTCTCGCGCAGCAATGTGGCGAGGCGGGCGCTGCGCTGGTCGAGCTCGCCGTAGCTGAGCTCGACCTCGCCGAGGCGGATCGCAGGGTCCTTGGGCGCCCGCCCGGCGCTCTCGGTCAGCAGCGATGCGAGATTGAGGCCCATTTGCTCTCTACGGCTTGGTCAAGTTGTGGACCGGAAACTCCTTGATGTCTGGCTGTCCCTGGAACGCTCGGTCGCCCAGCTCCTGAATCGCCGGTCCCAGCCGTGCGCCCCCGAAGCGGTCGAAGTGCTCGCGCGACTCCCAAAAGTCGATGATGCCCCAGCCACCGTCGATCGGCCCGGCGGAATGGAAGATCAGGCCCTCCGGCGGGTCGTCGTCGATGCCCATGTGGCCATGCAGAGCGTCGTACTGATCCTGTGTGCCGTTCTCGAACTTCAACCGCAGACCGATTGCCATTGCTTCCTCCTCCGTAGAACCCCGAGTACCGCCGCGAGCATAGCCCGCCCGGCGATGTGCTGGGCGTAACGGCGACGGATATGCTCAGTCCGATGGAGAACCTGGGAGAGCCAAGCTCCTACCTCGCGGTGGCCAGAGGTGTGCCGGTCTACTCGAGTGACGGCGAGAATCTCGGCCGGGTCGTTCAGGTCCTCTCGGCGCCCAAGCTCGACATGTTCGACGGGGTCATCTTCGACACGACCGCGGGACCAGGCGGTCATCGTTTTGTCGATGCGCCTGAGGTCGGCGAGATCTACGAGCGCGGGATCGTGCTCAAGATCGACGCGGCCGAAGCTGCGAGCCTGCCGGCGCCCGGGGCCAACCCCGGCGCGGTTTCGGTCAACCCAGCCGATCTCGTCGGCGGCAAGCCCGGTTTCCTCCGCCGCGCCTGGGACTCGATCTCCGGCAAGCGCTGAGGCGCCAACCCTTTCTCGCCCGGCTTGCGTAGGATCTCCGCTCTATGAAGTTGCTTGCATTGATGCTCGCGCTGTGCCTCGCACTGGCGATTGCGGTCACCGGGTGCGGTGGCAGCGATTCCTCGAGCGACTCCACGTCGAGCTCGACCGAATCGAACCTCACGGACATGAGCAAAAAGCCGGACGTCACCGTGCCGACCGGCATCTCGCCGGACAAGTTCGCCTACAAGGACATCGTCGAAGGCACTGGCCCGGTTGCCAAATCGGGCGACAAAGTCACGGTCCAGTACGTCGGCGTGGGCTTCGACAGCGAAAAAGAATTCGATTCCTCGTGGAGCCGAAACGAACCATTCAGCTTCCCCCTCGGCGGCGGCGAAGTGATCAAAGGCTGGGACCAGGGCGTCGAAGGGATGAAGGTCGGTGGTCGTCGCGAGCTGGTCATCCCCGGCAGCCTCGCCTACGGCCCGGCCGGATCGCCGCCGAAAATCGGCCCGAACGAAACGCTGATTTTCGTCATCGACCTGCTCGAAGTCGAATAGCGCCCCGCCCGCTCTCCTAGGCCTGGGACAGAAGACCGGTGGCCGCCGCCGCAGCGGCCTTTACCGCTGCCGCGAGCGCGCGCTCATTGCCGGCGAAGCGCTGGCTTGGGATCGGCACCGAGATCGCAGCGGCCGCTGGATCGGCGCCGTCGGAGATCGCCGCGCCAACGGCGCAGATGCCGGCGGTGTGCTCCTCGCGGTCGAAGGCGACTCCCTCGACTCGAACCGTCGCCAGCTCGGCGAGCAGCCTGGTGCGGCCGGAGATCGTTTGCGGGGTGAGCTTCGGCAGCTTCGCGGGCAGCAGGGCCGCCGCCCGCGATTCGGGCATCGCGGCGAGCAGCGCCTTCCCGTTCGCGGTGCAGTGCAGCGGGAAGGTCTCGCCGACCGATGACGCCGCGCGCAGGCGGCGGGGAGCGGGCACCTGGTCGATGAAGCGGGCGGAGGAGCCGTCGAGAACGGCCAGGTCGACGGTCTCATCCAGCTGCAGGCGCAGACCCCGCAGCACCGGGTGCAGCCGTTCGCCGAGGCCCTCTTGGCGGGCCGCGGCGAGGCGGGCGATGCCGCCGCCCAGGCTTATCCGCCCGTCGCCGGACTGAGCGAGCAGGCTCTCTTCGCTCAGCGCGCCGACGATCCGGTGCGCGGTCGACTTCGGCAGCTCGGCGGCGGCAGCGATCTCACCCAGGGTCAGTCCTCCGGGGGAGTGCTCGAGGGCGCGCAGCACGCTGGCGGCTCGAGCTATCGCTTGAACGCCGTTCCGCATCGTAGAAAGCATAGCTCGTATACTGGAACACCATGGATCACGAGTTCGACGGCGCAGTCCTGCGCCGAGGCGAGGATCGCTACGAGGAGGCGCGCCGCGACGCGGTCTGGAACGCTCGAACTCCGCCGCGCTTCCCAGACCTGATCGTGCAGGCTGAGGGCGCCGACGACCTGGTCGCAGCGGTGCGCTTGGCGCGAGCCGAAGGGATGAAGATCGGCGTGCGCTCGGGCGGGCACAGCTGGGCCGGCAACCACGTTCGCGACGGCGGCATGCTGCTTGATGTCTCACGGCTCGATGCGGAGTCGATCGACGCTGAGGCGATGACCGCGACCGTCGGTCCGGGTTGCCGCGGCGACGAGCTGCTGGCGGCGCTGGCCGTGCAGGACCTCTTCTTTCCCGCCGGTCACTGTCCGGGGGTGGCGCTGGGCGGCTACCTCCTGCAGGGCGGGTTCGGCTGGAACGGCCGCGTCCACGGTCCCGCCTGCATGAGCGTCGAGGCGATCGACGTTGTCACCGCCGCCGGCGAGATGGTTCGCGCTGAGGAGAGCCGGCACCCCGACCTCTACTGGGCTGCCCGCGGCGCCGGCCCCGGCTTCTTCGGAGTTGTCGCGCGCTTCCACTTGCGCCTCTATCCGAGGCCCAAGCACGTCGCCAACGGCGTCTACCTCTACCCGATCGACTGCCTCGAGGAGGTCTTTCGCTGGGCGAGCGAGATCGGCCCGCGGGTGCCACGGACGATGGAGCTGATGGTGGTCGTCCACCACGATGCCGAGGGTGAACTGGAGGTCGCGGTGACGGCGCCGGTCCTCGCCGACAGCGCCGAGGAAGCCGCCGAGGCCCTCGCCCTGCTGGAGACCTGCCCGGTGCGAGAGCGGGCGAAGCTCGCCTTTCCGAACGCCGAGGTGCAACTGACGGACCTCTACGCGGCGGTGCACGAGTCCTACCCGGACGGGCACCGCTACGCGGTCGACAACATGTGGACCCATGCCCCGGTCGAGGAGCTGCTGCCCGGGCTGCGGCGGATCGCCGAGACGATGCCGGAGGCGCCCTCGCACATGCTCTGGATGAACTGGGGGCCGAGTCCCGCCCGGCCCGAGTTGGCCTATAGCGTCGAGGACGACACCTACATCGCCCTCTACGGCGTCTGGCAGGACGCGAGCAACGACGATGCCAACATTGCCTGGGTGGGTGAGCGGATGAGGGAGATGGAGCATCTCTCCAGCGGCATCCAGCTTGCCGATGAGAACCTCGGTCAGCGTCCCGCCCGCTTCGTTCGCGACGAGAACCTGGCGCGGCTCGACCGGGTGCGAGCCGTGTATGACCCCGAAGGTCTCTTCCATCCCTGGATGGGGCGGCTCTGAGAGCTCAAACGATGAGCGATCCTGGTCTAGAGCCCTATCTCGAGCGCCCAATGTCCCCGCCAGATCCGGCGCTGCTGGCGACGATCGAGCGCGGGCCCGTCGACCCTTCGCGGACGCTGCCCCTGACCGAGATCGATCGCCTGCTCGACCCCGCCCCGCTGCCGGTCGAGACCGGCTGGTGCTTTCGGTCCGATCGGGTTGGCTATGTCGCGGTGCGGACCCCGATGCCCGCGGTCAGCGCCGAGATGGTCGAGTGGTGGTTCGACTGGCACGCGCACGACCCCGACCGCTATCGGCTCTGGCACCCTCTCGCCCACATCGGCAACTCGATCGAGCCTGCGGCGGTGCGGGGGACGAAGGCCCACTGGGGCGCCGTCCACCACCCGGTCGAGGACGTGGGCACCGGCGTTGTCCACGCCCGCATCGCCTTCGAGCCGCCGACCGCGGTCGGATTCTCGACCGACGCTCTCGATGACCCGGCGGTGGTGACGATCGTCTGCGGCTACGTCGGCGACGATCGTCGCCGGCTGCGGCACTCGGTCATGGCACACGTCTTTCTGGCGGAGCCCGACGGCGTCGTGCTGCGCAGTCACTTCTGGCTCGGGGCGGCGATTCGTCCCTACCTGCCGGCGCCGCTCGCCGCGCCGATCGCGCTGGGGCTGAACAACCGCTTGGTCCGCCGCCTCTCGCTGCCGGCCGGCCTGCCGCGCGGCCTCGCCGTTCACTGCGCTGAGGAGTACACGAACCTCGCGGCGCTGCTGCCGGGGCTGTACGGGCGCTTCGGGCGGGCCATCTGACAGCCGTCCTCTCGGCACACGGGTGCGCCATCATCCCCGAGCGTGTCCACCGCTTCGATCTTCGCCGAACGGTTCGTCGCCCAGGGATTGGCCGGTCCGCCCGCCCGCGACGCGAGCGCCGTCGCCGAGCGGCTGCTCGCCGTTCAGGGCCAGGACCCGCGCGGGGCCCGATTGGCCGTGCGCGCCCGCAGCGAGGGGTTGACCGCCGCCGACGTCGACCGGGCGCTGAGCGAGGAGCGCTCGCTGCTGATCACCTGGCTCAACCGCGGCACGCTGCACCTGGTTCGCAGCGAGGACTACCCGTGGCTGCACGCGCTGACGACGCCACCGCTGTTCACCTCGGCCACCCGGCGGCTCTCCCAGGAGGGCGTGCCAGCCGATGCGGCGGAGCGCGGGGTGGAAGCGATCGAGCGGTCGCTGGCTAAGGAGGGACCCCTCACCCGACAGCAACTTCGCGGGCGGCTCGACTCGGCCGGTGTGCCGACGGACGGCCAGGCCCTGATCCACCTTCTCTTCCTGGCGACGCTGCGCGGGATCGCCGTGCGCGGCCCGATGATGGGCAAAGAACACGCCTACATCCTGGTCAGAGACTGGCTCGATCCGGCCGAGCCAGTCGACCGCGACGTGGCCCTCGCCGAGCTGGCCCGCCGCTACCTGATCGGCCACGCCCCGGCGAACGACCGTGACCTGGCCAGGTGGGCGGGGCTACCACTGCGAGACGCTCGCGCGGGCCTGACAGCGATCGCCGCGGAGCTGGTCGAACGTAAGGACGGCTTGGTCCACCTCGCGGCCCACGCCCCGGTCGCCGATGTTCCCGAGCCGCGCCTGCTCGGCGCCTTCGACCCCGTCCTGCTCGGCTGGACTTCGCGCGAGCAGATCCTCGGCCCCCACACCCACCTGGTGACCCTGAACGGGATCTTCCGCCCCTTCGCAATGGTCAAGGGCCGCGCCGCCGGTACCTGGAAGCTCAACCGCGGCAAGGTGACGATCGAGCCTCTTAGTCGGGTCAGCAAGCAGGCAAGCGTCGCGCTTGCTGCCGACGCGAGAGATGTGGAACGGTTCATGGCAAGCACTTAGCTCACAACCAGAGGAGATGAGATGGGTCAGCCAGTGGTGCACTTCGAGGTGGTCGGCAAGGACGGCGAGAAGCTGCAGAGCTACTACGCCGAGCTTTTCGACTGGAACGTCAATGCAGATAACGAGATGAAATACGGCTTGGTCGACCGCGAGGCCAACAGCAACGCCGAAGGCATCGGTCTCGGCGGCGGCATCGGCCAAGGTCCCGAGGACTACGAGGGCCACGTCACCTTCTACGTCGAAGTCCCAAGCGTCGAGGAGGCCCTGAGCAAGGCCGAGTCCCTGGGCGGGACCCGCGTGATGGGCCCCGAGACGATCATGGGCCGCATGGTCCTCGGCCAGTTCAAAGACCCCGAGGGCAACGTGATCGGCCTGATCGAGGGCGGCTCGTAGGCTCCGGTATTCAGCGAGGCCCGGGTATTCCCGGGTGAGGACAATGAGAACTTCCCGGCGGCGAATTACCTCATCCCTTCAACGAAGCCTCGGCCTGGGCCGAGGTGACGACCTGGAGGAGGTGGGTTACCGCAGACGAGCAATCGCTTGAACGAAGCCCTCCACATAACCGAGGGTAGCTGCGAATGCTCCCATGAGCGCAGCAAGAAAAGTGACGCTTCAACGGGGCCGGGAGACGTGCCCGGTAGATGACCCATGCAGCAGGTCAAGCGAGAACGCGAAGGTGCTTCAACGGAGCCTTCACGGGGGAAGGGATGACGAGCCTCATCGCCAGTATCGGCCTGGCGACGCTGTAGCTTCAACGGAGCCTCCGATCGCCACGGAGGTGGGTCATGGCAGCGATTCCCGGCCACGGCCATGACTTCTTTTTTCAACGGAGCCTCCGGGTTTGACGCGGAGGTGAGATCCCGCATGACACGGATCCGCCAGCGGCGCCGCAGCTTCAACATAGGCCTCGAGCTTGAGGGGGCAGGGGATGAAACGGTCATCGGGCTCCCGTGCTGACCAAGTGAGTCTCGCCCCAAGAGAGCACCTGATCGTCGTTGCCGAGCTGCTCGCGCCTCGCCGATATTCGCGCCAAAATTCCGTGGCGTGCGAGCAGGTCGTTGTTGGGCTTTGCCTCGTAGATCGCGGGGAGGCCGAGCGTGATGCGCACCGCTGACTCGTCGAGGGGCTGGCGCCACAGCGGCCAGCGCAGGACCGACGCTCGCGGCGAGTCGAATCCCCTGCAGGCCGCCCTGCCATCGCTCGTTGCGACGAGCGGGAAGTAACACAGCCCGGCCACCGCCAGCGCGACCGCAGCGGGAACCCCAAGCGGCCCGAAGTTGGTCGGAGCCTCGGCGGAGTACGCTCGCAGCGAAGGCGGTGCGCCGGGATCCCAGCGCATGCTGTTGACCTTCTCGTACCGCCAGGGCCCGAACAGCGCGGCTCGAACCTGCCTCTCGCTGGTCAGCGATTGCGAGGCCGACAGTGATGTGCTGACGAAGCGCGCACGACCCATGCGGGGGATCAGTCGCAGGGGGGTATAGACGGCGAGGTAATCCGGGTGAACCCTTCCCTGTCGACGACGGGGGACATCCAACACGCACCCGCCGATGGTCTGAGCGGCCCGAGGATCTGGTGACGAAATCAGAAGATCGCGCACCCTCTCGCACGAGAGCTTCATCACGTCCGACTCCCAGCCCAGCTCCGCCTCGAGATCGCGTGCCTCGTGAGCGGCGAGGACCAGGCGAACGACGTCATCGTCATCTCTCTCCCCGGCGAGTGAAAGGACCGGGCGCAGCGTCCCGGCCTCGCCGGCGGTCCAGGCGAGCTGCACCGCATCGTCTCCCAGGTGATCGGCGAGCAGGCGCTGCGTTCCCAGCGCGGCGAAGAACCCGCAGGGGTTGCGGCCATCGATCCCGCTCAGTGTCGAAGTCATTCCTGCTCCTCCTGAGAGGCCAGCCAGTCGGCCTGGACGAGGGTCGCCTCGATCAGCGCCAGGCCCCAGGGGGTGTAGCGGCGATTCAGGCGCGCGAAGGCGCTGGCGTGCGTCGCCCAGTCGAGAGCCTCGGACGACCGCGCCGTGACGCGCTGACCCTCGATGTCCGCCGTGACCTCGACCGGGTTGGGATCCGGATCCTCGTAGGGCAGGAAGGGGCGGTTGCGCCCGTGGTGGACCGCCACCAAGTAGGCGGCCAGGTCGATGTCCACTGAGCCGTTTGAGGCCAGCGGTGAGCGGGCCAGCAGCAGTGCCGAAAGGGCCTCGTGGCGCTTGCTGCGTGGCCATCCCGACGCTTTTCGCGCACGCTCGGAGCGGGACGACTTCGGGGAGATTCCCGACTTCGCCAACGCCCGCTCGGGGTCGGGATCTTCACCGAGGAACAGCCAACGCTGGAAGCGCGGATCGAGCTTGCCGTGGTCGTGGTATCTGGCCGCGACTTCGACCGCGCGCACGATGCCGTCGTCGCCGCAGGCGACGGATGCCAGCCGGCGTGCGTGCCGCGTGACCCTTCCCGAGTGATCGGCGAGCGACACCGAGCGCCGGGCGCGCCGGTAGGTGGAGTCGCGGATGTCGGGGACGAGGACGACCGCCGGCTCGGCGCCGGTAAACGGATCCCATTCGCGTTCGCCGATCATCCTCGCTGCTCCGGTTTCGCTCTCTTCGATGTGCCTGAGCAGTTCGTGCCGACGCTGTCGCGGACCATCGTGCGGCCCGGGTTCCCGCGGCTCGGCGTCGGCCGGGCTCGACCGCAGCCACTCGAGAATCGGCTCTCGCAGACGTTCGTACAGCTCCCCCTCGCTGACCTCTCCGAGCGACAGATCGAGCTCATGGCGAACCTTCTCGAGGGCGGCGAGGAGCCCCCTGTCCCTCCGCTTCGACGGCTGGGAAGCCCAGTTGAGATCGAACAGCAGGCGGGGATGGGTGACGCTCAGATCGCCCAGGTCCTCGGGGCGACTCCGGCTTTGGTCGACCGCCGCCCCTGGGATCCAGCCGAACTCGTCGCAGCAGCCGTATGACCGGGGGATCACGACCGTCGCGCCGGCCACGATCTCGCCGGGCCTCTCGCACAGGCGCGCTTCGACCTGGGAGGCGCGGCGATCGGGAGTGACCAGGACGAACGACGCTGAGGGCCTGCTCTCGTCGGAGGGGGCGGCTTCAGCCCGCGAGCCCAGCTCGACGTCCGCGATCGGGCCGGGATCCTGCCCTGCGACGCCGCCCCGGCGCAGCCACGCCTTCACCTTGCCGATCGGAAGCGGGATCGACTCCCCAGGATGGGGAGGGCGCGCGCGCACTCGCTCCTCCCAGTCGCCGACCAGCTTGGAGTCGTCGGCGATGACCAGGTCGGCGCGCCAGACGATGTTCACCTCGGCGGCGGGGAGCGTTTCATCGCCGTGCAGGAACAGGGAGATCTCCGGCGAGGGAATCGGGTCCTCGCTGGTTTGTGAGAGCGCTTCGACCTGCCAGGGGGTCAGCAGGGGCGCGCATCGCCGCGGGCTCGTGGCCTCCCTCAGTTGCTGTGGACTCATTTCTGCGAGCAATCCTTCGATCTGCCGCGGCCCCATCGGGACCACTCCATCGCTCGCCCACTCGTTGAGCAGCGCCCAGGTGCTGGCGGTTGCCTCGCCATAGACGGGGCAGGGCTCTTTGGAGTGGATGACGATCGCCTGTGCATCGCCGACCTCTCCCGCGCGGTCGAGCCGGCCGAGGCGCTGGACGAGCGCGTCGAGGGGCGCGCAGGCGGTGACCAGGGCGTCGAAGTCCAGGTCCACGCCAACCTCGATCGTCTGGGTGGCGACGATCAGCTTCGGGCCCTGGCCCTCGGCGCGCTCGGCGCGGGGGGGGATCGCGTCGATCAGCGCGTCGCGGAAGATCGGACGGTTGGGGCCGATCAACAGCCACGCTTCGTGGTCACGCGAGAGCTCGGCGTGGACCTGCCGTGCCTCGCCGACCGTGTTCGCCACTACGCCGATCAGTCCCGGATGCTCGGCCAGCTCCCGCGCCGCCGCCGTCAAGCCACCGACCCGCGTTCTCGCCGGCCGCCCCACCCGAACCAGCTTCTGGGCATCGACACGCTTTGCCAGCGATGGCTCCGCCAGCTCCTCCTCCGTCAGGCGAAAGCCGCTGCCCGCATTGCCGTTGGCGTCCGCGGAGAGCGTCGCCGACATGCACAGGGTCCTTGCCGGATGACCGGGATGGTCCTCGGCGCTTGCCTGCGCCTTGGCGATCGCTTTCACCGTTTCGACGAACGGCTGCGCGATGTGCGCCTCGTCGACGACGATCAGGCTGTCGGTGCCGACCAGCGCCGCATCGATCGGCCGTGCCGCCCGGCTCGTCCCGTACCCCCGGAACAGGAGCCGCGAACCGACCTGGTCGACGGTCGAGCAGATGACTGCCGCCGAGTCCGGCCGCAAGGTGGTCGGGCGCAGCCCCGTGCCGCCACGCCAGCGCTGGCACTGGACCGCCGGCTCCTCGGATCGCTTCCGCGCGTCGGCCGATCCATCGCGATCTGGCGCAAGCGCCAGCTTGACCTGTTCGAGAGCTGGTCTGGCGTCGGTGGCGTCGTTGACTTGGTCGGCCACCTGCTTGGCGTGACGGTGGGCCTGATCGACCACTGAGCGGCGATCGACCACCCAGAACAACCGCAGCGGAAGGGTTCGCCCGCCCTCGTGGTGTCGCTGCCAGGCGAGCGCGAACAGGAAGGCCTCGACCAAAGTCGTCTTTCCGGAGCCGGTCGGCGCCTGGAGCGCCTCCGGGAGCCGACCGTCGACCAACTGCTCGGCGAGGCGTCTCTGCCAGAGGTAGGGCCCGTTCTCTCGCTTGAGGTCGTCGTCGGCGTGTACTTCCCGGTAGAAGCGGGAGAACCCGGTTGCCGGGTCGCCGGCGAAGACGCTGAGCTCGCTCATGTCCGGCGGCGGCCCGAACCCTCGTCGGCGGCCTCGCCCTGGGGGCTGGCGATCGGCGCGAACAGTCCGAGTCCGAGGTAGCGGCCCTTGCCCACGAGCACCGGCCCCACCACCTCGGACGGGAAGGTGACCGTCACGTGCAGCGCCGGCCCCCGCAGCCGGGTCGGGCGGATGTGGGAGGCGGGCGCGACGGCGCCGCTGAGCATCGGTGTCGAGGAGACCTCGATCCCCTCGTCGCTCGGCTCAGGCAGCAGCGCGTTCTTGAAGGAGAGCCGGAGGGCGTCCTCGAGCGAGAAGCCGCGTGAGGGCTTCGGGTGGCGATCGAGGATCACCGGAGTGACCGTCGACCAGCGTCGCGCAGGCCCCATCCAGCGCTGAGCCTGCAGCGTCCGCGCCGCGTTTTCGGGCTTGACGTCACCGAGGCCCCACTTGAGCGCCCCCCTCTCGACGATGAGCTGGTCGACGCCGGCGACCGCCGCTCGGATCGCCTCTCGCGTCGCCTCCGAGGCCGTGTTCGGGATCGCCACCCCCAGGCCGAGCACTACCCCGTCCGAATGCCTGCCGCCGACGTTGGGCAAGGCGAGGTAGGCGGCGTGAGGATGATCGCCGTGGCCGTGCAGAGCCGCGGGCGCCTCGTCGCCGGCGACGGCGAGACAGGCGGCCCTGAATGCCTCGGTGAGCGTGGTGGTGTGGCTCACGGTGAGACCGAAGCCGGTGCGCTTCTTGATCACCATTGCCGCGAAGGCGCCAGAGCACCGGACCTCGCCCACGGGCGTGGGGTCGACGGCATCCGACTTGCGCACATAGGCGACACTTGGCCCCAGTGGCGCCCTCGATCCTGTTTCGCGGTTGCCCACGAGCGTCTTGGCCAGGCCGGAATAGGCGACCCGCAGGTCTCGCTGTCCGTAGCCGCCCTGAGCCGGTGCGAAGGTTTGAGTCCGCGACTCCTGCTCGACCTCCGTGGTCCAGGGGATCGCGTCACCGGGGCCGAGGAAGACCTTCCCCAAGACCGGGCTGCGGCTGGAGCCGAGGTACTGGAGCTCGCCGGCGAGGCGCTCGAGTGCCCGTGCCCGAGCAGGGCTCGGCTCGGCGTCAGGCCAGACGAACCAGATCGGTTCGTCGCCCACGATTCGGGTCGGGAAGGTCCGGGCCACACGTCCAAAGCCCCGCTGGAAGGGAGTGTGGTCCCCGCGACGGAGATGCCCGATCAATCCAGCTGTCTCCCTAGGGGTGAGATTCCTGGGAACGTAGGTGGTCGGGGAACGACGGACGGCGCCGCTGCCGGGCGGCACCAGTATCGCCGGGGCGGGCTGTTCCTCGAACCAGGCCAGCGCGTCGGCGGCCTCGTCGGGGAAGCTGTCGCCGCCCCACGCCCATCCCGAAGCGACAAGGGCCGCGTGCAGGCGTCCGGGATGAGGCGGCCACTCGGACTCGGTCAGTCGCCCTGGCGGCGAGGCCTGGTAGGTCCCCTGCAGGAACTGGCAGCGGATGGCCAGCATCGGCTAGACGCCGCTGGTGGACTTGGCGAGACTCCCCCGCAGGAGCTCGAGCTGAACATCGCTGGCTTTTAGCCGCATGTCTCCGCTGGCCCAATCAAGCCCGTGCTCGGCGCCCAGCTCCTTGGCTGTTTCGAGCAGGGCGGCGGTATCGGTGTCCATCACCGACCAGCTATCGACCGTCTGGCCGAGACGATCGATCAGCTCGAAGGTTGGGTCAGCTTCAGGAGTCAAGAGACAACCCGAGCGCAGGTCGTAGCCGCGCTCGACCTGGAGGGCCAGCAGGCGAAGGCCGAGCGTCACCAGCATCAGGCGGCCCGCCACGTCGCGGCTGTCGTCATGCTCGCCGGCTTCGGGGAAGCGGCACTCGCGAATCGCGGGGAGGGATATCGTCGCGATCTGCAGCGCGTACTCCATCGTGATGCCGCCGTGGTCTGAAAGCGAGGGAGTAACGCTGCCATAGCCGGCCGAGGAGGGCCTGCCGTCGGCGAACGGCGCCTCCTTGCCGTTGTCGCCCTTGGCGGCTTGTGCCGGATCGAGCACGACTCGCTCGGGCGAGTCCGCGCCGGCCTTATAGAGGGTGATCCCCTTACTCACATTGTGTATATCACGCTTACTCTTTGCCCGTGCGCCCTTCTCTGCTCCGACGGCGATGATCTCGCTGGTCAGGATCCGCGCCAGCCGCGCCGCCCCCTGAGGATTTTTCAGCCGTGAGGCCCAGCTGCCGAGCAGGATGCTGACCGGCGAGTGCCGCAGCAGGGCGGCAAGGTCGTGACGCTTGCTACTGGCCATCTGGACCCACTCCTCGGTGTCGCCGAACCGTCTGCCGTCAACGACGGCGTCCTCAATCCAGGCGTCATATGAGCGATGGGAGAACTCGAGCGCGGAATGAAGGCCGAACTCTCCCTGGTCGACCCAGATCGTCGGTACGTGGGCGTTCTTCAGCGCTATCTCGTCGGCGAGCGCGAGCTCGGCGCGATTGGCCTGGCTGGCGACGCTGTCAAGTGAGATGCAGCTCTTGTCCTCGCCCGCAATTCTGCGCGTCTCCTCGATGTATACGGGCGCGTCGCCGCTGCGCTCCGGGGCATAGGTCGGGGGCATGACCTTCGTTCCCGGTCCCCCCGCTGGCTGCAGGTGCACCCGCATCCGGATGGCGCCCGCCCAAGACGGGCCCTGCTCGCGGTTGGCGGTGACGGCTCGGCGCAGCTGGTCGATCACGCTATCGGTTCCATCCACTTTGGATCGCTCCTTTCGCTATCTCCGGCGCCCTCTCTGCTGAACGGAGCCCAGGCGATTGCTCCTGGGATGGTTGGTGTCTGCAAAGGCACAAGGAACTCCCATGAACACGCTTCAACGGGGCCTGCAGCCTGTACTGAAGGTGCTGTGACTTCAGAGCGATGGCTGGCATCTAGCTGCTTGGTAACTCACGGCCGATGAGGAGGCCGACGATTAGGACAAGCACCTTGACCGCGATCACCGGAGAAAGCAGGGCTGCCGCAAGGAGCGCCGAGAGTCCGATGAGCTCGAGGCTTCGCTGCATAGCTCGACCCTAGTATCGGAACGTGGCAAATCCTCTATTGGTACACCCAACAACACAAACGTTCAACCATTTTGGGTGACTTTTCGCCCGGGCGAACGGCTGTGAAGCCGTCTAGGACAGCTTGGGACTGCGCCAGGGCTGGCTCAGCCGGGCGGCTAGGTCGTCGGCCAGGCCGGCGATCGGGACCCTCGTCTGCTCGAGCGAGTCGCGGTCGCGGAGGGTGACGGTGTCGTCTTCCATCGTCTGGTGGTCGACGGTGATCCCCCAGGGGGTGCCGATCTCGTCCTGGCGGCGGTAGCGCTTGCCGATCGAGCCGCCCTCGTCGAACTCGGCGGGCATGCGGGCGCGCAGCTCTTTGAAGATCTCGCGAGCCTTCTCGGGCATGCCCTCCTTGGAGACGAGGGGGAGGACGGCGACCTTGTTCGGGGCGAGGCGGGGGTGGAGGCGCAGGACAGTGCGCTGGCGGCCCTCCACTTCTTCGACCTCGTAGGCGTCGACGAGGAAGGCGAGAGTGGCGCGGTCGGCGCCGGCGGCCGGCTCGATCACGTGCGGGACGTAGCGCTCGCCGCTCGCCGTGTCGACGTACTCGAGCTTCTCCTTGGCGTGCTCGGCGTGTCTGCTGAGGTCGAAGTTGCCGCGGTCGGCGATCCCCTCCAGCTCGCTCCAGCCGATCGGGAAGAGGTACTCGACGTCGCTCGTGTTCGACGAGTAGTGCGACAGCTCGTCCGCCTCGTGGGCGCGCAGGCGCAGGTGATCGGGGCGGATCCCCAGTTCGGTGTACCAGCGCTCGCGCTCGGCGAGCCAGTGCTCGAACCATCTCGGCGCGTCGTCCGGCGGGACGAAGAACTCCATCTCCATCTGCTCGAACTCACGCGTGCGGAAGATGAAGTTGCCGGGCGTAATCTCGTTGCGGAACGACTTGCCGATCTGCGCGATCCCGAACGGCGGCTTTCTGCGCGAGAACTGCAGGACGTTCTTGAAGTTGATGAAGATCCCCTGGGCCGTCTCGGGGCGCAGGTAGACGGTCGCGCCCTCCTCCTTCACCGGCCCGACGGTCGTCTCGAACATCAGATTGAAGTCGCGCGCCTCCGTCAGGTCGCAGTCGGGGCCCTCGCCCGGATGCTTGGAAGGCTTCTGTCCGCACGGGAGCTGGTCGAGATGGTCGGCGCGGAAGCGCTTCTTGCAGGTGCGGCAGTCGACGAGCGGATCGGTGAAGCCGGCGAGGTGGCCAGACGCCTCCCACACCTTCGGGTTCTGGATGATCGCGCTGTCGAGCGCGACGATATCGTCGCGATCCTGCAGCATCGCGCGCCACCACTCGCCCTTGACGTTCGTCTTGAGCAGCACGCCGTAATGGCCGTAGTCATACGTCGATCCGACCCCTCCGTAGATCTCGGAGGAGGGGAAGATGAAGCCGCGCCGTTTGCACAGCGAGACGACCTTCTCCATGGTCACAACGTCGCTCATCGGTGGCGGACTCTATCCTTCTTGCGGACATGCCGATCTACGAGTACCGCTGCAAGAAGGGCCACAGCTTCGACGTGATGCAGCGCATGGTCGATGACGCGCTCGACACCTGTGAGGTGTGCGGTGCTCCCGCTGTGCGCGTCCTGCACGCGCCTGCCGTCCACTTCAAGGGCTCGGGCTTCTACAACACCGACTACGGGACGAAGAAGCGCGCGCGAGAGAAGAGCGCCGCGGATGCGAACGGCAGCAGAGCCAAGAGCAGCGGTGAGGGGACGAGCAGCAGTGACTCCAGAAGAGGCTCCGCGGCGTCCGACGGCGGCACGAAGAAGGCCGACGCCGGCGCGAAGAGCAGCGCTGCGTAGCGTCGCACTGGCGCTGGTCGCGCTCACGACATTGCCGGCGGTTGCCGGCGCCGCAGGAGAGCGCTTCAGCGGCCAGGTCACGGACGCGCTGCGCACGCCGACGCATCGCCTGGCGGCCAGCGCGTCGAGCGGCCGTGCGGTGGCCGATCTCGTGTTCTCCGATTCGCAGCACGCTCAGACGACGGTCCGCGCGTGCGTGCGCCGCCTCGACGTCGCCGGTGTGCGGACCTGTTTCAAGGTTACGACCGGCGCCGCCGGCGTCGCGATGGTCACGCCGCTGCGCTTCCGGGTCGGCAGTTACGTCGCGCGATGGAAGGTCGACGGCATCGTCGTCGCCAACTGGCGCTTCGTCGTGGTCGCCGCCGGCTGACGCCTCAGCCGTCGAGGAAGCGCTGCACCGCGGCCTGCTTGTCGGCGTCGGAGACGTCGAGGCCGGAGCCGCCGTCGGGCAGCGTCTCGAAGCCCGACGGTCTCAGCACCTCGACCGGCGGCGAGCCGCTCGTCGCGGCCGCGGCGAAGAAGCCGAGCAGGCCCGGGCCGCCCATGTCCGTGCGCATCGTCTTCGGCGTGTACCAGGAGACCCACGGCAGGCGGACGAACGTCATCGGCGAGAAGAGGCGCCCCTTCATCGCGCTGAGGATCTGCTGCTGGCGCTTCGCGCGGGTGAGGTCGTCCTCGGCCGGGTTGCAGTCGTTCTTGCGCGTGCGGGCGAGCGCGAGCGCTTGTCTGCCGTTGAGGTGGTTCTCCCCGCTGTGCAGGTTGAGCGTGACGCCGCCGTTGCGCTGGCCGCCGTTGATTCTCGAGCAGACGCGGCCGGTCTTCACCTCCACGCCGCCGAGCGCGTCGATCAGCTTCGGGAAGTTCGTGAAGTCGACCTCGACGAGGTGGTTGATCGGGATCCCGAGGTACTGCTCGATCGTCTTGATCGACAGCGCCGCACCGCCGAACGCGTAGGCGGCGTTGATCTTCTGGCGGCCGTGCCCGGGGATGTCAACGACCGTGTCGCGTGGGATCGACAGGCGGGAGGCATGGCCGCCGCCGACGCGCCACAGCATGATCGTGTCCGAGCGGCTGGGGCCGCCGGGGTTCGCGCCGGGCTCCTTCGTGCCCTCTGGGCGCGCGTCGGAGCCGAGGATCAGGATCGTGTTGGCGGAGAACGGCATCGGGCCGCCTGATCTCAGCGCTGCCTTCGCCTCGTCGGAGACCTTGCCCTGCTCGATCTGCGCGCTGATCAGGAACAGCACGAGCGAGAGCGCGAGCCAGGCGCCGATCGCGAGGGCGATCCACAGCAGCACGCGCCGGGGCGTGATGCGGCCGTCGCTGCTGCGAAGGCTCGGCATCCGGCGACGGCGGCGCGGGCCGCGGGGACCGCGATCGCGGCGTCCGCCGGAGCCGTCGCCGCGCAGCTCGTCGAGCCCGGCTTCCTCCCCGCTGAGGCGCTCGCGCAGCCCGCGCGGCTTGGAGCGGTAGCGCGTGTAGGGGGCGTCGCCGGCCGGCTCGCGCGGAGGCGCGTCGCCGGCGCGGTGCACGCGGTAAGCCGGACCCTCGCCGCGCTGCGAGACGTCGTCACGGTCATCTGCCATGCCGGTCTATAGTGGCCGAGATGCCGCCGGAGTGCGTTATCGGGGTCGATCTCGGCGGCACGAAGCTGCTCGCCGGGGTCGTCGACGCCGACCTCAACGTCCATCACCGCGTCCATCGCGCGGTGCACGGGCTGGGCCAGCGGGAGCTGCTCGACATGGCGGTCGAGGCGGTCGAGGAGGCGCGCGCCGCCACGACGAGTGAGGTGGTCGCGGTCGGCTTCGGGATTCCCTGTCTGATCGACCAGCGCCGCGGGATGGCGACAATGGCGGTGAACCTGCCGCTGAGAGACGTGCCGTTCCGCGACCTGATGGCCGAGCGGCTCGGGCTGCCGGTCGAGGTCGACAACGACGCGAACGTCGCCGCGATCGCCGAGTGGCGTGCGGGCGCCGCGCAGGGCATGACCGATGCGGTCGTGCTGACAATCGGCACCGGCATCGGCGGCGGGCTGATCCTCGGCGGCGCGCCGTACCGCGGCTCGATCGGCGCGGGCGCCGAGCTCGGCCACATCACGATCGACCTCGACGGGCCGCCGTGCCAGGGCCACTGCCCCAACAACGGCTGCCTGGAGACGCTCGCCTCCGGCACCGCGCTTGCGCGCGAGGGGCGGCGGATCGCGGGCGAGCAGCCTGACTCCGCGCTCGGGCGCGCGCATGCGGACGGCCGCGAGATCACCGGCGCGCTGATCACCGAACTGGCGCACGACGGCGACGCGGCGTCGATCGAGGCGCTGACGCTGATCGGCACCAACCTGGGCGTCGGGATCGCGTCGTACATGAACATCTTCAACCCGGACGTCGTCGTGATCGGCGGCGGCGTGATCGCTGCGGGCGAGCTGCTGCTGGCGCCCGCGCGTGCCGAGGCGGTGCGGCGTGCGCTGCCGACGATGTCCGCCCACGCGCGGATCGTCCCGGCGCAGTTCGGCACCGAGGCGGGGCTTGTCGGCGCGGCGGCACTCGCGCTCGACGGCGCCCAGCGGAGCGTTGCCTGATGGCTGGCCGCCTGATCGTCTGCCCGACGCCGATCGGCAACCTCGAGGACGTCACGCTGCGCGTCCTCTCGGCGCTGCGCGAGGCCGACCTGATCGCCTGCGAGGACACGCGCCGCACGCGCACGCTGCTCGACCGCTACGGGGTGTCGTCGGAGCTCTTGAGCTACCACGAGCACAACGAGCGCGAGCGGGCAAGCGAGTTGGTGAGACGGATGCAGGCGGGCGCGAACGTCGCGTTGGTCTCCGACGCCGGCATGCCGCTCGTGTCCGACCCGGGCTTCCTGCTCGTGCAGGCGTGCGTCGCCGCCGGATTGGCCGTCGAGGTGCTGCCTGGACCGAGCGCGGCGCTCGCGGCGCTCGTGGCGAGCGCCCTTCCGGCTGAGCGCTGGCGCTTCGCCGGCTTCCTGCCGCGCAAGAAGGGCGAGTTGAGAACGGCGTTCACGACGCTCGAGACGCTCGTCGCGTTCGAGTCGCCCAAGCGCGTCGCCGCGTCGCTGGCAGTGCTCGCGGAGCTCGACCCCGAGCGGCCGGTCGCCGTCTGCCGCGAGCTGACGAAGCTGCATGAGGAGGTCGTGCGCGGCACGGCCGCCGAGCTGGCTGCGCGCTACGCGGACGAAGCGCCGCGCGGTGAGGTCGTGCTGGTGATCGGTGCGGCGGACGAGGCCGAGGCGCCGCTCGCCCCGGCGCTCGACGCATTGCGCAGACTCGTGGACGCGGGCGCGAAGCCGCGCCCGGCCGCCACCGTCGTCGCGGAGCTGACCGGCGTGCCGGCGAACGCGCTGTATCGCGCGTTGACGGACGCCGCCGCGGAGTAGCTCGGCGCGGCAGCTCGCGCGGCGTCTGCCGTGGGCGCAGCCGGGGGCCGCGCGTGGGGCCCGCCTCCGAGTAGCCTTCGGCGCGCCCGTGCCCTACTACGTCACGACCCCGATCTACTACGTCAACGCGCAGCCTCACCTGGGGCATGCGTACACGACGATCGCGGCGGACGTGCTGGCGCGGCACATGCGTCAGCGAGGCGAGGACGTCTTCTTCCTCACTGGCACCGACGAGCATGGTGAGCCGGTCGCGCTCGCGGCCGAGAGAGAGGGCGTGACGCCGAAGGAGCTGGCGGATCGCAACGCCGCCCGCTTCGAGGCGCTGATGCCGCAGCTCGAGGCGAGCAACGACTTCTTCATCCGCACCTCCGATCCGCGGCACGGCGAGCGCGTGCGCGAGGTGATGCAGCGCGTCCACGACAACGGGCACACGTACCTCGGCACCTACGAGGGCTGGTACTGCCCGCGTTGCGCCGACTTCAAGAGCGACAACGAGATCGCCGAGGGCAACACCTGCCCGATTCACCACATCCCGCTCGATCGCGAGCAGGAGGAGAACTGGTTCTTCCGCCTCTCCACCTTCCAGGAGCCGTTGGAGAGACTGCTGGCCGAGGGGTCTGACTTTGTCGCGCCGGTCGCACGGCTCAACGAGGCGCGCTCGTTCGTCGAGCAGGGCCTGCGCGACGTCTCGCTCTCGCGCGGCAAGCTGACATGGGGCGTCCCTGTGCCGTGGGACCCGAACCACGTCTTCTACGTGTGGTTCGACGCGCTGCTCAACTACTACACGGCGCTTGGCTTCGGTCGCGAGGGCGAAGACCTGACTGACACGTTCTGGCCGCCGGACGTGCACCTGATCGGCAAAGACATCCTTAAGTTCCACGCCGTCTACTGGCCGGCGCTGCTGATGGCGGCTGGGCTGGAGCTGCCGCGGCGGCTGTTCGTCCACGGCTTCCTGCTGATGGACGGCGAGAAGATGTCGAAGTCGCTCGGCAACGTGCTTGACCCGTTCGCGGTGATGGAGCAGTTCGGCACCGACGCGCTTCGCTTCTACTGCTTCCGCGAGGTCTCGTTCGGGCAGGACGGCTCCGTCTCGACGGCCGGCTTCGAGGCGCGCTACGCGTCCGAGCTGGCGAACGACTACGGCAACCTCGCGAGCCGGACGCTCGCGATGATCGCGCGCTACCGCGACGGCCGTGTGCCGGACGCGGCTCTGGATCCCGAGCTGGCAGCATCCTTCGACGGCCTCGCCGACGAGGTCGCGGCGCTGCTCGACCGCACCGAGATCAGCCAGGCGCTCGAGGCGATCTGGCAGCGCGTGCGACGGATGAACCGCTACGTCGAGGAGCGCGCGCCGTGGGTGCTGGCGAAGGATCCGGCACAGGCTGACGCGCTCGACGCCACGCTCGCCTCGCTCGCCGAGGGGCTGCGGGCGGTGACGGTGCTGCTGCACCCCTACATGCCGGCGAGCACGACGAAGCTGCTCGCGGCGATCGGGCGTCCTGACGTCTCGTACGCGGGCGCGACGCTCGCCGCAACCGGTTGGGGGGGCGACGTGTCGGCGATCGAGCCGTTGTTCCCGAAGCCCTCTTGACACGGAAGCCGGTCCGATGATCGACAGCCACACCCACCTGACCTCCTGCGAGCCTGCGCCCGGGCGGCTCGTGGCCGACGCCGAGCAGGTCGGCGTGCGGCGGATGCTGACGGTCGGGACCGACTCCGGCTCGTGCCGCGCTGCCCTGCAGATCGCGGAGGACTTCCCGCAGGTGTACGTCGCGATCGGCCGTCACCCGAACCACGCGACCGGCTTCGACGACGCCGACCTCGCCGAGCTAAAGGCGCTCGCCGCCCACCCGCGCTGTCGCGCGATCGGCGAGACCGGACTCGACTTCTACCGCCAGACCGCCTCGCGCGAAGATCAGGAACGCGCCTTCGCCGCGCACATCCGGCTCTCGCGCGAGACCAGCAAGCCGCTTGTGATCCACTCGCGCGCAGCCGACGACGACACGCTCTCAATGCTCGGCGGCCAGGCGGAGGGCTTGAGAGTGATCCTCCACTGCTTTTCGATGCCCGACCGGCTCGACGCCTGCCTCGAGCGCGGCTATTGGATCTCGTTTGCCGGCAACGTGACGTATCCGCCGAACGCTGCCTTGCGTGTCGCGGCGCGCGACGTCCCCGCCGACCGCCTGCTGGTCGAGACGGACGCGCCATACCTGACGCCGCAAGCGGTCCGCAAGGAGCGCAACCAGCCGGCGAACGTAACACTGACCGCCGAGGTGGTCGCGGCGGAGCGCGGCGTTTCCTATGAGGAGCTGGAGGCGCAGGTCGAGCGCAACGCCGCCGAGCTGTTCGGCTGGTGAGCGGGGGGCGGGATCGCGCCGCGGGGGCGTCGGCGGGCGAGCCGACCCAGCCCTCGCTGCGCCGGCTGCGCGCGTTCGGCGTGCGGCCGAAGCGCGATCTCGGCCAGAACTTCCTGATCGACTCGAACATCCTCGACGTCATTGCGCGCGCGGCTGAGGTCGGTCCCGAGGACGTCGTGCTGGAGATCGGAGGTGGGCTGGGGGTGCTGTCGGAGCACCTGGCCGAGCGGGCAGCCTTCGTGCACGTGGTGGAGCTCGACCGCTCGCTGGAGCCGGCGCTGCGCGACGCGCTCGACCCGTTCGCCGCGACGACCGCGCTGCACCTCGGCGATGCGATGGCGCTCGACCTGTCGGCACTGGAGCCGGCCCCGACGAAGGTCGTCGCGAACCTGCCGTATGGGATCGCCGCCGGCGCGATCCTGCGCACGATCGAGGAGCTGCCGTCGGTGACCCGCTGGGTCGCGATGGTGCAGAAGGAGGTCGGCGAGCGCTTCGCATCTGGGCCCGGGAGCGGCGCCTACGGCGTGCCGTCGGTGCTCGCGCAGCTCGCCTGCGACGTGCGCGTGCTGCGCCCGATCTCGCGCCGGGTCTTCTTCCCGGTGCCGAACGTCGACTCGGTGCTCGTGGGGTTGGAGCGGAAACCCGATCCCGCCCACCCGCCGCCGCCGGCGCTGCGTTCCTTCGTGCAGGGCGCGTTCGCGCATCGCCGTAAGGCGCTTGCACGCTCGCTCGCGCTGGCCGGCGTGGCGTCGCGCGACGACGTGCGCGCCGCGTTGGAGGCGCTTGGCGAGCCGGTTGACGTGCGCGCCGAGCGGCTCGCGCCCGAGCGACTGCGCGAGCTGTGGGAGCGTGTCGGGCGGACGGGCGCGGGTGGCGGTCCCGCGCCCGCAAAGCCGGAGGCGGACGGATGACCCTCCACGCGCTCGCGCCCGGCAAGACGAACCTCTGCCTCTTCCTCGGGGAGACGCGCGCCGACGGTCTCCACGAGCTGGTGTCCGTGATCGAGCCGCTGTCGCTGGCCGATGAGCTGAGGCTGGAGCCGCTGCCCGGCGGCGCACCGCTCGCAGCTGTGGTCGGCGCAGGCGACATGGGCTGCGCCGCTGGCGAGGACGAGGTCGTGTGCGCAGGCGTCGAGGGGCCGAACCTCGCCGGCGAAGCGCTCGCCGCGTGGCGTGCAGCCGCCGGCTGGGAAGGACCGCCGCTGCGGCTGACGATCGTCAAGCGCGTTCCGGTCGCCGCCGGCATGGGCGGCGGGTCGGGCGACGCGGCCGCCGCGCTGCGGCTCGTCGCGCACGCCGCGGGTCGCCCAGACGATCCGCTGCTCGCGCAGCTCGCGCCGCGGCTCGGCGCCGACGTGCCGTCGCAGATCGCGCCCGGCCCGGTACTCGTCAGCGGCGCCGGGGAGGAGGTGTGGCCGCTCGCGCCATTGCCGCCCCACGGCGTGCTGGTGCTGCCCTCGTCTCACGCGCTCGCGACGCCAGATGTGTTCCGGGAGGCGGAACGACTCGGGCTGCCGCGCGGCGCCGCCGAGCTGGCGGAGCGGCGCGCCGCGGTTGAGACGACGCTCTCGCGTGGAGAGCTGCCGCCGCTCGTCAACGATCTCGAAGCGGCCGCTCGCTCGCTCTGCCCGTCGATCGACGACGCGCTTGTGGCGGCGCGCGAGGCAGGCGCCGACCACGCGCTCGTGTCCGGCTCGGGACCGACCGTCGTCGCGCTCTTCCACGGTCCCGACGGTTCCGCCGCCGCCGATCGCGCCGCAGCGGCGCTGCGCCCCCGCTTCCCCGGCGCGACCGGCTCCCACCCGGTCGACGCCGCGTTCGCGGCGGTCCGCGGGGTATGGAACCATGACGGCCGCGTATGAGTCACGACGCGGTCACACAGCTCGTCGCCATCTGCGCCGGAGTTACCGGTCTGGCGGCCTTCGTCGGCCTCATCTTGGTGCCGGTCGTCTCCTCCTACCAGCGTGCGTGGGAGCGGGTCGTCGCCGGCTTGCTGTCGCTGTGGGTCGCCGGCGCGTTCGTCGGCGTGGGCATCCTCGCGGGCGCCGGCGTTATCTATTACTGGCCCCGGCTCTTCTGACGCGCGCGCCTGCGGCGGCGGGCTTGAGCGGGATGCCTCGTACAATCGGACGATGTCCCCGGACACGCGCGACGAGACGGCGTCGACGCCGGACCTGCGGGCGCTCGAGGCGATCACGGAAGCGGTCGCCGCGGGTGCCGGTCTGCCGGAGATCGTGCGCGCCGCGGCGCGGGCGCTCGACGC
This sequence comes from Conexibacter sp., assembly GCA_036009645.1. Taxonomy (GTDB): domain Bacteria; phylum Actinomycetota; class Thermoleophilia; order Solirubrobacterales; family Solirubrobacteraceae; genus Conexibacter. Next base: position 33,332 of record DASYLH010000046.1, read on the forward strand.
GAGCCTCGTTCTGATCGATCGCACGAGCGTCGTGCTCGCTGTCGCTGCACGCTCGCCCGCCGAGGAGCGTGCGTTGCTGCGCGAGGCCGACGGCGTCGAGCGCGTCGAGTTGCGCGTCGCGGACGCGGTCGTCGGCCAGCTGCGGCTGCGCGGACACGAAGGCTCGCCTGACCCGTCGCTCCTGCGCTTCGTCACGACGCTCGTCGCCTCCGAGGTCGAGCGCGTGCGCGGCCCGGAGCGCGCCTCCGAGGCGGCCGCCGCCGAGTTCCTGCACGCCGTGCTGCGGCGGGAGATCGCCGACCGTGGCGACCTCGTCGCGCGCGGCAAGGAGCTCGGCATCGCGCTCGACCGCGGCGGCAGCGTGATCGTCGTCCGCGCGCACGCGCGCACCCCGGCCGACGACGACTGGCGCGCGCGGCTGCTCGCGCTCGCCGAGCGCGCCGCGCGCTCGATCGCTCCGGGTGCGATCGCCGCCGCCACGCGCGACGGGGACGGTGACGAGGTCGTCGTCCTCGCCCCAGACTCGGACGGCGAGGCGGGACGGCGCGTCGCCGCGACGCTGCTGCGAGAGCTGGAGGCGAACCTCAGCGGCTTCGCGTTCGCGGTCGGCCGCAGCCGCGTCGCGCGCGATCCGGTCGACCTGCACCGCGCCGGCAACGAGGCGCTGCTCGCGGCGAACGTCGTCGAGGGGGACCAGGACGAGGCGCTGCTCTCCTACGACGACACCGGCACCTACCAGCTGCTGTTGCCGCACATGAGCGACCCGGGCGAACTGAAGCGCTTCTACGACGAGACGGTGTCGAAGCTCGTCGCCTACGACGAGCAGTACGAGACGTCAGACCTCGTCGGCACGCTGGACACATTCCTCGAGTGCGACGGGAACGTGAACGCGACGGCGGCACGCCTCATCACTCACCGTCACACGGTCCGCTACCGCTTCGAGCGCGTGCGCGAGATCACGGGCCTCGACGTCAACTCCACTGACGGTCGCGAGAAGCTGTCCTTCGGGCTGAAGGCGATGCGCGTGCTGGGCATCGCCGCGCCGCGCGGGCCGGCGTCCGAGCGCGGTGTGGCCGCCGGCCGCGTGCGCCGCGAGGCGACCGAGCGGCCTGCTCCGGCACGCCGGCCAAACGGGTAGGCGACCGTGGCTGCGCAAGCGGGTGAGGCGGACGTCGAGCTCCCGGAAGGGGCCGGCAGCCCACCCGTCGCGCACCTGATCGACCGACGTGGTCGCTGTCGCCTCGTCTACGAGCCGGTTGCCGACCTTGCGCGCGGGACGATCTGTGGCTACGAGGCGGTCGAGCGCTTCTCCGATCCACCCGCGCCCGAGGTGTGGCGGACGGAGGCGCTTCGCCGCGGCCTCGAGCCGGATTTCGACGCCTACGTCGTCAGCTCGGTGCTGCAGGCGCGCGAGAGCCTGCCGGACGGTTGCTTCCTCGCGTTCAACATCAGACCTGCGACGCTGCTGCGCGAGCCGGTGCGGCGGGTGCTTGCCCGCGCCGGCGCGCTCGACGGCCTCGTAATCGAGCTGGCGCCTCGGATAGCCAGACGCGACGAGCTGCGCTTCGTCACGTGCGTCGGGGAGTTGCGCGCGGCTGGAGCCCGCTTCGCCGTCGACAACGTCGGCGGCGAGGACGCGGCGCTGCGCTTCACCGGGCTCCTGCGGCCGGATATGGCGAAGCTCAGCGTCGCGCTTGTCGCCGACGTCGATCGCACACCGGCAAAGCGTGCGCTGCTGTACGAACTCGAGCGCATCGCGACGCGCTTCGGCACGACGCTCGTCGCGCTGGGTGTCAGCCGGGCGGAGGAGCTCGACGCGCTGCTGCGGTTGCGCGTGCCGCTCGCGCAGGGGCCTCTGATCGGGGTTCGTGGGAAGACGCTTACGCCGGTCGCGTTCCCACTCAGCCGCTACGTGCGAGAGCGCGGCGCAGCGATGCTCGAGCCGGGCTCGCTTGCGTCGCTTGTCGAACCGGCGCCAACCGCGCTGATCGCCACGGGCGCCGCTGCAGCGCTGTTCGCGACGAACGAGGGCCTGGAGTGGGTGGTGCTGCTCGACGCGCACGGCCGCCCGATCGGGCTGCAGTCGCGCGACGCGTGCGGACGCGATGAGCCGGCGGTGGACGAAGTGCTCGTCGTCGGTGCGACGAACGGAGTTCCGGAAGTCGCGCAGCGCGCGATGTTGCGCGCTCCCGCGCGGCGCTTCGACCCGCTCGTCTGCTGCGATGCGAACGGCGGCTACGCCGGCATCATCCTGCTCGATCGGCTTATCGAGACGCTTGCGCGTGCGGCCGACCGTGGCGTGGGCGGAAGAGGCGGTCCCGGCGGTCCCGGCGACCCCGCCGGCGGGTCGGACGCGTAGCGAGCGCCCGAGCCGGCCGTTCGCCGGCTACTCGACCTCGCGGATGTGATCGCGGACCGCGTCGAGCACGTCATGGGGCACGTGCTCCATCCCATGGTCGTCGCGCGCGTGGCGCACGACCTGCGAGACCACCCCGTCCTCGCTCTCTGCCTCGAAGCGCGCGCTGCAGCCGGGCACGACTGCGGCGCAGTGGAACTCCTTCATGCTGCCCTCCTCTCGGCGGGAGCGGGGGAGCTTACGGCACGCGTCCGCGTGCGCAGCAGGTTCGCCGGCGAGCCACGCCCGTGCCACGATGGGTAGGCCACGCGCCTCGGTCAAACCGCACAGCAAGGAGCGGAGCCATCGTGAGTTCCGAGAGAAAACCGCCGACGATCCACGAGTGGGCCGGCGGGCACGAGGCGTTCGCGCGCTGGCTCGACTGCTTCTACGACCTCGTCGAGCGCGACGAGCTGCTGGCGCCGCTGTTCGACGGACGCGTGACGAAGGAGTACCGGCGCAACGTCACGAGCTGGTGGTGCGAGGTGATGGGTGGTCCGGCGGAGTACACCGAGCAGCAGGGCGGCTACGAGCACATGCTCGCCAAGCATCGCGATCTCGCACGGGGAGCTCGACCTCGGCTCGGTCACGCAGCTTGAGACCCAGATCGAGGAAATGCGCTCGCGCGGGTTCGCGACGATCGTGCTCGACCTCCGACAGCTCACGTTCATGGACTCGACGGGCCTGCGCCTGCTGCTCCGTCTCGACGCGGAGTCGCGATCCGACGGCTTTCGCTTCGCGATCGTCGACGGCGAGGGTCCGGTCCGGCGCCTGTTGGAGTTGACGCAATTCGACAGACAGTTTCGACGCGCGGACGGGTGAAGCCCGGGACGTCGGTGGCCGGCCCTGTCAGCAGCCAGCCACGTCGGAGTCCTGCGGGGGTTCGGGGGAAGCGGTCGGCCCGCTGGTCGCCGGGTCTACGACCGTCGATGACTCGGGCGCTTCGTGTGTGAGCAGCTCACGCACGTAGGTCGAGATGAGGGCGGCAGCAGCGCGATCGTGACGGCCGGTTCCAGATAGGCGGATCTGCGAGTCGGTCACCGTTGCCTCCGGTCGCAGCCTAGGCGTTGCTCTACCGAATCGCCGGCGTCGCTGTGCTCTGCCGACCGTGATCAGGGCGGGCTGCAGCCCGGATCAGAGTCCTTTCGGCGGGTGGCTGGGACGCTGTGCTCGTGCGTCTGAGCGCTCGGCCTGCCCGCTCGCGTCGAGCCCGCAGATACTGGGTGACGAACTCGGTGGAGAATCCGTGGCGCTGGGTCCTCATGGCTGCCTCCGATGCGATGACGGTCACACGTGAAGTCCGCGGCAGCGCCGCTGAGAGCGCTCCGGGCCCTCCTGTCTCGATGGTCGATCGAAGCCGGCGGTCCCGTCTCGCTCGCCCACTCCTTCGGTACCCGCAAGCGGCAGAACCGATGCGTCGCGCGCAGCCGGCGGGCGGACGGCTTGCGGCTGGTTGCCTGCGGTACGGAGGTCTTTCTTGGTAGGCGCGGCGCGCCGGCGTCGTGACCGTCGGCGATCCTGACCCAGGCCGACGACGTCCGCGACGCGATTAGTGCCTACGAGGCATTCGACGAGCGGCGCGCGGGCTGGCACGAGGTCGGGCTCGACCCGGCGGCGGCGTAGACGGCCGGGACTGAGCGCCGGCGGCCGTCCGCGATCCTGACCCGCGGACGCTTGGCTGCCGCGATGACCGGGTAGCGATGCGACGCACGACCGTGGAACCTGTCCCAGAAGGAGGAGCCGACATGGCGGAGCTGACGAAGTTGGAGAGCAAGCTGGCCGAGGTGCTGGGGCTCGCGATGGCCGCGCAGGGCGCGACGAGAAGAGTCGCGTCGATGTTCAATGGCGAGCATGCGGAGCTGCGCGCGCAGGTCGAGCGGATGCACGAGGAGGCGCGCGAGACGGAGGAGCGCTGCACCGAGGTCGCCGGCAGTCGAGAGGGCAAGAAGACGGCGATCCTCGAGGCCGCTCGGGAGACGCGCGACGAGGCGAGAGAGATGATGGAGACGTATCTCGCCGGCGAGGACGACCCGCTCGACGGCTTCGAGTTCCTCACGATGGCCGAGGCCGGCGAGGTCGGCCACTGGGCGATCGTCGAGAAGCTCAACGAGAAGGCCGGCGACGCGGACCTCCGCGCGCTGACGGAGTGGGTGCTGCCGATCCAGCGCCGCCACTTCGACGCGGTCCTCGCAGGTTCGCTGGAGCTGGCCGCCGACGAGGACCCGGAGGAGATCGAGTCCTAGCCGGCGAGCGGGCGGCGCTACGCCGCCCGCCTCAGCGGAGGTCGTCGAGGCAGCGAGTGGCCTCGACGACCTCCGCACGCATGTTGCGCTCCATCATCCGCAGCGCCGCCGCGCCCAGCTCGGGATCGATCGCCGCGACCGCGTCGCGCGCCACCCGCACGTCGTAGTGCCGCACGTAGGCGTCGAGCGCGCTGTAGAGGATGCATTGCTCCGTCACCTGGCCGGTGAGGATCACCGTGTCGATTCCGCGCTGTCTGAGCAGGTGGTCGAGCGCGGTTCCGTAGAAGACGCTGTGGCGGACCTTCTGGAGGAACGCGCAGTCGCCGGGCGGCACCAGCGGTGCGACCAGCTCGGGGTGGCGGCCGCCGAGCGCGCGCTCCACGATGTCGTGGCGGGTGGCGGCGAAGTCGCCGAGGTTGTCGTTGACCCAGATGACGTCCAGCTCGTCGGCCGCCTCGCGTTCGCGCGCCCGCCCGATCAGCGCGCTCAACGGCTCCACGGCCTCCGCGACGTTCCCCGCGAGCACCTCCGCGTCGTCGTGGTCGTACGGGTTGAGCATGTCGACGATCAGCAGCGCGGTGCTCGGCATGGCTGCCCATATACCCCTGTGTGAGCCGTCGCGCACGCGAGCCGCTCGTGCCCGGCGACCCGATCGTGCCGCCAGCGGGTATGTGACGGTCATGGCGCGACCGCCCATCGACGACCACGGGCCGCGACGGCTCACCGGGCGGCGGGCGCTCGTGACCGGCGCGAGCAGCGGCGTCGGCGCCGCCGCCGCCCAGCTGCTCGCCCGCGAGGGCGCCGACGTCGCGCTGCTCGCGCGCCGCGAGGAGGGGCTGCGACGCGTCGCGCGCCGGGTCGAGCGCGAGGGCGCGCGGGCAGTGATCGCGCCGGCCGACGTAGGCGATCGACACGCCCTGGAGGAGGCGATCGAGACGGCCGTGCGCGAGCTGGGCGGCGGCCTCGACGTCGTGGTCGTCGCGGCCGCCGCCGCCGCATACGGCCGCTTCGCGGAGACCCCGGCGCGCGACTTCGACCGCTGCGTCGACGTGAGCTTCGGGGGCGCGGTCGACACGATCCGCTGCGTGCTGCCGCGGCTGGAGCGCTCGCAGGGCCGGCTCGTCGTGGTCGGCTCCGCGGTCGACGCGATCGAGCTGCCGCTCCTGTCGCCCTATGTCGCCGCCAAGCACGCGTTGCACGGCTTCCTCGAGAGCCTGCGCGCCGAGCTGCGCGGCGCTGGCTCCGGGGTGACGATCGCGGAGGTCCGTCCCGGCGCGGTCGACACGCCCTTCTGGCAGCACGTGACTCATCCGGCCGGTCTCGTGCCGCCGCAGATCCCGCCGCTGACGACCTACACCGCGGCGACGGTCGCCCGCGCGGTCGTGGCCTGCGCCATCGCGCCGCGCCGCGCCGTCACGGTCGGCGGGTCGACCGTGCTGCTGGAGCTGGCGGCACGCCGCGCGCGCCCGCTGGCCGAACGCGGCTTGGCCTTGGTCGCGCGCATCGGGCGCGCGGCGGCGCAGCCGGGAGCGGGATCGCGCGACGCATTGTGGGAGCCCTCCGGCGACGGCACGCTCGACGGCCGGCTGCACGGCCGACCGAGCCTGCTGGCCGCGCTGCGGCTGCGCGGCGCGCGGCCGGGCGGCCGGGTAGGGGACTGATGGGGACGCGCGCGAGCGCAGTCGCGGCGCTCGACCGCGCGTCCGTCGTGGTCGGCCGCGGGCTCGTCGCGGGGCTGGCGGCGACCGCCGCGATGACGGTCGCCTCGACGGCCGAGATGAAGCTGCGCGGGCGGCCGCCGAGCACCGCCCCCGCCGACGTCGCCGGCCGGCTGCTCGGCGTCAAGCCGCGCAAGCGGGCCGGCGCGCGCTTCGCGACGATCGCGCACCTCTCGGCGGGCGCGTCGCTCGGAGCCACGCGCGGGCTGCTCGACCTTGCGGGCGTGCGCGGGGCCTCCGCGGCCGCCGCCTTCTTCTGGATCGCCTGGTCGCCCGACCTCGTCGTCGTGTCGGCGGCCGGCGCGGCCGAGCCGCCGTGGCGCTGGGGCGCGGCCGAGCTGGCGATCAGCGCGGCGCACCACGCCATCTACGCCGCCGCCGGCGAGGCGGCCTACCGGGGGCTGGCGGCCGGCTGACGCCGCCGCGCTCGCGCGCCTGCCGTCTGGCTGACCGCGAGGGGTCGGCGCTGTTTGCGGCGCCGGCGCATGGGGGACCCGATCCTCTATGACTGCCACCGACACCCACACCGAGTCCCGTCCGCTCGCGCTCGTCACGGGCGCGTCCAGCGGCATCGGGCGCGAGCTCGCGCGCGAGTTCGCCGAGCATGGCCACGACCTCGTGATCGCCGCCGAGGACGATGCGATCCACACCGCCGCGGCGAACCTGAACGGCAACGGCGTCAGCGTCGAGGCGGTCCAGGTGGACCTCGCCGACGCGGACGGCGTCGACGAGCTGTGGCGGCGCGTGACCGCGGGCGGGCGCCGCCTCGACGCCGCCGCGCTCAACGCCGGCGTCGGCGCGGGCGGCGCGTTCGCCGACGACACCAGACTGCCGGACGAGCTGCGCATCGTGGACCTCAACGTGCGCTCCACGGTCCACCTCGCGAAGCTCGTGGCTGGCCAGATGGTCCACCACGAGGGCGGGCGGATCCTCTTCACCTCCTCGATCGCCGCGACGATGCCCGGCACCTACCAGGCCGTCTACAACGCCTCGAAGTCGTTCGTCCAGTCATTCGCGCTCGCGCTGCGCGAGGAGCTGAAGGACACCGGCGTGAGCGTCACGTCGCTGATGCCGGGGCCCACCGACACGGAGTTCTTCGAGCGCGCCGACATGCTCGACACGAAGGTCGGGGCGGGCGAGAAGGACGATCCGGCCGACGTCGCGCACGATGGCTTCGAGGCGCTCATGAACGGCGACGAGCGCGTCGTCTCGCACAGACTCGGCACGAGAGTCCAGGCCGCCGCGAGCCGCGTCATGCCGGATCGCGTCAAGGCGGCGATGCACGGCCGCATGGCGGAGCCCGGGTCGGGCGATGACTGAGACGGCCGGCGGGCGGAGCGGAGTCGGCGCGGCGAACCGCCGACTCCGCTCCGCCCGCGCCCGTCCCTGCCCGTCCCACGCTGCCGCGCCTGCGCGAGGCGGCGCAGAGCTGCCGTCCCTGCGAGCTGTGGGCGGGCGCGACGCAGGCGGTGGTCGGCGAGGGCGCGCCGCGCGCCGCGGCGATGCTCGTCGGCGAGCAGCCCGGCGACCGGGAGGACATCGAGGGCGCGCCGTCGTCGCGTCAAAGAGGCGCCCGGAGGTTGAGCACGCGAGCGTGAGCGTCTGTCCGGCGGTGACGAGCGGCACGACGATCAGCGGCTCCATGCCGAGCGCGCGCAGCAGCTCGAAGTGCTGCTCGTCCTGGGCGTAGGCCCGCAGCTCCTCGTCGTGAGCTCGGCGCGGACGGAGTTCGGGCCGCCAACGCGGGTCGAACGGCCTTTGAGGGGATGTGTTCGCGGGTATGTCAGCAGCGATCGTGCGGGCCATGTTCTTCATCTACCTCGCTGTGATCGTGATCGGCATAGTCGGCTACTCGATCGTCGGACTGCTCGGGCGCTGACGCGATGCGCCGCTTCGCGAAGGACAACGGGCTCTCGCTCGCGTTCGGCGCGCTGTTCCTGATCGCACTCGCTCTGCAGTCGATCGCCGGCTGGCACGAGCACAACGCGCAGGAGCTCGCGCACAGAGCCGACCCGGCCACCTGGATCGCCTACGTCACCTCGGCGGACTTCGGCGTCGCGGTGCTCGAGAACTGGCAGTCCGAGTACCTCCAGTTCACGCTCTTCATCCTCGTCACTGTGTGGCTGGTCCAGCGCGGTTCGCCGGAGTCCAAGGAACCGGGCAAGGAGGGGACCGAGAGCGACCGGGACCAGAAGATCGGCTCCCACGCGAACGAGGACTCGCCGCTGTGGGCGCGCGTCGGCGGCCTGCGCACGTCCGTCTTCTCGAACTCGCTGCTGCTGTTGATGACGACGCTGTGGCTCGCCTCGTGGCTCGGCCAGTCGCTCACCGGCGTCGTGGTCTTCAACGAGGAGCAGGCGCAGCACGGCGAGGGCGCGATCTCGTGGGCCGAGTACCTGACGCGGGCGGACTTCTGGGAGCGCACGCTGCAGAACTGGCAGTCTGAGCTGCTCGCGGTCGGCTCGATGGCGATCTTCGCGGTGTACCTGCGCCAGCGCGGCTCGCCCGAGTCCAAGCCGGTCGGCGCCTCGCACGCCGCGACCGGCGTCGAGGGCTGAGGGCCCCGTCGGCCCCGACGGGCGACGGGCAACGCCGGCGCCGCGGTGCTCAGCTGCCGCCAGGTTCGAGGTTGTCGAGGTGCAGGCGCCGCTCGCGTTCGAAGAAGTCGACGAAGCCGTCCTGGTCGGGGCCGACCTGATGCAGGAAGATGTGGTCGTAGCCGGCCTGCGCGTAGCGGCGAATGAATTCGAGGTGGCGCTCGGGGTCCGGTCCGCACGCGATCGACTCTGCGAGCGCGTCCTCGGTCGCGAGCTGTGCGGCCTGCTCGAAGTACGCGGGCAGCGGCAGCGCCTGGCCGAGCTCGCCGGGAATGCCGGCGTTGGGCTTCGTGTAGCCGAACAGCGCGGCGCCCATGCCCTCGTCGCGCACCTGCGTCGTCTCGCACTGGGTCTGCAGGCCATGCTCGCACATGAAGCAGTGCCCGCACGAGATGTTGAACGGGATCACGACGCGGTCACCGGGCTTGACGTGCTCGACCTCGGCGCCGACCTTCTCGACGATCCCCATCGGCTCGTGACCGAGGACATCGCCCGCGTCGATGGACGGGCCGAGCACCTCGTAGAGGTGCAGGTCCGAGCCGCACAGCCCGCTGGAGGTCACGCGGATGATCGCGTCGGTCGGCTGCTCGATCCGCGGGTCGGGGACGTCGTCGACGCGCACGTCGCGTCTGCCGTGCCAGGCCAATGCCTTCATGAGGGCTCCGTTCGCTCCAAGGTGTCGGCGTCAATTACGGCTTCCGCCCTACGACGTTCCCGAAGAACGGTCGCGACACGCGCGCCGCGATCTCGGCGACGGTCCCGGCCGGTCGGCCGTCTCGGCAGGCCGGCCGCTCGCGCCTCGGCGAGCGAGGGCGAAGACCGTCGGTTGGAGCGGAGCCGCGGATCGTGCGCGCGAATACGTCTTCGGGCTGGACCCCTCGGGCACCGGCAACTCCTTGCTGGTGCGCATACATCGAAGGGCGTGGCGGCGTCCACGTGCGGGTATCGAAGAAGTGTCCGATCCAACGTCCAGGAGGTCCCCGATGGCGAAGACCGCACGTGAGATCATGTCGGATGACTGCACCTGCATCGGGGAGAACGACAGCGTGCTCGACGCTGCCAAGCGCCTCGCCGAGCTCGATGTCGGCGCGTTGCCGATCTGTGGTGAGGACGATCGCCTCAAGGGCATGCTGACCGACCGCGACATCGTCGTGAAGGTGCTCGCCAAAGGCAGAGATCCCGCCTCTACGCGGGCCGGCGAGCTCGGAGCGGGCGACCAGCAGACGATCACGATCGGTGCCGAGGACTCGGTCGAAGAGGTCCTGCGCACGATGGCCGAGCATCGCGTTCGGCGTCTGCCGGTCATCGACGGCAAGCGGCTGGTTGGGATCGTGGCCCAGGCCGACGTTGCGCGCAACATCGAGGACAGCCAGGTCGGGCAGCTCGTCGAGTCGATCTCGCAGTAGCGAGCCCCCAACGGGCCGCGCCTGGAAGCGCGACCCGGCTAGTCCGTCGTCGGCGTGCTCGGGATCATCGTCTTCGCCGAGATGAGCGGCCGTATCGTCGTCGCGAAGAAGTCGAACTTCGAGCTGGTCCGCGAGCGCTACAGCCCGCGCCTGTCGCTGGCGACGCTCGTCGCCTCGCCATCTACCTGCGCCAGCGTGGCTCGCCTGAGTCCAAGCCGGTCGGGAGCCCGCATGCCGCCACCGGGAGTCGAGGGCTAGGACGGTTCGGGGATTCGCGGCGGACTGTGCGGGTAGAGAAATGGAATGGCCGGTGGTGTAGCGATCCTTCTGTTGGTGATCATCCTCATCGTTGGGGGGGTGGCCGCGTTCTTCTTGGCGACTACGGGCAGCTTCCTGTGGTGGGGCAAGACTGACCCTCGCGGGGACCGCATCGAGGGATCCGACTCCGACTCCGCTGATCAGCGTCCTGTGCACACCAGACCCACGACTCCTGCACAAGAGCACACGGACTTCGTCGGCACCGACGACTGACAGCGGTGTCCCGCTAGGCCGCGGCGGTGGGCATGCCGGTGGGCGGGAGCGGTGTGGTCATGGGTTCGACTCCCGCCCCCGCTACGCCAACGCGACCCACGTCTTGGACCGCCCGGCTCGCGTGAGTGCGGCCGCCTCGGCTACCACGTCGAGGGCAGTATCGGGCGCGCGCGCGAGACGTGTTAGGGCAAGGGGGGTCGCGTCGAAGACATGCGCTGGGGAGTTCGAGCGACTGGCGATAACACGCGCACACGCCGGGCAGCCGCGACGGACTCAGTTGAGGGCGGCGCGGCGGTGCTCCACGGCGTCGAGCACGCCGCGGCGGCGCTTGTGCGCGCGCTCGTAGGTGGCGACGTGGCGCAGTTGAGCGGGGGTGAGCTCCGCCAGTCTGTCCGTGATGTCGTCGACGTTCAGTTCGTCGTATCTGGGCAGGGGCGAGCGGCGCTCCTCGCGCTGCTGGGTCTCACTGAGTGTGCCGGTCGCGTTGCGCGCCTCGTGCAGCGCGTCTTGCGCGAGGTCGCCGGCGGCGCGCCGGGTCTTGCGCAGTGTCTGCGCCGCGCCCGTGCTGCCGGCGTCGTAGGTCGGCTTGCCTCGCACCTCGGCGCCGACGACCGCTGCCGTGAGCTGCGGGAGCTGGTCTCGCAGCGCGGCGAGCATGCGCTCCTCGTCGGCCCGATGATCGGCCGCGAGCTGTGCGGTGGCGGTGTCGCCCGCCTGGCGCGCCATCTGCTCGAGCGCGTCGTAGGTGGCGATCTCGAGCGCCTCGGTCGCGCACTCGTCCTTTGCGTTCTTCAACAGCTTCTCCTCTGGACTGCCGCCGCGAAGCATGTCCAGCGGCGTCTTGCCGATCGAGAGAAGCTGACCCATCAGTGTCTGGGCGATGCCGATGCCCGCGCCCGCGATGCCCGGCCCCTCGTCGAGCTCGCGCAGGCGGCGTGCGATCCCCTCGGCGTGTCCTCGGGTCTCCCGCAGGTGTCGGTCGAGCTCGCTGCGGTAGGCGCCGGCCGGCGTCATCGCGGCATGCGCCTGCAGCGTGCGAACGAGGCAAGCTCCATCGCCTGCGCCTCGTGGAGGTATTGGACGATCTTGTCGTTCGTGGAAGTGGAAGGCATCGTCAGATCCTCTGCTCGTTCGATGTTCAGCTAGGCCCGCGCGACAGCGGGGGGCTAGGCGACCTTGTCCGTCGGCTGCTTCGGCAGGCCCGCGGCCTCGCGCAGCTTCTGGGCGATCGCTCTGATCTCCTCGGGCTCGGGGCCGGGCGCGAACGCGGCCGGCTGAGGCGGCAGGTCGTTGGCGGGCGCGCCCTCGGGATGGCTCTCCTCGGCGACGACGAGCGGCTCGCCGGTCTCCGGATGTCTGCCGTTGAAGACCGCGCCGATCTCCTTGAAGTCGTCCGGCGAGAAGCGGTAGAGCTTGAGGTGCTCGCCGCGCTCGATGTGCGGCCGGCACTCGGGGATCTTCTCGGTCGGGATCCGCGGCGACGGGAACAGCTTCGTCAGGTCGGCGCCGGTCAGGTTCTCGAGCGCCCGCGCGTAGGCGACCTGGTGGACGCCGCCGCGCACGAGCAGGTAGCCGGTCAGCGCCCGCGCGGCCGGGTGGTCGACCATCTCGTAGACGCGCAGCTTGCCGCTGCGCGCGCCCGTCTCCAGGAAGAAGTTGTGCGTCAGGTCCTCGATCAGGTCGCCGGAGGAGAAGACGTTCTCGCCCGTCCACGGCCTGCCCATCGAGTCCTGCACGAGCGCGCCGGCGCCGCCCGGGGCGAGCACGTGCTGGGTGTTGCGCGCGTCCTTCATGTCGGCGAGCGCGCCGGTCGTGCCGGCCTCGCCCTCCGCGACGCCGGTCAGCATCGTGTTGATCGTCGCGGACACGAGCTCGATGTGGCCGAACTCCTCCGCGGCGATCGACGCGACGAGGTCGTAGAACGGCCGGGCCGACTGGCGCGAGCGGAAGTTGAACGACTGGTAGGTGTAGTTCAGGAACGTCGACATCTCGCCGAACTTGCCGCCGAGCAGCTCCTGGACGGCGGCGGCGCCGGCGGGATCGGGATCGGACGGGGGCGGCAGCTCGGTCTGCAGCCGATCGATGCGCAGGATCATGCGAGGTCCTCCCCGGTCGATGAGTACCGTGGTTGATGAGTACCCGTGTTGCCCTTGCCGACTAGCCCCGAAACGGATCGGGAGGCTCGACGTCCGGACACTGGCCTCGCCCCACGGCGAGCATGGTCGTGCGACTACGGGAGCGTGGCCGCGATGACCTCCGGATACAGCTCAGCGCATGCGAACGTCCGGGCCCGACGACGATATTCCGGTCGGCGAGTCGCGCGACCCCTTGGCCGCCTCAGGCGGACATCCTCAGGGGACGGTTCCGGCCGAGAGTGTCGGCGCACGAACATCGAGCGCGGATTCATGCGCTTGGTCGCGACCGGTGGAATCGCGGTGCTGTTGGGCGCCGTGCTCGTGGGCCAGGACGTCGCCGGCTGGATCGTCGGCCTGGTCGTCGGCTTGACGTCAGTGGTGCTGGCTGCGTTGCTCTGGTCCTCTCGCCAGCTCTAGTCGGAACTGGCGAGAGACGCTAGATCGAAGCGCGACAGTCAGACCGCGCGTCCGCGGGAGCGGCCGAAGAAGAACATGCCGAGTGCCAGGATCGCGATTGCAAACAGGATCGGATTGACGATCGCGCCGCCGGCGATCGCGATGATGAGCAGCACGATCCCGAGAACCAGCCAGAGCATTTTGTCCTCCCTCTAGATGCGCGGCGGGTCGCCGCGGCCGATTGTCCCGAACGTACCCGGACGCGGGAGGACCTACCCGTCGCGAGCGGAAGGTCCCCGGCCCGTGGCCTGCGTCGCGGCCGCGTCGAGCAGCCCGTCGGCGCGAGCCGAACACTAGTCACAGCACGGATCGCCGCAGGCGTCCGCGAACGTCGCGCCGTCCAGCGGCGAGGAGATGCAGCACCCGTCGCCGCGCCATGCGTCACGGCCCTCCTTGACGGCGACGGCGGCGATCAACAGTCCGACGCCGGGGTCCAGCCACCACACGCCGGCGAGCGCGTTGCCGAGCAGGCCGACGAGCAGCGCCCCGGCGAGGTAGGCGCAGAGAATGTTCTGGCGGCCCTCGCCCTTGGTGGCGGCTGAGCCGAGCTGGTCGGCGAGGCGCTGCTTGGCGATCCCGAGCAGCGGCATGGTGATCAGCGAGCCGACCGCGAGGCCGATCCCGAGCCAGCTCGTCGCGGCGTGCGCGCCGCCGATCAGCGCGCGGGTCGACTCGATCGCGACGTAGGGGCCAAGGATGAAGAACTGGATCGCGACGAGCTTCTGCGCGCGCGTCTCGGCGGCGTGGGAGAACGTACGCGAGCCGGTGAAGCGCCACACGATGACGAGACTCGCCAACCCCTCGATCACAGAGTCCAGGCCGAACCCGACGAGCGCGATCGAGGACGCGACGATGCCGGACGCGAGCGCTACCGCGCCCTCCACGCTGATGATCGCCAGCGACGCCCACGACAGCAGCCGCACGCGCCGGGCCAGCTCGGCGTAGCGCTCGCGCGAGATCGTCGCGACGGGCGCGGCGGCGATCGGCACTTGGGTCGCGCTCACGTCCGCGCCGGCTCGCCCACGACGGCGGCGACGAGCTGGCGGCCCGTCTCGGTCAGCTCGTACATGACCATCTTCCCCTCGCGTCGCGAGCGTGCGAGCCCGGCCGCCTTCAACTGCCGTGCGTGGTGGGACGCCAGACGCTCATCGCGTCCGATGATCCAGGCGAGGTCGCACACGCACGCCGTCTCGGCCTGCGCGAGCGCAACCGCGACCGCGAGCCGCGTCGGGTCGCCCAGCGCCTTTGCCGCGCTCGCACGCTGCTCCAGCTCGTCCACTGCCGGCAGCGCGGCGCGGACGCGCTCGGCCTTCGCCAGATCGAGACAGAGGAGGTCGCAGGTGTCCGGGTCGTCAACCATCGCGATCCATCATACGCCCATACGAACGGATGTACGTATGTATGGCCCCATTGACGCATGTCGATGGAACGCGGTAGCGTTGCATTCGTGTCCGTCGATATAACGATCACCCCGAAGCAGAAGCGGGCGGCTGGCGAGCGGTGCTGCGTGCCGGTCGTGCTGCCGGAGGTCGACGCGGCCGGCGCGGAGCGGATCGCGGCGGTGGCGAAGGCGCTCTCGGACCCGATCCGCGTGCAGCTCGTGGACGTGCTGCACAAGCACGCGGGCGAGGTCTGCGTCTGCGAGTTGGAGCCGCTGTTCGCGATCTCGCAGCCGACGCTCTCGCACCATCTGCGCAAGCTGCGCGAGGCGGGGATCGTCGGCGTCGAGCGGCGCGGCCTGTGGGCCTTCTACTACGTCCACCCGGAAGCGATCGAGGAGCTGCACGCATGGCTGTCGTGAACACCCGTCTGTTGATCGGCCTCGCCGTCGGCGCCGGCATCGGCGCCGCGCTCGCGCGCCGTCGCGCGCATGAGCCGGTCGAGCCGTGCTGCGAGAAGCCGGCTGCTGGCGCGAGCTGCTGCTGAGGCGATGGAGCGCCCCGACCTGTTGCGCCGCGCGCTCGCCGAGGGGCTCGCCGCGTTCGCGCTCGTCTTCGCCGGCTGCGGCGCGATCATCGCGAACACGGTCCACGCTGGAGCGCTCGGCGGGATCGGCGTCGCGGCGACGTTCGGGCTGATCGTCATGGCGATGATCTACGCGACCGGGCACCTCTCGGGCGCGCACATCAACCCGGCCGTCACGGTCGCGTTCACGCTGACGCGCCACTTCCCGCTGCGCGACGCCGCGGCGTACATCGCCGCGCAGCTCGCCGGCGCCACCGCCGCCGCGTTCGTGCTGCTGGCGGCGTGGAGCGCGAAGCCCGCGCAGCTCGGCGCGACCATCCCGAGCGTCGGCGCCGGGACTGCGCTCCTGTACGAGGTCGTGCTGTCCGCGTTGCTCATGTTCGTGATCGTCGCCGTGGCGACCGACACCCGCGCGGTCGGCGCCGCCGCCGCCCTGGCGATCGGTGGGACGGTCGGGCTCGATGCGCTGTTCGGCGGGCCGATCACCGGCGCCTCGATGAACCCCGCCCGGTCGTTCGGGCCGGCGCTCGCCTCCGGCACCTGGACCGACTTCTGGATCTACCTCGTCGGCCCCGTCCTCGGCGCCTGCCTGGGCGCGCTCGCCTACCAGTTCGTGCGCGGCGAGCACCCGCGCGCCGCCGCGCTCGCGGAGCCGAGCTGATGGCGACCGCGCTGTTCGTCTGCCTGCACAATGCCGGCCGCTCGCAGATGAGCGCCGCCCTGTTCGAGCAGGCCGCCGCCGGACGGCACCGCGCGCTCTCGGCCGGCACGACGCCGGCCGAGCACGTCCACCCCGAGGTCGTGAAGGTCATGCGCGAGCTGGACATCGACCTCGCCGACCGCACGCCCCGGCTGCTGACCCGCGAGCTGGCCGAGCAGGCCGACGTGGTGGTCACGATGGGCTGCGGCGACGCCTGCCCCTACCTCCCCGGCAAGCGCTACATCGACTGGCAGCTCCCCGACCCCAAGGGCCAGCCGCTCGAGACGGTACGCGCCACCCGCGACGACATCGCGCGGCGCGTGGCCGCCTTGGTCGAGGAGCTGGATGGCGACGGTTAGTCGCGAGATCGTGGTTCGATTCCGGCGTGCCCTGTCGAGGCTCTGTAACCGAGTCTCCGATGCGTGAGGCCGGTTCGCGGTCGCCGAGCCGGCGAACTGGGTCGCGCTCGCGACTAGCGTCAGCCAGACGCACGCGAAAACGGTTGGTAGAACGCACTGGCTAGCGGATCGGTGGGGGTACCGCCGGCGGGGGCCGGGCAGGCGGTACCGGGTCAGCTGCTGCTCACGGAGCCGACGTTCTCGCGGGCGCTGTCGGCGAGTCCCTGGCCTTGCTGCTGCGCCTCGTCGCGAGCGGTCTCGGCGGCGCTCTGCGCGACCTGCTTGCCACGCTCCAGCGCCTCTTGGCCGGTCTCCTTCACCTGCTCCTTGACCTGGTCGGCCATCGGGCCGAGCTTCTCGTCCTCCATCCGAGAGGAGGGGACGAGCATGCCGGCGAGGAACCCGACGGCGACCGCTCCGGCCGCGAGGCCGAGCGGGTTCTCCTGCGCGATGCCCGCGGCGCGGCGCGCGCCCTGCGTGACGTTCTCGCTGTCGGGCGTCGCATCGCTCACCTTGCCGGTGGCCATGCCGAGGCGTTCCTTCACGGTGTCGACCTTTCCTTCGATGTTCTCCTTCGTGCGTGTCTTCACGTCGGCCTTGTGGCCGAGCGCGTCGATCGTCTCGCCCATCCGCTCACGGGTCTGCTCTACCTCGTCGCGGATCGCGTCCGGGTGTTGGCCCATTCGATGTCCTCCTTCACGCTGTCGATGGCTGACGGCGCCCAAAGTCCTCCACGTCGCCGAGGATGCGGTCGGCGTTCGACTCCGTCAGGTAGCCGCCGAGCCGCTCGGCCTGATCGGCCGCCCGCTCGGCTGCGCGCGCCGGACCGTCCTGTCCCTCTTCGCGGAGGCGCTCGCTCGTCGACCGCAGCGCGTGCGCGCTCGAGCTGACCTGCTCACCGGCCTGGGTGGAGCGCTGATCCACTTGCTCGCGGATGCGGGACTGCATCGTCGCGGCTGGTCTCCTTCGCTTTCTCTTGAGCGACCTGCGCCTTCTCCTGGACCTGCTCCTTGGCGCGGTCGGCGGTCGAGGTTCCCTCGTCCCATCGTCCCCTCCTGGGATCGTGTGACAGTGAATCGAATCTCGGCACGCGAGGGCGCGGCGTAGTGAATTCACCAACGTGGTGCGCGTCGACCGATCACCACTCACTCGCGACATCCGAGGCGCCGACGCGATGCACCGGCGCGAGGACGGATACCCGGCGCGGGACGTCCTTAAGCGGTCCCGAGAAGTGTCTGGGCGCCATCAGTGAGTCGGCGACAGACGCTCGGACCGTGTGCGTCCGGTGCGGTGTATCGAGGCAGCGGACCGGGTAGCCGCTCGAAGGTGGCCGACGAGGACGGCCGGACGGAGGAGACGGGCAGATGACAGCCGACGGAGATACCCAGCGCAGTGACGCGCACAGGCGCGCGGACTACGCCCCGGTTGGGACCGATGAGCGCACGTCGCTGTGGGCGACGCTGAAGCGCACGGTCCTTGAGTTTCGCGAGGACAACATGAGCGACTGGGCCGCAGCGCTCACGTACTACGGGCTGCTGTCGCTGTTCCCGGCGTTGATCGCGCTCGTCTCGATCGTGGGGCTGGTCGGCGATCCGCAGTCGACGACGAGAACGGTCACGGACATCGTCACCAAGCTCGGCCCGAGCTCGGCGGCGGACACGTTCTCAGGTCCGATCGAGTCGATCACGTCCAAGCGCAGCGCCGCCGGCGTCCTCTTCGTCGTCGGGCTCGCGACGGCGCTGTGGTCGGCGTCGGGATACGTCGGCGCGTTCATGCGGGCCGCAAACGTGATCTACGAGACACCCGAGGGCCGGCCGTTCTGGAAGCTGCGTCCGCTGCAGCTGCTCGTGACGCTGCTCATGGTGGTGCTGCTCGCGCTCGTCGCGCTGGCGCTCGTGCTCACCGGCCCGATCGTCGACGCGGTCGCCGACCCGCTCGGCGTCGGCTCGACAGCGGTATCGGTCTGGAACGTCGCGAAGTGGCCCGTGCTGCTCGGCGTGGTGGTCCTGATGTCCGCGGTCCTCTATCACGCGACGCCGAACGTCAAGCTCCCAGGCTTCAAGTGGGTCACGCCGGGCGCGCTGTTCGCCGTCGTCGTGTGGCTGATCGCCTCTGCCGCCTTCGCCTTCTACGTGGCGAACTTCGGCTCCTACGACAAGACGTACGGGACGCTCGGCGGCATCGTGGCGGTGCTCGTCTGGTTCTGGATCACGAACACGGCGCTGCTGCTCGGGATGGAGCTGAACGCCGAGCGCGAGCGCAGCCGCGAGCTCGAGGCCGGGGTGCCGGGAGCCGAGCGCGAGCTGCAGCTCGACGCGCGCGACGAGCCCAAGAGACAGCAGTCGACGTAGCGGGGCAGCATGCGCATCGTCATCACAGGAGCGACCGGCAACGTCGGCACGAGCGTGATCGCGGCGCTCGCCGACGAGCACGCGGTCGACGAAATCGTCGCGATCGCGCGCCGGCCCGCGGAGCTGCACGACGCGCGCGTGTCATTCGCCGTGGCCGATGTCGCACGCGACGACCTCGCGACGCTGTTCGCGGGCGCGGATGCCGTGGTCCATCTCGCCTGGCTGATCCAGCCCTCGCGGGACGAGCGCACGCTGCGCGCGGTCAACGTCGACGGCACGCGGCGGGTGCTCGACGCCGCGGCCTACGCCGGCGTGGGCGCGGTCGTCGTCGCCTCCTCGGTCGGCGCCTACTCGCCCGGGCCCAAGGACCGAGCGGTCGACGAGTCGTGGCCCACGCAGGGGATACCGAGCCTCTTCTACTCCCGACACAAGGCCGAGATCGAGCGCATGCTTGATCGCTTCGAGCAGGATCGACCGGGCACGCGCGTCGTGCGGCTGCGGCCCGGACTGATCTTCAAGCGCGAGGCCGCCACGGGCATCCGCCGGCTGTTCGCCGGCCCACTGCTGCCGAGCGCGCTCCTGCGGCGCGCGCTGATCCCCGTCGTGCCGGACGTGGCGCGCTTGCGCTTCCAAGCCGTCCACTCGCTCGACGTCGGCGACGCGTACCGGCGCGCGGTGCTCGCCGACGTCCGCGGCGCGTTCAACGTCGCGGCGGAGCCGGTGCTGGACCCGCGGGTGCTGGCCGAGGCGCTCGGCGCCCGCCGCGTCCCGGTCCGCGCCGGACTGCTGCGTCGTGCCGCCGACCTGTCGTGGCGGCTGCGGCTGCAGCCGTCGCCCGCAGGCTGGATCGACCTCGCCCTCGGCGTCCCGCTGATGGACTGCGGCCGCGTGCGACGCGAGCTCGGCTGGGAGCCGCAGTTCAGCGCGACCGACGCCTTGCTCGAGCTGCTCGACGGCCTGCGCGACGGCGCCGACTTCCCGACGCCGCCGCTCGCCGCCGCGACCACCGGCCCGCTGCGCCTCCGTGAGCTGCGCAGCGGCGTCGGCGCATCGACATGAGCGCCTGGACGCGACGACTTGCAGGGCGACGTGGAGCCGCTGGTGCTGGAAACGGCAACGTTCAGAGGCCCGTCATCGGGGTAGTCTCGCGAGATGAGCGCGCGGGGCCGGGACGAGGGGGAGGCGGGAGGCGCGCATGGCTGAGCGTGGCGCGCGCCCCCAGGTCCCGGAGTGGCAGACGCGCGGGCTGCGGGCGCTGCGGGCGCTCTTCACGCCGCTGCTGCCCGACGACTACCTGGAGCTGATCAACCCGCTGTGGTCGACGCAGGAGCTGCGCGGCCGGATCGAGCGGATCGAGCGCGAGGCGGGCGGCGCGGTGACGGTGACGATCAAGCCCGGCTGGGAGTGGCCTGGCCACACGCCGGGGCAGTACCTGCGCGTCGGCATGCCGGTCGACGGCGTGCATCACTGGCGCGCCTACTCGATTACATCCGACCCCGACCGGCCCGACGGCTGCATCAGCATCACGCCGAAGCTCGTCGCATCCGGCAAGGTCTCGCCGTACCTCGTGCAGGCGGCGCAGCCCGGCACGATCGTGCGCCTCGGCGGCGTCGAGGGCGCCTTCACGCTGCCCGACCCGCTGCCCTCCAAGCTGCTGTTCATCAGCGCCGGCAGCGGCATCACGCCGATCATGAGCATGCTGCGCAGCATCGACTGTGAGGCGCAGTTCACGAGCGTCGTGCACCTGCACTCGGCACGCACGGCCGACGAGGTCATCTTCGGCGCGGAGCTGCGCGAGCTCGCGCGACGCAACCCCACGATCCGCCTGCACGAGCAGCACACCGCCGTGCACGGTCGCATGACGCCGGCCGACCTCGATCGCCTGTGCCCCGACTGGCGCGAGCGCGAGACGTTTCTCTCCGGCTCGGCCGAGATGCTCGCCGCGATGACCGCCCATTGGAAGCAGGCCCTCGGCAACTGCGATCGCCTCCACGTGGAGCACTTCCAGCCCTACCTCGGCGGCGAGGAGGGCCAGCAGGGCGACGGCGGGACGATCCGCTTCCGCGCCAGTGGCCTGAGCGCCGTCTCCGACGGTTCGCAGCCGATCCTCGCGGCCGGGGAGGAAGCGGGCGCCGCGCTCCCCTTCGGCTGCCGCATGGGGATCTGCCACACGTGCGTCGGGCGTCTCTGCACGGGTCGCATCCGCGACCTGCGAACCGGAGAGGTCCACGGCCAGCCCGGCGAGATGGTCCGCACCTGCATCAACGCGCCCGAGGGCGCGATCGAGATCGAACTGTGACCCCGTAAGCGAGGACGCGATGGCCAACCTGATCGAGAGCCCACTCACCCGCCTGACCCCGGAGCAGCTCGACCAGCTCGGCCGTGAGCTCGACGCGATCCACGACGAGGTCAAGGCGGAGCTGGGCGACCGCGACCGCAGATACATCGTGAGCATGATCGAGATGCACCGGCGCCTGGTCGTGCTGGCCCGCATCCTCCTCTTCGCCTCGCGCTACCGGCCGGCCCGGCTCGCCGGCACAACGATGCTCTCGCTGGCGAAGATCCTCGAGAACATGGAGATCGGTCACAACGTGATGCACGGCCAATGGGACTGGATGAACGATCCCCAGATCAACTCCTCCACCTGGGACTGGGACTCTGCCTCGACGCCAGAGGCGTGGAAGCACTCGCACAACTACGTGCACCACACGTACACGAACATCCGCGGCAAGGACCGCGACCTCGGCTACGAGATCATGCGAATCGACCCGCATCAGAAGTGGCATCCGGTGTACCTGGCGCAGCCGCTCTACAACCTCCTGCTGGCCGGCTTCTTCGAGTGGGGCGTAGCACTGCACGACCTCGACTTCGAAGCGATCCGCAAGGGCGAGAAGTCCAAGCAGGAGGTCCAGCGCCAGCTCAAGGGGATGGCCGGCAAGGCCCGCAGCCAGATCGTCAAGGACTACATCGCCTTCCCGGCACTGAGTGGCCGCAAGGGCTTCAAGAGCACGTTCAAGGCCAACTTTGCGGCGAACATCGTCCGCAACGTGTGGGCCTACGCGATCATCTTCTGCGGCCACTTCCCGGACCAGACCTACACGTTCAGCGAGGCAGAGGTCGCCGACGAGACGAGGGGCGGCTGGTACGTGCGCCAGCTGCTGGGCGCGGCGAACATCGAGGGCAGCCCGCTGTTCCACGTCGTCAGCGGGAACCTCGGCTACCAAGTCGAGCATCACCTCTTCCCGGACATGCCCAGCACGCGCTACGCCGAGATCGCCCCCCGGGTCCGCGAGATCTGCGAACGCTACGAGCTGCCCTACAACAGCGGCCGCTTCGGCAAGCAGCTCGGCACCGTCCAGCGCACGATCCTGCGGCTCGCGCTGCCGGGCGGGAAGTCACGTCCGAAGCCCGGCCCCTATCGCGACCCTGCCGCCTCCACCGTGCGGGGCGAGCGCTCCGTGGCCGTCGCCGCATAGCGAGCTCCGCTGGCGCCCGGTCCGCGCGGCGGCGGCGTCAGGCGGCGAGCTGGTCGCGCGCTGAGTGATCCCAGCGCGCGACCGTCGTCAAGCTCGCGACGTGACGCCGGATCGACCTACGGGTCGACCCAGGCGATCATGATGCCCATCATCTCTTCGAGCCCGTGGTGGCCTGCGGGCACTTCGTAGATCGTGTGCAGGCGCAGGGTGTTGCCGCTTCTGATCGCGGCGACCGGGTCTCTGATGCATGTGCTCATCGAGGAGACGTGCGAGCGCCCGTCGGGCGTTCTGTAGCCGGCGGTCTCACCGTTTCTGGCGACCGAGTTGCAGATCAGCGCTTCGCTGGAGCTGTTGTTCGTCAGTTCAACGTTGAGGCCGTGGTCGTGAATGTGGCCGGCGGCGGCGATCACGTTGCCGGTGATCGGGCTTCTTATGTCTCTGTGCGTGTCGCTGAAGCCCTCGGGCACCGTTATCAGCGAGTCGCTGCTGCAACCGTCAGCGTCGAGCCACAGCGGTCTGACGTTGTCGCGGCTGGTCTCGTCGGAGCCGGTCGCGTAGGTGAATCTCACGCGGACGGTGACTCTCTTGCTCGTCGTCTGCCAGTTCATGAGGTCGGTGGCCATGTTCCACTGCTCGCCGCTGGAGGCGACGTTGTAGCCGTATCTGAGGCCGCTCACGTCGAGCGCCGTGCGCTCGTTGCCGCTCGCGAAGAAGCGCTCCCCGAGCGCCGCGCTGCCGCTCGATCCGCAGACGAGGTCTCTCTTGCTGTTGCCGGTCGCGGCGAACAGGAAGTGGTGGAGCATCGGACCCGTGTTGAGGTTGGCTTCTGCACCTTCCGCGTAGACGAGTTCCGGGTCGATCGCGATGATGTCGCAGTTCGTGCAGGGCTTCGTCACGTTGAAGTCGATGTCGTTCGTGATCGTGCCCATCGTCTCGTGGTCGTGTGGGTCGCCGCTGTCGGCCGGAATGGTCCATGGTCCGTAGTCGACGGTTCTGGACGTGATCGTCGCGCTGGCCGTGGCCGTGGCCGAGAACGCGAAGAGGGCGAACAGCGCGCACGCGAGTGCGGCGATGTACCTCGTTCGAGGCATCTGTCTCTCCCCCTTCAGATGGTGTGGTGCACCAGCGCCCTCCCCGACGGGTGCACCCGTACGAAGACGCGACCCTAGACAGCATCGCTGACCGCTGTCAATTCCCCAGGGGGTAAGGACAGACACGATCGACCGCATACTGGCGCGTAGCCGTTGGGTCGGGGTGACCGCACCGGAGCGGCGATCGGCCCGTGTCGGTCGTCGGAGTCGTGCCGGCGGTCGTCTCGTTGGTTTGAGAGGTGGGGGACCGGGGAGATGAGTTGTCACATGCAAGCGCTCGCCTCAATGGTCCGATGACGGCGGTCGCCATCACAGCCTGTGGGCGCACGATCGCGTTGCCTCGTCCGCGCGGCCCGCTCTCCGCTGCGCTCGTCGAGCACCTGCGAGAGCCGCCCCAGACGGGCACGACGTGGCCGGAGACGCCGGTCGTCTCCGCCGACTCGATCGGTGACGAGGATCTCCAGCTCGCGCTGTACCTCTGTTACGAACTGCACTACAGCGGCATCGCCGGAGTCGATCCGGCTTGGGAGTGGGATCCGCGACTGCTCGCCTTCCGTGCGGCGCTGGAGCGGCCGTTCGAGGCGGCCGTGCGCGCGTGGGTCTCGCCCGCCGGGGAGCGGGAGCTGGCGGGGGTCGGCGCCGCACTGCCTCGCATCGTGGCCGCCGACGACGGGCCGTCGCTCTCGCGCTACGTCGAGACGCAGGCGTGCCTGGAGCAGGTGCGGGAGCTGCTGGTGCACCGCTCTGCGTACCAGCTGAAGGAGGCCGATCCGCATTCGTGGGCGATTCCACGGCTCTCCGGCGCGCCAAAGGCCGCGCTCGTCGAGGTGCAGGCCGACGAGTACGGCGGCGGAAGCGCAGACCGCATCCACGCCGCGCTGTTCGCGAAGGCGATGGCTGCCGTCGGCCTCGACCCCACGTATGGCGCCTATCTGGACCAGATCCCCGCGGTCACGCTCGCGACGGTGAACTTCATGTCGCTCTGCGGGCTGCATCGGCGGCTGCGGGGTGCGATCGTCGGCCACCTCGCCGCGTTCGAGATGACCTCCTCGCTGCCCAACCGCCGCTACGGGAACGCGCTGCGCCGCCTGCGCTTCGGCGTCGAGGCGACCGACTTCTTCGACGTGCACGTCGAGGCGGACGCCGTGCACGAGCAGATCGCCGCGTGGGACCTCGCGGGCGGACTGGCCGCCGCCGAGCCGGCGCTTGCGCCCGACATCCTCTTCGGTGCGCGCGCCTTGCTCGCGCTCGAGTCTCGTTGGGCCGGACACCTGCTGGCGGCCTGGGAGCGCGACGAGCGCTCGCTGCTCGCAACGGCGTGAGCACCCCGCTGCAGATCTCCTACGTGCTTCCGGTGCGGATGGCCGACGAGCGTCCGCGCGCCGAGCTTGCGGCGTACCTGGGCGAGGTCGCGGAGTGGTGCGAGGAGGTGATCGTCGTCGACGGCTCCGACGCGGAGCTGTTCGCCGGCAACGCGGCGGCGTGGCCGTCCGGTGTGCGCCATCTCGCGCCCGATCCGTCGTACCGGTTCCTGAGCGGCAAGGTGGATGGCGTACGCACGGGCGTCGACGTGGCTCGCTGCGAGCACGTGGTGATCGCCGACGACGACGTCCGCTACCGCCCTGAGCAGCTCGCGCGGGTCGCCGCTCTCCTCGAGACGCATGATCTCGTGCGCCCGCAGAACGTCTTCGACCCGCTTCCGTGGCACGCGCGCTGGGATACGGCACGCACGCTCCTGAACCGTTCGCTCGGCGCCGACTACCCCGGCACGCTCGCGGTCCGCCGCTCGCGCTTCGTCGCGATGGGGGGCTACGACGGCGACGTCCTGTTCGAGAACCTCGAGCTGATCCGCACGGTGCGCGCCCATGGCGGCAGCGTCGCCTCGCCGCTCGATCTCTACGTCCCACGCCGGCCGCCCGAGGCGGCTCGCTTCTGGAGTCAACGCACGCGTCAGGCGTACGACGACTTCGCCCTGCCGGCGCGCATGGCCTGCTGGCTCGCGATCGCCCCGCTGACCGCGCTTGCGCTCGTCCAGCGTCGACCGGGCGCGGTCGCGGCCGGAGCGATGGCCTGCGCGGCGCTCGCCGAGCGCGGACGGCGCAGGGCCGGTGGCAGGCACGCATTTCCGGCCAGCTCGTCGCTGCTCGCACCGGTGTGGATCGCCGAGCGGGCCGTGTGCAGTTGGCTCGCGCTGTTGCAGCGCCTGCGCTACGGAGGCGTCCGCTACGGCGACGTCACGATTCCGGTCGCGGCACACTCGCTGCGGACGCTGCGCCGCAGCGCGCCAGCACACACGGTCGCGGTCGTCACGCCCGCCCGCCCGTCGGCGCCGACTCACTCTCCGCCGGTTGCAGCGGGGCGCTCCGCTCCGCTCTCCGCGTGAAAGCCCGTCAGCTTGTGCGTGCCGTCGCAGAACGGGCGCATCTGGGAGCGGCCGCAACGGCAGAGCGCGATGGTGGAGCGTCGTGTCTCGATCTCCTTGCCGTCCTGATCGATCAGCTCGAACGCCCCACGCAGGATGTAGGGCCCGTCGCGGTAGGGCGTCACGCGCGCGACCGGATGGGAGCCTCGCAGCGCGTCGGCGCTCGGGGCCGGCCGAGGTGACGAGGTGGGAGAGGACAGCAGCTCTTCGAGGGCAGCGATCAAATCTCCGGTGTCGGCTTCCCTGCGTCCCTCTCGGCGGGCGGCACAGCCGGCCAGGACGAGGACCTGCACGACCTCGGCGGCCACCGGCTGCTCGATGCCGATGGAAAGCCGCACCGAGAGCGGCGGCGTGTCGGGGATTGCGTCCGTCGACATAAGAACAGTCGGTGCCCACTGGGACCGTGCGCGAAACGCCGGCTGCCGGCTGCACAGGGACATATGGCGGCCTTCGCGTCCACCGCTCCTCGGGCGGATCTCAGCCTCGGGGTGGAGCGCCATCGTGTACGGTCGCGTTCCGCCGAGCCTGAGATCCGTTGCCGTCGACCGACCCAGCCCATGCCGATCCCGTCCTGTCGCTTGAGGGCGTCGGGCGGTGGTTCTGGCGGGGGGAACTGTCGCGCGACGAGCTTCAGCGCGTCCGCCGGCACGAGATCGGCTTTGCGGACCGGTCCGGGCCGCTGGAGCCGGAGCTGACGGTGCTCGATCACGTTGCCTTCCCGCTGATCGGCACGATGCCTCGCGCGGCGGCGCAGCGGCGCACGAGGGAGAAGCTCGACGAGCTCGGTCTTGATCCGGCGTGCGGCGGACTTACATGGGCGGAGATGACGGACGGTGAGCGGACGCTGGTGTCGCTCGCGCACGCGATCGTGCGCCGCCCGAGGCTGCTGTTGGTCGACGACCCGACGAGCAACCTCGGCGTGCACGAGCGGGAGCGGACGATGGGGCTCCTGGCGCGGCTGGCCTCCCAGGAGGGCATGGCGGTCTTGATGACGGCTCCGGACATGGCCGCCCATCAGGTCCACGTGCTCAGCGGCGGCGAGCTGCTCCCGGTCGGGCCGGAGCCTGCGGACGAGAACGTCTTGCGATTCCCGGACGCCCGTGCTTGAGCTGCGGGACGTCGTGAAGCACTACGCGTCGAGCGGCGGCGAGGTCGTGCGCGCGATCGACGGCGTCTCGTTCGCGATCGCCGAAGGCGAGCTGCTCGCCCTCTACGGTCCGAGCGATCCGGGAAGACGACACTGCTGCAGATCGTGGCCGCGCTGCTCCAGCCCGACAGCGGGCAGGTGCTCGTCGGCGGGCGCGACATCTCGGCGCTGGCGCCGCGCGAGGCGGCCCGCTACCGCCTCAACGAGGTCGGCTTCGTGCGGCAGTCGCTCGACCTGCTGCCCGGCGTAAGCGCGCTCGACAACGCGGCGTTGAAGCTGCTCAACACCCGCATCGGCGTGCGCGACGCGCATCGTGCGGTGACGCCGCTGCTGCAGCGACTCGGCCTCGAGGCGCGGCTGCGCAGCCGCGCCGAGGAGCGCGCGCGGACGAGCGCAGCGCGGGGATGTCGGGCTCGACCGGCTCCCAGTGCTCGGGCTGAGCCCCGTAGCGGCGATCCCTGGCGTTCATCGATCTTGGCTTCGGCCGGCACGGATCGCGTCGACAGTCGAACTGGTGCCGTGTGCTCGGCGGCGCGGTCGACGAGGCGACGCCGCGACCGTGGAGGTGCGTGTGATGGGCTCGAGGTCGAGCTGCGAGGCGTCGAAGCGCCAGGCGCGCCCCACCCGGCGTGCTCCAGGCACGCGACCTTGACGTGCTGCACGCGTGAGCGTCTTGACGTGGATACCCAGGCGAGCTGCCGCCTCGGCGGGCGAGAGCAGCTGACCGACCGCTCGCTGGTCTGCATGGAGGTGCGGACGCAGACGCGCCGCAAGGACGCTCAGCTGCTCGTCGGTGAGGTCCGCAAGCACAGCGCCGGCGAACGCGCTCAACACGCTGGCTGTGACGTGATCGTGAGAAGAAGACGGCTGAGGAGCGGGCGGCAGGAGTGGCGAGATCGGTTCCAACTGAGAACCGGACGGGTGTGCAGAAACAGGCACCGCCAACGTAGATAGGCGGTGCGCGGAAAAGTGAGCCCACCCACTTGTCGATCGGTACTTGATCGAGGCATTGATGATCAGAAGGGCTAAAACCCCTTCTAGTCACCGTGCCTTCGCCCGCCGCTCGGTGTAGCGGCGGACGGCGCGAATCGACCGCCACAGCAGGCAATTCGCGACAGCCAGACCGGCGAACCCGGCCGCCGCCACTCGCACTTTGAAGTGCAGCAGCACCCGAACACGGCAACCACGAGGTTCGCCGGCACAGCTTCGCCGCTCGCCTGGGCATCCACGCCAAGACCCTCACTCGCGCCGCACGCCATGGCCGCGTGCCCGGAGCACGCCGGGAGGGCCGTGCCTGGCGATTCGACGCCACGCAGCTCCACCTCGAGCCCGTCAGACGCACACCGACGACGGCCGCGAGATCGCCACGTCGACCACGCCGCCGAGCACACGGCAGCAGTTCGACCGTCGATGTACGCGAGCAGCTACTCGCTTCACGCCGCGCAGGCGCTCGACGACGTTCCGCTCGACGAGCTCAACGTCGCATGCCTGCGCAGATGGCAGGGCGACCTGCTCAAGGCCGGCACCTCGGCTCACGCGATCATCAAGACGCGGACGTTCCTGTCGTCGGTGCTCACCCACGCCGCCGAGAGCGACGCGATCCCGAGCAACTCGCTCCGAGTCGTCCGTCCACCGAAGAAGCCGGAGACAGAGCCCGTTCGTCCGCTCGCACCGATCACGGTCGAGACGATCCGCGGGATCCTGCTGGGGGCGATGGCCACGTCCCTGCCGGCGCGCATCCGCAACGGCGGAACACGCGCGCGCCACATGCGTCGAGCGTACGACGTGCCGGACGCGCGGTCGCACAAGAAGACCTGGGGAAAGGCCTGTCGCCGCGCTGAGCTGACGAGAGTCCCGCGTCCATACGACCTGCGGCACTCGTTCGCGTCCCTGCTGCTGGCCGGTGGGAAGACCGTGCACTACGTCGCGAGACAGCTCGGCCACAGTCCTTCGCTGAC
Source organism: Conexibacter sp. (assembly GCA_036009645.1). Lineage (GTDB taxonomy): Bacteria > Actinomycetota > Thermoleophilia > Solirubrobacterales > Solirubrobacteraceae > Conexibacter. The sequence continues at coordinate 62,321 of DASYLH010000046.1, forward strand.
GCTCGAAACCTACGGCCACATCATCGAGGAGTACGAGGACTCGCCGCCGATCGACCCGGAGGCGGAGATCCGCGAGGCGCGCGCGACCTTGGTTGCACAGGGATTGCACAGCGAGGCCGGATAACACGCTCCCCCGCAATGGGTCCGACCTTGAGGGGGCCGATTTGCAGGCGATCGTCGATAACTGGGAGGCCGGGACTCGAACCCGGATAGCCGGCTCCAAAGGCGAGGGCTGGCGTGCTCTTCTGTGCCCTCATGTGTCGCGGACAGGCGATTTCGGCGATTCGAGGGGAACCTGCGGGGACAGGAGTTCACGATCTGCGGTACACGCTGGGTACACAGAGTCGGGGTTGCAGAAGGCCAAGGCCGTGACTAGAACCTTGGTCATGCCAGAGACGTTTCCGCTCTCCTGAAGTCGCATCTGTCCGAGCTGGTCGACCGCATCGATGATCAGCACGATCGTGTGGTGGTCACACGTAACGGCAAGCCGGCTGCAGTGCCGATCAGCCCGGACGACCTCGAAGGGCTCGAGGAGACGCTGGCGATCCTGTCCGACCGGGTCGCGATGGAGCAGATCCGCGAGAGCGAGCGATCGCTTGCGGCAGGCGAGCCGACCGCCTCGCTCGCGGAGATCCAGGCGCAGCTCGAGGCGCCGGCGCGACGCTGCTGCGTGAGCGAGCCGCCATGCGCGTGCGGGTGATGCCACCCGCACGTTGCGAGCTCGACGCCTGCCAATGTCAGTCGCAGGCGCCGTCATCGAGACGACTCGGCGCCATCGCCGGCAGCCCGCGTCGGCTCGGCAAGCCGCTGCGGTTCGAGCTGGAGGGCTGCGCGCCGCCGGTCGTGCCACATCGCGTATCGCGTCGACGACGACACACGGACCGTTCTGGTCGTCGCAGTCGGGTACCGCGCTGATGTGTATCGGCTGCCGTCGGGCGCGTAGTGCACGCGTGTCGCTCATGGGGCGTCGCCGAGCTTCAACGCTCGCACAAGCGCCCAGGTCACGAGCACGGCCTAACGTCGTTAGGCTCCCGCCGATGCTCGGAAAGATGACGAATGCCGGTGATCTCAGAGAGCTCGAGGAGCGTCTGTGGGACGCGGCCGACGAGCTTCGCGCCAACTCGGGGCTCAAGGCATCCGAGTACGGCACGCCTGTCCTCGGCCTGATCTTCCTGCGCTTCGCCGAGGGGAAGTTCGACGCGGCGACCGAGCGGATCGAGGCGAAGGCAACGAGACGACGCAAGATTCAGCCCAGTGACTACCACGCCGAGCGGGTCATCTACCTCACGGACGCCGCGCGCTTCGGCTACCTGCTCGGTCTCCCCGAGGGCGCCGACCTCGGGGCAGCGGTAAACGAGGCGATGCGTGTCATCGAGAACCTCAACCCCGACCTGAGCGGGGTGCTCCCGAAGACGTACACGTCGTTCGCCAACGACACGCTCGCCTCGCTCCTGCGACACATCGACGGCTACACGAAGGAGCTCGAAGGCGACGCGTTCGGGTTGATCTACGAGTACTTCCTCGGGAACTTCGCCCTGGCCGAAGGACAGGCTGGCGGCGAGTTCTTCACGCCGGCGTCGATCGTGCGGCTGATCGTGGAGATCCTGGAGCCGTTCCACGGGCGCATCTACGACCCTGCCTGCGGCTCCGGTGGCATGTTCGTCCACTCGGCGCACTTCGTCGAGCGGCATCGCCACTCCCCCGGCGACGAGCTGTCCATCTATGGGCAGGAGAAGACCGGCGAGACGGTGAGACTGGCGCGGATGAACCTTGCCATCCACGGCCTCTCGGGTGAGATCGGTGAGGGCAACAGCTACTACGACGATCTCCACAGCAGCGTCGGGCGGTTCGACTTCGTGATGGCGAATCCACCGTTCAACGTCGATCGCATCGACAAGGCAAAGCTGGAGGGCGATCCGCGCATCCCTGCGCTTCCCAGAGCCGACAACGGCAACTACGTTTGGATCCAGCTGTTCGCGACGGCGCTGAGTGAGACCGGTCGCGCCGGGTTCGTGATGGCGAACTCCGCCTCGGACGCGCGCCACAGCGAGGGCGAGATCCGCCGCAGACTGCTCGAGGATCGGTTGGTCGACGTGATGGTCGCGGTCGGCTCCAACTTCTTCTACACCGTCACCCTGCCGGTCACGCTGTGGTTCCTCGCCCGTGGCAAGCGTGCCACCGAACGCACGGACCAGGTGCTGTTCATCGACGCGCGGCCGATCTTCCGCCAGGTTGATCGTGCGCATCGCGACTTCACCGACGAGCAGATCGAGTTCCTCGCCAACATCGTGCGGCTGTATCGCGGCGAGCAGCCGGAGCTCGCCACCGGCGAGAACGCGCTCTTCGCCGAGCGCTTTCCGGACGGCGTCTACGCTGACGTGACCGGGCTCTGCAAGGTCGCGACGCTGGCGGAGATCGAGGCCCAGGGATGGAGTCTCAACCCGGGGCGCTACGTCGGCACCGAGGTCGAGGAGCTGGAGGACGAGGTCTTCGAGGAGCAGCTCGCGGCGGCCCACGCCGAGCTGCGGGAGCTTGCGGCACGCGCGGCCGAGCTCGAGGCGGGCGTCGACCACGTCCTGACTCAGCTGCTCTCAAAGTGACCATGTAGCGCGCTTTACGGTCGCGGCGTGTCTCTATCGGATTTGGCGCTTTGCTTTAGGGACGCTAGGGTGCCGCCATGGAGCAGCGAGCGTACGAGACCACCCGATTCGGCCAGGCGCGACGTACGCCAGGACGCCACGGGTACGTCGCGTACTTCCCTGCCGTCATTCCCCGGACGGTCGAGGTGCCGGCCGCGACCGTGCACTTGCTGGCCGATGCCGAGGCGGCGCTCGGACGGCTCGCGGGCGTCGGGCAGCTGCTGCCCAACCCGCATCTCCTGATCCGCCCGTATCTGCTGCGGGAGGCGCTCTCGTCAACTCGCATCGAGGGCACCCAGGCATCCTTGGCCGACGTCTTCGAGACCGAGGCGAGCGGCGAGGCGCCCAACGCGGATGTGGAGGAGGTGCTGAACTACATCCAGGCTCTCGAGTGGGGCCTGCGCGAGCTCGATCGGCTGCCGCTGGGCGTGCGCCTCATATGTGAGATGCATCGCCGGCTGCTCGCCGGGGTGCGCGGCCGCGAGCGCATGCCCGGCGAGTTTCGCACGACGCAGAACTGGGTCGGCGCGGTCGGGTCCACGATCGAGACCGCGCGCTTCGTGCCTCCGCCCCCACATGAGCTTCCGGCGCTGTTGTCGGACTGGGAGCGCTACGTGCACGAGGAGACCGAGGTGCCGCTGCTCGTCAAGCACGCGCTTCTGCATTACCAGTTCGAGACGCTGCATCCGTTTCTCGATGGCAACGGCCGCCTCGGGCGCCTGCTGTCCGTGTTCCTGCTCGTCGAGCACGAGCGGCTCTCCGCGCCGCTGCTGTATCTCAGCACCTACCTTGAACGAGACCGCGAGCGGTACTACGAGGCGCTGCAGACCGTCCGCGAGCGGGGCGATGCGGTGCCCTGGCTTGACCTCTTCCTCGAAGCCATCCGTACGCAGGCGGTGGATGCGGTGGCTCGTGCGCAGCGGATTATCGAGTTGCGCGAGCGCTACCGGGCGGCTGCGTCGGCGATCGCTTCGAGCAAGGCGATGGCGCTGGTGGATCTCGTATGCGAGGTCCCGATCGTCTCGTCGCGCATCGTGGAGACGCGCCTCGACGTGACGCGACCGACGGCCCTGAAGCTCCTGCGCCAGCTCGAAGGCGTCGGGGTTCTCCAACAAGGAACTGGCGGTCCGCGCGGCCAGCGCCGCTATCTTGCGCACGAACTCATGGCAGCGGTCGCGGACGATGGGGCGGGAACCAATGGGTGAGTGGCGCGAGGTTGCGCTCGGCGACGTCCTGACGTTGCAGCGTGGCTTCGACCTTCCGGCCCGCAAACGGGAGGACGGTCCGGTCCCGGTCGTCTCCTCCTCCGGCGTGACCGGCCGTCACTCCGTCGCGAAGGTCGATCCGCCCGGGTCGTGATCGGGCGGTACGGATCGCTCGGTTCAGTCCACTGGGTCGAGGAGCCGTTCTGGCCGCTCAATACAACGCTTTGGGTCAAGGACTTCAAAGGGAACGATCCTCGGTACATCAGCTACTTGCTTGGGACGATCGATACCGATAGCGGTGCGGCGGCGGCTGTACCTGGAGTCAATCGTAATCATCTTCATCGCCTAGTTGTGCGTGTGCCGTCTGTCGCTCAGCAGCGCAAGATCTCGGCTCTGCTGGGGGCATTCGATGATCTGATCGCCTTGAGCGAGCTTCGTATCGACATTCTGGACTCACTCGCGAAGGCGGCGTACGCGAATCTGATTCCCGCGTCACTTGTCGAGATATCCGCTCCTCGAAGGAGTCTTCCTTCGAGGTGGCAATGGAAGACACTCGGCGAGATAGCGGGGATCAACTGCGAAACCATCTCACGGAGAGAGCTTCCGGGCACGCTGCAGTACCTCGACATCGCAGCGCTGGCTTCTCGTCGGCTCGGGGAGCCGAGATCCGTGACGGCCGCCGAGGCTCCAGGACGAGCGCGGCGCTTGGCGCGAGACGGTGACACGTTGTGGTCGATGGTCCGGCCCAACCGTCGCGCACACGCACTCATTCATGAACCGCCGCACGATCTCGTCGTGTCTACGGGCATCGCTGTCATTACTCCCAGGCTCGTTCCGTCAGCCTTCGTGTTCGAGTACGCGTCAACGCGTCAGTTTTCCGACTATCTCGCAGGTCGTGCTACGGGGGCGGCATATCCAGCCGTTAAGCGAGCCGACTTCGCGTCTGCACCAGTCGCCATCCCCCCCGAGGAGCTGCTGCAGACCTTCGCCGCGACTGTCGATTCGATGCACCGAGCGAACAGCACGCTGACTTCCAAGAACCGAGTGCTGAAGCGGGTCCGTGGACTTCTGCTCCCATGTCTCCTCACCGGGAAGCTCAACACCTCAGACGTCGACCTCGGGGTCCTGACACCCGCCCAGGCCGCATGACGCCGGCCGGCTTCTCCGAGCAGCAGCTCGTCGAGGGGCCGGCGCTCGGGCTGCTCGCGGAGCTCGGCTACGAGGTCGTTGACGCGTTCGCTGAGCGGTTCGGGGCCGCGCACGTCGCAGAGGCCCCGGGCCGCGATGATCGCTCGCAGGTCGTCCTTCGCCATCGCCTCGAGCCGAAGCTCGCCGAGCTCAACCCAGCAGTCCCACGTTCGGCGATCGACGCTGCGGTACAGGAGCTCATACTCGATCGCTCCGCGATGGACCGGGTGCGGGCCAACCGCGCCGTGTGGAAGCTCCTGCGCGACGGCGCCAAGGTCTCCGTTATGCACGATGACGGCTCACGCACGACCGAGACCGTCCGTTTCGTCGATTGGCGCGACCCCGCGAACAACGACTTTCTCGCCGTCAACCAGCTCTGGATCGTCGGGCCGCTGCACACACGTCGTTGCGACGTCGTCTGCTTCGTCAACGGGATCCCGCTGGTCCTGTTCGAGCTCAAGGCGTCGCACAAGTCGATCGAGCACGCCTACCGGGACAACCTGCGCGACTACCGCGACACGATCCCTCAGCTGCTCGTGCCGAACGCGCTCGTGATCCTCTCGAACGGGTCCGAGACGAAGGTCGGATCGACGTTCGCCCCCTGGGAGCGCTTCTCAGAGTGGAAGCGCATCGACGACGAGTCGGAGCCCGGCGTCGTGTCGCTCGAGACGGCGATCCGCGGCGTCTGCGAGCCGGCACGGCTGCTCGACCTGGTCGAGAGCTTCATCGCCTACCAGGAGCGCCCCGGCGGGCTGATCAAGATCCTCGCTCAGAACCATCAGGTGCTCGGCGTGAACGCGGCGATGCGGGCGCTGCGCGACGAGAAGCGTCGCGCGGGCCGCCTCGGCGTCTTCTGGCACACGCAGGGGTCGGGGAAAAGCCTGTCGATGCTGTTCTTCACGCAGAAGGTGCTGCGCCGCGAGCCCGGCAACTGGACCTTCGTGATGGTCACCGACCGCGCGGAGCTCGACGACCAGCTCTACGGCGAGTTCAAGGATGCGGGCGTGGTCGAGGGCCACCTCCAGGCGAGATCCTCGGCGCATCTGCGCCAGCTGCTCGGCGAGAGCCACCGGTACGTCTTCTCGCTGATCCACAAGTTCCGTCCCGAGGTCGGAGCCGAGATGCCGGTCTGCTCGGATCGCGAGGACATCATCGTGATCACCGACGAGGCGCATCGCAGTCAGTACTCCACGCTCGCGCTCAACATGCGCGCTGCGCTGCCGAACGCGAGCTTCCTCGGCTTCACGGGGACGCCGCTGATCGCTGGCGAAGTCGAGCGCACGCGGCAGGTCTTCGGCGACTACGTCTCGACGTACAACTTCCGCGACTCGGTCGAGGACGGGGCGACCGTTCCGCTCTACTACGAGAACCGCATCCCGGAGCTCCAGATCGTCAACGAGCGCTTCGACGAGGAGCTCTCCGACATCCTCGAGGCGGCGGAGCTCGACGAGCAACAGGAGCAGGCGCTCGCCCGCCGCTTCGCGACGGAGTACGAGCTGATCACGAGCCCGGCCCGGCTCGCGCGCATCGCGGCGGACCTTGTGCGGCACTTCGTGAGTCGTGGCTTCCTCGGGAAGGCGATGTTCGTCGCCGTCGACAAGGCGACCGCCATCCGCATGTATGACCTCGTGCGGGTCGAGTGGAGAAGGCATCTTGGCGAGCTCGAAGCGCGAGCCGCGCGGCTGTCGGCGCTTGAGCGCGCTGGCGTCGAGCGTCAGATCGCCTTCATGCGCGAGACGGACATGGCGGTCGTCGTCTCGCAGTCGCAGAACGAGATCGCCGACCTCGCGGAGCGCGGTCTCGACATCGCATCGCACCGCAGACGCATGCTCGACGAGGACCTCGACGATCGCTTCAAGGACCCCGAAGACTCGCTCCGGCTCGTGTTCGTGTGTGCGATGTGGATGACCGGCTTCGACGTGCCGTCGTGCTCGACGATCTACCTCGATCGTCCGATGCGCAACCACACGCTGATGCAGACGATCGCGCGCGCGAACCGCGTCTTCCCGGAGAAGGAGAGCGGCCTGATCGTCGACTACGTCGGCGTCTTTCGCCATCTCGAGACTGCCCTCGCCGTCTACGCCGCCGGCGCGCGCGGGTCCGACGCGGCTGACGTGATCCGGGACAAGTCCGCGCTCGTCGCCGATCTCGACGAGCAACTCGGCGAGCTTGTTGCGTTTGCTGCCCGGTGGGATGTCGACCTCGACGCGCTCGCACGCTCCGACGGGTTCGAGTTCATCGCACTCCGCGATGCCGCGGTAGAGGGACTCCTCATAGATGCGGTCACGCGGCGGGCGTATCTCGAACGCTCAGACGCGGTCCGTCGCCTCTTCGCAGCGATCCTGCCCGACCCCGCCGGGGCTCCACATGCGCGCATCGTCGGCGTTGTCCGCAACCTTGCCGAGCGAATTCGCTCGCTGGACGAGCCACCGGACCTGGAGGCGGTCGCCGGGCCGGTGAGCGAGCTGCTCGACCGCTCGGTCGGTGCGGAGGAGTACGTGATCCGGGCGGCCGGAGACGCGCGGGACGAGATGGGCCTGATCGACCTCAACGCGATCGACTTCGACGCGCTGGCTGCCCGGCTCGCGGGCCGAAAGCGCTCCGGCGCCCAGCGTCTGATGAAGGAGCTCGGCGACCGCGTCGAGGCGAGCGCTCGGAGGAATCCGACCCGTCTGACGCTGGTCGATCAGCTGCGTCGCCTGATCGACGCATACAACGCCGGGTCGATGAACGTCGATGAGCTGCTCCGCCGCCTCCAGGCCTTGTCACGGCAGCTCTCCGACGAGGAGCAGCGAACCGCTCGCGAGGGGCTGAGCGACCCCGAGCTCGCGATCTTCGATCTGCTGACGAAGCCGGATCCGGAGCTGACCGACCAGCAGCAGCGGGAGGTGAAGCGCATTGCCCGCAAGCTCATGGATCACATCACCGAGCGGCTCGTGCTCGACTGGCGCAAGAAGGCTGAGACCCGTGAGGCGGCGCGCGTGCTTGTGCGCGACGTGCTCGACGAGCTGCCCGACGTCTACGACGAGGAGACGTGGGAGCGAAAGACGGACGCGGTCTTCAACCACATCTTCGCGAGCTATTACGACGACGGCGGCAGCGTGTACGACGACGCGCCGACTGGACATGAGGCCTCGACCGCCGCTGTAGCTTCTCCAGACATCGCCGCGACCATCGACGTCGAGAGCGTCACACAAGCGGTCGTCGAGCAGATCAAGGCTGATCCCGAGCTTGCTGAGACCGTGGCGCAACGGCTCATCGGCAAGCAGGCGTTCTTCGCGGTTCCCAGCGACGAGCTGCTCGCCGGGCACGAGACCTACGCCGTGGAGTTCAAGTCGACCGCCCGCTGGAATGTGCGAGAGCGGCGCAAGGACAGACGGATGGAGGACGCCGTCGTCAAGACCGTCGCGGGGTTCCTCAACTGCGACGGCGGCACCCTGTTCGTCGGCGTCGACGACGAGTGCAGACCCGTCGGCCTCGCCTATGACGTCTCTGCCGTCAGACCCTCCAACGTCGATGGTTTCGTCAACTGGCTGACGACTCGCCTGATCGGAGCGCTCTCCCACGCGGCCGTGATGCGGACGCGGGCCCGGATCGACGAACTGGACGGCATCGAGATCTGTCGCATCGATGTCGCCGCTTCGTCTGTGCCGGTCTTTGCGCAGATGAGCGACGGACGCAAGGCGTTCTGGGTCCGAATGAACAACAGCACCCGGGAGTTGCCGGAGATCGAGATCGAGGACTATGTGCGCGATCGCTGGTGACGCTCGATCGCGATGCACGGCGGCTGCCAAGCCACGCTGCTGACGGGCTTCCGTCATGGTCGGCAACCGGGGGTCGAGACTCGAACCCGGTAGCCGGCGACGATCCATTGGATGGCTGAGCACGTTCACGACGGTCGGCCGAAGCCGTGGGTGCGTCCTGAGGGGAATCGGCGCTCGTTCAATATCGTCGCGCGGGGGTCGACGCGTTCGCGTCGCGGCGCGCCGGGAACGAGGTCTGTCGGCGGGGGCATCTCGGCTTGATGCCGTTCCGCCAGTTGCACGAGCCGGGATGGTCGGACTCGCAATCCGACCGCGAGTCGCAGCACCGTGCGGTTTGTGGGGTTGAGCTCGCCTCGCTCAATCGCGCCGACGTAGTTGCGATGCAGCCCGGCAGCGTAGCCGAGCGCTTCTTGGCTGAGGCCGCGGCAGACACGTAGCTCTCGTACGGCATCTCCGAACGCGCGGTGGCTGGAGGATTGGACGTGAGTGGATCTCATGCCCATTAGTAGTACCGGACGCGAGATTGGTCCCCCCGAATTCGAATCGGCACCGCCATAGATCGTCTCTACTGGCCAGAACGTCTGGGATAGCAGGGATTTTACGAGAGCGAGCGACTCCCTCGGCACACGGCTAGAGGTGGGCCGCCGGACGCGTATACCTGGATGCTGGCTAGACCAGCCGGAGTTTCCCGCTTGCACTGCACCAGAAAAGTCTGCAATTTCCAGCACTTTTACTGGGAGGCCGGGACTCGAACCCGGATAGCCGGCTCCAAAGGCCGGAGTCTTGCCATTAGACGACCCCCCAACGGGTGCGGTCGATTCTAGGGGGTGTGGCGAGGTGCTCTGGCAGCTTGTGTCCAGGCGGGCGGCGGCGTAGGCCATGCACGGCTACGATGCGCCGGTGACCGCGCCGGTCGTCGTCATCCTCGCCGCTGGGCAGGGAACGCGCATGCGCTCCGCGACGCCCAAAGTGCTGCACCCGCTCTGCGGGCGTCCCGTGAT
>DASYLH010000047.1:0-14058 GCA_036009645.1 Conexibacter sp.
CTCTCGGGCGCGCCGGCCTCGCGCGCTTAAGCAGGACCGGGAGCCGTCGCACCGGCGACACGACTAAGCTGAGTGTCAATGACAACTTTCGCTGATCTCGGCCTTTCCGCGCCGCTGCTCGAAGCGCTGCGCGATGTCGGCTACGAGAACCCCAGTCCGATCCAGGAGCAGGGCATCCCGCCGCTGCTCGCCGGCTCCGACGTGATCGGCCAGGCCCAGACGGGCTCGGGCAAGACGGCCGCGTTCGGCCTGCCGCTGATCCAGGGCATCGACCCGCAGGAGCGCGAGGTCCAGGGCCTGGTGCTGACGCCGACGCGCGAGCTCTGCATCCAGGTCACCCAGGCGCTGCGCGCGTACGGCGCGCGCAAGGGCGTCGACGTCGTCGCCGTCTTCGGCGGCGCGCCGATCCGCTCGCAGCAGGCGCAGCTGCGCGCCGGTGGGCACATCGTCGTCGGCACCGTCGGCCGCGTGAAGGACCTGATCTCGCGCCACTCGCTCGTCCTGCACTCGTGTCGCTTCGTCGTGCTCGACGAGGCCGACGAGATGCTCGACCTCGGCTTCCTCGAGGACGTCGAGAAGATCCTCTCGCTCACGCCCGGCAGCCGTCAGACCGCACTCTTCTCGGCGACGATGCCGCCCGAGATCCGCGCGCTGTCCGAGCGCTATCTCTACGACCCGGTACTCGTGAAGGTGAGAGCGGCGACGCTCACCGTCGACACGGTCGAGCAGTTCTCGCTCGAGGTCGGCGCGAAGGAGAAGGACGACGCGCTTGCGGACGTGCTGGAGGCGGAGCGGCCCGACCAGGCGATCGTCTTCGTGCGCACGAAGATCCGCTGCGACCAGCTGTTCCGCCGCCTGCGCGACCGCGGCATGAACGTGAAGGCGCTGCACGGCGATATGAGCCAGGGTCAGCGCGACGGCGTGATGCTCGCGTTCAAGAGCGGTCGCCTCCCGATCCTCGTCGCGACCGACGTCGCCGCGCGCGGGCTCGACATCTCGTCCGTCACGCACGTGATCAACTTCGACGTCCCGACCTCGCCGGACGTCTACGTGCACCGCATCGGCCGCACCGGCCGCGTCGGCCGCTCGGGTCGCGCGATCACCTTCTACGAGCCGCGCCAGAAGCGGGACGTCGAGGCGATCGAACGCCATACGTCGACGCCGATGTCGCCGTGGACGGCCGGCGCGAAGGTCGCCGCGCTGAAGGTCGAGGCGAAGCCCAAGCGCCACTCCAAGCCGCACGCCTCCGCGAACGGCGACGACGGTGCGCGCACGCGCCTCGTGCTCGCCGGCGGCCGCGCTGACGGCCTCGAGCCGAAGGACGTCATTCACGCGATCACCGCGGCGACGGGCCTCGACGGCGAGGCCATCCGCAACGTCCGCCTGCTCGACCGCTTCGCCTTCCTCGACGTCCCCGCCGACGAGGCCGAGCGCGTCGTCGAGCAGGTCGACGGCAGCGAGGTCGGCGGTCGCCGCCTGCGCCTCGAGCCGGTTCGCGGCTAAGCCGCGACGAGCTCGGCACTCGTGACAGGCTCGGGGACCGGCTCCCCGTCCGCCTGGAGGCCCTTGATGTGCAGCGCGATTGCCTCGCGCATACGCTCGACCGTCTCGTCGCGCGTTGAGCCCGTCGCGATGCAGCCGCTGCGCCGGTGCGACAGACGACCCGATAGAACTGGCGATTCAATGGTCGAGTCTGCGAGCGAGTGACCGTGGCAAAGCGCAGCGCGGGGATCCTGCTGTTCCGGCGCTCGGGCGCCGGCGAGCTGGAGGTGCTGCTTGTGCATCCCGGCGGGCCGTTCTGGGCGAGAAGGGATGCCGGAGCGTGGAGCATCCCGAAGGGCGAGGTCGACCCCGGAGAGGAGGAGCGGGCGTGCGCACTGCGCGAGCTGGAGGAGGAGACCGGCGCCGCGTTCCGTGACGCGCCCGCCGAGGCGATGCTGCCGCTTGGGGAGGTGCGCCAGAAGAGCGGGAAGGTCGTGAGTGCGTGGGCGCTCGAAGGCGATCTCGACGCGGACGCGATCGTCAGCATGACGTTCGAGCTCGAATGGCCGCCGCGCTCGGGCAGGCTGCAGACGTTCCCCGAGGTAGACCGCGCAGGTTGGTTTGCGCTGCCGGCCGCGCGCAAGAAGCTGCTGCCGGCGCAGGCACCGTTCGTCGACCGGTTGGCGGAGGTCGCCGGGTGAGCTGCGGGTAGTAGGGTCGCTGTCCCGACCCCGACGAGGAGGCCGCCGATGTCGCAGGCCACGATGCACACCACGCACGGCACGATCGTGCTCGAGCTGTTCGACGACGACGCGCCGAAGACGGTCGCCAACTTCCGCGAGCTGGCGGAGAGAGGCTTCTACGACGGCATCATCTTCCACCGCGTGATCCCCGACTTCATGATCCAGGGTGGCTGTCCGCAGGGCACCGGTACCGGCGGCCCGGGCTACACGTTCATCGACGAGATCAACGACAACAAGATCGTCCGCGGCGCGCTCGCGATGGCGAACGCCGGCCCGAACACGAACGGCTCGCAGTTCTTCCTCGTGACCGCGAAGGCGACGCCGTGGCTCGACGGCAAGCACACCGTTTTCGGCCGCGTGGTCGACGGCATGGACACAGTCGACAAGATCGAGGGCGTCGAGACGGGCGCCGGCGATCGGCCGGTCGATCCGCCGACGATCGAGCGCATCGAGCTGGCCGACTGACGAGCGGCCCTGCCGCGCCGCCGGCTCCGGCGGCGCGGGCTGGTTCGCTGGCTGACCGGCGGCGGCGCATGGGGTCTTGCCCCGATCAAGCGCCGCCGCACCCGTGCCGATGACCGTGGCAATGGTCGTGTGGCGCAGGACGGTCCTCGCCGGTGGCGTGCTCCCCGCGCTGCTGCTCGCTGCCCTGCTCGTCGCCCGCCCAGCTGACGCGCGCCGCCAGCTGCCGACGACCTCCGTCGGCGTCGGCGCGCGCGAGTTCCGCCTCGCGGCCTATCGCACGAGCGTCCCGCGCGGGACGGTTCGCTTCAACCTCGCCAACTACGGCGAGGACGGGCACGACCTCGTCGTCCGCACGCGCGGCGGCCGCGAACTCGCGCGGACCGGCGAGGTGAGAGCCGGCAAGCGCGCCACGCTGCAGTTGCGCCTCGCCCCGGGCACCTACCGGCTGATCTGCGACCTCGCCGATCACGAGGCGCGCGGTATGCGCACGACGCTGAAGGTGACGAGATGAGCGCGGTTGGGGTGGCAGCGGCCGCGCAGGCGGTCGCCGTCGAGCCCGCCGATGCGGTCGCCGAGACCGCTCGCCGCAGACGCGCGCGCAGAGCCGCCAGACGCAGACACGGGCGTCGGCAGGCACACAGACAGGCGCGGCAGCCGAGAGTCGGCAGCGCCGGCTGGACCGAGGCGCACGTCTGCCGCCTCTTCTGGCGCGCCGGCTTCGGCGCGACGCCGGTCGAGGCGCGCCGCTGGGCCAAGCGCGGGAAGACGGCGACGCTCGACTTCGTCGTGAACGGGCCGCCCGGCGGCGTGCAGCTGCGCGGGCCGGAGCCGCGTGTCGACGGCCGCACGCTCGACCCGCTCAACGAGTGGGGCGACAACGTCCTGTGGTGGCTCGACCGTATGGTCCGCACCACGTATCCGCTGCAGGAGAAGCTGACGCTCTTCTGGCACGACCACTTCGCGACGTCCGAGCAGGAGACGCCGCTGATGCTCGCGCAGAACCGCATGCTGCGCCGCCGCGCGCTCGGCTTGTTCCGCGACCTGCTCGGCGACGTGACGCGCGATCCGGCGATGCAGCTGTTCCTGTCGCTCGCCGGCTCCACCAAGGACGCCCCGAACGAGAACTTCGCGCGCGAGCTGATGGAGCTGTTCACGCTCGGCACGGGCTACTCGGAGCGCGACGTGCGCGAGGCGGCGCGCGCGTTGACCGGCTTCACCGCCGACTGGCACGACAACGGCACAGTCACGATCCAGTACGAGGCCGACGAGCACGACGACGGCGTCAAGACGCTGCTCGGCAGACGCGGCCGCTTCGCCGTCGACGACGTGCTCGACCTCGTCACCGCGCACCCGAACCATGCCCCGTTCCTCGTCGAGAAGCTGTGGAGCTTCTTCGTCGCGACGCCGCCGAGCCGCGCGACCATGCGCGCGCTCGTCGCCACCTACCGCGCGAACGAGCTGAGAATCAAGCCGCTCGTGCGCGCGATCCTCGAGCACCCGCAGCTCTACAAGAAGCTCGACGCGCCCGACCTCGTCAAGTGCCCGGTCGTCTACGTCGCCGGCGCGCTGCGCACGACCGGCTCGCACATCTCCGAGGGCTACCCGACGTGGCTGCTCGAGACGATGGGGCAGTACCCCTTCTACCCGCCGAGCGTCGCCGGCTGGGATTGGGGCCCGGCGTGGATGTCCTCCAACTCGATGCGCCAGCGCTTCACGCTCGGCAACTACGTCGTCAACTACGGGCGACCGAGAGTCCGCAGAGGCAGCGCCCCTGCCACCCTCACCGCCCAGGAGGCGTACGAGCTCGCGTGGAGAGCGGTCGCCGAGCCGCAGGTCTCCTCCGCCACGAGAGCCGCGCTCACGCATCTCGCCGCCCACTTCTTCGACGACCTCGACCCCGACTGGCGCGACAAGGCCGACTGGCGCGGCGAGGCGCTCCAGGCGACGCTGCGCCACCTGCTGCTCGTCTGCCCCGACAGCCAACTGCACTGATGCCACGCTCCGTCCACAAGGGCTGCGACGACTTCCGTCAGACGAGCGCGGCCACGCGCGGTCGCTGGCTGAGCTCGGGGCTCACGCGCCGTCAGGCGCTGATGGGCGCGCTCGGCGGCGGCCTGACGATCTGGGCGAACCAGACGATGCCGTTCGGGCGCATCTTTGAGGCGGCGCAGGCGAGCGCTGCCGAGGCACCCGGCGCACGCGTGCTCGTGAGCGTCTTCCTGCCCGGCGGCTGCGACCTGCTCGACACGCTGCCGCCGATTGGCGCCTATGGCCAGTACGCCGACCTGCGCAACGGCATGAAGCTGGAGGCGCCGCCGACGCTCGGCGCGACCGGGCTCGGCATCCACCCGTCGCTTGCGGAGGGCCTCAACGGCGGCGTGAAGGGCCTGTTCGAGGCTGGCAAGGTCGGCTTCATGCCGGGGATCGACTACGCGAACCCAGACCTCTCACACTTCCACTCGCGGCACTTCTGGGAGACCGGCCTGATCTCCGAGCGCGCCGCGCCCGGCTGGCTCGGCCGCTGGCTCGACCACCACGGCTCGCGCGACAACCCGCTGCAGGGCCTGTCGCTGTCCTCGACGCTCTCGCCCGTGCTGGCGACTGCCTCGGCGCCCGTCGCCGCGCTCGAATCGCCGAACGACGTCGGCCTCGACATCTGGGGGATCGGCGGCCAGCAGGAGCGCCAGATGCGCGCGGCGTGGGCACGGATGTCCGACGCGCGCGTGCGCGGCGACGGTCCTGAGGCGGTCCACACCGCCGCGCAGCTCGCGAAGTCGGTCGGCGACCGCCTCGCGCCCTATGCGGAGCACGACGACGTCGACCCGCTCGCGCCGCCGGTCGCCTACCCGGAGGAGGACGACCTCGGCCGGCGCCTGTCGCGGGTGGCTGCGCTCGTCGCGCAGCCGCTCGGCGTGCGGCTCGCCTCGGTCGACGCGAACGGCGAGTTCGACACGCACGACAACCAGCCGACCGAGCTGGCGGACTCGCTCAGATCCGTGTCGCAGTCGCTCGCCGCCTTCCAGGCCGACCTCGAGGCGCGCGGCGTCGCCGATCGCGTGCTGACGCTCGTGTGGTCAGAGTTCGGCCGCCGCCCGGAGGGCAACGAGTCGAGCGGGACCGACCACGGCGCCGGCGGGATCGCCTGGGTGCAGGGTACGCACGCCGCCTCCGGGATCCTCACGGAGTACCCGTCGCTGACCGCGCTCGATCGCGACGACAACCTCAAGGTCACGGTCGACTTCCGCAAGGTCTACGCCTCGCTGATCGAGGGCTGGCTCGGCACGGACGCGAACGAGGTGATCCCGAACGCGAACGCGTACGGTCGCCTCACACTGACGCGCTGAGCGCGAACGTGGCGATCGCTGCCGCGAGCGCGGCCGGCTGGTCCTCGGGCGTGAAGCTGTAGCTGTCGTTGATCGCGACGAGCCGCGCGTCGGGCAGTGCGGCCGCGTAGCGCTCTGCGTGCGCGAATGGGAAGACTGGGTCCTCGCGCGACCAGGCGAGCAGCATCGGCATGGCGACGCGCTCAATCAGCGCACGCCCGGCGGCGTGCACGGGGGCTGGGTCGGCGCTCGCCATCGCCTTCGCGGTGTCGCGCAGGACGCCGTTGTCGCGCAGGCACGGGAGCGCGTACGAGTCGGAGATCTCGTCGGGCAGGCCGTGCTTGGCGAGCAGGCCGAATGCCGCGGGCGCCGCGCGGATCGCGCGGTCCTCGAGCGCGGACAGCAGGGCGCGCAGCTGCGCCGGGTCGCCTGCGAGGGCGGGCAGGCCGTCGAACGGCGGCGGCGGGAAGGGGTCGTACGGGGTCTCGCAGGAGGTGAGGACAAGCTGGGTGACGCGCTCGGGCTGCGCGGCGACGGCGATCTGCGAGTAGGCGCCGCCGGAGTCGTTGCCGATGAGGGTGACGTCGTCCCCGAGCGCGAGCGCGTCGAGCGCGGCGGCGATCAGCGCGCCGCAGCCCGTCGGCGTCAGGTCGGCGTCGGCGTCGAGCGGCTCGCGGTGCGCCCCGAGCGGCAGGTCGAGCGCCACGCATGTGAAGCGGTCGGCAAGCCGGTCGACGACGCCGCGCCACAGGTTCGCGTTTGCGAGCCAGCCGTGGGCGAGGACGAGCGGCGGGCCGTCGCCGCGGCGAAACGCCTCCAGCGTCCCCTGCGGGAGGTCGAGCGCGATCCGCTCGCCGAGCAGTGGGGAGCGGAAGCGGTGGGGCTGCTCGCTCGCCGAAGCGCGAATCGCGCTCGGAGAGGCCCCAAGGGAGGCGTCCGGCGCGGCCCCGCGCGGGGTGCTCATGCGAGCACTCGCTCGACGAACGGGACGAGCTGTGCCGCGACGCCCGCCGGGTCGCTCACCTGCGGCGCGTGGCCGGTGTCGAACTCGACGAGCCGCGCGTCGGGAATCCCCGCGGCGAGGGCGCGGCCGACCTTCACCGGGATGACCGGATCGCGCCGTCCCCACACGACGAGCGTCGGCGCGGCGATCTGCGGAGCCTGGGCGCGCAGGTCGTGCTCGGTCGAGGCGAAGCTGGCCCACAGGCCGGCGACCGCCGCGAGCCCGGCAGGGTTGCGGGTCGTCACGATCGCCCGCTTGCGCGCCGCGCGGTCGGCGTCGCTGCGCGCGCGCATGTAGCGCGCCGAGAACGCCGGGTAGATCCGCCGCAGGAAGCCAGGTCGTCCCATCAGCGCACAGAACGCACGTACCTGCGGCCCGGGCGCGAGGAAGCCGCCGCTGTCGATCGGCACGAGGCCCCGAACCAGCTCCGGGCGACGCAGCGCGAGACGCGCCGCAGCGAAGCCGCCGATCGAGTTGCCGACGACGACCGCGCCGTCGGGCGCGAGCTGCGCGATCGCCTCCTCGGCGGCGTCGGCGAACGCCATCGCGCTGGAGGGACCGCGCGCCGGTGGCGAGTCGCCGTGCGCCGGCCAGTCGATCGCGATCGTGCGCAGTGAGGCCGGCAACAGCTCGCGCAGTGCGTCGTAGTCACGGCGCGTGTGCGCGCCGGCCGGCAGCAGGACGACGGCGGGGCCGTCGCCGCGCTCGTCGTAGGTGAGCGTCGCGGTGGACAGCGTGAGGGTAGACATGCGCCGACCGTACCAGATGACTGACCGGTCGGTCATAGCTCTGGGTGACCGGTCGGTCGCTAGGATCGGCGCATGCCCGCTCTCCCCACGCGCCACCGGCTGCTCGACGCCGGTGTCGCCGTCGCCGAGCGCGACGGGCTCGCCGGCATGAGCGTCAACCGCGTCGTCGCCGAAGCAGGTGTCGCGAAGGGCACCTTCTACGTCCACTTCGCCGACCGCGATGCGTTCGTCGACGCGCTCCACGAGCGCTTCTACGGCCGCGTCGACGAGGCCGTCGCCGCGGCCACGCACGGCGCTGAGCCTGGGCCCGATCGGCTGCTGCGCGGCGCCGCCGCCTATCTCGACGCCTGCCTCGCGGACCGGGGCGTGAAGGCGCTGCTGCTGGAGGCCCGCGCCGACGGCGCGATCCCAGGCCACGCGTCCGCGCGCGAGGAGCGCTTCGCGCAGCTGTCCGCTCCGGGCTTCAGAGCGATGGGCTGGCGCGATGCGCGCGTCGCAGCGCGCCTGTTCGTCCGCATGATCTCCGAGGGCGCGATCCTGGAGTTGGAGGCCGGCAGACGGCTGCCGGCGGTCCGCCGCTCGCTCGCTCGCTTTCTCGGCGTTGAGCCGCCGCCGCGCCACTGAGACCGGTTCCTGGCCAGCCGGCCAAATTCCTCTCTGGCTCCGGTAGGCTTGACCGCGGGTCAAATCCGACCGCGACGCCGAGCACCGAAGAGGAGCGCGCCATGGCCACCACCGAGCAGGCACCGGCTGCCGTCCAGAACGGCGCCGGCAAGCACAGAGGCATCCCCGTTGAGAACCCGGCGACGGGCGAGACGATCGCGACCGTCCCGGCGCTCAGCCGTGACGAGGTCACGGCGATGGTGGAGCGCGCCCGCGTGGCGCAGCCCGCCTGGGACGCCCTCGGCTTCGAGGAGCGCGCGAAGGTCTTCCTGCGGATGCAGAAGTGGACCGTCGACAACGCTGACCGGATCATCAAGACGATCGTCTCCGAGACTGGCAAGACCTACGAGGACGCGCTGCTCGCCGAGGTCATGTACTGCGCGAACGCGTTCGGCTTCTGGGCCAAGAACGCGCCGGAGTACCTGGCCGACGAGAGCGTCAAGTCATCCAACCCGATGACGAAGGGCAAGAAGCTCGTCGTCCGCTACGCGCCCGTCGGCGTCGTCGGCGTGATCGGCCCGTGGAACTTCCCGCTGACGAACTCGTTCGGCGACTGCATCCCCGCGCTCGCGGCCGGCAACGCCGCCGTTCTCAAGCCGGCGCAGGTGACCCCGCTGACCTCCCTGCTGATGGAGGAGGGCCTGCGCGCTTGCGGGATCCCCGAGCACGTCTTCCAGGTCGCGACCGGCACCGGCCGCGAGGCCGGCGAGGCGCTGATTGACGCGGTGGACTTCGTCATGTTCACCGGCTCGACCGAGACCGGCATCAAGGTCATGCAGCGCGCCGCCAACACGCTCACGCCCGTCGGCCTGGAGCTTGGCGGCAAGGACCCGATGATCGTGCTCGCCGACGCGGACATCGACCGCGCCGCGAACGCCGCCGCCTATTACTCGATGAACAACGGCGGCCAGGTCTGCATCTCCGTCGAGCGCGTCTACGTCGAGGCGCCGGTGTACGACCGCTTCGTCTCGAAGGTCGCCGACAACGTGCGCGCGCTGCGCCAGGGCGTCCCGACCGGGCCGGGCACCGTCGACATCGGCTCGATGATCTACCCGCCGCAGATCGACATCGTCGATGCGCACGTCAGAGACGCCGTCGCGAAGGGCGCGAGAGTCTTGACCGGCGGCAAGCGCGGCAACCGTCCGGGCGCCTTCTACGAGCCGACCGTGCTCGTCGATGTCGACCACTCGATGGCGTGCATGATGGAGGAGACGTTCGGCCCGACGCTGCCGATCATGAAGGTGCGCGACGACGAGGAGGCGCTGAAGCTGGCGAACGACTCGCCGTTCGGCCTGCAGGCCTCGGTCTGGACGAAGGACCTCGCGCGTGGCGAGCAGCTCGCGCGCCGCGTCGAGGCGGGCGCCGTCTGCGTCAACGACGCGCAGGTCAACTACACGACGCTCGAGCTGCCAATGGGCGGCTGGAAGACGTCGGGCCTCGGCTCGCGCCACGGCACCGGTGGGATCCGTAAGTACACGAAGCAGCAGACCCTGCTCGTGACGCGCTTCGCCGGCAAGAAGGACCCGCACATGTTCCCGTACAGCCCGCGCAAGACAAAGCTGCTCGGGCGCCTCAACAGGTTCCTGTACGGGCGCGGGAAGCGCGCCTAACGCCGCACACAGGCGGGGACCTGGAGTCCCCGCCAGTAGGCGTTCTCCTGCATGACGAGCGGCTCTAGCGCGGCCTCGAGCTGGCGGTACGTGTCGATCACGTCGTCGCCTCTGGCGATCGTGCGCTCGTGTCTGGCGATCAGCGCGGCCTCCTGACCGGCGAGCTGGACGGCGCGGTCGTAGCGCTCGCGCAGATCCTCGGGGGCCTTCAGCGCTCTCAGCTGCGCGACGGCGGGGCGCAGGTGCGCGAGGCCCTGCTGCAGGAAGCGTCCGCCCTGCGACGGCGTGCTCGGCACGACGACGCGGTCGGTCGCGGCGGCGGTTCTCTCGCAGATCGCGGTCGCCTGGTCGTGCAGCTGCCGCGCGGTGAGGCTGTCGTCGCCGCAGCCTGAGAGGGCGAGCAGCACGAGGACGACGGCGGTTGCGAGCGGCGAGGCGCGGCGAGGCATGCGGCGCCGGATCCTAGCCGCCAGTCCCGTCGCGTCAGGCCGCGGCGCCCAGCTCGACGCCGAGCAGCCGCTCCATCTCGACGATCGTCGCTGGCGTGTCGACGTGATGAATCGTCGCCATCCCGAGCTCCTCGGCAGGCGGCAGGTTGAACGGCAGGTCGTCGACGTAGACGCACACCTCGGGCGCGACGCCGGCGCGCTCCGCACCGAGCCGGTACATCCCCGGCGCCGGCTTGCGCATGCCGACCTCGCCGGAGATCACGACGCCGTCGAACAGCTCCTCGAGCATCGCGCGGTCATAGCGGCGCGTGCCCCACGAGTTTGAAATCAGGCCGGTGCGGATCCCCGCCGCGCGCGCGTTTCGGACCGCCGCCAGCATCGCCATGTCCGGCCCGACCCGCGCGAACAGGCGGTCGATCAGACCGGCGTGGTCGACGCCCAGCAGTCCGCCAAAGCGCTCCTCGAAGGCGAGTTCCTCGATCTTGCCCTCCTCGAACGCGATCAGCACGTCGCGGAACTCCTGGTTGCCGCGGAACGCCTGGACGAGCGTGTCGGGCGCCAGCCCGGCCTCTCTGCAGAACTCCCCGAACGAGGCGAACAGGTTCGTCGTCAGCACGCCGCCCCAGTCGACCAGCAGTCCGCTTCGAGCCTCAGTCGTCATGCGCCACCGCCCATGCGTGCTCGGCGAGCGCCGGGACGCCCGCGTCGAGCAGCTTGAAGAACGGGTCGTCGGTCGTGCCGGCGAGCAGCCGCTTGTAGGAGCCCTCGAGGAAGATCGCCGCCTTCCACAGCGCGAGCGTCGCGTACCAGGCGACGTCGGTCATCGAGCGGCCGGAGTGCTCCTCGTAGCGCGCGATCAGCTCCGCGCGGGTGGGGAAGCCGGGGTGCGTCGTGACGGCGCCGCGCGTGAAGTTGGTGTCGGGGTCGCCGGTCTGAGCCCATGTCGCCGTCAGGTAGCCGACGTCGGCGAGCGGGTCGCCGATCGTTGCGAGCTCCCAGTCGAAGATCGCGTTCAGTCGCGCGGGCGATCCCGGCGCGAGCATCACGTTGCCGAGGCGGTAGTCGCCGTGGACGATCGTCGCCGGCCCGGACTCGGGGCGGTTGTCAGCAAGCCATGCGGTGACGCGGTCGAGCGTCGCGATCTCGCGCGTTCTGTTGTGCTCCCACAGCCCGCCGAAGCGGCGCAGCTGGCGCTCGAGGTAGCCGGTCGGCTTGCCGTAGCCCTCCAGCCCGCAGGCCTGCCAGTCGACGGCGTGAACCTCGACGAGTGCGTCGATCAGCTCGTCGGCGACAGCGGCGCGGCCGGCAGGTGTGTCGAGCGCGTCCGGGACCTGTGTCGTGATCACGTCGCCCGCGACCTTCTCCATCAGGTAGAACGGCGCGCCGATGACGGACTCGTCCTCGCAGGTGGCGAGCACGCGCGGGGTGCGGACCGGCTGGCTCTCCACGGCGCGCAGCAGTCGCGCCTCGCGCAGCACGTCGTGGGCGGATGGCGGCAGCGGCGGGCGGGGCGGGCGGCGCAGCACCAGCTCGGTCTCGCCGCGGCGGATCACGTAGGTGACGTTCGAGTGGCCCTCGCCGACCGGCTCGGCGTCGAGCGGACCGTCGCCTGGGGCGAGCTCGTGTTGGTCGAGGAAGGCGGCGAGCGGCTCGCGGATCAGCAGCGGAGCCAGCTCCAGTGCTGCGGCGTCCGCGTGGGTGTCAACGATCGCGCTCACGGGACGAACGCTATGCGAACACATGGTGAGCGGGCGCCGGATGGGGGAGCCGGCGCCCGCTCTGGGGGAAGGGATGTGGACGTTGGTGTGCGGCTAAGCCGCGCTGCGCAGATACGTGTTGCTGCCGACGATCGCGTCGAAGCCGCTGAGCGTCAGCTCAGCCGGGTCGCCGACGAGACCGACGACGGTCGCGCCGGTGGCGCACTCGACGGCGGTCAGGAGCGTCGCAAGACGGTCGCGCCGTGTGGACGCGATGGTCCGCTCGCTCCAACCCCAGTTGGGGTCGTCTGCTTCGATCAGCACCGTGACGCGCCGAGGGTTGTGCGCCGCGGCCGCCGCGACGAGCTCGTCGTCGCGGCCTTGGGGCCCTGCGATGAGGAGGATGTCTTCGTTCGTCATGCTCCGCACCCTTTCGCTCTCCCGTAAAGCCGTCATAACGTGACGGAATGTCCACCTTAAACCTGAGCGATACCCGATGGTTGCTGGCCGCAACGGCCTCACTTGGCACGGCCGTTAGCCTGAATGGAGCATGCCTGAGCTGCCCGAAGTCGAGATCGCCGCGCGGCTGATCGGCGCCGCAGTCGCCGGCGCCCGCGTTGAGTCCACGCTGGCGCCGGGCGTGAACGCGTTGAAGACGTTCGATCCGCCGTTGCACGCACTGGATGACACGCGCCTGACGGGCGTCAGACGGCGCGGCAAGCACTTCGTCGTCGAGAGCGACGCGGGCCTCGTGCTGCTGATCCACCTGATGTCCGCCGGACGGCTGCAGCTGTACGACAGACGCGCCGGCCTGAGAGATCGCACGTCGCGTGTGTTGCTCCGGCTCGACGACGGGCGCGAGCTGCGGTTGCGCGAGTTCGGCACGAAGCAGGCGGCGTGGGCGAAGCTGCTGCGCGCCGACGAGCTGGAGGCGGAGGAGGCGCTCGCGACGCTCGGGCCGGAGGCGTGGCCCGACCTGCCGCCGTTGCTGCCGCTGTTCGGCAGAGCGCCGCGGCCGCTGCACACGCTGCTGCGCGACCAGCGGGTGATCGCCGGGATCGGCCGCTCGTGGGTCGACGAGATCCTGTGGGAGGCGAAGCTGTCGCCGTTCAAGCGCGGGGCGGATCTGTCTGCGGAGGAGGCCGACGCGTTGCGCGAGGCGACGGTGGGGCGGCTCGGCGAGGCTCTGGCGCACTACGAGGCGACGCTGTCCCTCCCACTGCCCGACAGACTGCCGCTGCCGCTGAAGATCCACCGCCACGAGGGCCAGCCGTGCCCACGCTGCGGCACGACGCTCGAGGCCGTCCACTTCGAGGACTACGTAATCGCGTATTGCCCGACGTGTCAGACGGACGGGCGTGTGCTCAAGGATCGGCGGATGTCGCGGCTGTTGAAGTAGCCTGCGGCGCATGATCGAGACAGGCGCCACCGCACCCCAGTTCACGCTCCCCGACCAGGACGGGAACCCCGTCAGTCTTGCCGACTACGCCGGCAAGACGGTCGTCCTCTACTTCTATCCGAAGGCCGACACGCCGGGCTGCACGGTCCAGGCCTGCGGCGTCCGCGACCACCTGCCGAACTACGCCGAAGCCGGCGCCGTCGTGATCGGCATCTCGCCCGATCCGGTGAGAGCCGTCAAGAAGTTCGTCGACAAGCAGGCGCTCGACTTCACGCTGCTCGCTGATGAAGACCATGCTGTGTGCGAGCAGTACGGCGTTTGGGCTGAGAAGAGCATGTACGGCAGGAAGTACATGGGCGCCCTGCGCGCGACGTTCGTGATCGACGGGTTCGGCAAGGTCGCCCACGTGATCCCAAGAGTCACGCCGAGAACGCATGACGACGAGGTGCTGGCGGTCCTGGAGCAGTTGACTACG
>DASYLH010000048.1:0-168316 GCA_036009645.1 Conexibacter sp.
ACGAATATCAGCCGGGACACGCTCCAGCGCCATCACCGCGCACGCCCCCGCCGCCTCAGCGATCCGCGCCTGCTCCGCAGTGACCACATCCATGATCACGCCGCCCTTGAGCATCTCGGCCAAGCCCGCCTTGACGGTGAATGTCGCCTCGTCGCGCATCTGGGCTGGAATATAGCCCCGGCGCGCCGACGCTGCCGGCTGGCTAGCCTTGCGCGCCGTGAGCGAGGCGATCTACCTTCCGGAGGGACAAAGTCGCTTCCTCCCAACCGAGTTGGCGCGCGGTCCATGGGACCCCAACGCCCAGCATGGCGGCGCGCCCGCTGCCTTGATCGCACGCGCTGTCGAGCAGACGGAGAGTGCCGTGCCGATGGACGTCGTGCGGCTCACCTACGAGTTCCTGCGCCCCGTGCCGCTCACGCCGCTCGACCTGAGCACGCGCGTGCTGCGGCCCGGCAGACGCGTGCAGCTGATCGAGGCGACGTTGCATGCCGACGAGCAAGAGGTTGCGCGTGCGACCGCACTGCGGATTCGCAGCGACGCGGTGCCTGCGCCGGCGGCCGACCGCGCGGCGCCTCCGCACGGCGGGCCCGCGACGAGCGAGCCGATCCACATGCCAGCATTCGAGCGCGGCCCGACGATGTTCGCGCGGGACGGCATGGAGGTGCGCTTCGCGAAAGGCGCCTTCGCCGACGTCGGGCCGGCGTTCGCCTGGTTTCGACTGCAGGCGCCGCTCGTCGCCGGTGAGGACCCGTCGCCGCTCCAGCGGCTCGCCGCGGCGGGCGACTTCGGTAACGGGATTGCGACGGCCGTCTCGTGGGCCACGCACGTCTTTATCAATCCCGACCTCACGCTCTACGTCGAGCGGCTGCCCGAAGGCGAGTGGGTCGGGCTCGATGCGGTCACGCGCGTCGGCGATGCGGGCATCGGCGTGAGCGACAGCGCGCTCTACGACGAGCGCGGACGGGTCGGTCGTGCGCAGCAGGGGTTGTATGTAGCTGAGCGCTGAGCGCTCAGCTACTTGAGCCGGAACGCCTTGATGCGCGTCTCGTACTGCTGCGCGTCGCGGGCGTAGACCCCGTAGGCGAGGCCCTGCAGCAGCGACAGCAGGGCGACATGAGAGCGCACGTACGCGGGGCTGTTTGACGAGTAGTACAGGCGGATGCGAGCGAGTCGCGCGACCTCCGACAGCGTTGCGTCGGTGATCGCGATCGTCGGCGCTCTGCGATGGCGCGCGAGCTTCATCGTGCGGGCGATCAGCGGATGCGGGCGACCGGCGGAGAGGCCGATCACGAGCGTCATCTCGTCGATGCGCGACAGTCGGCCGAGCGCCTCCTGAGACGGGCTCGCGACGACCTCCGCGCGGATGTCCAGCAGCATCAGGAGGTGGCGCAGGTAGCTGGCGAAGAAGGCCATTTGGTCCGTGCCGGCGATCAGCACGCGCTCAGCGGTCGAGATCGCCTCGACGGCGGCCTCCATGTCTCTGCGTGAGAGCTTGCGCGCGGTTTCCTCGACGTTGACGTGGTCGGTCGCAAGCGCCGTCTCGTACTCCGTCTGGTCAAGCGAGAAGAGCGGGGCTGCGACGGCGACCGCTCCGCCGCCGCCGGCTCTGTGACTGGCGCCGGCCTGGCGGCGGTACTCCTCGCGCGCGGCCTGCTGCAGCTCGGGGAAACCCTCGAAGCCGAGCGCCTGCGAGAAGCGCACGACGGTGCTGGAGGAGGTCGACGCGCGGCGCGCGAGCTCCTCGGCCGTCTGGAAAGCGGCCTCGTCGAGGTGGTCGACGATGTACTGCGCGACGTCCTTCTGGGAGCGCGAGAACTCGTCGAAACGGGCGGTGATGTAATCGGAGAGCGCCTGGTGGCCGTGAGGGCGCGGCGGCTCGGGAGTGGTGGTGGCGGAGGCTCGCTTCATGGGCAGCGATGGATTCGACGTGTCCCCGGTGCTCTCCTGCACGACGGCCGCTCGCTCTATGCTGCCCGGCCGATGCGCACCCTCCCAACAAGCCTCGCCGGCGTGCTCGTGATCGAGCCGGCCGTCCACGGCGACCACCGCGGCTTCTTCGCCGAGACGTTTCGCGAAGACGCGTGGACGCAAGCCGGCATCGACATGGCGTTCGTGCAGGACAACCATTCGCGCTCACACCGCGGGACGCTGCGCGGCATGCACTTCCAGACGGCGCCCGGCCAGGCCAAGCTCGTGCGCTGCGCGCGCGGTGCGATCTTCGACGTCGTCGTCGATCTGCGTCGCGGCTCGCCCACGTTCGGCAGATGGGAGGGCTTCGTACTCGACGACGACACGATGCGCCAGCTGTTCGTGCCGATCGGCTTCGCGCACGGCTTCTGCGTGACGAGCGAGGTCGCGGACGTCGTCTACAAATGCTCGAGCTACTACGACGCGGCAACCGAGTCTGGCATCGCCTACGACGACCCGGCTATCGGAATCGAGTGGCCGATCGGCGTCGAGCCGATCGTGTCCGAGCGCGACGCCACGGCGCCACGGCTCGCCGACGTCGCGAGCGAGCTTCCGTTCTAAGCGAGGCTGACCGGCCGTGAGCCGGCGAGGGGCCTCAGCCGTCGAGCGTGCCGGTGCGGTGGTCCTCGTTCTGCTGACGTTCGCCGAGGACCTGGATCACCGCGTAGGCGATCAGGATGTTGGCGATCACGCCGATGCCGAGGAACGTCACGAGCAGACCGAACGTGAACGTGAAGGCGGGTGAGGCGGCGAGGACCACGCGCGGCAGCTTAGCGAAGCATGCGGCGCATCGGCGTGGTGCCGAGCTGTGTCGTCAGGTCGCAGACGCTTCCGCTGCCGGCGAATCCCGGGTTCCCGATGGGGTACCGTTGCCGTATGGAGTCCCCCCGCGAGCGTGCCTGCCCGAGTTGCGGCGCACCCGCCGCCACCCCGCAGCGCTGGTGCCTCGACTGCGGGCACGAGCTGCCCGGCCCGCGCCGCCCCGGGCTGCGACCGGCCGTCGGCATCGCGACGACGCTTGCGGTCCTCGTGGGCGCCGCCTCCGCGGGTGGCTACACGCTCCTGCAGGACGACAAGCAGCCGCCTCCGCCGCCGACGACCGTTGCGCAGGCGCCACCTGCCACGACGCCCAGCAACACCATTCCACCCGCGACGCAGGAGCCGGCGCCGTACACGCCCGCCCCCAGCACGCCGCTGCCCAGCACCTCGAGCTCGAGCCCCGGCGGAGGAACGTCGTCGTTCGACGGCGGCTCTTCGTCGTCGAGCTCCGGCGGATCGACCGGTGGCAGCACCGGCAGCTCCGGCGGCGGCTCGGTTCAGCAGAACACGCAGACGACCGACACCACGCCGCAGCAACCACAGTTCGCGCTCAGCGACATCGCCCTCGGCGCGGCGGCCGTCGCGTACGCGCCGTACGCGGCCCCGGACGTTGACCTCGGGGATCCCAGCCGCGTCGTCGACGGATCCACGCGCACGGCCTGGAAAGCCCCGGCCGCTGCCGATCCGACCGCGCCGCCACAACTCGGCGTGTACATCGACCTCGCGGGGAAAGAGAAGATCCGCAAGCTTGTGCTGCAGACCCCGACGCCGGGCATGAGCGTCGAGATCTACGGCGCCACGAGCGGCCCGCCCGCCTCGATCACGGATCCCGGCTGGGCTCACCTTGCGAGCCGCTCCGGCGTCGCGGCGGAGACGACGATCAAACTGCCCGCGCAGCCGTACCGCTACGTGCTCGCGTGGATCGTCGGAGCCCCGCCAGACGGCGCGCGGCCGGCGATTTCCGAACTGTCGCTGCTCAGCCTGCAGCCTGAGTGAGCGCAGTCGCTGGGTCGCAGGACCGACCCATGCGACGGTTGCCACTTGAACGCAAGCGGTCAGGCTGGGAAGCTGACCTATCCCATTCGCAGCACCCGTACGAGGAGGACGTGCCAGCCACATCAGTCGCATTTGCGACGGTGTGCCGCGCGCAAGGCCGGGGACAGCCCGCGCGCAGGTCGTTGCACACCAACGTTGGTCCTCACCTGCCATTCGGGGGGCGCAACTTAGGAGGAGCAGATGTACAAGACGGCACGGGAGTACGTGACCGGACTCGGTGAGTGCGTCAGTGAGTACGAGACGGTGCTCGAGGGTGCACGCAAACTGGCCGACCTGGGAGTCGACGCACTTCCGATCTGTGGCGAGGACCGCAACGTCCTCGGCATGCTGTCCGAGCGAGATGTCGTGCGCATCGTCGCGCAGCGTCGGGATCCGGACGCGGTTCGGATCGGGCGGCTGCAGGTCCAGGCGATTGCGAGCGTCGACGCCGACGCGTCGATCCACGACGCCTGGACGACGATGATGGAGCACGACCTTCTGCAGATGCCGGTGACGGATGACGGGCGTCTCATTGGCGTGCTGCGCCGGACCGACATCAGCGGCCGACTGGGTGAGCCGCGCAGCATCGTCCCGGTCTGAGACCCAGCGCAGTCAAGCTGTGACGCGGCCGGGGCGGATCCCATCCGCACGCCCCGGCCGCGTCGAGCGCAAGGCTGGCACGTAGCCTCGCACCGGGTGGTTCCCATGCGAGGAGAGACCTCGCAGTAGGAACGAGCACGCGCCTGGAAAACTATAAACAGGCCCGTCTTTTGTTGTCAACGAGCGCCGCATTGGTTACTGTCGAGCCGATGGGGGCTTCACTGACAGCGAGTCGAGCGATCAGCCGGACGCCGTTCGTCCCGGTTGCCCCGGCTGAGCAGGCGCGTCGACGCGCCGAGGAGGACGTCGATGTTTCCTGAGGGCGTCTATGGTCGCGCGATGCCGATCACCGCAGATCGCGTGCCCGAGCGCCTCCCGCGCGGGCGCCACGGCCTCCCGCGCCGCTTCATCGTGCACAACCAGCGCGAGCGGATGCTGCTCGCCGTCGCTGAAGCCGTCGCCGAGCAGGGGTTCGTCACGACGACCGTGGCCGACATCATCGCCCGCGCGCGCCTTTCGCGGCGGACCTTCTACGAGCATTTCGCCGACAAGGAGGAGTGCTTCCTCGCCGCCTACGACACGGTGGTGGAGCAGCTGCTCGCCGCAGTCGGTCAGGCATACGAACAAGCCGACGGCTGGCCCCAGAAGGTGCACGATGGGCTCGAGACGTTCCTCGCATACCTCGCGGCGGAGCCCGCGTTCGCGCGCATGTGCATCGTCGAGGTCGTCGCCGCCGGACCTGAGGCGCGCGGTCGCCGGGACGCCGCGATGCGTGTGTTTGTCGACTTCCTCGAGCCAGGCCGGACGGAGGCGCCGAAGGGCATCGTCGTCCCGGCGCTGGCCGCCGACGTCGTCGTCGGTGGCATCTACGAGATCATCTACTCGCGGCTGCAGCGCAACGCAGCCGACGAGCTCGTTGAGATGCTCCCCGAGTTGCTCTACTCCGCGCTCGTGCCCTACATCGGGCATCGCGCGGCGGAGAGAGCGGTCGCTGAGGCGCGTCAGCGCGCCGGCGCCGCCTGAACGTGCTCACGCACGTTGACGGCGGCGGGTAGCCTGATCCCATGTCAACCGTCAGCTGTGCGCACCTCGACCAGATCCAGGTGCTCGAGCCGCCGGCCTCCGTTCCTGGCTGTCCGCAATGCCTCGCGATGGGTTCCACGTGGGTGCATCTGCGGATGTGTCAGACATGTGGGCAGATCGGCTGCTGCGACAACAGCCCGAACCGCCATGCGACGGCGCACCATCAGGCGACCGGGCACCCGATCATCCGCTCGATCGAGCCGGGTGAGGACTGGTCGTGGTGCTACCCGGACGAGCTCATGTTCCGCGTCAGCGAATGATGTTGATCTCCGGGTGCGTCGCGAGCAGCGTCTGGGTGAAGACGTAGTCGAGCGCGCCGATGCTCAGGAACACGAGCACGACCGCCTCATTGACGGCGCGCCCTACGCCCTCGGCGCCGCCTGACGCCGTCATGCCCTTGTAGCAACAGACGATCGCGGTGATGGCCCCGTAGAGCGTGCACTTGAGGACCGAGCCCCACAGGTCCGTGGTGTTGGCGTTGGCGAGGAAGGTCGCGAAGAACTGCCCAGTGGAGCCGCCGTTGAAGGCGTTCGCGAGCAGGCCGCCGGCGAGACCGGCGACGATCGCGAAGACGTCGAACAGGCCGGTCACGAACATCAGCGCGAGGAAGCGTGGGACGACGAGGTTCTTGACGGGATCGACGCCGAGCACCTGCAGCGCGTCGAGCTCCTCGCGGATCTTGCGCGCGCCGAGGTCCGCGGTGATCGCTGTGCCGGCAACGCCAGCGACGATGATTCCGCAGAAGATCGGGGCGAACTCGCGGATCACGGCGAGCACGAACAAGCCGCCCATGCGATCCAGCGCGCCGAAGATGATCAGGAAGTTCGCCGCCTGGAGTCCCGGGACGGCATACGACGCGACGAGTGTCGTGATCAGCAGCGGGAACCAGCAGAGGCGCAGCGCGAACAGGAACTGTGCGACGAGCTCCCCGCCGTAGGGGTATGGCGGCCGGACCGCCGACACGATGGTCTTGCCCGTGAGGACGATCACGTCCCCGAGCTCCTCCAGCGTGCTTTGTGCCGGAAGGAGCGTTCGATCGGCGACGCGTTGGAGCATTGACGGTCAGACTATTAGTGCACTAGCAGACTGTCAATCTCTTGCCGCGGCGCGAGCGGAATCGGCTCCGCGTACAATGGGACGAACTGATGGCGCTCCAGATCGAAGACCTCGTCAAGCGCTATCCCACTGGCACCGAGGCGCTCAAAGGCGTCTCACTCACGATCGAGCCCGGCCAGTTCTTCGGTCTGCTCGGCCCCAACGGCGCCGGCAAGTCGACGCTGATCCACTGCACGACCGGGCTCGCGTCGGCCACCTCGGGCTCGATCCGCGTCTTCGGCAACGACGCGATCCACGACTACGAGCAAGCTCGGACTGCCGTCGGCCTCGCGCCGCAGGACCTCAACCTCGACTGGTTCCTGACGGTCGAGGAGACGCTCGACTACCACGGCGGCTACTTCGGCATGGCGCGACGCGACCGGCGCGAGCGCTGCAGAGAGCTGCTGGAGGCGTTCTCGCTCGTGGAGAAGAAGGACGAGCGCACCCGCACGCTGTCGGGCGGGATGAAGCGACGCCTGATCCTCGCGCGCGCACTCATGCACCGGCCGAGATTGCTGATCCTCGACGAGCCGACCGCCGGCGTCGACGTCGAGCTGCGGCTGGAGCTGTGGCAGTACGTGCAACGCATCAATGCCGAGGGCACGACGATCCTCCTCACGACCCACTACCTCGAGGAGGCCGAGCAGCTGTGCGGTCACATCGCCTTCATCAACGGCGGCGAGATCGTCGCGACTGGGACCAGTGACGAGCTGGCGGAGCGCTACGGCGTCGACTCGCTGGAGGACGCCTACCTGGAGCTCGTCGGGCGCAAGGAGCTCTCGCGTGCGCACCTCGCAGCGGAGGAAGTCGTATGAGCAGCGGCACGCTGGCCAAGCCCGACGCGCCGCCCGCGCCGCCGCGCGAGGGACGGCTGCGCCTCAGCCCGCGGCAGATCCGCTTCCTCGCGCTCGTGCGGCGCGAGTGCAACCGCTTCATGAAGATCAAGCGCCAGACGATCGGCGCCCCGCTGCTGGAGACGTTCCTCTACATCTCCGTCTTCGGCGCCGCGCTCGGCACGCGCATCGACACACTGCACGGCTTCAAGTACGTCGTCTTCGTCGTGCCCGGCCTGATCATGATGGCGTGGGCGATGAACGCGTTCTCGAACAACGCCTCCTCGATCCTGCAGCAGAAGTTCCAGCGCTCGATCGACGACCAGCTCTCCTCCCCCGCCTCGCCGAGCGAGCTGCTGCTCGCGTTCTCGCTCGGCGGGTTCCTGCGCGGCGGGCTCGTTGCGCTGCTGACGTTCATCGCCGCCTCGCTGCTGATCGATCTGCCGGTCGAGCACGTGCTCGTGCTGATCCTCGGCCTGTTCCTCGTCGGTTCGTTTTTCTCGCAGCTGGGCGTCCTCATCGGCATCCGCGCCGAGCAGTTCGACGACGTGGCCGTCTACCAGCAGTTCGTGCTGATGCCGCTGATCTTCCTCGGCGGCGTCTTCTACTCAGCCACGCTGCTGCCGGAGCCGTTCGAGACGCTCACGCACTTCAACCCCGTCTACTACATGATCGGGATCGTGCGCTACGGGTTCCTTGGCTATCACGACGGCAATGTGGCGCTGGCGGTCGGGGTGCTGGCACTCGCGGTGGCGGCGCTGTACGTGGTGAACCTGCGCCTGTTTGTGACTGGCTACCGCCTGCGGGCGTAGCGGCGCTCGGCGGGCTGCGGCCGCGCGATGGAGCTCGACGTCCGCGTCATCCCGCGGGCGGCGCGCGACGAGCTGGCAGGGAGGCGCGACGGTCGTCTGCTCGTGCGGGTGACGGCGCCGCCGGTCGACGGGCGGGCCAACGCGGCGGTGTGCGCACTGATCGCGAAGCGCGGTTGCGTGGCGAAGGGCGCGGTCAGCGTGGTGCGCGGCGAGAGTTCGCGCGATAAGCGCGTGCGGATCGACGGCGACGTGGACGAGCGAGCGGTGCGGGCGGCGCTCGGCGCCTGACTACGGGACGAGCACGACTTTGCCGACGTTGCGCCGCTCGGCGATGACGCGGTGCGCATCGGCCGCACGGTCGAACGGGACGACGTCGGAGACGACCGGTCTGATCGTGCCGTCCTCCATGAGCGCGGCGAGCGGGTCAGTCCACGGCTCGAGCGTGCCACGGTCGTCCCACAGGCGCAGCATGTTGAGGCCGATCACGGCCTTCGAGTCCGACATCTGTCTGATCAGGTCGAAGCCGCGCAGCATCCGCAGCGCCTGCGGGGCGGCCTTCAGCAGGTTGCGCTTCTCGCCCTGCTGCACGGCCGAGGCGCCGAACGCGACGAGCCGTCCGCCAGCGCGCAGCAGCCGGTAGGAGTGACGGAAGGAGGTGCCGCCGATCGCGTCGAGCACGATGTCGAAGCGGTCGTCGAGGTCGACGTCCCAGTTGCGTTGGCGGTAGTCGTGCGCGACGTCGACGCCGTTGGCGCGAATCGCGTCGTGCTTCTGCGGCGAGGCGGTGCCGTGGACCTCGGCGCCGTGGCGCTTGGCGATCTGCGTGGCGGCGATCCCGACCCCACCGGCGGCAGCTTGGATCAGGACGCGCTCGCCGGTTTGCAGGCTGCCGTAGCCGATCAGCCCGGCCCAGGCGGTGGCGTAGTTGACGGGGATCGCGGCGCCCTGCTCGAAGCTCAGGTTGTCCGGCAGTGGAACGACGGCGCCTCTGGGCACCACGACCTGGGAGGCGTAGCCGCCGAAGCGGGTGCCGGCCATGACGCGGGCGCCGAGCTCGACGCCTTGGACGTCGGGTGCGACCTCCGTCACCGTGCCGGCGACCTCGTAGCCGACGATCGACGGAAGCTTCGGTGCGTCCGGGTAGAGGCCGGTGCGGGCCATCGTGTCGGCGAAGTTGACGCCGGCGGCGGCGACCTCGATGCGGACGTGGCCGGGCTGCAACTGCGGATCGGGACGCTCCTGCACCTGCAGGACGCTGGGGTCCCCGTGCTTGGTGATGACGACGGCGCGCATGGCGGCGGACCCTAGCGGTCTCCCCTCGGCCGGGAGCCGGTCGGAGCCACGGCTCCCGCACGGTGACGCCTCCCGCGGGATGGGGGACGGGAGACGTCACCACCGCCAAACCAGGCCGAAGCCACTGGGCGGGAGATCGGACACCGCGCGCGTCTTGGGGGAGCCGGCGGGTGTCCGCGTGGCACGACCTGTCCCGTCTAAAGGGGGGATGGGACGATCGTGCGAGGCGCGCGAAGCTAACAGACCCTCGCGCGGCCTACACCGATAGAAGGAGTGATGCCCCGCTCTTTCCGATGTTTTCAGAGCGGGTTTGTCGCGGGGGCGCTCAGGTCCGATGCCTTGTCCGGTCCGGGTCGCTGCTGCCCTCCGGCAGACTGCTCAGGTGACTACCCGAGTGATGCAGCAGGCGTTGCGCGCCATCGGCTGGCCGGTGAAGGTCGACGGCGTCTTCGGCCCGCAGACGAGACAGGCCGTCCGCGACTTCCAGCGTGGCTACACGTTCGAGACGCTCGGCTCCAGTGGCCGAGCCGGCCCGAACACGCGTGCGGCCCTGCGTGCCTGCGTTGCTAACGGAGGCCGCTGCTCGGAGCACTTCGGCTTTCGCGAATTCCGCTCGAAGGGCGACGGATGGATCAAGGTCAACCGTGCGCTCGTGCGCGGTCTGGAGCGCTACCGGAGCGTTCTCGGCGAGCCGGTCACGATCATCTCCGAGTACCGCGACCCGGCGCACAACGCTGCCGTCGGCGGGGCGTCGAGCTCCCAGCACCTGTTCGGCAACGCGGCGGACATCCCCCTGCCCTCCCGCTCGGCCCTGTCCACGAGCTGCGCGCCTTCTCCGGCATCGGCATCGACGCTCGTACGGGACTCGTCCGCCATGTCGACGTCCGTCATCGCGGACCGAACCCGACCGGCGGGACCCTCGCGAACCCGACGGTGTTCGTGGAGTAGCGGGCGACCTGCTCCGTCAGCATTCCCCAGTGGCGCCGCTTGGACTCGAACCAAGGACCAACGGATTATGAGATCGGGTCTCAGACGTGAGGCTGCCGGAATACGGGCCTTTTGCGTCAGGCTCCCGCGAGCGGATTGGGCTGCGTGAGACGAGTGGAGGGTACGCCAGGGGGTACGGACCGACGACCCCGACGCCACGACCGATACCGCCGCACAGTCGTGAGCAGACGGTCACGTCCGCCGGCGCGGATAGCTTGCCGCATGAAAGCGGTGAATATCCACATGGAGGTTTTCACATGGCCGCACGGCTGATCACTCGGAACGAGATCGTCGAGATCTTCGCCCCCGCACGCAAGGTCATCCAAGGATCTATCGACCACGCGCGCGCGAATACGACTCTGGAACGGTACGCCAGACTCCATCCTGAGATCGGACGCGAGGCAGGGCTGCAGCGTCTGGCGGGCCAGGGCCGCTGGATCATGCTCGCCGATGGGCTCGTCGCGACGATCGAAACGGTGGACGGATTCAGTGTCCAGAGCACCGAGGCCCAACACAACCAGGGTCGGTATCTCTTCGGATGCCCAGGAGGCCTGTTTACCGTCAAGCGCGAGCCGCACGATGAGAACGACCCCGACGATGGGAGATACGTTCAGGAGGCACTGCACGAACTGCTTGCCGAAGCAGAACTCGCTCCAGAGATCGATGCGGAGGCTCCGATAGTCGGCTATCTGGCAGTGACATCGACCTCCGCGATGCTCAAGATCAGACACCCGACGCTTCCTGAGATCATGAAGATCCCCGTCCACGACCTCATTCCTGCTGCAATGCCCGCTCCCTCCCATCCCGAGCGTCCGCGCACCCGTGCTCGCTCCACTCGGACTAAGACAAGCCCCGCCCAGCGTCCGGCCGTCGACGGACCGCCCGCAGCGCCGTGATGCATGCCGACTCACTGAACTTCCGCATGGTCCGACTGGCCCGGGAGAAGCTGGAGTTGACGCAGACGGTCACAGCCAGACGCTCGGGTATCTCACAGGCGCGGCTGAGCCGCTTGGAGTCCGGTCAGCAGGTGATCCTGGCGCCCCAGGAGATTGACCAGCTCGCGGAGACCCTGAAAGTGCCGCGCGGCTTTCTCGAGCAGCCCGCGATGCCTGCGGCCGCACCACTGTTCCGCAAGCGCGCAATCCGATCGGCAAGACGTGTCGCGGGGATCCAGGCCCGGCTGAATTTCGCCGTGCTGATCGCCCAACGCCTGCTCGACGCGGGGGTCGACCTCGACGCCCCCCAGCGGTTCCCTGAGCCGGGCGATTTTGCTGCCGACGAGCCCGAGAACGCCGCCGCCGTGCTCCGGCGCGACTGGCGCCTTCCAACAGGGCCGGTTGACGACCTCACCGAGGTCATCGAGAGCGCGGCTGGGCTTGTGTTGAACGTCGATTTCGGCACGAGCGACGCGATAGCCGCGTTCATCGCAACCCGGAACGACGGACGGCTGTGGTTCCTTGTGAACACACGTGAGACTGCTGGAGACCGCATCCGGCTCAGCCTGGCGCACGAGCTTGGACACGCGGTGCTGCACCGGCTGCTTCCTGGCGTTGACGAGGCCGAGGTCGAGTCTCAGGCGTTCAGGTTTGCTGCTGCGCTGCTGCTGCCGCCAGACACCTTTGACCGCGCGGTGCCATACGACGCTCTCACGCTTGGGCATGCGCGTGAGCTCAAGCGGGTCTACGGTGTCTCGCTGCAGGCGATCATCCGTGCCGCGCACGACCGCCAGCGCATCAGTCGCTCCCGTTACACCAGCCTCTACAAGCAGCTTTCCGCCCGTCAATGGCGGATGCACGAGCCAGATCCGATCCCTGTGGAGCTGCCGCAGCTCTGGCCGGACGTGTTGGACGTGCATCGGGCTGAGCACGGTTACAGCGACACTGATTTGGCTGCTTTTGCCCATGTCTCCCCCGAGATTCTCAACGAGCTCTTCCCGACTATGTTCCGCCCGCCAGGTCCGAGACTGCGCAGCGTTACGTCCGTTCAAAGACTCGCCAGCTGAGCCTGGCTACTGCACGCGTCGCAGCCGTTCGACCATGCGGGCGACATCGGATCGGATATAGCGCCGGTGCCGCCCCAACTTGATCGAGGGGATGACGCCGCGGCGGCCGTAGTCCTCGATCGTGGAGCGCTGCATGCGCAGCATCTCGGCGAGCTGCTGTGCGGTCAGGATCTCGCCCAGCACATCGGGGACACGCTCCGATGCCGAAGCGTCGCCGTTGGCTTCTGGCGAGGTGGGGCGTCCGTGCCGTGATGCCATAGTCGTTCCCGCCTACCTGCCCCGTCGTGCGCGGTCTTGGAGCCACGCGGCGGTGGTGCGCAGCTCGTGCCCGAAGGCAAGGAGTTCGCGCGGGTTCGGTTCGGCTGCTGAGTCGAGGTCTTCGCGCCAGGCGGCGAGCGCGGCGAGCTGCTCGGCGATGTGGGTGTCGGCGCTGAGGTCGGCGGGCGCGTGGCGAAGGTCGGTCGGGTACCGCTTGCGGAGGCGCTCGATCGCTTCGGCGGCGGGGATGGTGGCCGCCGCCTTCGCGCGTCTCGTGCGGGTCGGACCCGAGCGGCGGGCCGGGGGCGCGTCGAGCTGCGCACCGTGGTCGGCGAGCGCTGCGCGCAGGAGCCGGCCGGCGGTCGTGGAGATCGGTTCGCCGGTCTCGTGCGCGACGCGTGCGAGCGCGTCTCTCTCGCCAGGGGCGAGGCTGATCGCGACGCGGCCGGGTCGCGGGCTCATGGCGCGATCTCCGGCGTCGGGGTGAGGTCGCCCGCGGGCTCCGGTGAGCGCGGTGGGCCGAAGCGCTCGACGCGCTCCAGGCCGTGCTGCTCGCCGGGGTCGCGGTAGGGGTCGTCGAGCGGCTGCGAGATCGAAGGCATCTGCGCGTCGCTGCGCTCGACGCGGGCGGCGAGCTGCTGCACGCGCTCGGCGTCGCCGGGCGAGTCGAGGTCTTCGCGGGAGACGTGGAACTCCATCCGATCGGTTGCGCGGGACGCCTGCACGTAGACGCCCTCCCGGCTGGTCTGCCAGCCGCCGGTCAGGGCGACGCCTTGGGTGACGGTGGCGCCCTGCTCGCGCGTGATGTGGCCGGCGTAGGCGAGCCGCAGCCCGTCGAGCTGCGCGGCGTCGAGCTGCACGGTGCGGCCGGCGTCGAGCTGCACGGCGAGCGTGCCGCGCTCGGGGTCGGCGACGGTGATGGTCCCGCGCTGTCCGTTCTCGACGCGTGGGCCTCCGTCGCCGAGCCGCATCGGCTTCGTCCACACCACGCGGTCGTGCCCGTGGAGGCGGTGACCGTCCGGGTGCTCGACGGCCTCGGGTGCCAGCTCGCCGCGCTCCTGCCGGAGCTGCTGCACGCGCAGGTTCAGGGTGTCGATCTCGACGTTCGAGGCGTCGGACATCAGCGCGACGCGCTCGTGCCCGTGCTCGCGCGCCAGCTCGTCATAGCGGTGCGCGGCGCGCTCGACGGCTTGCTCGCGCGTGTCGGCGAATCTGAGGTCGCCGCGGGCGTAGTAGTGGGCCATCGCGGCGGCGGGGTCGCCGTCCCGCAGCTCGCGCCACGCATCCCGTGTCGCGGGGTCCTGGGTGCGGCGGACCTCGGCCAGCTCGGCGGTGGGGACGGTGCCGGCGGCGTGCTCGAACATGCCTCCGGCGCCGATCGCGGGGAGCTGGCGGTGATCTCCGATCGCGACGAGGCGTCCGCCGCGCTCGTCTACTGCGGCTACGAGGGGAGCGAGACGGGCGGTGTCGCCCATCCCGGCCTCATCCACATACACGGTGGTCTGCTGGTCGACGTGGAGGCGGCCGGCGTCGAGCGCGGTCACGAAGCTGTCGATCGTGCGCGTGCGGCCTTCGAGCGCCAGGGAGGCTTCGCCGAGGCGCTGCGCGGTGCGACCGGCGACGGCGACGCCGTAGACCTCGCGGCCGGCTTCCTGCTCGGCCTGCGCGGCGGCGTCAACGACGACGCCTTTGCCGGTGCCGGCGGGTCCGATGAGGACGGCGGCGCGGCCGGGTCCGGTGATCGTCTCGACCGCGGTGCGCTGCTCGGGCGACAGCTCGCCGCCGAGACGCTGCTCGACCGTGCGGATGCCGCGCTCGCGCGCGGCCGTGTCGATCGCCTGCGCCGGGTCGGCGGCCATGCCCTGGAGGCGGCGGTCGATGTCCTGCTCGGCGGCGCGCACGCACGCGGTCGTCATTCGGCCGTCCGCGAGATCGAGGACCCGGCCGTCGTGGCGCAGCTCCTCGCGTGCGGCGAGCGCGTCGCGGGGCGCGAGCCCGGCGCCGGCGGCAGTCTCGAGCGCGGCCGTGCGCAGCTCCGCGTCGGTGAAGATGGCGCGGCGCGCGGTCGCGGCGCGCTCGACGCGCTCGCCCCACACCTCGCGGCCGGCGGCGGGCGCGCGCCCGTGGTGACGCTCGCGCTCGATCGCCTCGCGCTCGACGCCAGCGGCGCGGCCGGTGTCCTGCCAGGCGCGGTCAAGTTCGCCGCGGTTGCGCGGAAGCTGCTTGCGCGAGCGGGTCTTGACGGCCATGTCGCGCAGCTCGCCGCGCTGAGGTTCGCGGCCGTATCTGGCGCGGAAAGCCCGCGCGGCGCGCTCGACCTCCTCCGTGCGCTTGGAAAAGGCGCGCTCGGCGTCCTCCCCGATCCCGCGCACGGAGAAGTACCGGCCGTCCTTGCCGGCGGGCGCGATCTCGTAGCCGAGCTCGCGCAGCTCCTCGGCCATGTGCGCGCGGTAGAAGGCGCCGACCTCGCGCGCCGCGCGGAACGCCGGCCGGGAGCGCACCGCGGCGGTCGAGCCGTCCGTGCGCTCCACGCTCGTGATGACGACGTGCGTGTGAAGTTGGGGGTCGGGTACGTCGTCGCCGACGCCGCGCGCGGTCGTGTGCGTGAACGCTGCGGCGTGCAGGTGCGCGGCCGTGTCCGGCGTCGTGCCGGTCGCGGGGTCCGAGCGCACCGTCAGCTCGACGCGCTCGCGCAGGTAGTCCAAGGCGGCGTCGACGGCCTGCGCGTGCGCCGTCTCGATCGCGGCGCGATCCTCGCCGAGTGCCCATGCGACGCTGACGCCCTTCGGCGCGGAGAAGGTCACATCGAGCCCGCCGGCACGCGCGCCGTCCGGGCCGGCGTTGCGCAGCCACACCGGATCGCCCTCGCCGGGGCGCCGGCCTTCCATCAGCGCACGCAGCTCGCCGGACTCGACCCGGCCCGGCGTGATCCCGACGCGCGCGAGCGCGTCGGGATCGCCGATCCAGCGGCCGGGTGCCTCAGCCGGCGTCCCATCACGGCCGAGGTAGTAGTCCCCCTGCTCGGGCGCGACGGTCTTGCCGTCGAGGTAGTCGGCGATGCCGGCCGTGTTCGCGGCCGCGATGCTCGCCGCGGTCATCATCGCCGTGGCCGTCGTGGCTGACGCCGGTCGTTGTAGAGCGCCAGGCGCACGATCGCCGGGAGGTCGTTGCGGTGAACGACGACCGCGTGCCCGTCCGGCAGCGTCGCGAGATCCTCCGCTCCGGTCTTCGGCCGGTAGCTGTTGCGCTCGGAGCGTCCGCCGCCCGAACCGAACCGGTCCGAGCTGTGCGTGACCTCGCGCACGATCTCATCGCCGAGGAGAGCGGCGATCTCCTCGCGCGTCGCTCTGTCATGGATCGGTCCGACGTACGTCTTGAGCAGGGTGTTGGCGAGGATCGTGTCCGCGTCCTCGCGGTAGCGGTGTCTCAGCTGCGCACTAGACTGGTAGACCACCATCCAGCGCAGGCCCCAGCCACGCGAGACCGCCAGATACGTGGGCAGCTTGCGCAGCGGGGCCAGGTGCGCCGCCTCGTCGCACAGCAGCTTCACGAGCGGCAGTTTCCGCGGATCGGGACAGCGCTGCGCGCGCTGCTCGCACGCGCGCAGAATCTGGCCGATCAAGCCGCCGAAGATCGGCGCGACGATCTCGCTGTTGGACTCTGGCGCGACGAGGTACAGCGTGCCCTTGCCGCGGATGAAGTCCTCCACGTCGAACTCGTCGGCGTCGGAGTCGCAGACGCTCGGGTGCTGGTAGGCCGCCACGCACTGACGCGCTGCGGTGATCGTGAACCCGCGCTGACGGTCGTGCATGTGCTGGACCGAGCGCAGCTGCGCCACCGCCTGCGGCGTGTGAGCCGCGAGGATCTCGGCCGGCTCGTCGAGCGCGAGCACGCCGTCCCCACACCCAAGCCACTCGTAGACCCGACGCATCCGCAGGCCAGCGAGCGCGGCGGCGTGCAGCAGCGGCGGCAACAGGATCTCCGTCGCCTCCTTGTCGTAGAAGTCCGCGCCCTCGCCGCGCTGCTCGTACGGGTTGGCCTCATAGATCCAGCGAGCCATGTCCAACGCGTACTCCCACTCCTCGCAGCCGCGCAGCGGCGTCCACCGAATCGTCTCCGGGTGCGCAGAATCGAGCCCGAGCTTCGGCGCGAACATCCCGATCCGCCCAAGCGTGCGGCGCTCGAACGCGGTCCCCTGGTACACGTCGGGTTTGTTCGAGACCACGACCGCGGCGCCGTCGTGCTCGACCAACGCCGTCTGGACGATCCACCGCGTCTTGCCGCTGCCGGTCGGCGCCGTCACGAGGTGGTGCAGCTCCGGCGCCGACCACAACCACGTCCCATGCAAGACCGCGCAAGGCCACGTATCGCCACCGCGCGGCGCCGGCCTGCGCCGCTCGCCGGCCAGCATCCGCATCGCCCGGTTCTTGATCGTGCGCGCGCACACGATCAGGCCCGCCGGCCCCGCCTCTCCCATGTCCGGCAGCTCGTGGTGTTGCATGTGCAGGAGATCTCGTGGACGCGCCCACGCGCGCCGTCTGAGCTTCGCCCGCGGGTCCCACGACCGCAGCCCGAGCCGCGGGCGGCCCTTCCACCGCTCCATCCGCACCGACACCACCAACGCGCACACGAGCGCGAGCACCACGCCGGTCACGTTCAGCACGACCCACGCGCGCGGAGGCGGCAACAGCTCGGCGACGGGACGCAGCGCTCTCGGATACGCCATGTGATCGCGCGAGAACAGGTACTGCAGCCCGCCGCCGATCGCGTCCACAGGACTGAGCAGCACCGGCCGCAGATGCACCAGCGACCACAGCAGCACCGGCAGCTCGACCGCCACCAGGCACACCACCAACAGCACGACAGCACCCGCCATGAACGCGAGCACCATCGCCGGATCGATGTCCGGCTCAGAGTTACGGCTACTTGCTGACATTCGTGTCATCTCCTTGAGACGGGAACAGAATCCCTTCACCAACTACGTCACGAAAAACGACGGATTGTGCGAACCAGCCCGGAGGGTTGGCCTGTCCTTCTGTGCGAACCCCTGACGCGATCCACCCCAGCGACATGCGAGCGCGCTGGTGCGGGTCGAGGGCATGCCGAGAAGACAAGCGTTCGCCTGCGCGGAAACCTGAGCCACCCGAGGACCGACCACCCGGCAAGGCAAGCAGCGGCCTGTGGCGAAAAGCGCACCACCGCCACCGGCACCCCTTGCTCGCGACCTTCTCCACGACGACCTCCCTTGCGCGCACGCGACCGCGACCCGCGCCAGTCCCCGGCACGAGCCGTCATTGATTATGCACGTACGATAGGCACAACTCACTAAGCAAATCAAGCCGGGCGAACTGGCTAAACCAAAACTAACTGAAACGCCAGTAACTCCCGTGAAACCCCGGCAATCCCCGGTAATCCGCGCGTACGTCATCGAACTGACCACAGCCTCACTCAGCCTCAGCCAACATCACCCAACGACACCGCCACGAGCGCCCGCGCCGGCCGCGACGCCGCGCAGCCGCGCAGGCATCGAACGGGGGCATCCGCAAGCGCTCCATGCCCTCCAACGAGCCAGCCGCAAGAAGACCACACACCAATCACCAACCAGGGAACGTCGAAACCGACCCCCTCGGGGTACACGCCGACCACGCGCCCGGTCCGCACCCCGACCACGAGGCCCCCACCGCCATCACACCGCCCACGGCCGGCGCGCGCCGGCCGTGTCGAGCAGCGCAGCACCAACGGGCATCCGCCGCCGCTAGGCTCAGCAGCGATGAGTCACCCAGCCGTCTACGAGCTGATCGGCGGGGAGCGTCACCGACACAGCGGGACCGAGCACGCTCATCCGCACGCCGGCCCGCACGAGCACCACCACCATCGTCACGAGCACGGTGGGCACGGCCACAGCCACGGGCTGATCGACCCGTCGATCACACGCTCGCGCGAGGGCTTGCGCGCGGTGCTGCTCGCGCTGCTCGCACTCGGCGTAGCGGCCGTCGCGCAGCTCGTCGTCTTCATTGCGTCGGGGTCGGTGGCGCTGCTTGCGGACCTGATCCACAACGCCGGGGATGCCGCGACCGCGGTTCCGCTCGGGATCGCCTTCGCGCTGCGTAGTCGCCGCGCGGAGCGGTGGGCCGGGCTCGCGGTCGTCACGGCGATCTTCGCCTCAGCGTGCGTCGCCGGCTTCGAGGCGATCGACCGCCTCGCGCACCCGCAGCCGGTCCACCAGCTCGGCGCGCTCGCCGCCGCCGGAGCGATCGGCTTCGCCGGCAACTGGCTCGCGGCGATCATTCGCACGCGCGCCGGCCGGCGGCTCGACAGCGCCGCCCTGGTCGCGGACGGCGCGCACGCCCGCGCCGACGCCTACGTCTCGCTCGCGGTCATCGCGAGCGCCGTCGTCGTCGCGGCC
The DNA here is from genome assembly GCA_036009645.1 of Conexibacter sp. Classification (GTDB taxonomy): domain Bacteria; phylum Actinomycetota; class Thermoleophilia; order Solirubrobacterales; family Solirubrobacteraceae; genus Conexibacter. The sequence continues at coordinate 19,192 of DASYLH010000048.1, forward strand.
GGCGTGCCGATCGCCGACCCGCTGATCGGCCTCGCGATCACGCTCGTAATCCTGCGCATCACCTGGCAGTCGTGGCAGACGATCCGCCACGACGCCCACCACCACGAGCGCTAGACCAGGCGCGACGCGCGTCTACGCGCAGCAGTCCTCGCCGCACGAGACGGCATCAAGACCAACCGGTGGGGTGCAGCAGTCCTCACCGGCCCAGGCCGCACGCCCCTCCCGCACCGCGACGGCGGCGACAGCGAGCGCCGTCGCGGGATCAGCCCACCACCAGCCAAGCAGAGCGTTCGCGCCGAGCCCGACCAGCAGCGCGACGGACAGGTACGCGCAGAGCATGTTCTGTCGCCCCTCCGCGGTCGTCGCGGCCGAGCCGAGCTGCGCACCCACCCGCGCCTTCGCTCGCGCGAGCGGCGGCATCGTCGCGAGCGTCACCGCAGCGAGCCCGATCCCGACCCACGACACCGCGGGCTGATGCGCGCCGATCAGCGAGCGCAGCGCCTCCACCGCGACGTAGGCGGCGAGCACGTAGAAGCTGATAGCGATGGCCTGCTGCGCACGACGCTCGGCGCCGGCCGAGTGGGCGCGTGCGGCGGCGAAGCGCCACAGGACGATGAAGCCGGCGGCGGACTCGATCAACGAGTCTGCGCCGAAGCCGACGAGCGCGATCGAGCTGGCAGCGATGCCGGCGCCGAGCGCGACCGCGGCCTCGATGACGTGCCAGCCAACGCCGACCCACGCGAGCGTGCGCGCCCGCCGCACGAGCCGCGCCCGATCCGGCCGGGGCGCGGTGGGCTGGATCAGCGGAAGCGTGACGGGCGTGCTCGCCATGCCCGGATCGTAGCCCCGAACCCCTCCACCCCGCCGACGCGCTCAGCTCACTTCATCCACGCGACCGCGCACAGTCCCCAGCGCCCGCGCCCCGGCTACCAGCTCGCGCCGGCAGCAACCGGCACGAGCCCGAGAACCACGCCCCGACCACCACCGCGCACGAACGACGCGACAACCTCAGCCACGCCCCCCACTGTGACCGTAAAAGCAGCGCAGACTAGATGCACGGTGTACAACGGTCACACCACCGAAAGGGTGGCGATGCCCAGCCACTGACGCTGCGCGCGGCAGCCATTCGCGCGCTCAACGGGGCCGGCGAACACGGCGCACATTTCGTCGGAATGGAACTTGAGTGATTACTGGCCAGGGGAACGGCTGGCATCACGGCGTGGTGCTGGAATACTTTCGATAATGGTTGCCGAGCATCCGGGCAGCGTTGGCCCGCCTGGGGCTCATCGGTACCTGAAGATGATCTTGTTCGCGATGGTCGGACTCGCGGCGTCGCTGCTGTCCGCATGCGGCGCCGCTACGCCTGCCGATCCTCGAGGCGCGCACGTCGAGCGCATGACGATCGATAGCCGCGCGGTCGGGCAGGAGGAGCATGTGACGGTCGTCGTGCCGCCGGGCAGAGCGCCGCATGAGCCGCGGCCGCTGCTCGTGTTTCTGCACGGCCGCGGCGGCGACGACGAGTCCGAGCTCGGCACGGAGCCGCTGTTCACCACGCTGCACCAGCTCGGCCCGCGCGCACCGGTCGTCGCGTTCCCCGACGGCGGCGACCACTCCTACTGGCACGACCGCGCCGACGGGGACTGGGGCCGCTACGTGACCGACGAAGTGATCCCCCAGGTGGCGAGACGCTTCCACACCGACCCGAGACGGATCGCGATCGGCGGCATCTCGATGGGCGGCTTCGGCGCACTCGACCTCGCCGAGCGGATGCCCGGACGCTGGTGCGCGGTCGGCGCACACTCGCCCGCGCTGTGGCAGACCGCGGGCGAGACGGCGGACGGAGCGTTCGACGACGCCGAAGATTTCACCGCGCACGACGTGATCGCGACCGCCACGAGCGCCGAGGGAGCCGCCGCATTCAGCGCACAACCGCTGTGGATCGACGCCGGCGACGAGGACCCGTTCCTTCCAGGCGATCAGGCGTTCGTTGACGTGCTCCACGCCGCCGGCGACACGAACGTCCAGCTCGACACGAAGCCCGGCGGCCACGACGGCGACTACTGGTCGAGCCGCTGGAAGGAGTACCTGACGTTCTACGCAGCCGCGCTCGCCGACTGCTAAGTCAGTCGCTGCTGCACCACAGCGGCAGGTCCCAGCGCAGGAGCTCGACACCGACCCAGACAGCTGCGAGCACGGCCGCCGCGAACAGAAGTCGCTGCTGCCAGCGGCCCGTCGTGCTGACCGCACCCACCAGCACCCCGGTCCCGGCAAGCGACAGCACGAGCGCCGCCCACGGTGCAACCCACGGCGTGCAGCTCTCACCGTAGCCGAGCCCGTAGTTCGTGACCCGCGGATTGGTCGCAGCGATTCCCCAGACGGTCATCAGCGGCCACCCGATAGCGGCGAGGCGCAGCAGGAAACGGCCCCATGCCGGCACGCCCGACTCAGGCTGCGACACATCGGCGGTCAGCTCGATCCGATACTCCTCCGGCACTCTCTGGCTCATCTGTCAGCCCGATGATGCAGGACGCCGACGTTGCGTATGCCGATACGCGATCCAGGCAATCGCGCTCCCAGATCCCATCCCAGCGGCTCGTGCCGGTGCACAACCATCGACCCACCGTCATCCGGCTGCGCTCGTGCCCGTTATGACGGCCTCAAGCGCCAGGGAAGCGCGTCGTATAGGCACCCCGGCACCCGTGGCCTAGCCTGTCACCCGCAGCGCTTCATCCCAGCAAGCCGCGGACCTCGGTATCTCCAACTCCTTGGTGGCGGGTTCCGGAAGACGATTCTCTCCTCGAGCGCTCTGATCGTGAGCGCACCGCTGAGCCCCATGGGGCCTTCGCCGGTGAGCCATCTCGCGTCGTAGTCAACCAGCCGCCATTCCCCATGCTCTTGAACCATCCGCACAGTCACCCTCTGCATAGGCAGCTGTTTGGGAGGGACAGTCGGACAAACTGTGTCATAGCCCAGGTACCGGACGGTGACCGACTTGCCTTCGTGTCTCACCGCCTCCCACCGACCGATCGTAATTGCCTCAGTCCACGGCTGCCAATATCTTCTTCCGAGGACTCTGTTGATCGCCCTGACTGTCTGCTTGACCCGTCTGTCCAGCCATCTCCTTGCCACGTAGCGCCGCATCCGCCGACGCAGTACGTTGCTGTCGTACGCGCGAGGCAACGCAGTCGCGTTTGAGTCCGCGAACAACAGGTGCACCGCGGCTCTGCGCATCTCCTCGATGGTTCTGGGCGAATCCGTTGAGGCATTTGCGCCGCCGCAGCCGATAGCTGTCGCGGCGAGGAGTGCCGGAAACATGCGTCGCACAGCGAGCATTATGGCGCTCGGAGATGGACGACGCGCGCTCTCATTCTTGCTCTGATGGTTGCGTTTCTCTGGTCCAGCCAGCCTCTGTTCCACGGTCTTTGGCGGCGGTTGTTGCTGTGTTGGGAGATCAGGTCGGAGCTGGTGTCGGCGCGCACGACGACTGAGAGGTGGCTCCAGCCGTGGCCCTCGCCCCAGTCGTACTCGATCGCGTCGGCGATAGCCGCGGTCGCGGGGAGGTTGGACGAGGTCACGTCCGCGGTGATGAGTCTAGAGGTCTGACGGTCGTAGACCATGTAGTCGACGAAGTCCCGCACGAGGGTCCACGAGTGCGTGTAGCTGCGCGCTCCTCTCCCGAGCCCGCGGATGGGACGGATCCGCCATCCCAGCTTCATAGGAAGACCGCCTCCGAGGTGCCAGACCTGGCTGACGAAGTTCGTGCAGTCGGAATCGCCGAATGGCCGGTACAGCCCGGATCGCTCCGTCCCGTCGGCCCCATGGGCGTCGGCGTCGGCGCGAGCGCCGTAGCGGTCGAACCCGCTCGATGCGGCGCCGGCTCTCACCGCGTCGGTGCTGCTTCTATCGGCAGCGAGTGCGTCCAGGTCGTCGGTCACGGGGTCCGAGGGTCCGGTGGTGCTGTCCGTCTCAGTCGTGCTCGAGTCTGCGCATCCTGTCTCGGTGCTCGGATCGCAGCCGACATTGCCGGTGCTGTCGGGACCAGCAGCTCCGTCCGCTGGGCTCACGCTGTAGGTCGACGCGAGAACGTCAGGAGCGGGCGCGCCGTCATACGCCCAGCTTGGAGGACCCTCGTCGTTGACAATGGTCATCTCTGTGCTCGTCAGCGGTGCGCCGTACTCCGCGATCGTTCCCTGGGTGGTCGGATCGGCGAAGACGCTTCTGGTCGTCGCGTCGCTGGAGTCCAACCCGAAGTCGCTCCGGGCCTGTCGTGCGTCCGACAGCAGGTCGTTGACGTAGTAGCTGCGGCTCGTCGGGTCGAGACCGGCCCAGAGCGCCTGGCGACCCGACGAGCTCGTCGCGGCCATGGCGTTGACGACGTTCGTGACCTCGTCGTAGGTGTCGACGAGGGCGTTCGGGCCGCCGTATTGCGCGGCCGCCCAGTAGTACTGGATGGCGATCGCGTGTTCGTAGGGGTAGGTCTTGCCGACGACGTCTCTGACGACGGCCCGGATCGTGCTGTAGCCCTGGCGGAGTCTGCCGAGCTTGAGTCTGATCCAGACGTCTTTGGGGCAGGCGAGGCGTGTGCCGCCGGTGCAGGCGTAGTAGTCCTTGTTGGCGGTGATGCCGGTGTCGGCGTCGATCGGCGCCCATGTCGGGTTCTCCGGTGAGGAGAACGTGATCGTTCTGATGCCGAGGCCCGCGTCGCCCACGTGGAAGGTGATGTATCTGTTCGAGTCGGTCTGCCAGGTGTCAGGGAAGTCCGGTGAGGAGATGTACGGGTTGTTGGAGGCGTAGCTCATCTCCTGCAGCCCGATCGCGATCGCGCCCATGTGGTCCATGAAGTAGCTGCTCCAGCCGGTGTGGCTCGCCATCGCGCCGAAGACCGCGGCGTTGCCGTCCGTGCCGCCCCCAAGGTAGTAGGGGTTGCCGGTCGGCGCCCACCACCACGACTGATCGAGGGACTGCTGGGCGCAATAGGTTCTCGGGCTGCCGGTCTCCCAGCTGCCCGTGTTGCCAAGCACGCCGGCGAAGAGGCACGTCGCGTTGTCTCCCAGGTTGTCCTGGGAGAGGTTCGTGAACTGCGCCTGGTAGATCCGAACACCTCTCGGCGCACGGTAGTACCAATCAGCCGCCTCACCGTTCCAGAAGTAGTTGAGCGCGGTGTTGCGAATGTAGAGCCCGTTGCCCAGATAACCCGGCCCCGCATAGGGCGCGTAGCGGCCATCGGCGGGGCCCTCGAACGCCCAGCCCGCCGTCCCGGCGTTGTAAGTCGAACTGGTGCTGCTCTCCCACGCGTCGACCTGGCAGCCGGTTGCCATGCTCGTGAAGAACGCGCAGGTGTCGATGACCGTGGGATCGACAACGATCGGATAGGCGACATCGCTGTTGCGATGCGCGACCCGCAGCACAAGCTCATCGCCGTCGACGCTCGTCTGGACCGCGACCGGACGATGCTGTGCGTCCCATGCCTGCGGCGGACTGATCGCGGCCAGATCCACGTCGCCCTGGGAGAGCACGAAGCCGTCCTCTCCGCCCATCGAACGCAGCTCAGAGCCCACGCCGCCGCTGAGTCTCAACCGCAGCTCCTCAGGGCTCGCAGGGGAGCGCAAGATCGAGAACGTCTCAACCCCACCGAACACCGGCTTGACAACAAAGTCCGTGTCCGGATCGACATCACCGTAGAAGGCGGCGTACTGCTCGACCGCCGCCTCGCTCGCGCCGTTTGAGACATCGGGCAGGACCGAGAACCGACGACCGCCCTCCCCCACCGAGATGCCCTGATCGAGCGCATCCGGCAAGGAAAGATCAGACGGAGAGCTACTCGTGACGAGAGCATCGCTGCCATCGCGCTCGAGACCGAGATCGATCTCTCTCAAGTCCCCCGCTCTGTCGCGAAACGCGACCGGCTGACTCGTCAACACCACCGAATCCGCTCTAACCCCACCATCCACACTCAGCAAGTACGGCCCCAGCGGCTCCGAGTCCGCGAGTGGTGACAGACTCGGGAACGTCAGCCACCCCGGCTGCGCAGCCAACGACGGATGACGCGCAAGCAACGCCTGCCGCGCCTGCGCCGCAGACAACCCGCGAAACGCCGTACGCGACCGCACACGAGCGTCCCGTGCCCCAGCGGAGCTCGGCTGGGTGACCTGGCTGCTAGCGATCGCGCCAGCGACCACAGACCGCGCCGAATCCGTCAACACCGGACCGGGATCGGCAAGAACCGACGCCGCAAACACGCCTGACACGACCCAACACATAACCAGCACGACAGCGCAGCGCACGACATGGCCCATTGACGCCTCCCAGGCGCTCGGAAACTCAATCGGCGGGGAAGCTAGTCTCGACCCTCAAGCTGGTGCGTCAGTCCTCCACTTTCGAGGTGATCTCCTGGCGCGTTGGCGTTCTCAATGACGTGAACCCTTCCGCCTGAGCAAGCAACTCCGATGGTCGAAGACCGAGGGCGTGAGCTATCCCGAGGAGGCTCGGCAGCGTTGGTGCCGCCTGCCCGCGCTCAATCCTGCAGAAATGGTTCTGGCTCAACCCTGCGACACGAGCACAGGCTTCCTGAGTCTGCCCGCTTCGGCCTCGTGCGTCGCGAACAATATGCGCCAGAGCAAGCTGAAACGCCCGAGGGTCGGGCATCACCGAGTGGAGTTCCGAGGCGCCATATCGTCAGGCCGCCCGGCGGCATTTCGGGTCATCGCGTCCTCTCGACGCCCGTGCTCGCGTGAGCCATGTCGGCAACCGCCTGGGCCTTCCGGGCGAGTTCGAGGTCGACGTGCCCGAGAGCGCGATGGGCGCCGCCTTGAAGGGCGTCAGAGAAGGCAGTGAGCTGGACAATTGCGTCGGTCGGCAGACCGTCGAGTTGCACGAGATCGCCTAGGCGTGCGAGCTCGATTCGATCGATCAGAATCCGAACGTACACCTCGGTCGCGCGCAGACTCGCGTGCAGCGTCCTAACGACGGACGCCGGCGGCGGGGAGGGTTCCCGCACGACGTGGGGTCGGATCGGGACCGGTGCGGCGTTGCTGGTCGGCTCGTCGGGCATATCGTCGGGTTCCGGTGGACTGGCGGGAGGGGTGAGACGCGCCTCGGGAGTGGCGCGCCCCTCCCTCCCGCACTGGCGCGACAGGGACGGTTAGGCCCCTGTCTATGACAGGACCCCGGCGAGGGGGAATGCCGCCCTGATCCTGTCGAGCGCGGCCCGCACGCTATTTCTCGGATCGCACCGCGGCTATCCCTGCGCGGTAATACTCCGGCGCAGGGTTGATCGTGCTCCAAGTTGATAGGGGTCACGCAACCCGCTGCGCGTAGACCCAACGCCACGCGCGCAGAATCGGCAGCAAGAGGCGGACAAGCGATCCGCCGGACTCAACGAGTGCAGCCGTCGTCGCGCGCAACTCGGGCGCACGTGCACTCTGCTTCGAGAGGTACAGCGCGATCATGCAGCCAACGATGACGAGGTGACGGTCCCCGTCGCGCAGCGACCCCGCACCCTTCAGGGCCTCCCCGATGCTCTGACGCAAGCGCACCATAGCGGCGTCGTGGTCGGTGTAGTGGGCGATGTAGCTGTGGTTGCCGCTCGCCTCGTCGTCGGCCTGGTCGACGTAGCTGTCGAGCATCGTGGTCGCCAGTGCGATCCACGGCCAGTGAGCTGCATAGGCGTCATGAACGTCGGACGCGCTCAAGCACGGTTCGGCGGCGAGCGTGAGCAGGACGTGCACGACGAGCGTCGCGCTGGCAGCACCGCTCAGCTCGAACCAGCTCAAGTCGTGATCGTCCGCATACTCCCGGGCAGCCCACGCGCGCAGTGCGTTGTCGCGCAGCACCGGGTCCTCCTCGTGGTTGAGTCCGAGGACGAGTGAACGTCGTGCCTCACGAGCGACCCACGGACGGACGCGCTCGAACGACGGCAAGGCGCGGCAGCGCTCGCGGCAGGCGGAGACGAGCGCAACGAGGTAGTCGCCGTCGTCCCGCCAGGGGTGGTGGAGGTAGTAGTCGCGAAGCGGGCCGCCGGGGTCGAGCGCGTCGCCGAGCGCGGTGTGCAACTGCTCGCCGTTCGCGGGCGTCGGATGACGCTCGCTCACGTTGTCAAGGAAGTCGACCAGCGCCTCGTAGGCCACGAGCAGCTCCAGCAGCGTGCGGTCGCGATGGCGAGGCAGGATGGTGAACAGTGCGGCTCCGTCAGCGTGCCCGCGCTTGTGGTCGAGCGAGTGCAGCGCGTCCTCGCGGATCGGTGCGTCCGGGATCGACTCGGCCATTGCGCGCCATGCCCTCGTCTCATGCGAGACGGCGCGCAGTCCCCACGTCAGCTCGCGCGCTGCACCTGCGATCAACGCGCGAACCTGGGCAGGCGTAAGCGGCGTCGGATCGACTGATCCCACAGGCGGCATTCCCAGCGCCCACCCTAGAGAACCCACTGCCGCCCTCGGCGGGTGCTACACCGCTTGTAGCACTCCTGATTGGTGATGATGTACGGTCCCGTTCACGGGAACGGGGCGTGAACGGTGAGCGGGCTTTCGACAAAGCACGTCGTGCTCGGACTGCTGATCGAGCAGCCCGGCTACGGCTACGACCTCCTGAAGCGCGCACGCTCCCGCTTCGGCTACCTCGGCCTTTCCGACAACTTCGTCTACAAGACGCTCGAGCGGCTTGAGGAAGACGGCTTCATCGAGGAGAGGGGCGACAAGAGCACCGGGAAGACCCGGCGCGGGGCGCCTCGCGTGATGTACCGCGCAACGCCGCTGGGCCGCGAGAACTTCAAGCAGTGGATCGCCACGCCGAGCGAGCGTGCGGTGCTTCGCGATGAGCTGCAAGCCAAGCTGAATCTGAGCGAGCCCGACGACCTCCCCGAGCTGCTGGCCGTCGCTGAGGAACAGGGCCGCGAGTGCGTGGCGGAGCTGGCGACCCTTCGGCGGCCGGTGCTCGCCACCGTCGCCGAGCCCGAGGTGCCTTGGCATCACGCAGCCGTGATGATGGTCGATGACCTGAACCTCCGCTGGTTGCAGGCGCTGGTGGACTGGCTGAACGCAATCTGCGAGCTGATCGAGGAGCGCATCGAGCTCACGTCCGAGAGCGCCGGGTCCCCTCCCTGATGAAGCCGTTGCTTCAACTGGAGTCGGTGAGCAAGTCCTACATGCGCGGGCCGCGCGAGCTGCGCGTGCTCAAGGACGTCTCGCTCGACGTTCACCCTGGCGAGTTCGTCGGTGTCTACGGCCAACGAGGCTCCGGGAAGACCACGCTCCTGCACTTGGCCGCAGGGTTCGAGGCGCCGAGCAGCGGTGTCGCCAACTTCGACGGAAGGAACCTCGCTGACCTGTCTCGCAGTCGTCGCGCCCGCCTCCACCGCGAGGAGATCGGCTGGGTCGAGCGCGCGGGTCCCCAGAGCGCGGGCCTGCCGATGCGGGTTTACGTCGGTCTTTCGCTCTACCGCACAGTCGGTCCGGCCAAGGCGCAGCAGCGCGCGGTGGCAGCCCTTGCGAAGGTAGGCGCCGAGGACGCCGCAGACGCCCGCTGGTCAAGCCTGTCGGACACCGCACGCACGCTCGTCGCCATCGCCGAGGCGCTGGTCCGCCAGCCGCGCTTGCTGGTGGTGGACGACCCCACGGCCGGGCTCAGCATCATCGACCGTGAGCGTGTCGTCGGCCTGCTCCGCTCGGCCGCAGAGGACGGCGGACTCGGCGTGCTGATGGCTGTCCCCGACATGCCGGCGATGCTCCACGCGCACGAGGTGCGCTCCCTCAGCCGTGGGAGACTGCTCGCTCCGGCCGACCCGCCGCCTAGCGGCGGCAACGTCGTGGAGTTCCCCGGCAGCGAGCGGTCGGCCTGAGTGCTTGAGATCCGCGAGCTCGTAAAGCACTACCCGTCGGGTGGTGGCGAGGTGGTGCGCGCGCTCGACGGCGTGTCGATGTCGGTCATGCCCGGAGAGCTGGTCGCGCTCTACGGCCCGAGCGGGTCCGGAAAGACCACGCTGCTGACGATCGTCGCGGCGCTGTTGCGTCCTGACCGGGGCGCCGTCACGGTGAACGGCCGCGACATCACGGACCTGTCGGCTCGCGATGCGGCCCGCTACCGACGTCTCGATCTCGGCTACGTCAGCCAGTCGCTGGACCTGATGCCCGGCGTCCCGGCTATCGACAACGCCGCGCTGAAGCTGTTCGACCTGCGGATCGGTGTCCGTGAGGCGCACAAGCGGATCGTGCCGCTGATGGAACGGCTCGGCCTCGGCGAGCGCCTGCGGCATCGGCCCGAGCAGCTGTCGATGGGCGAGCGCCAGCGCGTGCTGATCGCGCGAGCGCTTGCCACCGGGCCCGGGCTCGTACTCGCCGACGAGCCGACCGGAAGCCTCGACACGAAACGCAGCAGTGAGGTCCTCACGCTCCTCACCGAGGTCTGCCACGAGCAGAGCGTCGCCATGTTGCTCGTGACCCATGACCCGCAGGCGGCGAACTTCGCGAACCGTGTCCACACGCTCACTGACGGACAGCTGACCGACGAGCACGCCCCCGACCTGCTCGCAGCTGAAGACCGATAGGCGAGGCGTCACATGCCCCTGCGAAGCCTCATCCACCTCTACCGGGTTCGGCTGCGATCCCGGCTCGTGCAGGAGCTGCTCGCGCTCGCGGGTATCGCTGTCGGCGTCGCGCTCGTCTTCGCCGCGCTCGTCGCCAACACGAGCCTGACCGGCTCCGTCCGTCAGCTCACGAGCGGGATCGTCGGACAGACGCACTTCCAGCTCGCCGCGCGCAGTCCGGAGGGGTTCGATCAGCGCCTGCTCGCCGAGGTGCAGCGGCTCAGAGGGGTGAAGGCTGCAGCTCCGGTGCTCGAGGTGCAGGCGAACGTGATCGGACCGCACGCTCGCCGGTCGGTCCTGTTCATCGGCGGAGATCCGCGCTTCGCCAGACTCGGCGGCGTCCTGCTGCGCCACTTCACCGCAGCGCAGTTGAGCGAGCAGCAGGCGCTCGCGCTGCCCGCCCCGATGGTCGAGGCGCTGGGTGTCTCGCTCGGCGAACCGGTCCGTGTCCAGATCGACACCACGACCATCCCGGTCCCGCTCGGCGCTGAGTTGCAGCAGCACGACATCGGCTCCCTCGTCCACAGCCCGATCGCCATCGCCCCGCTTACCTTCGCGCAGAAGATCAGCGGCATGACCGGCCGCGTGACGCGTATCTTCGTGGAGCCTCTGCCGGGTCACGACCGGGAGGTCCAAACGGGGTTGCGAGGGCTCGCCGCCGGCCGACTGAACGTGCGAGCCGCCGACAACGACGTCGCCGTGTTCGAGCAGGCGGCCTATCCGACCAACCAATCCACGGCGTTGTTCTCCGTCTTCAGCGCCCTGGTCGGATTCCTGTTCGCCTTCAGCGCCGTGCTGCTGACGGTGCCGCAACGGCGCCGGTTCGTCGCCGATCTGCGCATGGCGGGAAATGAGCCGTGGGTCCTGGTGCAGGTCCTCCTGTTCGACGCGCTCGTCCTGGGAGTCGCCGGTGCCGCGCTCGGGCTCGCGCTCGGCGATCAGGTGTCGCAGCACCTCTTCGGCGCGGTCCCGGGCTACCTCGCGTACGCCTTCGCCATCGGCTCGCAGCGCATCGTGAGCTGGCAGAACGTCGCCATCGCTGGTGGCGCCGGAGTAGTCGCGGCGTGCATCGCCGTCCTCGCGCCCCTGCGCGACATCCTCGCGCGGCACCCCGCCTCGGACGATTCCGACGACAGCAGATCCCAGGGGGCGCTCTGGCTCGTCGCGGCAGGGCTCGCGTGTCTCACGGCCACGACCATCATCGTCGTAGTCGCTCCGCGCGCCGCGTTGGCCGGCCTCATCGCGCTCACGTTCGCGCTGCTCCTCCTACTCCCGACGATGCTGCGCTGGCTTACACGAGCCTTCGAGATCCTGACACGCGTCGTGAGAAGCCCCGTGCCGACACTCGCTGTGCTTGAGCTGCGATCCGGCTCCGCGAGAATGCGCACCATCGCCCTCGCTTCGACCGGGGCTGTCGCGGTGTTCGCCACTGTCGCAATCGGCGGCGCTCACGCGGACTTGCAACGCGGGCTCGACGCCTCGGCGAGCGAGATTGACAGCAACGCGGACGTGTGGGTCACGTTCCCCGGTACGACGAACGCCTTCGCCGTCACGCCCTTTGTCGCACCCACCGGGACTGTCGCCGCCCTCGGTCACATTCCCGGCGTGCGAGCCGTCCGGACCTATCGCGGGAGCTTCCTGAACGTCGGCAACCACCGTGCGTGGGTGCAGGCACCTCCGCGTTCGGCCCGCGCGCCGATCCCCCCGACGCAACTCCGGCACGGCGACATCGATCTTGCGACCGAACGTATCCGCAGAGGCGGGTGGACAGTGCTTTCGGAGTCTGTCGCCGCGACCGAGGGTGTCAGCATCGGCGACCGGGTGATCCTTCCGACGCCGGTTCCAACGCCGCTCCGCGTGGCCGCAATCTCCACGAACCTCGGATGGCCGCCAGGCGCAGTCGTCCTCAACGCGGACGACTACGCGCGAGCCTGGGGAAGCGAGGCTCCCAGCGCCTTGCAGCTCTCACTGGCTCCGGGCGCCTCCCCGGAGCGCGTTGCGGCGGCCGTGAAGCGCTCGCTGGGTGCGCAACTCCCCGCCAAGGTCGAGACTCGCCATCAGCGGATCAGCCGCCATTACGCAGCCTCACGAGAAGGACTGGCACGCCTGACGCAGATCTCCGTCCTCGTCCTTGTGTCGGCGATGCTCGCGATGGCGGCGGCGATGGGCGGCATGATCTGGCAGCGGCGCCCGAGCCTCGCGGCCCTCAAGGTCCACGGCTACCCCGAGGCCGAGCTGTGGCGCGCACTCTTGCTGGAGAGCGGCCTGCTGCTCGGCGCCGGCTGCTTGATCGGAGCGGTGTTCGGCCTCTACGGCCAGGTCCTCCTGAGCCGCGCGCTGGAGACGATCACCGGCTTCCCCGTCTTCTACTCGACCGCCGGCCTCGTCGCGCTCGCGATCCTCGCCCTCGTCACCGCCGTGGCCGTAGCGATGCTCGCCGTGCCCGGTTATCTCGCCGTGCGCGTCGCACCGACACCGGGTGGTAGCGGGAACTGATCCCTCACCTGGGCGCGCCTGCTTAGTGCACCGGCCCCTACGTGGCGGGCACAACCGCCGGGTCATCAGCCGCGCTCCCGAAAACGCCGTCGAGGTATGCGCCGCCCGCGTCGGCGTCTGCCGCCTTGGTCTTGTGGTGGACGTATCGCATCGTTGTCTTGATGTCGCGATGGCCCGCGTATTCCTTCACCTTCGTGATCTCCCACGCGTTCACCGCCCAGGTGCAGAAGGCATGGCGAAGGTCGTGCACGCGCATCGGGGTCTGCGGGTTGCCCTGCGCATCGACTCTCTCTCGGCGCTGGCCGAAGCCGGCCCGCACGAGCGCGGCATAGAAGACGGCGCGCAGCTTGTCGTCGCTCAACCGCTCGCCGACCTCGTTGCAGAACACGTAGTCGTCCGGGCCGGTGAAGCGAGCGCGCGTGCTCAGTCTTGCCAAGCGCTGCGTGAGCGGACGCACAAGCGGCGTGGACCGCGCGCGCTTTCCCTTCGGCGTCGAGCGCTCGCCATGCGTGAAGCCCGACTCCCAGCGCAGGACCGCCAAGCCGAACTCGACGTTGCGCCAGGGAAGGTCGCGGTTCTCGCCCATGCGCGGGCCGGCGTAGAACGCCGAGCTGAGCGCCGCGCCGTACAGCTCGCGCTCGTCCGCGTCGAGCTGGTCGAGCGCGTCGGGCTCCTGTCTCGCCTTCTCCTCGCGCTCGTCCAGCTCGCCGCACACGGCCCGATAGACCGCCTCGAACTCGACGGGCTCCAAGACGTTGAAGATGCCGGGGTCGTCCAGCGTCACGCGCTCGGCATCCTCGGACGGGTTCGCCTCAGTTCTCTTGCGCCGCTTCGCGAGCTTGAAGACGCCGTGAAGAAGGACGAGCTTCTTCTGAGCGGTGCGCGGCGAGCATCCCGAGTCGAGCAGATCGCGCCGGTAGTCGTCCACGTCCTCAGTCGTGAACGTGTCTCGCCGGACCTCGCGGACTTCGGTGCGCTGCCGGTTGCCGTCAGCCACGACGACCTCCCGCCGCTCTACCTCGTACAGCGGCGTGTCGCGACCGAATCGCGGGATCAGGTCAGCATTGGCGACGTTCTCCGCATCCTGCACGGTCGAGCGCTTCCGCCGCTTCTCGACTCTCAGGTACGCCAGCCAGTCGTGTACGGCATCGCCGAAGGTAGGGATGCGCGCGCTCGGCCCGGCGGGCACGACCCGCGGGATGCGAGGAGCCGTCCGCAGCTCGTCGAGGAGCCGCGCCAATGCGTCGTCAGCCAACTTCGGCGTCAGCGCTCCGGCCGGGCATGGCCCGTTGCCGGACCGCCACACGATCGCTCCGCGCGGGGTCCGCTTGCCCGCGTCCTTCACATGGGCGCGCCCGAGCACGCGGGTTCGCTCGCGGCCGTCGCGATCGGTCACGCGCGCCTGCCACTGGCGAGAGCCGCCACGCTCCCGGACTTGCAGGTGTCCGGTCACGCGCGACTCCGGCGCGATCGTCGTAGGCTTTCCGTGCATCTCGACCTCCCGTCGTGGTGCCGGCCCCCGGAACGTGCCCGCGTTCGCGGGGGCTTTCTTCAGTACCGGCGCCTCTTTCACGCCGCAGGCGCGCCAGAGTGCATCTAGAGGGTACCGACAGAGGGTACGGAACCAGGACGGCTGGACGGACGTTGTCTCGAATCGCCCGCCCTGCATGGCATCTCCCCCAGTGGCGCCGCTTGGACTCGAACCAAGGACCAACGGATTATGAGTCCGCTGCTCTAACCAACTGAGCTACGGCGCCGTAGCCGGTCCGACGCTACCAGAGCCGGCGGGGCGTGGTGGGGGCAAGCGGGCAGTGGAACCGACCGCGCAGTGGGACGTGGGACGTGCGGGGGGTGGGCGCGAACCGCGACGTGGAGCGCGCGTGAGGAACTACCGTCAGGCCTATGACAACTGGCGCCCCGCTTCTACTCTCGCACCCCAATCTCACCGCACAGACGTTCATGCCTGCGAGCCGCCAAACGGCGGCGCTCGAGCGGACTCTGCGGCGCACGTGGATCCCGGTTGCGCGCAACTGGCGGATGACGCCACGCGGGCTGCGGATGCTCCGGCGGGTGACCGAGCCGCCGAGAAGCCGTGTACCCGTCCTGAAGGGGAGCGTCGTCGAGCACCTGCGCGTCGCCGGGCTGCCCGCCGAGTGGGTCCGCGGGCCACGGGCGCTCGGCACGAGCGCGCACGGGGATGACCGCGCCGTCGTGCTCTATCTCCATGGCGGCGGCTATGTGTTCGGCTCGCCGCGCACGCACCGCAACCTCGTCTCGCGCATCTCGCACGTGACGGGCCTGCCGGTGCTTGCACTTGACTATCGGCTGCCGCCGGTCGCGACGCTTCCGGCGCCGATCGAGGACGCGCTGGCCGCCTATCGTCACCTGCTCGACGAGGGCCATGCTCCGAAGCGGATCGTCTTCGCTGGGGATTCGGCGGGTGGACATCTTGCGCTGACGCTCGCGCTCCACGCGGCCGAAGCGGGTCTCCCCGCACCTGCCGCGTTGATCCTGCTCTCGCCTTGGACCGACCTCGGCATGACGGGCACCTCGATCACGTCCAACGCGACTCGCGACCCGTTCGTCCCGCCGATCGCGCTGCGCCGCGCCGCGCGCGTGGCGCTCGACGGGGCCGACCCGACCCACTGGCGCTCCTCTCCCCTCTTTGCGCCCGAGCCGCTCTACAGAGCGCTTCCGCCGACGCTCCTCCAGGTCGGCTCCACGGAGGTGCTCTACGACGACGCGCTGCGCACCGCGCAGCGGATAGCTGAGGCCGGCGTGCGCACTGAGCTGCAGGTGTACGAGCGCCAGCCGCACGTCGTGCCGCTGTGGAACGGGACGCCGGAGGCACGCACCGCGCTGCGCGAGATTGGCCGTTTCACAACTGCCGCGCTCGACCCGAGCGACGCCCCTGGGCCGCCGAGCAAGCAGGACGCCGCCGAGGCGTCGGCGCGCGAGACGACGACGGCCTGACTCGCCGTCACTGCACGAGGCGCGTAGCCAGCGCCGCGTCGGGCGCAAGCGCCGCGTGCACGTCGCTGCCATTCCCTCGCACCGCCCCGAACGATCCGTCCGGCAGCCGCCACAGGCCGCCGTGTTCGTTGGTCGAGACGCGCCGTGCGTGGAGCGTGCCGGTCAGCCACGCCGCCAGCGCCGCACCGAGGGCGTCAGCGGCCGCGGGATCGTCCATCTCCATGGTCATGGCCATCACGTCCCGCGAGCGGCATGGTGAAGGACAGCCCGGAGCGACGAGCGGTCCGCGTCGCCACAGCGCGTAGCGACCACCCCGCCACCCGGCCGTGAGCTCGCGCGCGGCGAGCGGCCCGCTCTGCGGCGCGAGCAGGGCCGCGAGGTCCTCCTCGCCGAGTGTGGAGCCGGAGAGGCGGCGCCAGCCTCCGGCGGCCGACAGCGCGGCGTCCGCTCCGGCGAGCGACACCGGTGCCGGCTGCTCGGCACGCAGCCAACGGGTCGGCTCGAGGATCTCGGCGGTCGTCTGTGGCGGGCGCTTGCGCTCCGCCACGTCGACGAGTCCCCAGCCGCCGCCATCCGCGTTGCGCAGCGCCTGCACGAAGCTCTCACCCTGGAAGTACGGGAAGACGAGCGTCCGCGCCATGTACGCCGGCAGCGGCGTCGCGCCGGTCACCTGCGTCAGACCCGCAAGCGCGTCGCCGAGCGGAGCGTTGCTCGGCCAGCGCGCAGCGTAGTCCTGCATCACGAGCGTCGCGGTGCCCTCCACGAGCGCCTGCTGTGCTGTTGAGGCGTCGTTGCCGCCACCCGCGCCGAGCTTCCCGAGGTCGGCGTGCTGGTCCTCCAGCGCATGCGTCAGCTCGTGCGCGAGCGTGACGTCGTCGACTCCCGCTCCGCGCACGAGCGCAAGCCGCTTGCGGCGCGGGTCGTAGTAGCCGGCGACCTGCTCGCCGAAGACGTCCGACTCGATCTGCCGCAGGTCGGCGCTCGGCGGCAGCAGGCCGAGCAGCTTCAGCAGCTCCTCGTTCTCGCGCCGCTGGGTGAGCGGCTGGCTGCGGTCGTACTCGGCGATCCCCTCGCGCCGGGCCTGCGTCGGGGAGACCACGGCCACCGGAACCGGATGACGGAAGCGCAGGTCGCGCAGCTCCTCGACGCGCCGCTCGATCTGGGCGATGTGGGCCGGTGACACGCTCGCGCCGTCGCCGATGGCCGACCCGGCGCTCGTGGCCGAGGTCGACCCACCACCCGCGAGCAGCAGCGCGCCCACCGCCAGCGCGGCCATCACGGCGAGGATCACCAGCTCCGGCGTGCGGTCGCTCAGGCGGCGCGCCATGACGATCGGCGAGCCGGGAGGTGGGTGCGTGATTGGATACTCACTTCGCAGCGGACCACTTCGGAGGAAGGGACAGCATGGCGCAACGAGCGGCGATCGTGACGGGGGCATCCAGCGGCATTGGCCTGGCGATCGCCCGGATGCTCGGCGAGGAGGGCTACGCGCTGACCGTCGCAGCCCGGCGCCCCGACAAGCTCAGAGCGGCCGCCGACGGGCTGCGCGCCGACGGCTTCGAGGTGCTCGACGTCGCCGCGATGCTGTCAGAGGAGGAGGGTGTCCAGCAGGTCGTCGCCGCGCACCGCGAGCGCTACGGCCGCCTCGACGTGCTGATTAACAACGCCGGCGTCGGGATCGGCGCGCCGGTCGCGGAGATCCAGACGAGACGGCTCGACATGCAACTCGACGTGAATCTGCGCACGATCGTCCTCTTCTACCGCGAGTGCGTCGAGTTGCTGCGCGCTGCCGCGGCCGAGACAGGCGGGGCACAGGTCGTCAACACGTCCTCGATCTCCGGCAAGCGCGGTCAGGCGTGGCTGTCCGTCTACTCCGCCACGAAGGCCGGCGTCGTCGGCTGGACAGAGGCGATGAACAAGGAGCTCGCGCCGGAGGGGATCAAGTCGTGCGCGCTCTGCCCCGCGTTCGTCGACACGCCGATGACGGAGTTTGCGAAGGCCGGCGGCGTCGCCGCGGAGGCGATGATCCGCCCGGAGGACATCGCCGAGTCGGTGCGGCTGCTGCTGAAGGTGTCCCCCGCGTGCCTGATTCCCGAGATCATCTTCGAGCGTCCCGGCGACGCGCTCTAACCGAAAGGGACCGTCATGAAGCTCGGAGTCCACATCGGCTATTGGGGCCTCGGCCTCACCGCCGACCAGCAGCTGTCCATCGTCCAGGAGGCCGAGCGGCTCGGCTATGACTCGGTGTGGGCCGCGGAGGCCTACGGCTCCGACACGGCGACGGTGCTCGCCTGGCTGGCCGCCGGCACGACCAGAATCGGGCTCGGCTCCGCCATTTTCCAGATTCCCGGCCGCAGCGCCGCGATGACGGCGATGACCGCCGCCACGATCGACAACCTCTCGAATGGGCGCATGCGCTGCGGCGTCGGCGCCTCGGGGCCGCAGGTCGCGGAGGGCTGGCACGGCCAGCGCTACGGGAGAATGCTCCAGCGCACGCGCGAGTACGTCGCCGTGATGCGGATGGCGCTGGCGCGCGAGCGCGTCGAGTTCAAGGGCGAGACGCTCGAGTTGCCGCTGCCCGACGGTCCCGGCAAGGCGCTCAAGCTGACGATCGCGCCCGTGCAGGAGCGGATCCCGATCTACCTCGCGGCGATCGGTCCGAAGAACACGGCACTCGCGGGCGAGATCGCCGACGGCTGGATCCCGACGCTGTTCGCGCCGGAGCACGTCGCGGAGTTCCGCACTTACCTGCAGGAGGGCGCCGACCGCGCCGGCAAGACGTTGGACGGCTTCGACATCGCCCCGACCGTGAACGTCCTGATCACCGACGACCTCGCGACCGGCCGCGACGCGATGCGCCCGTATCTCGCGCTGTACATCGGCGGGATGGGCTCGCGCAGACAGAACTTCTACAACCGCCTCGCCGTCCGCTACGGCTTCGAGGAAGCCGCCAAGACGGTGCAGGACCTCTACCTGGACGGCAAGCGCGAGGAGGCCGGCGCGGCACTCCCGGACGAGCTGATCGACCTCGTCACGCTGTGCGGCCCGAAGGACCACGTGCGCGAGCGGCTGGCCGTCTACCGCGACGCGGGCGTCGGGACGCTGATGATCACGCCGATGGCGTGGACGGCTGAGGAACGGCTGTCGCAGCTGCGACAGATTGCCGAGCTGGCTGCGGCGTAGGCGCGCCGAGGATCCCGAGCAGCGCGTCGACGACGCGCGGATCGAGCTGCGCCCCCGCGACACGGCGCAGCTCCGCGTGAGCGGACGGCGTCGAGCGCGGCGGTCGCCACGGGCGCGGCGAGGTCATCGAGACGAACGCGTCGCAGGCGAGCAGGATCCGGGCGGCGAGCGGGATCTCGTCGCCGGCGAGACGGTCGGGGTAGCCCGTCCCGTCGAAGCGCTCGTGCTCGTGGCGGACGATCGGCGCCGCCTCGGACAGCAGCGGCAGGCCGCGCAGCATCCGTTCGCCGATGAGGGCGTGCTCGCGCAGCACGGCCCGCTCCTCGTCGCGCAGCTCGCCCGGGTGCGACATCAGCACCGCGGGCACGCCGACCGTGCCGACGTCGTGGAACAGCGCTGCGAGGTAGAGCGCGCGGAGGTCCCCGTCGCCGAGCCCGAGCGCGCGGGCCGTCTGCCAGGCCAGCTCGGCGATCCGCCACGACTCCGTCCCGGCGGCGGCGGCGCTGCCGACGGCGACGCGGTACAGCTCGCCGAAGCCCGCCTCGCGCAGGCGGTCGAGCAGACGGCGACAGCTGAGCGCGCGCCCGAGCTGCTCGGCGATCGCCTCCGCGAGTGCGCGCTCGGACAGCTCGTACGCGTGCGGGCGATCGGAGCAGACGAGCAGGTACCCCCACGTGCGCGACTCCTCGCGGATCGCGACCGCCATCTCGCTGTGCACCCGAGCGCCGTCGACCCAGCGGAGGTCGATGCCGTCGTCGACGACCGCGGGCCCGGCCGCCGCGACGGCGCGCTGGAGGATCGAATGGCTTGCGAGCGCCCCCACGACGTTGGCATCGTCGTCGCCCGAGCTGACCGCGGCGATCCGCACGCCCCCGTCTGGATCGAGCCCGACGACGGCCGCCCCGACGGTGTCGAACGCGCCCGCGAGGAACGCCACCGTCGTCTCCGCGAGCGCGCGCTCGTCGCGCGCACTCGGCAGCGCGCGCGCGAGGCCTGCGAGCAGGGCGAGCCTGTTCGTCGCGCTGGCGCCGAAGCCTGCGTGGGGGGATCCGAGCCCGCGTGCGTCCCGCGGGCCGCTGCCGGCACCGCTCCCGCTCGCCCGCGTGGACGCCTCGCGCAGGGGCCCGCCGTTCGTGCGCTTCGTCTGGCGCAGCGCGGCGTCGGCGCGCAGGATCAGCTCGTCGACGCTGCGCGCCGGCTCGCCGAACGTCGCCCAGCCGACGCCGGCGCCCAGGCGCCGCTCTCCGTCGGCTCCGAATGGGATCTCAGCGATCGCGCGCGTGAGGCGCTCGGCCAGCTCGCGCGCCTCCTGCTCGCCTGCGCGCACCGCGATCACCGCAAACTCGTCGCCGCCCTGGCGGCAGCAGACGTCCTCCTCGCGCAGCGCGTCGCGCAGGGCGACCGCGACGAGCCGCAGCGCGTCGTCGCCGGCCAGGTGACCGAGCTCGTCGTTGATCGCCTTGAAGCCATCGAGGTCGAGCATCACCAGCGAGAAGGGGTCGTCGTAGCGCCGCGAACGTGCGACCTCAGCCGTCAGCTGGCGCATGAACATGCGGTAGTTGCCGAGACCGGTGAGATCGTCGAGCTCGGCCATCCGGAGGGCGTCGGCCTCGCGCCGTACGAGCAGGTCGTGCTCGCGTCGCAACGTCAAGAGTGAGATCGCCAGCGTGCCGCCGGCCAGCAGCGCGATTGCGCCAACGCCTGCCCCGAGCGCCGAGACGAGGGTGTCTTCACCACCGACGACCGCAAGCGCGATCAGTGCGAGGATGGCGAGCACGAGGACGGCCGCCGCAACGAGCGCAATGCTCGTTCGGGCCTGCGAGCGTGCGGCGCTAGGCGGGGGCGCCTCGCCGTATGCTCGCGGCCGGTCGCGGCCGTGCGTGTCGTCCTTCCCTCTCAATGCGCTCAACGGACATCCATGCCGAAGGTGGTTAAAGCTCATCAAAGCTACCAAGACCTAGGGTCAGGCCCCGGCACCCGGGCGCTTGGGCCGCTGCGCTTGTTCCTCGGCGCGTTCGGCGATCCGGGCCACGCCTTCCCGATGCTGGCGCTCGGATCGGCGCTGGCGAGACGCGGTCATGCGGTCACGTTCGAGACGTGGGAGCGGTGGCGGCCATACGCGGAGGCCGCCGGGCTGGCGTTCGTGCCGGCGCCGGAGTTCCCCGTCTTCCCGACTGACTCAGGGCCGCTGAAGCCGTATGAGGCGGTCGTGCGGGCCGCACGCCACACACGCCCCCACGTGGCGGCCGCGCGACCGCACGTCGTGGTCGCCGACATCCTCACGCTGGGGCCCGCGCTTGCGGGGGAATTGGAGGATGTGCCGGTCGCGACGCTGATTCCGCACGTGCACCCGCACCTGCCCCCCGGCTCGCCTCCCTACTCCTTTGGTGCGCGCCCGCCGCGGACGGCGCTTGGACGCCGCCTCTGGTCCGCCACGGACTCGCTCGTGATGCGCGGCCTGGAGCACGGCAAGCGCGACCTCAACAGCGCACGGGGCCGCCTCGGGCTGGCGCCGGTCGACCGCGTCCACGGCGGGCTGAGCGAGCGGCTCTGCCTGGTCGGGACCTTCCCTCAGCTGGAGTACCCACGCGAGTGGCCTGACTGGACGCACGTCGTAGGGCCGCTGCTGTGGGAGCCTCCCTACGAGGACGTCGATCCCCCGCCCGGTGACGACCCGCTCGTGCTGATCGCCCCCTCGACGGCGCAGGACCGCTCGCACCACCTGCTGCGCGCGGCACTGGCCGGCCTGGACGGCGAGCCGGTGCGGGTGCTGGCGACGTGGAACCGGCGGTCAGTCGGCGCGCCGCTGCGCGTGCCGGCCAACGCGCGACTCGTTGAGTGGATCTCTTACGCGCGCACGATGCCGAGATGCGCCGTCGTCGTGTGCCATGTCGGGCACGGGACGATGGTGCGGGCGCTGGCGTCCGGCGCGACGGTCGTCGCGTGCCCAGTCGCCGGTGACATGGCCGAGAACGCGGCGCGGCTCGACTGGACCGGCGCGGGCGTGCGGTTGCCGTGGCGCTTCGCGACACCGCGCGGGATCCGCCTCGCGGTCCGGCGGGCGCTGGCGGAGCCTGCCGTCACGCGGCGCGCGGGCGAGCTGGCGGCGTGGGCGCAGGCGCACGACGGAGCCGAGCGCGCGGCGGACCTCGTCGAGCAGCTCGCGCGCAGCGGCGGGTAGCGTAAGCGAGATGAGCGATCCCGTCCTGCCGGTGTTGCACGGCGAGCAGGTGACCCTGCGGCCATTGACGGAAGAGCATCTCGACCGGCTCGTCGAGGTCATGTGGGACCCGAGCGTGCGGCGCTGGTGGGGCACGGTGGCGAGCCCTCAGGCGCTGCGCGAGGACTTGCGCCACGACGACAACGCGTTCGCGATCGAGGTCGGCGGCGCTGTCGGCGGCTGGCTCGGCGTCGTCGAGGAGAACGAGCCCGACTACCGCCATGTCGCGCTCGACATCGGGCTCGGGCCGGAGCACCAGGATCGCGGGCTCGGGCCGGAGGCGCTGCGGACCGCCATCCGCTGGCTGATCGGCGAGCGCGGCCATCACCGCTTCACGATCGACCCGGCAGTCGCGAACGAACGCGCGATCCGGGCGTACGCGGCGGTCGGCTTCAAGCCCGTGGGCGTGCTGCGCCGCTACGAGCGCGGGCCGGACGGAACATGGGAGGACGGCCTGCTGATGGACCTGCTGGCGGAGGAGCTGACGTAGCGCCCCCGTTGGCTACGCAGCGGCGCCGGCGCCGCTGGCCGGATGCGCCTTCGCCCACGCGACGATCTTCTTCGAGTCGTAGATAGCCTCACCGTCATCGAGCACGAGGACCGGCACCAGCGACTTCCCGGTCAGCTGCTTGACCTCCTTGCGGCCGCTCGTGAGGTCGGGCAGCGGTGCGAGCCCGTAGGCCTTGACCACCTCCGGGTCGTGCCCGCCGTCTTTCAGCGCGTGGTACGCGTTGCCGCAGGGATGGCCGCCGGGTCGCAGCGGGTTCTTGAACGTGCCCCAGCAGACGTAGAGCTTCATCTTCAGGTCCTCTCGCGTCGGGTGCCGCGAGCATAGGCACGGACGGCCCCCGGGCGCGCCGGCTCGCCCCCGCTGCCGCTACCATCCTCCTTCGCCTTCCCCGGTAGCTCAATTGGCAGAGCATTCGGCTGTTAACCGAAGGGTTGTTGGTTCGAGTCCAACCCGGGGAGCTCTCAGGACCCGCGTGCACGGCGGACGGCGTGGAGCTCAACGGCTCCCAGGTCGCGACCGCGGATCGGGCAGTGCATCGCGCCGTGCTTGGAGCGCGACGTGCCCGCGCAGACCACCCGCACGCCGCGAGGGACGCCGATCCGGATCGTACGGATCGTGCCGCCGCGCGCGGCCGGATTGATCACGGCGCGGTAGAGCCGCAGCATGTGGCCACGGCGCATGCCGACCGCGCGCAGCAGCAGCGGTCTCGCGGGCAGGCTGCCCGCGCTGAGATCGCGACCGCGCAGCTTCACCACCACGACGCGCCGTCCCGCGGGCTCTCGCGTCCAGGTGGCGACGAGCCGAGGCACCAGGATGCGACGGGGCAGCGGGGCGTTGAAGCATGCCGTGCCGCCATCGACTCCCTCCTCGAGGTCGAGGCTGCACGGCTCCTCCTTGGCGCCCACCCGCGCCGTGACGCCGATCGCGTCGTAGCCGCCGTGCGGCAGCCGAACCTTGATTCTTTCGAGCGCCTTGCCGTCGCTGTCCGGCCCGATCACGGCGCGCGAGAGGTTGACGTAGGTGTAGTCGACGTCGCCCGGGTGGTCGAAGGCGTGCTTGGGGGCGAACAGCCCGTCGACGCGCACCTCGAGCCCGTCGTTCGAGCTGAGGTTCGACGCCGTGACGGTGCCCGTGATCGTGAGGGTTCTGTGGTCGAAGTGGACGTCGAGCGTCGGCCGCTCGGTCTCGGCCGCCGAGGAGACCGCAGCGCCGAACCCGATCACGACGCCGGCAAGCGCGAACAGCATCCCGACCACCTGGATCGTCTGGCGCTTTCTCAGCTTGTGCCCGCGCACCCTCCACGAGGTCCGTTCGATGGCGGTGCTCATCGCGATGATGCCGGTGCCCAGGACCACGCAGCCGATCGCCAGGGCGAACGCGGTGTCGTGATTGCGCTGCACGCGGCCGAGCGCGCCGGTGAGCGTGAGCGCTCCGACACCGGCGACGAGCGCCGTCACGGCTCCGATGACGACGGTCAGGTCGAGGGTCGCGTCTTGCGTGCTCGGCGAAGGGGCCGGGTCTCCCGCCGCACTCATAGGCGCTTTAACTACTAAAGA
Source organism: Conexibacter sp. (assembly GCA_036009645.1). Lineage (GTDB taxonomy): Bacteria > Actinomycetota > Thermoleophilia > Solirubrobacterales > Solirubrobacteraceae > Conexibacter. Next base: position 43,707 of record DASYLH010000048.1, read on the forward strand.
TCTGTTTTCTATTGCAACTGGGAACCGTCGCTCAGGCGCTCTGGAGCTTGCCGCTCAGCACGCGCAGGCGCGTGCGGACTTGCTCGCGCTCGGTGCTCAGTCTGCTGACGGAGCCGGTGTCGTCAGCTGACGGGGCGTGGCGGGCGAGGTCGATCGCGCGTTCGAGGCGGGCGAGCTCGAGCGAGAGCCAGGCGTGCTCGAGGTTGGCGGGGCGCGCGGAGCCGCCGCGGGCGGCGCGAGCGGCGATCTCGGAGACGATGCTCGCGAGCTCGGGGTCGTCGTCGGCCAGGCCGTCGAGCGGTGTGTCGAGGTGGGTACGCAGGTGCATGGCAGCGCGGCGAGCCAGGTCGGAGCTGAACTGGCGGTCGAGATCGGCCTCCTCCAGCAGCGCTCTGCCTTCGCGTGGGAAGGCGACGCAGAGGGCGAGGAACGTGCGCTCGCCGCGCTCGCGACGGTCTAGCAGCTGTGGGACGACCGCTGGCGACGCGCCGTTGCGGGCCCCAGCCGGCGGGGTGATCGCGGGGCCCGCGCCTGCTCCCGGCACTGCAACGGCGGCGGGCGCCCCCTCGGCGATCAGCGAGGCCGCCAGCTGATCGGACAGGTCGAGCCGTCCCGCAACCCGCCGCACGAGCTCGTCGCGCAGGACGCTCGCCGGCAGCGGCCCGAGCAGGGGGCGCATCTCCGCGAGCGCGCGGTCCTTCCCCTCGGCGGTGCCGACGTCGGCGCGCGCGAGGACGCGCTCGACGTGGAACTCCACGAACGGGACGGATCTGGCGATCCGTGCGCGCAGCGCCTCGACGCCCTCCGCCTGTGCCAGGTCGGCCGGATCCGCGCCGGGCGGCAGCGCGACGACGCGCAGCTCCATCGAGCGCCCCTCGGCCACGCGCGCGGCGCGCAGCATCGCCTCCTGGCCAGCGCCGTCCGCGTCCAGCGCCAGCACGAGCGTGCGCGCCGTGCGCTCCAGCTCTCTCGCCTGCTCGTCGGTAAACGACGTGCCCATGATCCCGACCGCGTTCTCGATCCCCGCCTGGTGCAGCGCGAGCACGTCGGTGTAGCCCTCGGCGAGGACGATCGAGCCGGCGCGTGCGGCGGCCTTGCGCGCGAGGTCGATGCCGAACAGCTGGCTGCCCTTGTGGAAGACCTCGCCCTCGCTCGTGTTGAGGTACTTCGGCGGCTGGTTGTCGCGCATCGCGCGCGCGCCGAAGCCGACCACGCGCCCGCGCGCGTCGGCGAGCGGGAACATGATCCGCTCGCGGAAGCGGTCGTAGATCGAGCCGCGCTGCTGCTTGGAACGCTGGGCGAGGCCAGTGGCGACCAGCTCGTCCCCGGTGAAGCCGGCCTGGCGCGCCACGAGCAGCAGTCTGTCCCATGCGCTCGGCGCGTAGCCGACGCGGTAGGTCTTCAGCGTCGTCTCCTCCAGCCCCCGCCCGGCGAGGTAGGAGCGCGCGCCCTCGGCCTCCTTCGCTTCCCACAGATACCGCGCGTAGTAGGCGGCGGCACGATCGAGCAGCTTGTGCAGGCGCTCGCGTCGCTCGCGGGCCGCCTTCGCCATCGGATCCTCGTCGGCGACCTCCAGCGTGACGCCGAAGCGCTCCGCCAGCGATTCCATCGCGCCGACGAAGTCGAGCCCCTCTGTCTCCATCACGAAGCGGAACGGGTCGCCGGACATCTGGCAGCCGAAGCAGTGGTAGTGCTTCTCCTCCGGACGCACGTGGAAGGAGCCGGTGCGCTCCTCGTGGAACGGGCAGCGCCCGAAGTACGAGTTGACGCCGGCGCGGCGCAGCTCGGTACGCGCGGAGACGAGCGCGATCATGTCGACCGCGTCGCGGACCTTCTCCTTCGAGTCGTCGGTGTAGCGGGCCATCAGTCCGAGGAGGGAAACGCGCGCGGGACCGTCAGCGCCTCGAAGCGGCGGATGCAGAAGCGGTCGGTCATGCCGGCGAGGTAGTCGGTCACACGGGTGGCGAGGTCGGCGTCAGAGTCGGACGGGGGGATCTCCTCGGGATGCTCGCAGTAGTGGTCGAACAACGCGCGCACCACGTGCTCGATCTTGCGGTGCTCGGCGCGTGCCGCGTCCGCGAGGTACACGTGCGCGAACATGAAGTCGCGCAGCTCGCTCATTGCCTCCCCCGCCCCTGCGCTCTGGACGATGTCGCCCGCCTGCTCGGAATGCTCAACCACGTCGTGCACGAGCGCGTCGATCCGCTGCGCGCCCGTCTGGCCGAGCACGGCGATCGGCTCGCTCGGCAGGTCGGCCTCGTCCAGCACGCCGGCGCGCAGCGCGTCGTCGATGTCGTGGTTGATGTAGGCGACGCGATCGAGCAGGCGCACGATCCGTCCCTCGAGCGTGCGCGGCATCGGCGCGCGGCCGGAGTGGCCGAGGATCCCGTCGCGCACCGGCTCGGTGAGGTTGAGCCCCTCCCCGTCGCGCTCCAGCCGCTCGACGACGCGCAGCGAGTGCTCGTGGTGCTTGAAGCGACGGCCGAAGCGCTGCTGCAGGCAGTCGTCGAGGGCGGCCTCGCCGATATGGCCGAAAGGCGGGTGGCCGAGGTCGTGCCCGAGTCCGATCGCCTCGACGAGGTCCTCGTTGAGCCGCAGAGCGCGAGCGACCGTGCGGGAGACCTGCGTCACCTCCAGCGTGTGCGTGAGGCGCGTGCGGTAGTGGTCGCCCTCCGGCGCCACGAACACCTGCGTCTTGTGCTTGAGGCGCCGGAACGCCTTCGTGTGCACGATCCGGTCGCGGTCGCGCTGGAACGGCGTGCGCAGCCCGCACTCCTCCTCCGGCCGCTCGCGCGTCGCTGGGTAGGACGGCGTGGCACGGGGCGAGAGCGTCTCGGTCTCCTGTGCGCGCACGCGCGCGGCGAAGGCGTCCGCGACCGGTCCGGTCGGGTGCGTGGGGGATCGCACGGCCATCCGTCGATTCTGCCACCGTGCGGGGCGGCCGCGCGGATATGCGCGCTAGCCTCACTGCATGGGCATGGATCGCCTGGAGGTCGTCGTCGCGATCGAGCACTTCCCGACCTAGCTATCCGCCACCGCCGCCTGCGCCGCCGCCACCCGCGCGATCGGGACGCGGAAGGGCGAGCACGAGACGTAGTCGATGCCGGAGTGGTGGAAGAAGTCGATCGAGTCGGGGTCGCCGCCGTGCTCGCCGCAGACGCCGAGCTTGAGGTCCTGCTTCGTCTTGCGACCCAGCCATGCGCCCATCCGCACCATCTGGCCGACGCCCGGAGCATCGATCGTCTCGAACGGCGAGCGATCGACGATCTTGCGCTCGAGGTAGGTCGCGAGGAACTTCGACTCGACGTCATCGCGCGAGAAGCCCAGGCCGGTCTGCGTGAGGTCATTTGTGCCGAAGGAGAAGAAGTCAGCGTGGTGAGCGATCGAGTCGGCCAGGAAGCACGCGCGCGGCAGCTCGATCATCGTGCCGACGAGGAAGTCGCGCCCGACCTCGAGGCCGCGTTCGTGCGCGGCTGTGACGACCAGCTCGCGCATCAGCTCGAGCTCCGCCTCGTAGTCGACGAGCGGGATCATCACCTCCAGCAGCGGCGCCTTGCCGGTCCGCTTGCGCACGGCGATGGCCGCCTGCGCGATCGCGACCGCCTGCATCTCGTAGACCTCGGGGTAGAGGATCCCCAGCCGGCAGCCGCGCGTGCCGAGCATCGGGTTCGTCTCCTCCAGCGCCTGCACGCGCTCGAGCGTCCGCTCGAGCTCCTCCGTCTCCCCGCCGGTGTCGCGGGCGTGCTCCAGCTGGCGCTCCAGCTCGTAGCGGTGCGGCAGGAACTCGTGCAGCGGCGGGTCGAGCAGGCGGATCGTGACGGGCTCGCCCTCCATCGCCTCGAACAGGCCCTCGAAGTCCTCCTGCTGGAGCGGCAGCAGCTCGGCCAGAGCGGCCCGCCGCGCCTCCTCGTCCTCGGCCATGATCATCGCGCGCATCTTCGGCTGGCGATCGGCCGCCATGAACATGTGCTCGGTGCGGCAGAGGCCGATCCCCTCGGCGCCGTACTCGCGCGCTCGCGTGGCGTCCTCAGGCGTGTCGGCGTTCGCGCGTACGCCGAGCTTGCGCAGCTCGTCGCACCAGGCGAGGACCGTCTCGAACTGCTTGCTCCAGCGCGCCTCGACGAGCGGCACGTCGTCGAGCGTGACGATGCCGGCCGAGCCGTCGATCGCGATGCGATCGCCGCGCTTCAGGACCGTGTCCCCCACCTTGACCGTCTCCGCCTGGAGGTCGATCTCCAGCTCCGACGCGCCGCAGACGCACGGGCGCCCCATCCCGCGTGCCACCAAAGCGGCATGCGAGGCCTTGCCGCCCTCGCTCGTAAGGATCCCGCGGGCGGCGTCGAAGCCGGCGACGTCGTCCGCCTCGGTGAACGGGCGCACGAGGATCACGTCCTTGCCGGCAGCCGCCGCCTTGACCGCTTCGGGTGCGGTGAAGACGACCTCGCCCTTCGCGGCGCCCGGCGAGGCCGGGACGCCGTGCGCGAGCACCGCTATGTCAGCCTGCGGATCGAACGTCGGGTGCAGCAGCGCGTCGAGCTTAGAAGCGTCGATCGTCATCAGCGCCTGCTCGCGCGTCAGCAGGCCCTCGGCGACCGCGTCAGCGGCGAAACGCACCGCCGCCTGCGCCGGTCGCTTCGCGTTGCGCGTCTGCAGCATGTACAGACGCCCCTCCTCGATCGTGAACTCGGTGTCCTGCATGTCGCCGTAGTGCGCCTCGAGCGTTCTGAGGATCTCCATCAGCTCGGCGTGCGCCGCCGGCATCACGTCGGCCAGCTCGGCGATGTCGCGCGTGTTGCGCACGCCGGAGACGACGTCCTCGCCCTGCGCGTTCTGCAGGAAGTCGCCCGACGGCTCGCGCTCGCCGGTGACCTCGTCGCGGCTGAAGGCGACGCCGGAGCCCGACGAGTCGCCCTTGTTGCCGAAGACCATCTGCTGCATGTTGACCGCCGTGCCCCAGTCGTCGGGGATCCGGTTGATGCGGCGGTAGTGGATCGCGCGCTCGCCCATCCAGGAGTCGAACACCGCGCGGATCGACTGGCGCAGCTGCTCCTGCGGGTCCTGCGGGAAGTCCTCGCCGGTGTGCTCGCGGAAAAGCGTCGCGAAGCGCGCTGTCAGCTCGCGCAGCGCGTCGACGTCGAGCTCGGTGTCGAGCTTGACGCCGCGCTCGGCCTTCAGCTGCTTGATCGTCTCCTCCAGCTGCTCGCCCGGCACCTCGCGCACGACGTTGCCGAACATCTGCACGAAGCGGCGGTAGGAGTCCCATGCGAAGCGGGGATTGCCCGTCTTGCGCGCCAGCCCTTCGACGGAGGCGTCGTTGAGCCCGAGGTTGAGGACTGTGTCCATCATGCCCGGCATCGACTCGCGCGCGCCCGAGCGGACGGAGACCAGCAGCGGGTCCTCAGCGTCGCCGAGCTGCTTGCCGGCCGCCTCCTCCAGACGTGCGAGGGCCTCGGCGACCTGCTCGTCGAGCCCGTCCGGCTCGGTGCGGTCTGCCTGCATATACGCGACGCAGGCCTCCGTGGTGATCGTGAAGCCGGCGGGTACGCGCTCGGCGCCGAGGATGCGCGTCATCTCGGCGACATTGGCGCCTTTGCCGCCGAGCAGGTCGCGCAGCTCGCGCGAGCCCTCGGCGAAGTCGTAGACGTATCTCGTGGCGGCGGAAGTCTGAGGCATTCGGGGAGTCTAGGACGGCTTTCGCTGGAACAGCCGTTCCGGAATTTGTGGCCCGTCTCGCGTCGCAGAACTCACGCGGCCCGCGGAAGCGGGCGGAGATGCACGTGCGCGTGATGCTCCGCCGTCTCCGCGATCGCGCGCTCGGCCTGTCTGAGCGCGCGCGGGCTCGCGTCCGGTGACTCTGCCAGCGGGCGGCCGAGCGCGGCGACGAGGAAGGCGTGCGTCTCCTCGCTGAGCGGGAAGGACGACGCCTCGCAGGCGCTGCAGACGACGCCGCCGGCCGCGCCGGAGAAGCCGCGGAGGTGATCGGCCTCGCCGCAGGAGGCGCAGGTCGCGAGCTGTGGCGTGAAGCCGCCGGCGACGAGCAGCTTGAGGCGGAAGGCGAGCTGGTGGGCGGCGCCGGCGGTCCGCTCGTCGTCGTCGAGCAGCCGCAGCTCGTTCGCGAGCAGGTGGAAGACGGCGGGGCTCGGGTCGTCGGTCTCGAACAGCCGGGAGACGGCGTCGCATGCACGCGCGGCGGCGTCGAGCGAGGCGGCGCGCTCGCGCAGCGGACCGTGAGGGTCGAGCGTCTCAGCGGAGGTCACGGTGAGGAGGTCTGAGCGGCCCTGGTAGAGGATCGCGCGCAGGTGGAAGAACGGCTCCAAGCGCGCGCCGAAGCGGCTGCGCGTGCGGCGTGCGCCCTTCGCGATCGCCGAGACGCGGCCGTGGTCGGGCGTGTAGAGGTGCAGGATCCGATCGGCCTCCCCGTAGCGTATGGAGCGCAGCACGATCGCCTCCGTGCGCAGCGAGCCTGGCATCAGGACGTCGCCCCCCGAGTCGCTATCCTAAATGAAGTAATGCCGAAGAAGATCACGCTGTACACCACTGACAAGTGTTCCTCGTGCGTGCGCGCGAAAGCGCTGCTGACGCAGCGTGCCGTGCCGTTCGAGGAGATCAATCTCTCACGCGATCACGACGGACGCGTGGCGCTCGTCCAGCGTACCGGCATGATGACCTTCCCCCAGATCCTCGTCGGCGACGAGCCGCTGGGCGGCTTCGAGGCGCTCGCCGCCGCCGACCGCGACGGCCGGCTCACCGCGCTGCTCAGCGGCTGAGGTCCCCTCCCCGCTTGCGCGGGGCTCCGCGCGTCGGCTAGCGTAGATCCTTCTTGGGGGAACAGGGGGACCGATGAACATCGCCGCATTCTTTTGGGGCGCGCATCCGAGCTCGAGCTATCGCGCCATCCATCCGCTGACCGAATTGACCCGTCGCGCGCACCTCGTGGCGACGTACACCGAGCCGGAGCAGCTGACGCCGAGTGACGAAGATCTTGAAGTGATTCTTGAGGACTTCGACGTCGCTTTCATCGGCCGCTACATAGAGCCGGAGGCCGTCGAGCTCGCGAGACGGCTGACCGCAGCGGGGATGGGCGTGGTGTGGGACTACGACGACGACGTCGTGAGGCCCGAACGGCGCGCCGGCTTCGACGGCATGGCCGAGGTCGTCGATGTGATCACGACGACGAACGACCTGCTCGCCGGCCGCTACCGCGAGTACGGCGCGCGCACGGTCATGCCGATCCCGAACTTCATCACCCGCCCCTCGCTCGTCGCGCCAAAGCGCCGCCACGACGGCACGGTGCTCGGCTACATAGGCTGGGTCGACCACCAGGACGACTGGGACCACCTCGGGCTGCAGGAGATCACCGAAGACCTGCTCGAGATCCATCCCGACCTGCGCGTCGAGAGCGTCGGCCCGATCGACCTCAGACTGCCGCAGGACCGCTACCACTCCTACGGGGTGCTGCAATTCGACCAGCTGCCGCAGGCGATCGCCGGCTTCGACATCGCGATCGCGCCGCTCATAGACAAGCTCGGCAACTCCACCCGCTCCGACATCAAGCTGAAGGAGTACGCGATCGCGGGTGTGCCGTGGCTCGCCTCCGGCTACGGCCCCTACGTCGACTTCAGCGAGGACCAGGGCGGGCGCCTCGTCGAGGACGACGGCTGGTTCGACGCGCTGAACGGGCTGCTGAGCGACGGCAAGGCCCAGCGCAAGCTCGCCAAGAGGGGCCAGAAGTGGGCGAAGGACCAAACGCTCGAGCGCAACGCGAACATGTGGGCGGGCGCCTTCGAGCAGGCAATCGAGCAGGCCGAGGAGCGCAGCGGGGCGCGCGCGGCGTAGGGCTGGGCGCGCTGCCGGCGCCTCAGCGACTCATCGGCACGATGCGCGCGCTCCGCGGGCGCGGCTGGCAGCGCTCGCAGACGTACGTGCCGCGGCCGGCGGCGAGCAGCTTGCGAACCGGGCCGCCGCACACGGGGCACGGCTCGCCGGCGCGGCGGTGCACGAGGAAGCGGTCCTGGAACGAGCCGCGCGCGCCGTCGAGGTCGCGGAAGTCGTCGATCGTCGCGCCGTTGGCGTCGATCCCCTCCTGCAGCGCCTCGCGCACCGTGTCGCGCAGCAGATCCCACTGGGCGCGCGTGAGTCTGCCGGCCTCCCGCAGCGGGTGCACGCGGGCACGGAAGAGCGCCTCGTCGGCGTAGATGTTGCCGACGCCCGCGATCCGCTTCTGGTCGAGCAGGAACGCTTTGACGGGTGCGCGCGAACCGCGTGCGAGCTTGTGCAGGTGCTCGCCGGTGAAGTTCTCCGAGAACGGCTCGACGCCGAGTCGCGCATCGAGGTAGGCGTCGAGCTGGCCGGCGATCAGCGCGGCGGTGCCGAAGCGACGCGGGTCAACGAAGCTCAGCGTGTGCTCGTCGTCGAAGCCCATGATCGCGCGCGTGTAGGGCGCGCTCGGCTCGGCGTCGTAAAGCAGGTTGCCGGTCATGCGCAGGTGCATCAGCAGGAACAGCTCGTCCTCGAACTCGGCGATCAGGTACTTGCCGCGGCGGTCGAGGCGCTCCACGCGACGGCCGACGAGCGGGCCGAGCACCTCGTTCGGCCCGCGTGGCGCCGTCCAGCGGGGATCGCTCACGCGATAGACGATCAGCATGCGCCCCTCCAGCCGCGGGGCAAGCTGGCGGCGAACCGTCTCTACCTCGGGCAGCTCGGGCATCGGCGGAGAGGCTAGCCGGCCTTCGTGTGGAAGCGTCCTGCCCCGACCTCGCACGACAGGTCTAGGACAGGACGCTGCTCGGCCGATTACGGCACGAACGACGTGCCGGGCAGGCCGGGCGCATCACTGCCCGTGAGCCAGCGCACGACGCTCGCGCCGACGTCGGCGAGCGGGCCGTCGTGGCGGCGGCCGCCGTCGCCGGCAAACGAGGCGAGCAGCGGTGCGTGCTCGCGCGTGTGGTCGGTGCCCGGATGCAGCGGGTCGCACCCGTGGTCGGCCGTCAGTACGAGCAGGTCGTCGGGGCCGAGCAGCTCCAGCCAGCACGCGACGGCGGCGTCGATGTCGCGCAGCGCGGCGTGGAAGCCATCGACGTCCTTGCGGTGGCCGTAGACCTGGTCGGTCTCGATCAGGTTCGTGAAGACGAAGCCGCTGTCGATGTCCTGCAGCAGGGCTGTCGTGGATGCGATCGCCTCCGCGTTCGTCGCGCCCGGATACGACGTGTCGATCCCCGCTCCCGCGAACAGCTGGGAGACCTTGCCGACGGCGTGGACTGGCACGTGCGCGGCCTGCAGCGCGTCGAGGTGGCTGCGGGACTGCGGCGGGAGCGCGAAGTCGCGCCGGTGCGGCGTGCGCTCGAACCCCGATCTGCCGTCGCCCTCGAACGGCCGCGCGATCACACGGCCGACCGCGTGCTCACCGTGCATTAGCTCGCGCACGCGCGCGCAGATCTCGTACAGCTCCCCCGCCGGCACGACCGCCTCGTGCGCGGCGATCTGCAGGACCGAGTCCTGTGAGGTGTAGACGATCAACGCGCCCTCGCGCTGCGCCCGCTCGCCGAACACCTCGATCACGGCGAGCCCATCGGTCGGGGCGTTGCAGAGCACGGTCCGTCCCGCGATGCGCTCGATCTCCGCGACGACCTCCGGCGGGAAGCCGTCCGGGTACGTCGGCGGCGGCACCGGCGCGACGACGCCCATCAGCTCCCAGTGGCCGGTCGTCGAGTCTTTGCCCGGGCCAAGCGGGTGGAGGCGGCCATGCAAGACGGGGTTGGTGGCGGCAGGGACGCCATCGAGCGCCAGGATCGAGCCGAGCCCGAGGCGCTCCAGCGTCGGCAGCTGCAGGCCGCCGGCCGCCTGCGCGAGGTGACCGAGCGTGTTCGTGCCGGCGTCGCCGTAGTCGGCCGCGTCTGGCAGCGCGCCGACACCGCACGCGTCGAGCACGACGACGAGCGCGCGGCGCCCCACGTGGGTCCTCTCAGTCCGGCCGCGCGGCCGTCGCGCGCGGGTGCGCTGCGAAGTACACATCGCGCAGGCGATCAGCGGACAGGTGTGTGTAGATCTGCGTCGTTGCGATGTCGGCGTGGCCGAGCATCTCCTGCAGCGAGCGCAGATCGCAGCCGCCGGCGAGCAGATGCGTGGCGAACGTGTGGCGCAGCGTGTGCGGGCTCATCTTGTCCGCGAGGCCGGCGCTCTTGGCGTGGCGCTGGACGATCTTGTAGAGCCCTTGGCGTGTGAGGCCCTGGCCGCGCTGATTGACGAACACGTGCGTCTCGTCGCGGATGCCTACGAGCTTGGGGCGCGCGATCGACAGGTACGCGAACAGCGCGGCGACCGCCTTGCTGCCGATCGGCACGAGCCGCTCCTTCGAGCCCTTGCCGTTCGCGCGCAACACGCCTTCGTCGAGGTCGAGCTCGTCGAGTCTCATGCCGACCGCTTCGGAGGCGCGCAGACCGCACGCGTACATCAGCTCCAGCAGCGCGCGGTCGCGCAGCGCCGCCGGGCTCCCGCCTCTCGGCTGGGACAGCAACAGCGCGACCTCGTCGCGGCTGAGGACCTTCGGCAGTCTTTTGCCGCGCGGCGGCCCCTTCAGCTCGGCGGTCGGGTCGCGGTCGAGCAGCTCCTCGCGGCGCAGGTGGCGGTAGAACGAGCGCAGGCAGGCGACCTTGCGCTGGATCGTCGTGGAGGCCGCCGGCGCGCGACCGTCGCCACCGGCGGCGAGCGTCGCGACGAACGCGGCGAGGTCGGTGTGCTCGACGTGCAACGCGTCCTTGCCGTTCGTGTCGAGCCAGGCCCCAAATTGCAGCAAGTCGGAGCGGTACGCCTCGAGCGTGTTGCGGGAGAGACCGCGCTCCAGCTCCAGGTAGGCGATGAAGTCGAGGACGAGGTCCTCGTAGGCGCCGGTGCGCAGCGGCGGCAGGTCGTGGGTCGCGGTCGACATGTCCGCACGCCTGATTCGTGCTGCGGCGGCTGGCTCCTGCCTCCCGCCCGCATCGCGGGCCGCTCGCACGGAACGGCCCGCTCGCGCTCCTATATTAGGGCGATGGCCGACATGCCCCCGTCGCCTCTGGTCCACGGACCTTCGTCGCGTATGCCGAGCCTCCTGGGGCAGAGGAGGTTGCCTTCCTGCAGCGACAGCAGGGCGCGCAGGACATAACGCTTCCAGCCCAGCGCTTCCCTCCTGATCGTTATCTGGACGAAGTTTCCTTCTTGATAGGAGTAGGTGCAGGTGAAGAAGAACGGCATGTGGTAGATCTTTATTACGTCCACCATCTGCGGATTCTGGACGCCGAGACCCGATATGTTGGGTAGCGTCCCTTCGAACGACCTGTATTCGATGTTCAGCGGCAGACCTCTGGATTCGGCGCTCAGTTCGGCCCCGCCCGTGCAGGACGATTCGCCGATTCTCACCGTGTTGACCCTGCCGACGACGGAGCCGATCGTCTTCGCGAACGTTCTCGAGCTGAAGCTGCCGCTCAGCGTCATCGGGCAGAAGGCTCTTTCGCCTCCTGACCCGTTTTCGAATTCACTTTCGGCGGAGATGGCCCTGAACGTCTGATCGTTCAGTGAGTAACGCCCCGCGGACGAGACGCTCACGAACGCGCCGACGAGCAGGACGGCGACCGCCGCCGCGACGACGCACGTCATGACCTTCCTCATCGCATCACGCTCCTTGTCGTGACTGGCGAGCACGCAGACGACGCCAGCGACGCGATCGAGGTCCCCCTTTCCGAGCCGTGCTGCGCCACCGAGGCGCCGCGACTTACGTTACCGGCGCGCGCGCAGCAGCGTGAGGCCGATGAGCGACTTCGCGTCGCTGCACTCGGCGATCGCCTCGTCGAGGCGGTCCAGCGGCCAGGGGACGATCTCGATCCGCTCGTCCTCCTCGACGGGCGGGCGCTCGATGTCGCGCAGGTCGGTCGCGAGGAAGACGTCGATCCGCTCGTCGGTGAAGCCGGGGCTCGTGTAGATGCCCTTCAAGTGCTCCCACGTGTCGGCCGCCTTACCGATCTCCTCGGCCAGCTCGCGCTCGGCGGCGGCGCGCAGATCCTCTCCTGGGACGTCGAGCTTGCCGGCGGGGATCTCCAGCAGCGCCGGCTCGCCGCAGATCTCGCGCGGCTGGCGGATCAGCCACACGTGCGTCGCGTCGCAGGGCACGATCGCGACCGCGCCCGGGTGCGCGACGTTCTCGCGCGTGACGACCTCGCCGTCGGCGTGGCGGTAGCGCTCGACTCTGACCGTGCCGATGTGGCCGGACCAGATCTCCTCGAAGTCAACCTGTTCGAAGGCCTCGCTCATGACGGCCGCTCCTGGCTGCCGATCAGCTCCGCCAACGCGCCGCCGGCGGCGAGCGCGGCGACGAAGAAGAGGCGGTCCTCGTCAAAGGTCCGCCCCATCGTGCGCGTCGGCAGGCCGCTCGCGCGATAGCCCTCGGCGTCGATCGCCGTCTCGACGACCTCGTGTCCGGCTGCGCGCGCGGCGTCGAGCGCCGGTCCGATCCCGTCCATCTCGCTGAACAGCCGCACACCCGGCGGCACCGGGAGGGTCACGGGTCGCAGCAGCAGCTCCAGCACCGTGCGCGTGTGGTGGGACAGGCCGCGATGACGCTCGCGCGGGTCGCCGGACGACATGCGGGCGGTCAGCACGGTCGGGCAGCCGAGCGCGAGCGCCGCGTGGGCGGAGTCGAGCGCGACGATGCCGCCGTGGCCAAGGGCCGAGCCGGAGCCGAGGATCCCCGGGCCGGGGCCGACGAGCGCGACGTCCCAGTCCTCCTCGGCGAGGCCGTCGTGGATCGCGCCGGCGGTCGTGATCGCCTCCTGGGCGCCGCCGTAGGACGGTCCAGAGGTCGTGTGGCCCGCGAGCAGGTCGCGGTTGCGCAGTTGGCGGACCGTGTCCGACATCCCGCCGGGCAACGCGCCTCCGGCCGTCTGCACGTAGCCGACGCGCAGGCCGACGCGAGCTTGCGCGAGCGCCCAGGCGACCGGCGCGAGCTGGCCATGGAGCTGGAAGACGCCGACCGGTCTGCCGAGCGGGATCTTCAGGTCGCGACCCTCGGCAGGGATGACCGCGTGCTGCAGGCTCGTGTAGTTGAGCTTCATCACGTGCGCGCCCGGCATGCCGCGGCCGCCGAGGCCGCGAGTGAGGTTGACGTGGACGATGTCGAAGCCGCCGGAGCCGAGCTGGAGGTCTCGGGCCTCGACGTTGACGACGACGTCATCGCCGGGCTCGCACGGGCCGACGAGCGTCGTGTCAGCCTGTGCGAGCCGCGCCTCGCCGTCGATCTCCACCGTGAGTGCCTGCCAGGCGGAAGGGGCCTCGGCCTCGGTGACCCTGCCTCGGCGGAGCCTCAGCATGCGGCTGCCTCCTCCACGAGCGCGAAGGTGACGTCGAGCATGCCTTCGAGTGCCGCGATGGAGACGGCCTCGTCGGGCTGGTGGTTGCGCTCGGTGCCGTTGGCGAGGTTCGTGCAGGGGAAGCCGGCGAGCTCGAGCGCGTTGGCGTCTGAGCCGCCGCCCGTGACGATGTGCTGCGGCGTGTAACCGCAGGCGCGCAGCGCCGCCTCGGCCGCGACGACCTGCGGTGCACTCGGTCTCGTGCGATAGCCGTGGAACAACCGTGCGACGTTCACGTCGACGTCGCATTCCGCGGCGTTGGCGCCGTCGGTCAGGTGGTCGACGATCTCGCCCACGACCGCCTCGACCTTGGCCTCGTCGAGGCTGCGCACCTCCGCCTCCACGAGGCAGCGCTCCGGCACGACGTTGATGCCCGAGCCGCCGGCGATCGTGCCGACGTTTGCGGTCGTCTCGTCGTCGAGCCGCCCGAGCGGCATCACGGCGATCGCGCGGGCGGCGGCGACGATCGCGCTGCGGCCTGCTTCCGGGCGGATGCCGGCGTGCGCGGCGACGCCCTGCAACTCGGCGACGATGCGATGGTAGTGCGGCGAGGCGAGCACGATCTCGCCGATCGGCGAGGCGTGGTCGAAGACATAGCCGAAGCGGCTGCGCAGCGTGGACGCGTCGAACGCCTTGACGCCCGCGAGCGCGACCTCCTCGCAGACGGTGAACAGCAGCTCGACGGGGACCAGCGGGGGCTCCGCCGCCCAGCGCCGCGCGGCGGCGAGCATGACCGCGACCGCCGCCTTGTTGTCCGCGCCGAGGATCGCGTCGTGGCGGTTGCGCCACACGCCCTCCTCACAGACCGGCTCGACCGGTCCGGTCAACGGCACCGTGTCGAGGTGAGCGCACAGCAGGACTCCCCCCTCGATGCCGCCGTCGGCTGAGGGGAAGCGGGCGAGCAGGTTCCCCGCGTTCGAGCCGGCGATGCGCCCCGCATCGTCCTCCTCGACCGTCAGACCCAGCCCGCGCAGCTCGGCAGCCACGCGATCCGCGCACGCGCGCTCATGGCCGGACGGACTCTCGATCGCGCACAACTGCTCGAACAGCTCGCCGAGCGCGCGGCGCTCCCCCGCGTCGGCTCGCCTCACGCCGTCGTCGTGCGCGCGCCGGCTTGCTCGCCGTCGCGCGTGGAGCCCGTCGCGGCGTGGTCGAGCGCGGCGCGCACGAAGCCGCGGAACAGCGGCGCCGGGCGGTCCGGGCGCGACTTGAACTCGGGGTGGTACTGCGAGGCGACGAAGAACGGGTGCTCGCTCGCCGGCAGCTCGACCGCCTCCACGAGCTGATCGTCGGGAGAGGTGCCGCCGACGACGAGGCCGGCGTCCTCGATCCGGCGCCTCAGGTGGTTGTTGACCTCGTAGCGGTGACGGTGGCGCTCGTAGATGACCGGCTCGCCGTACAGCTCGCGGATGCGCGTGTCCTCGTGCAGCTTCACCGGGTCGGCGCCGAGGCGCATCGTGCCGCCGAGGTCGGAGATCTCCTTCTGCTCCGGCAGCAGGTCGATCACGGGCCACGGCGTCTCGGGGTCGAACTCGGTCGAGTTGGCGCCCTCCATGCCGACGACGTGGCGCGCGAACTCGGCGACCGCCACCTGCATGCCGAGGCAGATGCCGAGGTACGGGATGCCCTGCTCGCGCGCGACGCGCGCGGCGGCGATCTTGCCCTCGATCCCGCGTCCGCCGAAGCCGCCCGGGATCAGGATCCCGTCCACGCCTGCGAGCCGCTCGGCTGCCTTGTCCGCCTCGAGGTGCTCGGAGTCGATCCAGTCGATCTCGACCTTCCCGCCGTGCTCGATGCCGGCGTGGCGCAGCGACTCGACGACGGACAGGTAGGCGTCCTCGAGCTTCACGTACTTGCCGACGAGCGCGATCCGGACCGGCTGGGTCGCCCGCTCCGCGCGCTCGGTTATCGCCTCCCACTCCGTCAGGTCGGGCGCCGGCGCCTCCATGCGGAAGTGGTCGAGCACGAAGTCGTCGACCTGCTGGTCGACGTAGTTGAGCGGCACCTTGTAGATGTCGTCGACGTCGGAGGCCGAGACGATCGCCTCGACCGGCAGCGAGGCGAACAGCGCGATCTTTCTGCGGATGTCCGTCGAGAGGCGCTCCTCCGAGCGGCACATGAGCATGTCGGGCGCGATGCCGATGCGGCGCAGCTCGTTGACCGAGTGCTGCGTCGGCTTCGTCTTCAGCTCGCCGGCGTGGCCGATGTAGGGAACGAGCGTCAGGTGGATGAACATGCAGTTGCGCCGGCCGACGTCGACCGGGAACTGGCGGATCGCCTCCAGGAACGGCAGCGACTCGATGTCGCCGACGGTCCCGCCGATCTCGGTGATGACGACGTCGACGTCGCTCGCGTCGGCGACGAGCTTGATGCGGTGCTTGATCTCGTCGGTGATGTGCGGGACGACCTGGACGGTGCCGCCGAGATAGTCGCCGCGACGCTCGCGGCGGATGACCGCGTCGTAGATGCCGCCTGCGGTCACGTTGGATCCGCGCCGGGTGTTGGCGGACGTGAAGCGCTCGTAGTGGCCGAGGTCGAGGTCGGTCTCCGCGCCGTCCTCCGTCACGAACACCTCGCCGTGCTGGTAGGGCGACATCGTGCCGGGGTCGACGTTGATGTACGGGTCCAGCTTCTGCAGCTGGACCGTCAGGCCGCGAGCGACGAGCAGCCGCCCGATCGAGGCGGCCGCGATGCCCTTGCCCAGCGAGGACACGACGCCCCCCGTCACGAAGATGAAGCGGGTCGTGCCGTTCGATGGGGCGTCAGGCATGGGCGTCATTCCTTCCGATCGAGTCTATCTGCCGCAGCAGCGGCGTACGTTCGATGAGCGTGTTGAGCGAGCGGAACTCGCCGTAGACGGTCAGCGCGAGGACGACGGCGAGGGCGATCAGCTGGCCCGTCGTGTCGAAGGCGTAGATCAGCCAGAGGCCGGCGACGGCGCCGATCAGGTTGGCGCCGACGTCGCCGAGCATCGTCTGCTCCTTCAGGTCGTAGTAGCCGACGACGAGGATTGGCGCGGCGAGCGGGCCGACGATCCAGAGCGGCGCGAGATCCCCGAGCTCGTCGCGCCCATGCCACGCAATCAGCGACAGCAGCGTGCCGAGCAGCACGAACGCCTTCGCCGCGCGACCGGGACGCAGATCGAGCAGGTTGAACAGGTTGGTCGTCAGCACGAGCAGCGCGACCGCCAGCAGAAACTCGCCGACGCCCTCGACATAGGCCGTCCCCTGAAGCACGTAGAGGGCGAGGGCCAGCGAGCCGATCGCCTTCAGCGCACCGGTGCTGAACTCGCCGGCGAGGATCGCCCGCCCGTGGCCGCGCCAGCCGCGCGAGGTGCCGGCGAGCAGGTCGTCGATCAGGCCGAGCAGCGCGACACCGAGCGGGTACGTGAGCTCGGTGCGGACATCCCAGTCGAACGGATCGAGCTTGGCGATCGGCACGAAGCCCGACCACAGGCCGACGACCAGCACCCCCGCCGCCACGATCGCGATCCCGCCGGGGAACGGCAGCCTCACCCCCCGGTAGTTCTCGCGCGTGAAGCCCTCCGCCTGCAAATGCCGCAGGATCGGCGGCGTCAGCAGGAGCGCCGCGGCGAGCGCGACGAGCGTCGGGAGGGCGTGCACCGGGGCACCGTAGCCGCCGAGCCGGATGGCGGCGGGGTCAGGCGGCGGCCGGCGCGGCCAGCACCCACACGTCGACCGGCCGGCGCAGGACCGGGTTGTCGACCTGTCGCTCGACCCGCATGCCGAGCTTGCGCGCGACCGCCTGCGAGCGCGCGTTCTCGGGGTGGACGATCGCGATCAACTCCGAGAAGCCGAGCACGGCGAAGGCGTGGTCGCGCGCTGCGAGCGCCGCCTCCGTCGCGAGCCCGCGCCCCCACGCGCTACGGGCAAGGCGCCAGCCGATCTCCGGTCGCTCGGCGAGCGCCGGCAGATAGGCCGGATAGGCGACACCGGCGAAGCCGAGCAGCGCGCCCGCGCCGTCCGCCTCGCATGACTCGAGCGCGAACGGGCCGAAGCCGTGCCGCTGCCAGTGCTCGACGAACATCGGAAGAAAGGCGGCCAATGCGACCTCCGTCACCGGGCGGTTGAGGTAGCGCGTGACCTCGGGGTCGCGGTTGATCGCCGTCATCGGCGCGTCGTCCTCGTCGCGCCAGCGGCGCAACAGCAGCCGCTCCGTGCACAGATCCCCGGTCGCGCTCACTGCAGCAGCGGCGGCAGCCGGCCGCCGTCAGCGGTCGCCTTCACGCCGAAGCTGCCACGCTCGCCGGCCAGCGCGAAGACGACTGCGGCACGGCCGATCGGGTCGTCGAGGTCGTCGACGCTGGACAGCTCGTGGTCCTTGAACCATTCGATCTGCGAGCTCTCGGCGTCGGTCGTCTCGACGCCGACGACCGGCAGGTCCTGCGCGCGCAGCCCGCGTACGAGACCGTCCTCGAACGTCTCGACCGCGTCCGCGTCCGCGCCGTCCAGCTGTGGCGTGTTGCGCACGATCACGACGCCGTCGGCGCCGTTCAGCGCACCGCTGCCCTGCAGCAACAGGTCGCGCCGCACGAGGCGCAGCAGCCGCCCGCCGTGGGTGAACTGGAGGCCGACACGCGTCGCAAACGGGTGCAGCAGGTCGGGTTCCTGGGCGAGCTGTTCGTAGCGCGTGCCGCGCGCGGCGGCGGCCAGCTCGTCGAGCTGGAGCGGCTCGCGGATCACCGAGACGGATTCCAGGCGAGCGCCTGAGCCCTGGAGCGCGTCCTTCGTCAGGTTCCACATGCGGTCCGACGGTCCGCCCAGCTCGATCAGGGCGATCCGTCGGCCCGCGAGCCGACCGCTCACGAGCGCCGGGTAGGCCTGGGCCTCGAACTGCTGGCGCTCCTGCAGCTGGGCGCGCGCGTCGTCGCGCTGTCCCTGCGCCTCGCGCACGTCGTCGCGCAGTGAGGCGCGCACGTCCTTCTCAGCTCTGGAGACGAGCCCCATGTCGCCGATCGCGACGCCGAGCAGCAGCCCGATCACGAGTGACAGGAAGACGGCGACGAGCGACAGGGCGTGGTAGCGGAAGTTCAGCATTCGGTGGAGCGTGTCAGGTGGAGCTTGCGCGTGGCTAAGCGTCTACGCGTCGATGCCGAGCAGCACCTGCAGCTTGAGCCACAGCAGATCAGCGACGTCGTGCAGGCCCGGCGTCAGCAGGATCACGACGACGAGCACGAGGATGCCCGTCGCCGCCACCAGTCCGATCGGCGCCACGCCCGGGCGCGGACGGTAGAGGCGGCTCACGCCCTTCGCGTCGACGAGGATCTCCCCCACGCGCAGGCGCGTGAGGAACGTCGACGCCATCCCGCGGCGGTTCTTGTCGAGGAACTCGACGAGGTTGAAGTGCGAGCCGACGGAGACGAGCAGCTCGGCGCCCTTCTCGGCCGCGATCAGCATCGCGATGTCCTGGCTCGTGCCCGGCGCCGGCACGATTTTGTGCTCCAAGCCGAGCTGCTCCAGGTATTCGCGCCCTGGTGCACGGCCGTCGGGATAGGCGTGCACGACGAGCTCGGCGCCGCAGCGCAGCGTCGACTCGGCGGCCGAGTCCATGTCGCCGACGATCATGTCCGGCTTGAAGCCTTCCTGCAACAGCGCGTCGGCGCCGCCGTCGACGCCGACGAGGACCGGCCGCAGGTCGCGGATGTACGGTCTGAGCGCCTTGATGTCGCGCTTGTGGTCGACCCCTCGTACGACGATCAGCACCGGGCGGTCTCGAAAGTCGGTGTCGAATCTCGGCAGGTCGATCCGTCCGGCGAGCAGGTCGCGCTCCTCCAGCATGTACTGGATGGTGTTGTGCGCGAACGCCTCGAGCGCCTCGCCGATCTCCGCGCGGCGCTGATCCGTCTCGGCCTGGATCCGCTCGGCTTCGAGCAGCTCGCCGGACGCCACGCGCTCGCCCCGGCACCACACCTCACCGCCTCTGAGGACGACCGGGTCGCCGTCGTGCAGGCGCTCGAAGAGGCCGTCGCCGGGCACGTCGACCAATGCGATGCCCGCCTGGGCGACGAGCAGCGGCCCCATGTTCGGGTAGCTGCCAGTGGAGGACGGCGAGCAGTTGACGACGCCGGCGACTCCACAGGCAACGAGATCTTCACCAGAGACGCGGTCGAGGTCGCGATGATCGATGATCGCGACGTCGCCCGGCCGCAGCCGCTTCACGAGATGTTTGGTGCGCTTCCCGAGCCGCGCGATCCCAGTCACCTCACGCCCTGGCGCTTGGGTGGGTGACGTGGCGGTGGTTGAGGGGGTGACGGCCACGAACGAAGGATTCTACGGCCCCGTTCGGTTGGGCCCAAGACGCTGTTCGGGGCGGGCCCTGTCGACGGACCCGCCCGTTCGCGCTACGGCAGTCCGACCGCTGCGGTCGGCGCGCCGTCGATCGGAAGGCCGGCGACGGCACGGAGCGCCATGTTCTGGTGCTTCGTGACGTACCAGTAGTGGATGAAGTACGGCACGATCAGGATCATCCCCGGAAACAGCAGGAGGAAGGCGGCGGTCGGGTTGATCTGCTGCTCTCTCGGGATCTCGACGAGCCGCTGGGCGCGCTTGATCCGCTGGCCGTAGTTGTAGACGGACAGGAACCACGGGACGATCAGCCAGCCACCGACGATGAGCGCCGTCACGGACATCGTCGGGCTCGACTGTCCAAGGTTCTGGTCGTCCTTCTCCGCGCCGATGTCCTTCAGCTCGTCGTTGACGAAGTAGTACCAACAGAAGGCATAGATCCCGAACGTCACGACGACGAGTAGCGCGCCCATCCAGAAGCTGCGGATCTTGCCCGTCGCCCCCTTGCCGATGTCCACCTCTTGCGCCATACCGTTCCTCTCTCCGCGGATCCGGACGCGACGCTATTCGACGGCGAGGACGGATGCCCTCGTCCGTTCAGGTGGCTTTCAACAGCTCTCTGGCGTGACGGCGCGCTGCTCTGTCGGTCTCATCGGCCCCGAGCATGCGGACGAGCTCAGCGACGACGGCGTCTCTCCGGAGCTGGGTGACGGTCGTGATCGCGGTCTCGCCGCTGCCGTCCTTCGCGATGCGGAAGTGGCGGTCGGCGTGCGCCGCGACCTGTGGGAGGTGGGTGATGCACAGCACCTGGCGGTCGGTCGCGAGCCCGTGCAGCTGCGCGCCGACGGCGTTGGCGGTGTGGCCGCCGATGCCCGCGTCGACCTCGTCGAACACCAGCAGTCGGGCGGCGGCGTCGACGTCCGCGTTCGCGACGCCGAGCAAAGCGAGCATCACGCGAGAGAGCTCACCGCCGGAGGCGACCTCGCGCAGCGGGCCGGCTGGGACGCCCGGGTTCGCGGCGATCAGCAGCTCGACGGCGTCGGCGCCGGTCGGGCCCGGCTCGTCGCGCGGAGAGATCTCGACCTCGAAACGCGCGTCCGGCATCGCCAGCTCGGCGAGCCGCTCGCGCACCGCCTCGGCGAGCGCCGGCGCAGCCGCCGCGCGCGTGTCGTGCAGCTCGGCGGCCACCGCACCCAGCTGTTCGCGCGCCGCCTCCAGCGCAGCGACCGTCTCCGCCAGTGCGGCCTCGGCGCCCGTCAGTTCGTCGCGGCGCGCGCGACACTCCTCCGCGTGGGCGAGCACGGCCGCGATCGTGCCGCCGTGCTTGCGCTCCAGTCGCGCAAATGCCTCGAGCCGCTGCTCCACGATCTCCAGGCGGCCGGGCTCGCCCTCAACTCCGTCCAGGTAGCGGTGCAGCTCGGCTGCGACGTCATCCGCCTCGATCGCAAGCGTGCGCAGTCGCTCGGCGAGCCCGTCGAGCTGGGGGTCGACGCCCGCGACCGCGTCGAACGGGTGGCCGGCTGTGGCGAGCAGCTCGCCTGCGCCTCCCTCCCCGCTCTCCGGCGCGATCGCCTCTGCCCCCGCCGCCGCTGCGACGCGCAGCGCTTCCAGGTGGCGCAGCCGTTCGCGCTCTGCGGTCAGCTGGACCTGCTCGGCCTCGCTCGGGTCAGCCTCCTCGATCTCGCGCAGCTCGAACTCGAGCAGGTCGAGCTCGCGCTCGCGCGCACCGTCGAGCGCGCCCAGCTCCTCGGCGCGGCGCAGGCAGGTACGTACGTCCGCGTGGGCGGTGGCAGCAGCTGCGCGGCGCGCGCGCTGCTCGGCTCCGCAGAAGCCGTCGAGCACCTTCAGCTGCGCTGAGGCGAGCATCAAGCGGCGGTGCTCGTGCTGGCCGTAGAAGGCCAACAGCTCGCCGCCGATCTCGCGCAGGTCCCCGACGGTCGCCGCACGACCCCCTAAATAGGCGCGCGTGCGGCCGTCGGCCCACACGCGTCGCGCGAGCACGAGCTCGTCCGCGTCAGCCGGCAGCCGCTCGCCAAGCAGCTGGCGGGTGCGGGCGTCGAGCGCGAAGATCCCCTCGACGTACGCCTCCTCCGCACCGGGGCGTACGATCCCGCTGCGCGCTCTGCCGCCGAGCAGCAGGTCGAGCGCGTGCGCGAGCATCGTCTTGCCCGCGCCCGTCTCGCCCGTCAGGACGTTCAAGCCGAAGCCGAGCCGCAGCTCGGCACGCTCGATCAGCAGCAGGTTCTCGACTCGCAGCTCATGAAGCATGCGAACAAGTGTTCTGCTCGCGCCGGACGGATCCTGCTGGTTGTGGCTAGACCCCGTTTGCGAGGCGGCCGAACTTCTCGCGCAGGCGGTGGTAAAAGCTCGCGCCCGGCACCTGGGCGAGCGTCCCGACGCTGTCCTTGAAGCGTGCGCTGACGCGCCCTCCCGGCGCCAGCTCGCACATCGGGCGGCCGTCGATGCTCACATCGACCGGTTCCTCCTGCGAGCGGCTGCGCACGGCGATCCCATCCTGCGGCGCAACGACAAGCGCGCGAGCCGTCAGCGAGTGCGGCGCTATGAAGGAGACGGCGAGCCCTTCCACGCCCCACGCCATCACCGGCCCGCCGTTGGCGAGGTTGTAGCCGGTCGAGCCGGCAGGCGTGGCGATCACGAGCCCGTCGCAGCGCACGCGCCCGACCTCCTCATCGGCGACGTCGAAGGCGAGGTCGGCAACGCGCAGTCCCTGCTTGCGGTGGAACGAGACGTCGTTCATCGCAAGCCACGACTGCGCGCCGGAGGTCACCTCGATCCCCGGCAGTCTCAGCGTGTCGAACTCGCCGCGCAGTGCAAGCTCCACGCCGGCCGTCACGCCATCCGGCTCGACCGTCGCGAGGAAACCGACCTCGCCGAAGTTGACGCCGAAGACCGGCACGGCCGTGCCGGCATACGCACGCAGGCCATGGAGGATCGTGCCGTCGCCGCCGAGCGCGATGCAGAGATCAGCGTCGCGCGGGACGGGCGCGTCGAGCACCAGCCCCTCGCCCGGCGCAAGCGCATGCTTGCGCGTCTCCTCCGGCGTGAAGGCGAGTGTCCAGCCGGCCGCGCGCGCGACGTCGACGAGCTTCGCGAGCGCGTCATGCGTCTCCACGGGACGGCGATGCGTGAAGACGGTGGCAATTCTGCTCACGGCTCGACCTTTCGTGCAGCCGTCTCGAGATCTTCGACGGCGCCGGCGCGGGCCGGCTCGGCGAGCCATACGAAGCTCTCTTGGTTGCCCTTTGGCCCGGGCAGGCCCGAGGAGACGTAGCCGAGGACGGCAGCACCCAGTCTGCGCGCAGCCGCACCCGCGGCGACGAGTGCAGCGCGGCGCTCGTCCGCGTCGCGCACGACGCCGCCCTTGCCCACGTTTCCGCGACCGACCTCGAACTGCGGCTTGACGAGGGCGATGCAGTCGAACCGGTCCGCCATCGCGGCGAGCACGGCCGGCAGCACCTTCGCGAGTGAGATGAACGAGACGTCGATTACGACGAGGTCGGGCGCGTAAGGCAGCTCGGCTGGGTCGAGCGCGCGAGCGTTTCGGCGCTCCAGGACGGTGACTCGCTCGTCGTTGCGAATCCGCCAGCTCAGCTCGCCGTAGGCGACGTCGAGCGCGACGACGTGTGCGGCGCCGCGCTGCAGCAGGCAGTCAGTGAAGCCGCCGGTTGAGGCGCCGACGTCGAGCGCGCGGCGATCCGCGACGTCGAGCCCGAAGGCGTCGAGCGCGTTCGTGAGCTTGCGCCCGCCGCGTGAGACGAACTCCTGCTCTGCGGTGACCGCCACGAGCACGTCGTCGGCGACGAGCTGGCCGGGCTTGTCAGCACGCCGTCGCTCGTCGCCGAGCAGCACCTCGCCTGCAAGCACAGACGCGGCCGCGCGTGTGCGGGAGGCGAACACGCCTCGTTCCGCGAGCAGCGTGTCGAGTCGCATCTTCGTCGCCATCGCGGGTGGAACGCTACCGGCCCCCGCGATCCGCGCCTGCAGGAGCGACCTCAGGCTCTGTGCGCGACCTCACACACAAAGGTGTCACAAGCCCGCACCATGGTTAGCGCAATGACCGCCCTTCGCCCCACCATCTCCCTCCCCACGCACGGCGCGCTTGAGCTGCCGATCGGCATCCTCGCGCTGGTCGCGCCGTTTGCGCTGGGCTTCGGACTCGCGGGTGCGGTCGTCTCGATCCTGATCGGCGTCTGCATTGTCGGGCTCGCGCTCGACGCCGCCGAGAAGCCCGCTCAGGTCTCCGCCCATCAGGCGTTCGACTACGGGATCGCGTTCGCGGCCGTGCTCGTCGCCATCCCCCTGGCGCTTGTCGGCGACACCGCCGCGGCGCTCTTCCTGGGTGCCGTCGGGATCGCGCAGCTCGCGCTCGACGCCACCACCCGCTACTCCGTGCGGGCCTCCTAAAACTTCCCCCACCGATCACAGCAACACCACATAGACACATCTCTCCTCCCGGGAACGGCTCGCTTCGGCGGGCCGTTCCTTTTTAAGCGACCTGGACAATCGTTCGGTCTAGGTGCTGCCCGTCTCAGTGGACCGCGCACGCCAACCGATGCACGTATCGGTTGCCAATGCCGTCTCGCTCTCTGCTGCTCCTCACCCTCCTCGCCGCGCTTCTGCTGCCGGCGGCCGCCGCGTCCGCCGCCGGCGACGGCAGCGTGCAGCTCTCCGCCGACGCGTACAGCGTCCAGGAGAACGCCGGCGCGGCCACGATCACCGTCGTGCGCAGCGACTCCAGCGGCCACGGCGAGGTCCGCTACGGCGTCTGGTACGACCAATCGGCGCAGCCGAACCTCGAGTACGAGCCGGTCTCCGGCCGCGTCGACTTCGAGGACGGCCAGCGGGAGGCGACCTTCCAGATCCCGATCCACGACGACAGCGACGTCGAGAACAACGAGACGGTCAAGCTCGGCATCTACGGTGCGTATCCGATGCGGCTGGCCGATCCGCAGCGCGCGCGCCTGACGATCGTCGACGACGACACCATCGCAAGCGACCGCGACCTGCTCAACCCGCTCGGCCTGCCCGTCGCGCCCACAAACGGCAACCCGCTCCAAGGGGCGCACTTCTTCGTCGACGACGAGTGGGGTCTCGCGAACCGCGTCGCGCACTCGCTCAGCCATCGCGATCCCGCCACCGCCGCGAAGCTGCGCACGATCGCTGACCAGCCGGAGACGAAGCGCTTCGGCAGCTGGACGCCGAACCCGAAGCACGAGATCGCGACGTTCCTCCAACGGGCGCACGCGACCGACCCGGGCGCGGTCCCGCTGATCAGCACCTATCGCCTGAAGCACCTCACGTGCGGGCACGTGAGCGACTCGCCGGCCGAGGTCGACGCGTACAAGCGCTGGTACCAGGAGTTCGCGCAGGGGATCGGCAACCACCCGGTCGTGCTCTTCTACGAGATCGACGCACTGATCACCGCGCCGTGCCTCTCCCACGCCGGCCTGAAGGTGCGCATCGACGAGCTGCGCTCAGCGATTGCCACGCTCTCGACGCTCCCCCACGCCGTCGTCTACGTCGACGCCGGCGCAGCGGACGCACACGACCGCGGCTTCATGGCGCGGATGCTGAGATGGGTCGGCGTCGAGCGCATCCAGGGCTTCTTCACCAACTCCACGCACCAGGACTGGACGAGGAAGGAGATCAAGTACGGGCGCTGGCTCGTGCGCAAGCTCGGTGGCGGCCCCCACTATGTGGTCAACACGGCAGCGAACGGGCGCGGGCCGTTGATCCCGAAGAGCCGCGTCAGGCACGGCAACTCCTTCCGCTGTAACGCCCCAGGCCGCGGCCTCGGGCCGAAACCGACGTCCGCCGTCCCGGCGCAATACCGCAACCTCGACGGGCTCTTCTGGATCGGCAACCCCGGCCGCTCGGCCGGCAGATGCGCGAACTCGGCCAGTGCGCCGCCCACCGGCGCGTTCTGGCTCGACTACGCGCTCGAGCTGATCCGAAACGCAGACTTCCGCATCACGTAGCGCTTCGCGCCCGAAAGCGGGGCGAAAGCTCCATTCGGGAATCGGTCATGTTGGGGCGGGTATGGCTCAGGCCATGCGTCGCCTTTCCCCATTCGCACTGATCGCTGCGTTGCTCGCCCTCGGCGGGCTGTCCGCCGCAGCGCAGGGGGCCAACGGCAGCGTGCGGCTCGCCGCCCACGACTTCACGGTCGGCGAGGGTGACGGCTTCGCGACGATCGGCGTGGAGCGCAGCACCGGCAACGGCGCCGGCGAGGTCCGCTACGCGGTCTGGCACCGCAGCGCCGACTACCGCCTCGACTACACGCCGGTCAGAGGGCGGCTCGACTTCGCCGACGGGCAGACGCAGGCGTCCTTTCGCGTCCCGATCGTCGACGACGCGAACGTCGAGGGCCGCGAGACGATCGCGGTCGGCATCTACGGCGCGTACCCGCAAGCGGTCGGCGAACCGAAGCGCGCGACGCTGACGATCCTCGACAACGACACCGTCAGCGACCAGCGCGATGCGCTCAACCCACTCGGGCTTGACCCGCCCCCGCCGCCCGGCAGCCCGCTGATCGGCGCGCCGCTGTTCACGAACCCCGGGCAGAACCTCGCCGGCACCGTCATCAAGCAGATCCGCCACCGCCGCCCCGACGCCGCCCAGCTGCTGCAGACGATCGCCGACCAGCCGGAGACGAAGCGCTTCGGCGCGTTCAACGACCAGCCGGGTGCCGCGGTCGCGCAGTACCTCGCGCAGGCGCAGGCGCTGCAGCCGGGATCGGTGCCGCTGATCGCGACGTACCGCTTCAAGCACACGCAGTGCGGCGGCTACGGCGACACGCGCGCGGAGGCGGACCGCTACAAGCGCTGGTATGAGAAGTTCGCGCAGGGGATCGGCAACCATCGCGCGATCGTCTTCATGGAGATCGACGCGCTGATCACGATGAAGTGCCTCTCGCGCCACGGCGAGCGCGTCCGCGCGAGTGAGCTGCGCTCCGCGATCGCCTCGATGGCGGCGGTCCCGCGCGCGGTCGTCTACGTGGATGCGGGCGCGGCCGACGCGCACAATCCGCGCTACATCGCGGCGCGCCTGCGGCGCATCGGCGTCTACCGCATCCAGGGCTTCTTCACGAACTCGACCCATCAGGACTGGACCTCACGCGAGATCGAGTACGGCCGCCGACTCGTGCGGCAGCTGGGCGGCAGACCGCACTACGTCGTCAACACGGCGACGAACGGACGTGGCCCGGTGCGGCCGAAGAACCGCGTGCTGCACGGCAACACGTTCCACTGCAACCCGCCGGGCGCCGGCCTCGGGCCGAGACCGACGACGCTCGTCCCCGGCGAGCATCGCCACGTCGACGGGCTCTTCTGGATCGGCAACCCCGGCCGGTCGGCGGGCGACTGCAGCAAGACGCCGAACCCGCCGCCGGCTGGCATGTTCTGGGTCGACTACGCGGTGGCGCTCGTGCGCCACGCCGACTTCAGCATCCGCTGAGGCTCGCCGGCTACCCGAGCAGGCGAGCCTTCTGCGCGGCGAACTCTTCGTCGGTCAGCACGCCCTGCGCGTGCAGCTCGCCGAGCTGGCGCAGCTGCTCGATCATGTCCGGCGCGGGACCCGCCGGAGCTGCCGCAACCGGCGGCGGCGCCGCTGCTGCGGGCTGTTGTTCGAGCTGCTCCAGGCGCGCTTCCTGGTCGGCCTCGCGCCCCTGGGACTGGGCGCGTCGCTTGCCCGCGACGTAGGCGCCTCCGCCGACGGCGGCGGCGCGCAAGAGGGGACGGCGTCGTCCAATTGGCATCTCGTTCCCCCTCAGGCCTGCTCGTCGGGCAGTGCGAGCCCGAGCGCGAGCATGATCTCCGGCGCCGCCGCGACGACGCGGGGGCCGCCGACCTGCGGACCGACGGCGCGCAGCACGCCGAGGATGTCCTCCGGCGTTGCGCCCTCGTCAAGCGCGTTGCCAACCTGCCAGGCGTACGAGGCCGGTGGGGCGTCGAGCGCGATCAGCGCCGCGATCTTCACAAGCGCGAACGTGCGCGAGTCGAGCCCGGTGCTCGCGAGCACCGCCTCGCGCATCCCGAGCGCCTGGTCGAGCATCGTCAAGTCGCCTGCGGAAAGCCCCGCAAGCGTCTCGTGCGTCTCCGGTGCAACAGTCGGCATCGTCCGTCCTTTCGTTGCTTTGGTCCAACTTAGTGTGTGGCGGGTGTGTCATGGGGTACATCCGGTCCCCGTTCATGCCGCGACCTGGGGCTGCGGCCATGGCACGCAACCGCGCACGCTCGTGCCACCACCCGGGCGCGAGACGATCGTCACTGCGCCCCCGACCGCGTCGACCCGCTCGTGCATGTGCGTCAGGCCGCCCCCACCCGTACGTGCCGACGGCCGCTCTGCCGCCGCGAAGCCCGCGCCGTCGTCCTCCACCGCGAAGCCGATCCCGTCCGCTGTGCGGTCGAGCCGGATCGTCACCCGGGCCGCTGGTCCAGCGTGCTTGGCAGCATTCTGGAGTGCCTCCAGGCAGCAGTAGAAGACGGCGGCCTCCGCCGCCGCCGTGCTGCGCGGAATCCGCCCGACCACGCGAACGGGGAGCGCCGCGCGATCGCCCTCCGCCGCGAGCGCGTCGGCCACGCCGCGCACTGCGAGCAGCGGCGGGACGGCACCCTGCGCGACCGAGCGAATGCCGTCGAGCGCCGCCTGCGCCTCGTCGCCCACCTCGACGAGCATCCGGTAGAGGTCCGGCGCACCGAGCTCAGCAGCGCGATCGGCCGCCAGGCCGAGCTTGAGCCGGACCGCGACGAGTAGGTTCTGTGCGCCGTCATGGAGGTCGCGCTCGATGCGGCGCCGTTCGGCCGCGCCCGCGATCGATCCGATCGCGCCCTGGGAAGACTGTGCTTGCAGCAAGCTCATCGACCGGTCCCTCGCGTCGCTCGGAGCTGCGATCCTCGCAAGTTCGAAAGCTGACCCCATCCGGGTAAACCACGTACTCCGAATCGGAGTAGATCCCGGTTCCTGGAGCAGGCTCGTAGCGCACCGCACACCCGACATCGCAACTCCGCCCAGCGCCGCCGCAGCGGTGCCGCTCCGTGTCGTGCTGGCCGACGACAGCCTGCTCGTGCGCGAGGCGATCGAGCGGATCCTCGAACGCGAGCCCGGTGTCGAGCTGGTCGCGTCCTGCGGGGACGGCACCGCCCTGTTGGCCGCCGTCGAGCGCGAGCGTCCAGCCGTCGTCGTGACCGACATGCGGATGCCGCCCCGCTTCGAGGACGAGGGGATCGAGATCGCGCGCACGCTGCGCGAGATGCATCCGGAGGTCGGCGTCGTCGTGCTCAGCCAGTACGCCGATCCCCGCCTCGGCCTCGCGCTGCTCGAACACGGCTCCGACGGTCGCGCCTACCTGCTGAAGGAGCGCGTCCACGACCGGCATCAATTGACGAGCGCAATCGAGACGGTCGCGCGCGGCGGGTCGGTGATGGACGCGCGCGTCGTCGAGGCGATGATCGCGCAGCGCTCCGCCACCGCCGACTCTCCGCTCGCCGAGCTGTCGCCGCGCGAGCTGGAGATCCTCGGCGAGATTGCGCAGGGCAAGAGCAACGCGCGCATCGCGCAGGACCTTGTGCTGACGAAGCGCGCGGTCGAGAAGCACATCAACGCGATCTTCATGAAGCTCGGCCTCAGCTATGCCGAGGACGTCAGCCGCCGCGTGAAGGCGGCCCTGATCTACCTCACCGAGTACGGCGGGTAGCTCGTGCCGGCACCGCACCGGCAGTAGTGCGCGCACCCTTGAGGAGTGCCGGGGCCGACTGCCACCGTAGTTGTGAGCGTGCGATCACACCCCAGCGGTGGCCTCGCCCCTCATTCGCATCCGCCAGGCAAGGAGGTCATGCATGTCCGCTGCCCAACCAGGCTCGAGTCCGACCCACGCGGCCGGCGACGCGGCATCGACGCCGTATGCCGCTGAGGACACCGGCTACGGCTGGGTCGTCTTCGCCGGCACGATGCTGGCGATCGTCGGCATCCTCAACGTGATCTACGGCATCGCCGCGATCGATAATTCGACGTTCTTCGTCAACGACGCCAAGTACGTCATCAGCGACCTCAACACGTGGGGCTGGGTCGTGCTGATCACCGGCGCCGTGCAGCTGCTGGCCGCGTTCGGCGTGTGGGCGCGCAACACGTTCGCCACTTGGCTCGGAATCGCATTCGCGAGCCTCAACGGGATCGGGATGCTGCTGATGCTGCCCGCATATCCGTTCCTGTCGATCTCGCTGTTCGCAGTCGACGTGCTGATCGTCTACGGCCTTGCCGTGCACGGCGGCCACCGCCAGGAGGCCTGACGCACCGGCCGGGACGTCCGCGATGACGGAAACGACCGACCCGCTCCCGCCCGCGCGGCGGCTCCCGCGCGGGCGGCGCTATGCCGTTCGCACACTGTTGGTGCTCGCCACGGTGCTGGCGGTGCTGTCGATCGTCGCGGTCTGGGCCAACCGACAGCTCCTGAACGCAGACAACTGGGCCGACACGAGCACGACCCTGCTGGAGAATCCGGCGGTCAAGAGCGCCGTCTCGGGCTACCTGATCGACCAGGTCTACGCGAACGTGAACGTGAGCGAGGAGCTCTCCAGAGCGCTGCCGCCGCGCCTGAAGCCGCTCGCCGGCCCGGCCGCCGGCGGCCTGCAGAACGTCGCCCAGGACGTCACTGACAAAGCGCTCGGGCGCCCGCGCGTCCAGCAGGCATGGAAGGACGCCAACCGGCTCGCGGCCGAGCGCTTCATCGCGATCGCCGAGGGCAAGTCGACGCTCGTCACGATCTCCGGCGAGACGGTCTACCTCGACCTGCGCGCGCTGGTACTCGACGCGGTGCAGCGGTTCGGGCTGCCGGGCAAGCTGGCGGGGAAGATCCCGCCGGGCGCGGGCAGAATCGCGATTGTCACGAGCAGACAGGCGTCCGCCGTGCAGGACGCGACGGCGGCGCTGCGCGGGCTCGCGCTCGTACTTCCGCTGGCCGCCGTGCTGCTGCTGGCGCTCGCCGTCGGGATTGCGCGCGGCCGTCGTCGCGAGACGCTGCGCGCGGCCGGCTGGTGCCTTGTGATCGCGGGTGTGCTGGTGCTGGTCGCGCGCTCGGTCGCCGGCCAGCGCGTCGTCGACAGCCTCGCGCGGACCGACGCCGTCGTGCCGGCGGCGCAGGCAACGTGGTCAATCGCGACGAGCATGCTGCACGACATCGCGTGGGCCACGATCGTCGTCGGGATCCCGCTCGTGATCGCCGCGTGGGTCGCCGGGCCGATGCGCTCCGCGCACGCGCTGCGAGGCGCCGCCGCGCCATGGCTGCGCGAGCGGCCGGACATCGCCTACGGTGTCGCGGCCGCGCTCGTGCTGCTCGTGATCGCGTGGGGTCCAATCCCCCTCACGCGGATGGTGATTCCCGTGCTGGTGATGATCGGACTGGTGGCGCTCGGGGTCGCGATGTTGCGCCGTCAGGTCGCGGTGGAGTTCCCCGACGCAACAGTGGGCGACGCTCGCGCCACGTGGCAGGCGCGCATCGCACATGCGCGGGCGAGTGCAGGCGATGTGTTGCGCCGCGACCGGCCGGCAGCGGACGCCGGCCCGAGCGGGACCGCACCGGCGGTCGCGGCAGCCGACCGCATTGCGCTGCTGGAGCGGCTCGCGGCTCTGCACGACCGCGGCGCGCTCACCGACGAGGAGCTGGCCGCCGAGAAGGCGACGCTGCTGCACGTCGGGGACGCTGCCTGACGCCGACGCACGCGCGTCCGCTTCAGATCGTGCTGTCAGCCGCCAGCGCTGCGAGCACGCTCATCCCGATCGCCACGGCGTAGAGCGGCCACGCGAGCCCGGCGAACGTGGCCGCGTGCTCCTCGGCGCGGCCGACGTCGCTGTCCTCGCCGCCGATCAGCTCGGCGGCACCCACCCCGGTCGTGACTGCACCGAGCAGCGCGAGGCCGCCTGCGATCCAGGCGAGCGGCGCGTTGCCGTTCACCGCGAACAGCACGCTGAGCACCAGGCCGGCCACGCCGACGATCGGCTGGAGCCCGAGCGGCGGCGCCACGAACGCCCCGCTTGCCACCGGGAGTGCCACGAGGGCGACAAGCGCCCACACGGCGACCGAGACCCACTCCATGCGCTCGACGCTACGCCCGGATCGAGGTCGGCGCATAGCCCGAAACGGGTGACGCGACGGATGCCGGTGCAAGCACGTGCAGACATCCCCGCCCGCGCATGCGCGCACCCTTGCCCGCCCGCGTCCATCGCGCGACGGTGGAGGGCAGCGGTCATGGACGCGACGCTTCCTCCTTTCGGCCCGACCCTGTCGATCCCCCGCCCGCGGGATCGGCGAACGGTTCCGCGCCCGCGCCTCGTGCAGCGGCTCGCGTGCGCCGAGCCGTCGGCGGTGCTGCTCCTGCGCGCCCCAGCCGGCTACGGCAAGACGAGCCTGCTCGCCCAGTGGACGGCGGCCGAGCCACGGCTGTGCGTGTGGGTGACGGTCGCCGGCGACCCGAGCGCGGTCATCGCGACGATCGCTCGCGCCCTGCATGTGATCGAGCCGGTCCCCTCCGAGCTGCGCACAACCCTCACGCTGGAGCGCACCGTCGACCGCCCGCTGCTCGACGCGCTGAGCGCGCTGCTGACTGCGCGCCGGCGGCCATTTGTGCTCGTGCTCGACGATGTCCACGCGCTGCGTGGCGAGGGGGCGACTCCGCTGCTGGAGCTGCTCGGCGTGTGCCTCGACGGCAGCTCGCAGCTGGTACTCGCCGGGCGCACCGATCCGCCGCTGCCGCTGGCCAGGCTGCGCACCGAGGAGCGCCTCGTCGAGCTGACGCCGGCCCAGCTCGCACTGGACGACGACGAGGCCCGGCAACTGCTCGGACAGTCGGACATCGAGCTCACACCCCGCGACATCGAGCAGGTGATCGCGTGCGCGGAGGGGTGGCCGGCCGCCCTCGTGCTCGCTGCGCGCGCGGTCGATGAGCGCCGGCGGCAAGCTCAGATCGCCGAGACCATCGTGACCGGCGCGGACCGGCTCATTGCTGACTACGTGCGCGAACAGCTGCTCGCCGAGCTCGACCCGGCAACGCGCGACCTGCTGCTGCGCGGCGCGCCGCTCGGACGACTCTCGGGCGAGCTGTGCGACGGCGTGCTGGGTCGTACGGGCAGCGGGCTCACGCTGCGCGGCCTCGCGCACGGCAACATGCCGATTGCCGCGCTTGACCGTGACGAGCGGCGCTATCGCCTGCATCCGCTGGTCGCCACCGCACTGCTCGCGGAGCTGCGGTGTGCCGACCCCGCATGGGAGCTGGAGGCGCATCGGCGCGCGTCCGCCTGGTGCGAGCGGCACGGCGACACCGCGCGCGCAATCGATCACGCGGTCGAGGCCGGCGACGCCCACCGCGCCGGCGCGCTGGCGTGGAACGCGCTGCCCGCCCACGCCCTCGGCCGTTCACCCGAACAGCTCGACGGGTGGCTGGCCGCGCTTGGCGAAGAGCGCGTCGTCTCGCTCCCGACGCTCGCACTGGCTGCGGCGCTGCGCCGCCTCGCAGCTGGCCATGCCGCCGACGCGGCACGACTCGCCGCAGGCGCAGAGCGGACCCGCGGCGGGGTTCCGGAGCGCTCGGGGTGCCCGCTCTCGGGCGGCATCGCACTCGTGTACGCCGCGCTGTCACGCGCGGGCGTCGCGCAGATGCGGGCCGGCGCCGAGTCCGCACTTGCATCGGGAGTCGAGCAGCGGGCGTGGCGCTCCCTCGCCTGCCTGCTCGCAGGGGTCGGCAACGCGCTCGCCGGCAGATCCGAGTGGGCGCAAGATCTGCTCACGGATGCTGCCTGGCAGGCGAGCTCCGTGCCGCTCGTCGAGGCGCTCTGTCTTGCGCAGAGCGCGCTGCTCGCGCTCGACCGCGGCGAGCCGGAGCGCGCGGTGGTGCTCGCGGAGCGCGCGCTTGCCTGCGGGGAGCAGTGCGGTGTCCCGCAGCCACCGCTGTTCGCGCTCGTGCCGGCAGTCGCAGCGTTCGCGCATGCGCAATGCGGGGCGCTGGACGAGGGGCGCGAGGCGCTTGCCCACGCCCGGCGGCTGCTTCCACCCGAGGCGGACCTGCCGCCGTGGCACGAGGCGCAGCTGCGCTTCGCGCTCGCCCGCACCCTGCTGCTGCTGACCGACGCCGCGGCCGCTCGCGGCCAGCTCGCGCGCATGTCGCGCGCCTTGCGGCAGCTGCCCGACGCGGTCGTGTTGCACGTCTGGATCGAAGATGCATGGGCGCGCGCCGACGCCTTTGCTGCGAGCGCCGTGCGCGGGCCGGCGCGCCTCACACTCGCCGAGCTGCGCGTGTTGCGGCTGCTGCCGAGTCACTTCTCGCTGCGCGAGATTGCCGGTCGGCTTGAGGTCTCTGCCAACACGGTCAAGACGCAAGCCCAGGCCGTCTACCGCAAGCTCGACGTTTCCTCTCGCTCGGAGGCCGTCGCCCGTGCTCGCGAGGTCGGACTCGTCGACGGGTCGCCCTGAGCCGGCCACCCTCGCCCTTAGGAGCAGCTCGCCCTGCCCCGCAACATGGCCTGCTCAGGCAGGCGAGTGACCGAGGACGCCGCGAGGCGCGGCGAGGCGCTGCAGGATGCGGTCGGCGATCTTCACGCCGGTGAAGCCGACCTCCTCGTGCAGCAGCGCGGGCGCACCGTGCGTGACATAGCGGTCGGGCAGGCCGATACGCAGGATGCGCGAAGGCAGGCCGGCGTCGGACAGCGTCTCCCACACGGCCGAGCCGAAGCCGCCCGCCAGCACGCCCTCCTCAACCGTCACGAGCAGCTCGTGCTCGGCCATCAGCTGCGCCACGAGGCCGGCGTCGATCGGCTTCGCGAAGCGCGCGTCGGCCACGGTCGCCTCGACCCCGTGCTCGCGCAGCAGCTCGGCCGCCTCCAGCGCCTTGCCGACGCCGCTGCCGTAGCCGAGCAGCGCGACCTTGCCGCCTTCACCGGCGCGCAGGATCTCGCCGGTCCCGATCGGGATCGTGCGCGGCACGTCCGGCAGCGCGGCACCGACCGCCTCGCCGCGCGGGTAGCGCAGGCCAACAGGGCCGTCGTCGTAGGTCAGGGCGGTGTGCAGCATGTGCACGAGATTCGCCTCGTCGCGCGGGGCCATCAGCACGATGTGCGGCAGCGGCCGCAGGTACGCGATGTCGAATACGCCGTGGTGTGTCGGGCCGTCGTCGCCGACGAGCCCCGCACGGTCCATCGCGAGCACGACGTTCAGTCTCTGCAGGCAGATGTCGTGGACGATCTGGTCGAACGCGCGCTGCAGGAAGGTCGAGTAGATCGCGGCGACCGGCTTGGCGCCCTGCAGCGCGAGCCCGCTTGCGAACAGCAGCGCCTGCTGCTCGGCGATGCCGACGTCGAAGTAGCGATCTGGCAGCGCCTTCTGGAGGATGTCGAGCCCGGTCCCCGTGTTCATCGCGGCCGTTATGCCGAGCACGCGCTCGTCGCGCTCGCACTCGCGCACGAGCGCGTCGCCGAAGACCTTCGTGTACTGCGGCGGCTTCGGCGCGACAGGCGGGGCGCCGGGCACGGGGATCGCGGCGGGCGCGGGGGCGCCGTTGGCGATTGAGTGCGGCTTCGCGGCATGCCACTTCTCCATGCCCTCGAGGCCGCCGTCCTCGGCGGGGGCGAAGCCCTTGCCCTTCACCGTCGCGATGTGCACGACGACGGGCCGGTCGGCGGCGAGCGCCTCGCGCAGCGCCTCGCGCAGGTGCGGCACGTCGTGGCCGTCGACGACGCCCATGTAGGCCCAGTCGAGCTCCTCCCAGAAGAGGCCCGGCGCCCAGAACGCCTTGATCGACTCCTTCAGCTGCGGGCCGAGCCGCTCGAAGCGCGCGCCGAGCCCGCCCGGCAGCTTCGTCAGGCCGCCCTCGACGCCCTCGCGCGCGTGCCACAGCTTGGGGTTCAGGCGCACCCGGTTGAAGTAGCGGCTGAGCGCGCCGACGTTCGGCGCGATCGACATGCCGTTGTCGTTGAGCACGACGACGATCGGCGTGCCGAGCCCGCCCGCCTGGTGGACGGCCTCGAACGCGACGCCGCCGGTCATCGCGCCGTCGCCGATCACGGCGACGACCTTGCCGTCGGGGCCGTTGCCGTGGCGCATCGCCTCCTTGAGCCCGACCGCGTAGCCGATCGAGGTCGAGGCGTGGCCGGCGCCCATCACGTCGTGCTCGGACTCCTCGACGCAGCAGAACGGCGTCAGGCCTCTGTACTTGCGGATCGTCGAGAGCTCGTCGCGGCGGCCGGTGAGGACCTTGTGCGGGTAGGCCTGGTGGCCGACGTCCCAGAGGATCTTGTCGGTCGGCGAGTCGAGCAGCGAGTGCAGCGCGACCGCCAGCTCGCAGGTGCCGAGGTTCGCGCCGAAGTGGCCGCCGATCTCCCCGACCGTGTCGATGATGTGCCCGCGTACCTCGCCCGCGAGCTGGGTCAGCTCGTCGTCGGACAGCGCGTGGAGCTCCTGCGGGCGCTCGATGCGCGGAAGGATCGGTTCGCGGTCGTCGTCGGGGTCGATGGAGTCGCTCATGAGGTGCGGGTGGCGATGAAGTCGGTGATCTGCTCGAGCTCGGTCGCGCCGCCGGGGGCCGCCCGCTCCAGTGCGGCGGACGCGTTGCGATACGACTCCGCGGCCAGCTTGCGGGCCCCGTCGAGTCCGAAGGCGCTCACGTAGGTGCGCTTCCCGAGTCGTTCGTCACTGCCCTGCGGCTTACCGAGCCGCTCGTCGCTGCCGGTGACGTCGAGTATGTCGTCGACGATCTGGAACAAGACGCCAAGCTCGCTTGCGAAGTCGCGGAACAGCTCGATTCTCGCAGGTTCGTCGACGAGCACGAGGCGCAGCGGGCAGACGATCGACGCGGCGATCAACTTGCCCGTCTTGAGCACGTGGATCGTGCGCAGCCCCTCCGGGCCGGCCGGCGCGCGTTCGGTCACGTCCAGGTACTGCCCGCCGACCATCCCGTTGACGCCCGTCGCGGCGGCCAGCTCGCCGACGGCAGCGAGGATTGTCTCCGAATCGCCCTGCTGGCGCGTCAGCACGTGGCGGAATGCTTCCGCGTAGAGCCCGTCGCCCGCAAGAATCGCGACGTTCTCGCCGAACGCCTTGTGACAGGTCGGGCGGCCACGGCGCAGATCGTCGTCGTCCATCGCCGGCAGGTCGTCGTGGATCAGCGAGTAGGTGTGGATCAGCTCGAGCGCGGCCGCGAGCGGCAGCACCCGCGCCGGGTCGGCGCCGGCCGCCCGCGCGGCGGCCAGCGCGAGCACCGGGCGGATGCGCTTGCCGCCGGCGAGCAGCGAATACCGCATCGCCTCCTCCAGCCCGGCCGCTCCCTCGGCCTCGGGCTCGACGAAACGCAGCCCGGCGAGGTAGTCCTCGACCTGCAGACGCAGGTCTTCCGGGTACCCGCCGCTCATCGGGCGGGCGCGTCGCCGCCCGCGGCGTGCGGAGCGGGTGCGTCCGCCGCCGCGCGCACGCGCCGGTCGAGCTCGGTCGCGGCGTCGCCGGCGAGGCGAGCGCACTCCTCCACGAGCCGTGCGGCCTGCTGTGGCTCCAGCTCGCCGCTGCGCAGCTGCGTGGCCACCTGCTCGAGCTGCTCCGTGAGGTGGTGGAGCGGGTCGATGCCGGTCATGCGGAGGCCTCCCGGCCGTTGGTCACGCGCTTCGCCTGGTGCGCACGCAGGACCGCGGCGAGGATCCCGTTGACGAAGCCCGGCGCCTCGGAGCCGCAGTAGGCCTTTGCCGTCTCGACCGCCTCGTCGATCGCGCCCTCGGGCGGGATCGGATGCTCGCCGGGCGCCTCCGCCGGATGCAGCATCTCCAGCAGAGCCACGCGCAGGATCGAGCGCTCCAGCGGGGCGATTCGCTCGAGCGCCCACCCCTCGGCGTGATGGCCGATCAACGCGTCGAGCTCCGGCTGATGGGTCAGCGTCGCCTCTGCGAGCGCACGCGTGAAGGGCGCCGCGTCGCGCGGCAGCGTGTCCTCGAGCGGACGGCCAGTGAGATCGTGCTGGTAGAGCGCGAACACGGCTCTGCGACGCTGCTCGCTGCGACGGGCCACGGGGCGGCTACGCGCGCGAGACGTAGTCGCCGGTGCGGGTGTCGACGCGCACTCTGTCGCCGATGTTCACGAACAGCGGGACGTTGACCTGGGCACCGGTCTCGAGCGTCGCCGGCTTCGTGCCGCCGCCCGAGGCGGTGTCGCCGCGCAGACCCGGCTCGGTCTCGGTCACCTCGAGGTCGACCGCGCTCGGGATCTGCAGGTCGGCGGGCTGGTCGTCGATCGACAGCAGCTCGACCTCATCGTTCGGGCGCGTCCACTTGAGCGACTCGGCGAGCGTCGCCTCCGGGATCGCGATCTGCTCGAACGACTCGGAGTCCATGAAGTGCGCGTCGGTGCCGTCGCTGTAGAGGAACTGCATCTTGCGCACCTCGGTCCGCACCGAGCGGAACTTCTCGCCGGCGCGGAATGTCCGGTCGATCACGTTGCCGTCGCTGGTCCGCCGCAGCTTCGTCCGCACAAACGCCCCGCCCTTGCCGGGCTTGACGTGCTGGAACTCGAGGATCTTGAAAATCGTCCCCTCGACGTCGATGTGGTTGCCGTTCTTGAATTGGTTCGTAGAGATCGTACGAATCAGTCCCTTTTGCAGGTAAAAACTCGATGTGGGTACCGAAAGCCTGAGCCGGAGTGTACTTCGCGGACCGGTCGTCCGACGCGCCGTCCCCAACCGCCTTTCCGTCCGCCCCAGCGTCGAACGTCTGTTCCCATGGGCATGAAGGTTCGAGAGGTGATCACGGTGCTCGAGCACAACGGCTGGAAGCTCGTACGTCAGCGTGGAAGCCACCGCCATTTCCGCCATCCGGACGTGCCCTTCGTCGTCACCGTCGCTGGTAAGCCGAACACCACCGTCCCGCCCGGTACCCTGGGGAGCATCCGCCGCACGAGCGGACTGGAGGAACTCCGATGACGCAATACCTCGTGATCTACGAGCAGGGCCAGGACTCCTGGGGCGCGTACTCCCCGGACCTTCCCGGCTGCACCGCTGTCGGTTCGTCCCGCGATGAGGTCGAGCAGCTCATGCACGAGGCAGTCGAGTCCCACGTCGACGTATTGCGGTCGGAAGGGCTGGCGGTGCCACAGCCGTCGAGCTTCCCCGGCTACGTAGCGGCGTAGCGCTTCACGTCTGCTCGACTCGATCATCCGACACCGGT
This sequence comes from Conexibacter sp., assembly GCA_036009645.1. Classification (GTDB taxonomy): domain Bacteria; phylum Actinomycetota; class Thermoleophilia; order Solirubrobacterales; family Solirubrobacteraceae; genus Conexibacter. Next base: position 82,591 of record DASYLH010000048.1, read on the forward strand.
CGGAGAATCAGTCTCATGCCTGCCAGCACAGCCACCTCTCGATCGTGCTGCTTTTGCGGGGGCAAGATGACGCATGGCGCGAAGCGGACACGCGAGCACGCCATCCCGTCCTGGCTGGAAGCGCATCTCGCGGGAGACGACGAGGCTGTGTTCACGGCCACCGTCGAGTCTGGGGAACACGGCGGCGTCCTGCGACGCTGGAGTTCGCGCCAGCTCAATCTCGTCACCAAGCGTGTGTGTGCGTCGTGCAATAACGGCTGGATGAGCAGGCTCGAAACCGATGCGCAACCGCTGTTGATGACGATGCTCCGCGGACACCGCCGAACGTTCTACCGCGGCGGACAGGAAACCCTCGCGGGGTGGGCGATCAAGACTGCACTTGCCCTCGGGATGCTCCACCCCGACAGATACGAGCCGATCACCGCACAGCACTACCGTCGCATAGCGCAGGCCAACGGACGCCCCGGCGACGCCTGCCAGGTGTTCCTCGGTGCCTACCGCGGCACCGTCGTCGTCAACCACCAGCTTCGACGTCTCGCAATCAATGCCGAGGAGGACGACATGGCCTCCGCTTTCCTCTCAACGTTCGTCGTCGGGCCTGTCCTGTTCCAGGTCTTCTTCCATGATTACCGGGAGCCTGTGACCATCGACCGTGCGAGCGGAACCCTCGAATGGGTTTCTCAGATCTGGCCATGCGAGGAGCCCGCAACGTGGCCGCCGAAGCGGCTTGCGGACGCAGACGTGCTCGGGCAGCTCAAGGAAGGTCTGAGCCCGATGGTGGAGGGCAGGTACGCGTGGGATCACTCCGGCAGCGGCGCCAGCCGGCCATCCGCGCGAGCAGCCGCAGCCAGGCCGCCATCCAGTGTCACGACCTGGAGGTCGAGCCGTCGAGCAAGTGCGAGATAGGCAGCGTCATATGCCGTCAGCACAGGGCGTAGATCCCACACCGCATCGACCAGGTCGATCACGGGGTACCGGATCGCTCGCAGCTCGGTAAGTGCATCGAGGGCCAGGGCGGATCGCCGGTCGCTCAGCTCTCTCCGAATCGAGTAGCGACGCAATGCCGAGAGGACCTCCACGTGGAAGTGCTCGGGAACGTGCAGTTCCGGATGGGGCTCCAGCGCCGCACGAATCGCGCCGGCTTGGGGCCGGGCGAGCAGAAGCTCGACCACCGCGCTGGCGTCGGCGACGATCACGCAGCGCTGTGGCCGCGCTCGGCGGCGATCGCGTCGGCAGGCGACTCGCTGACGTCGACCGCCTCCCACGTCGCACTGCGATCGAGCCACTCGCGCATCGTCGGCCGCACTGCGAGCGCTCGCAGCTCAGCCAGCAGGAAGTCCGAAAGCGTCATGCCGGCGTGAGCCGCGCGGACCTTGAGGTCGCGATGCAACTCGTCCGGGACGTTGCGGATCTGGATCATGGAGGCCATGTGATTTTGATGATGCCATGCTCAAACCATGCTGGCAAGGCGGGACCATCGGATCACACGGGTCTCACGACCTGGAGGTCTAGCTGGCGTGCAGCACGAGGTACCCCGTCCGCCGAAACGTCAGGCGAGCGCGCTCGCGGGAAGGACGTACCGCGACGGCACGGCGCCGGCTGGCGACGAGCGGGTGTTTTCGCGGTCAGCATGGAGGCCCCGACCGCGTGGCGGGGCCGCGTTGACGTACGGCTCGCCGCCCTCGCGGACGATCCACGCCTCGATCTCGGCGCAGTCGGGGCCCTCCGCGAGAAGCGCCGCGCGGTCGATCGTGTGAGCGCCGGACGCGATCGGACGCGCGAGACGAACGACGATCGCGCGGATCGCGGTCTCGTCGATCATCGAGCTTCGCCGCTGCGACGGGCGACCGCGAGTGGGGGCTCGCCGGTCTTCGCGTGCAAGGCTGCGGCCGCACGACGGTCTGCTGCCGCCGCCTTCAGCCGTCGCTGCTCGGCGCCATAGATCGCGACCCGTTCGGCGAAGAGCTGCTGCCTGGACGGCGACGCGCTGCTGATGCCTGTCATGACGTGAACTTCCTCAATCCGCTCCACGATGAGGTCGACCGTACGCTGCCTGAGAGCGGTGAGCCAGCGCGAGAACCTCGCTGTCGATGGTAGTCGCTCGGGAGCCGCGTGATCCCTTGGGCGCCGCGGCCACGGTGCTGACCCCCGCCTACTCCGGCGCGAGGAAGGGCGGCCCTAACGGTGCCGCCCTTCTTCATGCGCACACACGGAGCAAGCAAGCACTCAACTCCGAAGCGCCATCATCCCCTGCACAGCGGGGATTTCAATCGGGATGACGTGCGACTGACGGGTCGGGTCGGTTTCGCGACGAACCCGGCCCGATACGGTGTACGAGCTCGTACCATTTTCCGGTGTGTCGCCCTTGAGTAGTCAAGACCCGTAGCCTCCAGGGCGACGTGCACGCAATCCCCCGGCTCTGGCGCGAAACGGACTTCCGCTGGCTCTTCCTCAGCCAGACGATCTCCACGACTGGCGACCGCATCGTGCTCGTCGCGCTTGCGCTGCTCGTGACTGAGCGCACCGGCTCGACGACCGACCTCGGCATCGTCGTTGCAGCCCAGACAGCCGCATTGGTGACGTTCCTGCTGATCGGCGGCGTGTGGGCGGATCGCCTCCCGCGCCACCGCATCATGGTCTCGACCGACCTGATTCGCGCCGCGCTGCATACGCTGCTCGCGATCTTGATCTTCGCCGACGCGCTGTCGATCTGGCAGCTCGTCGTGATCGAGGTCTGCTTCGGTGCCGCGGAGGCCTTCTTCCGCCCCGCCTACAGCGGGCTCGTGCCGCAGACCGTCCCGGAAGAGCTGATCCAAGAGGCGAACGCCGCCAACGGCCTCACGCAGACGCTCGCGGAGTTCGCGGGCCCGGCGCTCGCAACCGTGCTCGTGCTGACGCTCGGTACCGGCGCTGCCTTTGCCATCGACGCCGCCACCTTCCTCGTTAGTGCCGGCCTGCTCGCGCTCGTGCGCCCGCGAGAACGCGGCGAACGGGCGCCGCGCAGATCGCTGCTGGCTGAATTACGCGACGGCTGGCGCGAGGTGCGGAGCCGCGCATGGGTGTGGGTCACGATCGTCGTCTTCGCCGGTCACCTCGTGCTCGGCTTCGCCACGTACGTTGTGCTCGGGCCGACAGTTGCTGCCGATCGCTACGGCGATCCGGCGCTGTGGGGCTGGCTCGCCGCGAGCATCGGCCTCGGCACCGCCGCCGGGGCGCTGCTCGCACTGCGCTGGCGACCGGCGCTGCCGCTCTTCACTGGGGTGCTCGCGACCGTCCCGTTCGGGCTCGTGCTGCTCGCGTTCTCGCTCGGAGCCCCGCTCGCGCTCGTGCTGCCGTGTGCGATCGCCGCAGGCATCGGCCTCGCGCTGTTCGGCGTCTGGTGGGAGACCGCCCTCGCGCAGCGGATCCCGCCCGAGGCGCTGTCGCGCGTCGCCTCGTACGACTGGATGGGCTCGTTTGCGCTGCTGCCGCCGGGCCTGGTGCTGATTGGGATCATCGCCGAGCGCGTCGGCGCCACGACCGTGATGGGGATCGCCGGCGCGAGTGCATCGCTGTTCGTGCTCCTCGCGCTGGTGCCGTCCGAGACCCGCCGGCTTCGTCGCCTGTCGGGAGCTGCCGATCCGCCGCTGCACTCGGGCGTGACGCCTGGCACGTCCGGGGACATCGTCCCCTGAGTCGGCTCAGACGACCGTGAGATCCTTCGGCAGCGTGTTGAGTCGGTCGCAGCCGTCGTCGGTCACGACCACGAGGTCCTCGATCCGCACGCCGAGCTCGCCGGGGAGATAGACGCCCGGCTCGACCGTCACGATGTGACCGCCCACGAGCGTCGCGTCGGACGCTCGCGACAGCCGTGGCGCCTCGTGGATCTCCAGGCCAACCCCGTGCCCGAGCCCGTGGCCGAAGTGCTCCGCATGTCCCGCCGCGTCAATCACCGCACGCGCCGCCGCGTCGGCGTCCCGTCCGCTCACGCCGGACCGGACTGCGTCGAGCCCCGCCAGTTGGGCCTGCAAGACCAGTTCGTAGACCTCGCGCGCCCGCGTGCCCGGCTCGCCGACCGCGAACGTGCGCGTGCAATCCGAGCAGTAGCCGTCGAGCTGCGCGCCCCAGTCGATCGTGACGAGACTGTCGGTTGCGATCTCGGTCTCGCGCGGGATCGCGTGTGGAAGCGCGCCATGCGCGCGGTGAGCGACGATCGTGTCGAAGCTCGGCCGCTCGGCGCCGAGGCGGCGCATCGCCTGCTCCAGCGCGAGCGCGACGGCGCGCTCGCTGCGCCCGGCAAGGCCGTCCTCGAGCGTGCGCTGCATCGCGGCGTCGGCCAGCTCGGCGGCGGCGCGGATGCGGGCCACCTCGTCCGCGTCCTTCACCGTCCGCAGCCGCTCGACGCCGCCCCCGGCGGGGACGAGCTCGACGCGCGCCGGCAGTGCCTCGCGCAACCGGTCGAACGTGCGCACGGACATGTGCTGGTCCTCGACTCCCAGCCGCAGGTCGCCGGCGGGCAGCGCGGCGACCGCCTCGTCGAGCAGGTCTTGCTCGCCGATCCGGCGCTCGAAGCCGTGCACCTGCTGCTCTGCCTGCGAGACGTAGCGGAAGTCCGTCACAAAGCAGCGCAAGTCGCCAAGTCCAACGAGCGCGACGCCGTTGGAGCCGGTGTAACCGGTGAGGTAGCGGACGTTGAAGAGGTTCGTGACGAGCAACGCGTCGAGCTCGCGCTCGTCGATCAGGGCGACCAGGCGGTCGGCGCGCGTGCTGGGCGTGACGCTCACGCGGCCGTCCCCAGCTCGTCGCGCAGCCGCACGAGCGCATCGCGATAGCCATCCGGCCCTCTGCCCGCGATCGTCGTGACGCACAGGTCGCGGATCACGGACACCTGGCGGAAGTCCTCGCGCGCATGAACATCGGACAAGTGCACCTCGACCGCTGGCAGCCCGGCGATCTCGAGCGCGTCGCGGATCGCGAGCGCGTAGTGCGTCCACGCCCCGGGGTTGAGGACCAAGCCGTCGACGGTGTCTTCGAGGCGATGCAGCTCTTCCACGAACTGGCCCTCGTGGTTGGTCTGGAAGAACTGGACGGCGAGGTCGAGCTCCGCCCCCCAGTCGCTGATGCGCGACTCGAGCTGCATAAGCGTGAGCGTGCCGTAGTGCGTCGCCGGGCGGCGGCCGAGCTGGTCGAGGTTGACGCCGTGCATGACGGCGATGCGGTTGTGAGTGCGGGGGCCGGAGGCGGCCATGTGGCCGCCGGAGGCGGGCCCCGCATTCGGATCGCCGGTCGTCGGATCTGCGCTCATGTCGCGCTCAGCTCCCGTACGGCGGCGCGCAGGTCGCCGTCCTCGATCTGGCAGCCGGGCCGTGCGGCGCCGGGCGCGTCGAGCAGCACGAACGGGACCGCCTCGCCGCTGCGGCGCTTCTTGTCGCGCGCGGTCGCGACGAGCACCGCGTCGGGGTCGACCCCGCCGTCGAGCTGTGTCGGCAGCCCGCGCGCGGCGAGCAGCGCCGCCACCTCGGAGCGCAGCGCGTCCTGGCCGGACAGCCGCAGTGTCGCCAGCAGGCCGATGCCGACCGCCTCGCCGTGGCGGTAGCGCGAGTAGCCGGTGACCGTCTCGATCGCGTGGCCGACGGTGTGGCCGAGGTTCAACACCTGTCGCAGGCCCGCGTCGCGCTCGTCCATCGCCACGACGGCGAGCTTCGTGCGGGCGCAGGCGAAGATCACGTCGGCGTCGGGGTCGTCGCCGCGGCGCACGCGCTCCCACAGGTCCCCGCCGGCGATCAGGGCGGTCTTCAGCACCTCGGCATAGCCGGCGGCGGCCTCCTCAGGCGGGAGCGTCTGCAGGGTGTCGACGTCGGCGACGACGGACGATGGCTGGTGGTAGGCGCCGACGTAGTTCTTGCCGTTCGGCAAGTCGACCCCGGTCTTGCCGCCGTAGGCGGAGTCGACCTGCGCGACGAGCGTCGTGGGGACCTGCACGATCGGCACGCCGCGCTGGTAGGTCGCTGCGACGAAGCCCGCGAGGTCACCGACGACGCCGCCACCGAGCGCGACGACGTGGTCGCTCTGCGTCATGCCGCGGTCGGCCAGCTCGATCCAGACGCGTTCGGCGGTGGCCAGCGACTTGTGCTGCTCGCCGGCCGGGAACTCGATGCGCGCGGCCAGCTCGCCAAGCCGGTCTGCGTAGCGTGGGCCGACCTGGTCGTCGGTCACGAGGAAGCCCTGGCCGGGGACCGGGGACAGCGACGCATCGAGCAGCCCGCGGCCGACGAAGACCGGGTAGTCGCCGGAGGCGGAGCTGGCCCACAGCAGTCGGGTGCGCGTTCCCTCCCGTCCAGCCTGCGCGAGCGCGAGGATCGACGGGAGCGCCTCGTCAATCCGCTCGCGGCGGTCGGCCGGCAGCACGACGTCGGCGGCGGCCATGTACAGCGGGCGGCGGCGCAGGTACAGGTCGCGGAACTCTTGCGGGTCGCGCGCGAGCGGCCGGCCGCGGCCGGCGGCGCGCTCCCAGGCGACGTTCACGTCGACGTCGAGCAGCACGGTGATGTGGCGTCTGAGCGCGTCGCGGATGCGCTCGGAGTGCAGCGCGCCGCCGCCGAGCGAGTAGATGCCGCCGTCGGCCCGCTCCAGCATCTCCCCCACCAGCTCGGCCTCGATCGTGCGGAACGCATCCTCGCCCTGCTCGGCAAAGCAGCGGTCGATCGGCATGCCGATGTGCTCGGCGATCGTCGCGTCGGCGTCGACGACCTGCAGGCCGAAGCGTCTCGCGAGGCGGCGGGCGGCCGTCGTCTTGCCGGCTCCCATGAAGCCGACGAACACGAGCGCACGGCCGGCGGGCGGTCGCAACGGCCCGTCGTGCGTCAGCGGCGGTGCCATCCGATCCGCTCCTCGTAGGCGCGGACGGCCTCGCGGACGTCGTCGATGTGGTCGCCGCCGAACTTGCGGCGATACGCGTCGGCGAGCACGTACGCGAGCATCGCTTCGCCGACGACACCGGCCGCGGGGACCGTGCACGAGTCGGTGCGCTCGCGCAGCGCCTCGGCCGGCTGCTTCGTGTCGATGTCGACGGAGCGCAGCGGCTTTGTGAGCGTCGGGATCGGCTTCATCGCAACTCTCACGACCAGCGGCGTGCCGGTCGTCATGCCGCCCTCGAGGCCGCCTGCCCGGTTCGTCTCACGGTAGAAGCCGCCGTCGTCTCTGTAGAAGATCTCGTCGTGCGCCTGCGAGCCGGGGACGGTCGCGAGGTCGAAGCCGTCGCCGATGCCGACGCCCTTCATCGCCTGGATCGACATCAGTGCCATCGCGATGCGGCCGTCGAGGCGCTCCTCCCAGGAGACGTGCGAGCCGAGCCCCGGGACCAGCCCGAACGCGATCACCTCGTAGGTGCCACCGAGCGACTCGTTCGCCTTGCGCAGCACGTTGATCTCCTGCACCATCGCCGCGCTCGCCTCGGCGTCAAGGCAGCGGACCGGGGACTCGTCGACATGGTCAAAGTCCGCGACCGTCAGCGGCCTGCTCGGCGGCGGCGCGACGACCGACGTGATGCGCGTGACGTGCGAGCGAACCTCGACGCCGAGCGCCCTCAGGAACGCCTTCGCAAGCGCGCCGCCGGCGACGCGTGCGGCCGTCTCACGAGCGGACGCTCGCTCCAGGATGTTGCGCACGTCGCCGGTGCGGTACTTCCACGTGCCGACGAGGTCGGCGTGGCCGGGGCGCGGCAGGTGAACCTCGGGCACGTCGGCCTCGACCGGCCACGGGTTCATGCGCTCTTCCCAGTTGGCGAAGTCTCTGTTGGGAATCTGCAGCGCGACCGGGCCGCCGAGCGTGCGGCCGTGGCGGACGCCTGCGGTCACGTCGGCTCTGTCTCTCTCGATCTTCATGCGCCCACCGCGGCCGTGGCCGAGCTGGCGGCGCGCCATGTCGCCGTTGATCGCGTCCTGGTCGAGCTCCAGGCCGGCGGGCAGCCCCTCGACGATGCACGTGAGGCCGGGGCCGTGCGACTCGCCGGCGGTGATGAGACGGAGCGCCATGAGGCCGTACAGATTACGTGCGCGTCGGCGCGCACGCGGCGCCGCTCGGCGCGCTCACGGCAGCGGCACGAGCGACGGCCCGCGCGGCGCCGTCCCGGCCGCCGCCTGCGGCGTGCTGTGCCGGCGCACGCTCGCTCCGGCTCTGTCGCGCTGCATCCAGCTGGCACGCGCCTCGGCGACGGTCGCCTGCGCCTTGGCTTTGGAGGTCGTCTCGTGCAGCGTCACGTCCGCGAGGTCGAGCTCGTACTGGGTGACCGACCCGTCCGGCTCCGCCCAATCGAGCAGCGCGATCTGGTCTCTTCTCAGCTCGATCGCCTCACACAGCTTCTTTGACGGGACACATCTGCCCTCGCCCTGTGCGTGCACGTCGGTGGAGACCATGAAGACGGCCGTCTCGTGGTCGGCGCGCATGCCCATGAAGATCACGATCGGCTGTGTGGCGCTCGGCAGGGGCGTGAGCCGCGGCACGTCGTGGATCGTGCGAAGCGGAAGGCCGGCGCGACCGAAGCGCACGTCGATCGCGGCGTACATGTAGGTCTGCGGCGTCTGGCCCTGGTCGCCGCCTGCGCCGCCGCTGTTCCCGCCAGAGCCGGTATCGGTACCGCCTCCGCTGGCGCCGGTGGGCGCTGGCGTGGTGCCGGTCGCTGGGGTGCCGCCCTCGGCAGCGGCTCTCACCGGGACGTGTTGCTGCTTGAAGGGGTTCTTCGCGTGGCCGCGCAGCGGCGCATCCGCGCCGGCGCCTGTTGCGACGCTCACCACCGGCTCGCCTGCAGTGCGCAAGTCGGCTGCGCGCGCCGCCGCAGCAGCCGGCAATGCAGCGGTGCCAGTGGAGGCCTCGTCGGCCGACGGCTTCTTTGCCAACACAACCGGCACGGCAACGAGCGCGACCACCAGCAGCAGCGCGCCTGGCCACAGCCGTCGCTCGACGAGCTCAGTCCACAGGTCGCGCACGCCTCTCATCGCGTCACCGGAGTCGCGGTTGCGGCGGGGATCGAGCTGGGCGCGCCGCTGGAAGCGCTCGCCGGCGTCGCCGTGGCCGGCCCGGCAGCCGTCGCGCCGTCCGTCAGCCCCTGCGTGGCCGGCAGCAGATAGGTCGTCGCGGCAACCGCAGCCTCGATTCTTGGGAAGCCGTCGGCCGCAGCGTTCAGCCCGATCCCATCGATCGTCATGAAGCGCCCGGAGACCGACAGCCGCTGGTTGCGCACGACGAGGAAGCGCTCGAGCCGGCCGATGAACGTCGACATGTGGAAGAAGTCACCGGTGAAGGTGAAGGCGAACGGCATCGTGGGGAATCCGGCTGGTCCGACGAGTGCCCCAGGCGGCAGCGTCGCCGTCGTGGCCTGAGTGGCAGCGGCCGTGCCATCCGTAGGGGCGGTCGGCGGCGGTGGAGCGGGTGCGGCGGCACCAGAGCCTCCCCCGACCTTCAGCGCGCGGAAGTCGACGTCGCTCGCACCGGCCGCATGCTGGACCTGTACGAGCAGTGAGGCGACGTTGTCGTCCTCCGGGACGGCAGCACCGAGCCGCGCGACGGTCGCATAGTCGTGGGCATAGCGGTGCCGCGCCTGCGTGCCCGCAGCGACGTCGGCGAGCGCCGCATCGAGCGTCTGGCGCTGCGTGTCGATCTGCGAGGACAGGCTGCCGGCCTCGTCGCGCATCGGGGCAAGCACGAGGAACCAGCCGGCGGCGACCAGCGCCGCGAGTGCCAGCACGAGCACCATCGTGCGGTCGCGCGTCGTCATCGCACGTCGCTCCCGTTGCCGTTGCCACTTGAAGCCGGGGTCGCGGCCGGACCGCCGCCGGTCGGCGCCGGCGTCGTGTTCGCAGCGGGTGCGGCGCTCCCGGCTGGAGCCGGCGTCGCAGTGGCGGCTGCCGTCGTTCCGGCGGCGGGATCGGTCGGCGTCGGCGAGGGCACAGCGGGCAGCGGCTCGAAGAAGACGACGATGCCGAACTGCGAGAAGTCTGCGTGCCCGTAACGGCAATCCGAGCTTCCGCTGCTGTCAGCCCCGGCGCTGCCGGAGTCGTCCTTCGTCGAGTCGGACAGTGCGACGCGCGTGACGCCGGTCATCAGGCGCAGCCGCGAGATCAGCCGCGCAACCTCGTCATGGCCCGTCGTGCAACCGGTCATCTCGATCGCCGGGTTCGGCAGCGCACCGCGCAGCGTGCCGGTGTCGCCCGAGCCGGCGCCCTCGACGCTTACGCCCGTGGTCACGGTTCCGAGCAGTGAGGTCAGCCAGACGTCGTCGGGCAGCACCTGGGCGAGGTCGGCGAAGGCGCGATGCCAGTCGAAGCGTGCCGCGCCGAGTTGGCGGACGGTGGCGACGCGCGCCTCGGCCAGCGCGGCGAACTCGCGGTAGGGCCGCGTTGCGTCAGCCTGCGCCTGTGCGGTCTGCGCCTGCGTCTGCACGGTGGCGAGCTCTGCGCGACGCTCGACGAGCGCGTTGTTCGTCAGCACGTAGGCGAGCACGCCGACGAGCAGCAGGCCAAGCACGCCGAGCACGACGTACGGACCGTTGCTCGCACCGCCGCGTCCGCTGCGGCCTGCCTCAGATGGGATCAGGTTGACGGCTCTCACGCAGCCGCCTCCTCGACGGCGAGGCCGGCAGCGACCGCGAGCCGGCCACCGTCGATCCCGCCGAATGCGCCGGGGCGCGCCTCGCCGACCGTCCCCACCTCGACGGGCAGGCCGATCGCAGCGCCCAACTGGTCGCAGAAGCCGGGAATTGCGACGACCGGGCCCGTGACGACCGCCCGCTCCGCCGCAAGCGCGCCCGCCTGGGCGCGGTAAAAGTCGAGCGAGTTGCGGACCTCGTCGGCGATGCGGCGCACGCCCTCGAGCAGCACGCTGCGAGCCTCCTCGACGATTTCTGGATCGCCGGAGACCGCCTCGATCGGGGTGTCGAGTCCAACGTGCGTGAGCCACTGCCGGGCGTGTTCGAGCGTCAGTCCGCGACGCTCGGCGAGCTCTGCGGCAAGCGCCTCGACGCCGCCCGGGGCGACACGCGTGAAGACGCACGTCGCGCCCTCGGCGAGCGCGAGGTTCGTGACCCCGCCGATCGAGACGTACAGCGTCGCGCCCTCCCCGCCCGTATGCAACGCGCGGATCATCGCGAAGGCGGCGAGGTCAATCCCAGCCGGCCGCAGACCCGCCTGCTTGGCGGCGGCATGCAGCCGCTCCACCATGTCGCGCCGCGCCGCGACGAGCACGACGCGTGTCCGCTGACCCTCCGCGGTGTCGACGAGCCCGAGCGACTGGTGCTCCAGCACGGCCTGCTCCAACGGCATCGGGATGTGGTCCTGCGCGTGGAAGCGGACCGCGGCGGCGATCTCCTTCGCGTCCTCGAGCGGCGGCAGGTCGATCGTGCGCACGACGATCCGCTGGTTTGCGACGCCGATCCGCACGCGCTTGCCGAACTTGTGCTGGCGGAACAGCTCCTTGAGCGCCTCCGCGAGCGCCTCCGGGTCGGCCACCTCGCCGTCGCGCACGATCCCCGGTCCGAGCGGCAGCCCAGCGGCGCGCTCGACCGTCATGCCGTCGCCGCCCATCCGGACCTGAACGGCGGCGACGAAGCCGGGCTCGATGTCGAGGCCGACGACAGTGCGCCCAGATGTGCGTGCACGGGCCATCCGCATGTACATCGGCGGTTTGTGCCGTCTGGTTGAGTCCGGCGCACCGCAGCTCGTCAGACGAGCGCGAGCCTCACGCGAAGGTCGACAGGTACCAGTCGACGATCGCCGGGCCAGCGAGCACCGCGACGACGCCGCCGAGCGCGAGAAACGGGCCGAACGGGATCGCCGTCTTGCGGCCCTCCCCCGCGCCCTTGCGGGCCATGATCGCGATCCCGACGATGGTCCCAGCGAGCAGCGCGACGAGCAGCGCGACTGCGACCTCCCGGCCGAGGAAGAGGCCGAGCATGCCGGCGAGCTTGACGTCGCCCATGCCCATGCCGCCGGGCCGCGCGAGCGCCGCGAGCAGCAGGAAGCCGCCCGCCGCGGCGCCCGCGATCAGCTGCTGCGGAACGCCGTCCAGGTCGGTCGCAGCCCCGATCGCGAGCGCCGCCACGGCCCCGAGGGCGGTGAGGCGATTCGGGATGATGCGGTGGTCAAGATCAATCAGCGCGATCGGCACGAGCAGCGCCACGAGCACGAGCCCGAGCAGGATGTCGTGCAGGCCGTCGTTCGTCAGCACGACGCCGGCTGCGAGCGCTGCTGTCAGCGCCTCGACGAGCGGATAGCGCGCGGAGATCGGCGTGCGGCAGTCGCGGCAGCGGCCGCGCAGCGCCAGCCATGACAGCACCGGCACGTTGTCGTACGGGCGCACCGGGTGCTCGCAGCCGGGACAGTGGGAGCTGGGGAACAGCAGCGACTCGCCGCGCGGCATGCGCCACGCGACGACGTTCAGAAACGAGCCGGCGAGCAGGCCGCCGGCCGCGGCAAACAGGGCGAGCGCGAGCATCTGCGGGGCTCCTTCGACCACCTCAGCCTCCAACCTGCTCCGCATAGCGCTGGATCCGCCACGACGCCTGTACCGGGTCGATGAAGTGCGGCGGCTCGCGCAGCCGCAGACGGTCGTCGTACTCGTAGTCCTTCACGTAGCCGGAGGTGATCGTCGAGCCGCTGCCGCGTCCGACCGGACCGCGGTGCTTCTGCGCGATCGTGCCTCTCACCGTCAGCGTCCCGAGCGGCGAGCCGCAGAAGTAGCCGTCGACGGTGAAGGAGTGGTTGAGCGCGAGGATCGCGGCCTCGATTGAGATGTTTCTCGGCGTCGCCGGATCGTCGATGCAGTCGGTTCTGTCGGTCGGGTTGCCCGGGTCCGGCAGTGTCGGGTGGTAGACCCGCACAAAGTTGTCGGCGATCAGGCCGAGCATCTTGTCGCCGCTGCGCGCGACATTGCCGTTGACGACGATGTCCTTCGCACTCGCGATCGTGAGGTCGGACGAGTAGGTGCCTCTCACGTACGCGACCGCGCAGCCGACCGGGTCGTTGTACGGGGCGAGCGGCTGGTAGGCCGTCACCGCGCAGCCGGTCGCGGGATCGTGATCGACGTAGACGACGCCGCTGGGTGGGAACGCCAACGTCTGCGTCGTCGGGCTGAGGTTGGCGTTCGTGACCGTCATCTGGCTGTTCGCCAGCACGATCGTCGTTCTGCCTCTGAAGATGTAGTTGCTGTCGGCGATCTGCTTCAGCGCCGTGCTCGACGGCGGCGGCGTCAGCACGGGCGAGAACGGCTTCCACGTTCCGAGGATGTTCGGCGAGCCCGAGCAGTTCTGGCGCCAGCCGCTGCCGGAGACCTCGATCGAGTCCTGGCTCGTGCGGCCGAACGTCGGATTGCCGCACACGAGGATGTCGTCGTTCGTATGCAGCGGGCCATCGATGTGGTCGGCGCTGACGAACTGGATCTCCGTGCAGCGCACGGTGCTCGTGATCGTGGAGTTCGGCGACGGCCAGGTCCCGTCGAGGTTCTGCTCCTGCCAGCCGTCGTCCGGCGAGACCGGGTAGCCCTGGCTGCTGCGGCCGTTGCGCCAATAGCGCGGACAGGCTGAGGCGGCCCACGACAGCAGGTCCGGCGCTCTCGAGGGCGTGAAGGTGTTTCTGCTGCTGCTGTAGTCGCCGCTGCGCGTCGCGCGCCCGTTCGCGCTCAGCACGTACCAGGCCGGGTCAGACGTCTCGAGGTCGGTGAAGTACAGGTAGTCGAGGAAGCTGCGACGGCGGAAGGTGGCGACGATGCTGCGTCTGATGCCGTTCGAGAAGCCGTCCGAGCGGATGTTGAAGGTGCCGGACATCGGCCCGCCGGCGGCGACGATCATCGAGCCGGTCGCGTCGTTGACGTCGCACTGCGATCTGCCGTTGGCAGGGATCAGCTCGATCGCGTAGCTGGCGGTCGAGCCGGGCACCAGGCGTCTTCTCAGCGGCGAGGCATTCAGCTGGTTCAGCGCCGGGTGCGCGGGTGACTGGCTCGTGCACTTCGCCCAGTACGCGTTGTCCTGCGTGAGGTGGAAGAAGTAGTCCTGCACGCCCGCCTCGGCAGCCGCGTAGGCGCGCTTCTGGTCCTGGTCGTTGCGGCTGAGGTGGACATCTCCCCCCGCCGCCGCGAACGCCGCGACGCTCAGGGCCATGCCGGACAGCATCACGCCGAGGACGGCGATGATTGTCCAGCCGTCCTCGCGGGCCAGGCGCGTGCGGATGCGGGCGAGCAGGCGCATCAGATGCAGAGCGGCGAGTGGTCGGGGTCGGTCGGGTCCGCCGTGCGCACGTACACATTGGCGGTGAACGGCTCGGCGAGCGTGCCGGAGCCGCCACGGCTCGGCAGCGCCGCGTAGGAGACGGTGACCTGCACGACACGCTGCGCGTCGTTCGCGCTCAGCGGCGTCGCCAGCAGTCTCGACGGGCGGATCGGGTCTCTGCCGTCGAACATGTAGTAGCGGAAGAACGGCACGCCGCTCTGCAGCTGCATGCGGTCGAGGATCACCCGCGTGCGCGACGGTCTGGCCGCGAACGAGAACGGCGGCTGGCCGCCCGTGGCGGTGCCGTCGTAGTCGAGCTCGGTCAGCGCGCCGCCGGAGAACTGCAGGTCGCGTCTCTGCGGCACGAACGTTCTGTTCGCGAGGTCGGCGTAGAACGTGATGTGGTTGTTGTCGCCGTACGTGATCGACGGGTAGCCGGGGCCGAGGCACACCTGCGAGCGCAACTGCTGGACGATCTGCTCCATCGCGGTGCGCCCGCGCGCGATCGACTCGCTGCGATCGGAGATGCGCGTCTGCGCGTGCGAGAAGGCACTCGACAGCGTGAAGGCGGCGAGCAGCAGGCCGACCCCGACGGTTGTCGAGACGAGCAGCTCGACGAGCGTGAAGCCGCGCTGGTCGCGCAGGTGGCTCATGGGCACGTCCCCACCGTCGTGAGGTCGTAGGTCGCTCTGCCGACGGGCACGCCCCCGGGGCTGGTGTTCGCGACGGCGCCTCTGAGGAAGTACGTCGTCCCGAGGACGGTCGCCTGCACGCACACGTCATAGGTGCCATAGGGCAGCGCGCGGTCGGTCATGTAGCCGTCTGCGGCGGTCGTGCGGTTCGGCAGCGGGCCGCAGCCGGAGGCGGTCCCCGTCAGCTTCACGGTCGCGCTCTGTACGGGGCTGCCGCCGCGCCTGACGAGCAGGTCGACGGGCGGCTCGCGCACCGTCACGTTGGTGACGCCGCCCGGCTGCACGAGCGCGAGCTGCGGAGGATTGCCGTAGAGGGTCGGATCCGCGCCCGCACACGCACCGGCGTAGGCGCCGTAGGGATCGGTGAACGGAAACAGCAACGCGGTCGTGAACGACGTATGCGGCTGGCCGTCGCCAAACGGCGGCAGCGGCACCGCGAGATGCGACGTGACCGCCGTGAACGACGTCCCGTTCGCCGCGACCGGTCTGCCTGTGCTGCTGTCGACCGACTCGTAGGTCGCCTGGATCCGACCGCCGAGGTCGTAGTCGAACGCGATCGTTGAAGTCGACTCGCCGACCACGCCGGCCGCTCTCGACGGCGCCGCGACGCCGCTCGGATCAACGTAGCCCTGCTTGGAGAGGCCCACGGTGTAGTTGCCGACGGGCAGAAAACCCCACAGCACGCAGCCGATCTCGTTCGTCGTGTCGGTGTAGGTCTGCGGGCCGGTCAGCGAGACGCTGACACCCTGCACGCCGGCGCCGGTGCGGTCGCGCACCTGCACGGCGAGAGAGCCGAGGTTCGTGCCGAACGAGCCGGCCGGCGGGGCGACGACGCTCTCCACTGCCACCGGCTTGATCGTCATGTTCGGCCAGGTCACCGAGGAAGCGATCCGCAGGTAGTGCGCTCTCGTCTGCCCGCTCGTGCAGCTAGCGGTGCCGGTGCTGTCGGTGATCCAGCTGGAGCTGGAGGCGATCGTGTAGGTGACCGGACCGACTCTCATTGTCGTCGTGTCGCGGTAGTTCGACAGCTCGGTGACCGCCATCGCGCGCATGCGGTCCTGGTCCTGCTGGGCGATCTCGGTCGCGAGCGAGCGGTGCTTATTGACGCCGGAGGTGGCCGAGGCGGCGTCGAGGCCCAGGTAGACCCCGGAGGCGACGAGCACGAGCAGCAGCGAGGAGACGATGACCTCGATCAGGCCGAAGCCAGACTCGTCGTGCCGCAGAGCGGCGGACATGCGGCGGCAGAATGGTCCCACGCTCACCCATCGGCGTGCGCGCGAGGGGGATTGAGCGTGGGGCCACTGCTCGGACATCCGTCCGGTGCGGTGGCCCGACGTCCAACGCGCCTGGACGTTCGGCCGGTCGTGCGCGCGGGCGCTCCACCAGCATCGCGCGCGCGCCGATGGTCAGTGGATGAGCTCTGCCCGCAGCCTCGCCCTGCCCGCCGTGTTGCTCGCGTTGCTCGCCCTGCTGCTGGCCACCGGTGGCGCCCGCGCCACCGAGACGTGCACGACGGCGATCGGCGGTGGGCTCCCCGACCGGCCGACGGACGCGCCGTTCACCGGCACAACGTGCGCCGCCGCGGTGCTGGTGGTCTCGCCCAACCCCGCCGCGCCCGGCGCCGTCGTGACACTCGACGGCAGTCAGTCGGTCGGCGGCGACATCGGCGACGAGATCGCGAGATACGACTGGACCTTCGGCGATGGTGGCTCCAACCAGACGCTCGCGCCGATCTCCAGCGTGACGCACACCTACGCTCGCGGCCAGTACAGCCCCTCGTTGACCATCGCGAACGCGGACAGCCTGCCGCTCGACGGGGGGACCGTCCAGCTGATCGTGGGCCGACCGCCGGTCGCCTCCCTGAGCGCGCCGAGCGGGACGCTGCGTCCGGGCATTGCGTACGGCTTCGACGCGAGCGGGTCGAGCTCGCCGGACCTCGGCCTCGGCGGGAGCGTCGTCAGATATGACTGGGACTGGGGCGACGGCACTACGTCGCCCAACGGCGGGCCGACGCCGATGCATACGTTCGCGACCGACGCCACCGCCGATGTGACCGTGACCGTCGTCGACGACCTCGGGCTGCACGCCTCGGCCACGAGAACCGTCACCGTCCTCAACCAGCTTCCGCTCGTGCAATTGATCGCGGCGCCCGCGACGGTGCAGGTCGGCCAGCCGCTGAGCCTCGACGCGAGCGGCACGAGCGACCCCGACGGGACGATCGCCGAGTACCGCTGGGACCTCGACGCAAACGGCACGTTCGAGAGAAGCACGGGAACGACGCCGACCGTCACGACTGGGGGCTATCCGAACCCCGGGCCGATCGTGCTGCGTGTTCAGGCCCTCGACGACAACGACGGGTCGAGCGTGAAGGGTGTCACCGTGACTGTCGCGAGACCGCCGTCCAGCGGTGGCGGTGGTGGCAGCGGCGGGTCCGGCGGCGGCTCAGGCTCCGGCTCCGGTGGGAGCGGGACCAGATCCGGCTCGAGCGGGGACGCCACGGGCGGTGGCTCGGGCGGCAGCGGAGCGAGCGGCAGCACCCGCGATCCGTTCGCCGTCGGCCTCAGCGGAGCAGCGATCCAGCGCCTGACCGCTGCGCTGCGTCGCGGCATCGGCCTGCAGGCGGTCGCCAACCGCGCCGCCAGCGGCACGCTCACGCTGAGCGTCTCGGCAGCGGACGCGAAGAAGCTGCGGCTGCCCGGGCGCAAGGGCAAGCGGCCCGTCGCAATCGGCACGCTGAGACTCGCACTGCGCGCCGGCCGCACCGCCAAGCCGGCGATCAGGCTGACCTCCGCCGCCGCGCGCGCCCTGCGCCACGCCAAGCCAAGCATGCTGCGCGTCACGATCCGCGGCTCCCTCGTCGCAGGCACCGACTCCGCCGCGGTCGTGCGCGTCGTGCTGCTGCGCGGCTGATTCGCCGGCTGAAGAACCCAGCCCCGCCGCAATTCAGACGACGTGAAGCGCCGGCGCGATCCCGACTGCCGCCGCCACAAGCGCGAGGTCGCGCGGATCGCCCGTCACGATCGCGTCGCCGCGCACGCCCGCTCCGACGACCACGTCTGCGTCGACCACATCGCTCGTCCCGCTCGCCGCGAGCGCCTCGCCGGTCGCACGGGCGTCGCGCTCGCCGAAGGCTGCGATGCGGCAGCCGCGCAGCAGCCGTCCCAGTTGTGCCTGGCGACCGCCGCGCCAGGCCTGGGCCAGCGCGACCGCTGGGACGGTCGGGAGGATCCCTTGCTCGAGCGCGCGCCGGTGCATGACCCAAACCGCGCGCGAGCCGCGCTCGGCGGCGATCAGCGCGCCCGCGTCATACGTGAGGCCGCTCATCGCGTCGGGCCGATGCCGACCGCATCGAGCGCGGCGTCAGCCGCGGCGAGCTCCGCCACTGAGAACCGGCCGTGGTCGGCCTCCCACTCCGCGACGGCAGTCAGCCCGTCCTCGATCGCCAATGCATGACGCGACGCCTCGTTGAGCCACGCGGAGAGGCTCATGCCGCGACGCTGTGCTGCCTGTTTGGCTGCGGCGGCGACGGGTGCCTCGAGCGCGATGGAGAGCTTGCGAGCCGGCATCGCACATGATGGTACTACTACGGTCATACCGCTGCACGCCTCGTTCGCGCAGGTTCTGCGACGCATCTGCAACGACAGACGCTCGGCCTCTCTCCACGAACGCAAACGGGGCGGGCCAGAAGGCCCGCCCCGTTGCTGTACTGGCGCTTTGGTGTGCTTGCTGCGGTGAAGCGGTGCTACCAGGTGCTGTCGCTTCTACAGCCGCCCGTGCTCGGTCTGTCGCACGAGCGTCTGATGCTGCCGTCCGCGGCACGCGCGATCGAGTACGCGACGCCGGCGCTGGACGTTGCGGTGACGGTGAACGTCGTGGCGGTTCCAGCGGCCACCGGGGCCGTTCTGCTCGGCGTCTCGGTGAGCGCCGGCTCGAGCGTCTGCAGTCTCGCGAGCGTGTCGGCGTAGGCATTGTTGTCGGTGAAGTACGTCTCCTGCGCCGTCTGCATGTTGCGGGCGTAGGACTTGGCGCTGGCGTCGCCTGCCTTGTCCTTCTGCGACAGGAACGACGGGATCGCGATCGCGGCGAGGATGCCGATGATCAGGATCACGACGAGGAGCTCGATGAGCGTGAAGCCTCTCTCGTCGTTCATGCGTCTCTTGATGGCGTGCAGCATTGTTCCTCCTGGAACCGGTGGGCTCGGGTCGTGTCTCCGCCAGATCCCTGGACGGGGGCCGCTCGGACCGCTCGGCTCTGGCACGCAACTCATCGGCACCCGGCATATCGGGGTTGAGCCCGATGGACATTTGATGGACGCGCATACGCACCACGCTGCGTGGCGCGATCCAGATCGCGGTGTGCTGGGTGAGGAGCTGGTCAGCCGGCGGCGGCGCGCAGCGCCTCGCCGGCTTCCTGTGCGTCGCGCGAGGGATCACGCTCGCCGCTCCCGCCGCACCACGAGCAGGTGATCGTTCTCTGCTCGCCGCCAAGCCCGGAGATTACCGTGCCCGTGCCGCGGCACGGGTGGCAGATCTTCTCGTCGCGGGTGTCTTCTCTGGCGGCCATGGGTCGGCGCGCGAGGGTAGCGGGTCTGGCGGCGGGGCGCACTGCCCGCCGGTCGACGGGGGCACTACGAGTGCGTGGTGTGGCCTCCGCCGTGGTGCGCGTGGACGACCGCGTGTCCCCGTCCGCGCGCGATCAGCCAGCGGTTCGCGGGGAAGGCGGCCGTGCCGGCGATCATCAGGGAGAGCGCGAGACTGCCCCAGAAGCGCGCGTCGCCAAGGCCGGCGTCCATCGCACCTGGAATCGCCAGCATGAGCGTGTTGTCGACGACCTCCATGATCGCGATCGAGATCGTGTCGGAGGCGAGCGCGATCGGGATCACGGCCGACAGTGCCATGCCGGAGCGCAGCAGCGGCATGCTCGTCAGGCCATAGCCGAACAGGAACGCGAGCAAGATCGAGAGCGCGACGGTCGCGAGATTGCTGAGCCCGATGGCAGTGCCGATCACCATCCCGAGCACCTCGCCAATTGCGCAGCCAGTGAGGCAGTGCACGGTGGCGCTGAAGGCGACCGCGTTGAGCGACGCAGCCGCGTGTGCACCATCCCCTTGCTCAACTGGTTCCGTGCTATGACCGCCTGCGTGGCGATCCGCGGGCATGGCCGTCACCCGCGCCGCATGAGCCGGGCGACAGCCGCCATCAGCTCGTCGCTGCGGTCCGCACGCTGATCGTCTGGGGCGCCCATCACGCAGTGGCGCGCGTGCTCGTCGAGCAGCCCCAGTGCGACCTTGTCGAGCGCGGCCTGGATCGCAGAGATCTGCGTGATGACGTCGATGCACCAGCGCTCCTCCTCGACCATCCCCTGCACGCCGCGCACTTGACCCTCGATACGGCGCAGGCGCTTCTGCAGCTGGTCCTTGGTGGCGGTGTAGCCGCGCGTCGGGGTCGTCGTGTCGGACTTGGTCGCAGCCATCTCGGTCTCCTCGTGGGTCGTCGCACAGACCACGTTAGCATACCCCCTCAGGGTATCTGATACGGTCCGTTCAGCGATACCCCCGACCCGTATCCAAGGAGACCCGCATGAGCGCCCAGACCCGCACCTACACCGTCACCGGCATGACCTGCGCGCACTGCGTCGCTTCGGTGCGCGAGGAGGTCGGGATACTCCCGGGCGTTGCTGAGGTCGAGGTCGACCTCGCCAGCGGGCGGCTCGCTGTGACGGCCGCGGGACTCGACGACGAGGCGGTGCGCGCTGCTGTCGCCGAGGCCGGGTACGAGGTCGCGCCATGAAGGTCGCCGCCTTCCTGATCGCACTTGCCGCAGCATTCGGCATCGCCGTGGCCGCCGGCGCCGCTTGGGGGCCCGAGCCCACCGCGGACCCACCCGCGACGCGCGACAGCGCAATGGCTGGACATGACGAGGGAACGGGCTCGTCGACGCCGGCCGCACATGGAGCGGACCACGCCGCCAGTACCGCGCCGCGCGGGCTTGCGACGGCCGTGGACGGCCTGCGCCTCGTCGTCGCGACCCCGGAGCTGGAGCGCGGACGCACGCGCACGGTGCGCTTCCGCATCGTCGACGCTCACAACCGCGCCGTGCGCGACTTCGACCTGGGCCACGAGCGGCGGATGCACACCATCGTCGTCCGGCGTGACCTCGCCGGCTTCCAGCACGTCCACCCGCACATGGACACGGACGGCACCTGGTCCGTTCCACTGCGCCTCGACGCGCCGGGCTCCTACCGCCTCTACGCCGACTTCGCCCACGACGGTGAGGCACGCACGCTGGCGGGCGAACTGCGCGTCGACGGCGACGTCGACCTGTTGGCTCTCCCTGCCCCTGCATCCACGGCCGCGAGCGACGGCGGTGACACGGTGCGCTTGGATGCCGAGCGGACGCACGCCGGGCGGGAGACAAGGCTTCGTTTCGCCGTCGAGCGCGACGCACGGCCGGTCGCGCTGGAGCCGTACCTGGGCGCCGGCGGCCACCTCGTCACGCTGCGCGAGGGGGACCTGGCGTTCCTGCACGTGCATCCGCTCGCCGGCGGCGAGCACGGCGACGCAGACGAGGGCTCCCACGACCATCCCGCGAGCGAGCACCGCGCACCGGACGGCCGCATCGCCTTCGCGACCACCTTCCCGAGCGCGGGCCGCTACCGCCTGTTCCTGCAATACCGCGTCGGCGCCCAGGTGCGCACCGTGGGGTTCACACTGGAGGTGACGCCATGACCGCCGCCGCTCCCCCTCCTGCCGAGCACGTCGAGCTGCCGATCGACGGCATGACGTGCGCGTCGTGCGCGAACCGCATCGAGCGCAAGCTCAACAAGCTCGAGGGCGTGAGCGCGAGCGTCAACTATGCGCTCGAGCGCGCGACGGTCGACTACGACCCGCAGGCGGTCGCGCCCGAGCAGCTGCTGGAGGCCGTCGAGGCAGCCGGGTACCGCGCAACGCTCCCGGCCCCGCCCGCGTCCCCGGCGGGGGGCGCCCACGACCATATGGCGCAGGAGACGCCTGACGAGACGGCCGCCCTGCGCCTGCGGCTGCTGATCTCCGCGGCGCTCGCGATCCCGGTGATCCTGCTGTCGATGATCCCGCCGCTGCAGTTCGACAACTGGCAGTGGCTCGCCCTGCAGCTCGCGACGCCCGTCGTCGTGTGGGGCGCATGGCCGTTTCACCGGGCCGCGTGGGCGAACCTGAAGCACGGCGCGGCGACGATGGACACGCTCGTCTCGCTCGGCGTGCTCGCCGCGTGGCTGTGGTCGCTCTACGCGCTGTTCCTCGGCGATGCCGGCATGCCTGGGATGAGAATGAGCTTCGAGCTGGTGCCCGCTCGCGGCGGCGGCACGGATGAGATCTACCTCGAGGTCGCCTCCGGGGTGACGGTCTTCATCCTCGCCGGGCGCTACTTCGAGGCGCGCGCCAAGCGCCGCGCCGGCGCCGCCCTGCACGCGCTGCTGGAGCTGGGCGCCAAGGACGTCGCGCTGCTCGACGCGGATGGGAGCGAGCGCCGCATCCCGGTCGAGCAGCTGCAAGCCGGCGACCGCTTCGTCGTGCGGCCCGGCGAGAAGATCGCGACCGACGGTGTCGTCGAGGAGGGCGCCTCGGCGATCGACGAGTCACTGCTGACGGGCGAGTCGGTGCCCGTCGAGAAGCGCGTCGGCGACACGGTCGCGGGCGCGACCGTCAACGCCGGCGGCCGTCTCGTCGTGCGCGCGACGCGCATCGGCTCGGATACCGCGCTCGCACAGATCGCTCGGCTCGTAACGGCGGCGCAGTCGGGCAAGGCGCCGGTGCAGCGGCTGGCGGATCGCATCGCCGGGATCTTCGTGCCGATCGTGATCGTCCTGTCGGTCGCGACGCTTGGCTTCTGGCTCGGCAGCGGCGAAAGCGCGGCGTTTGCGTTCACGGCCGCTGTCGCGGTGCTGATCATCGCCTGCCCCTGCGCGCTCGGGCTGGCGACGCCGACTGCGCTGCTCGTCGGCACCGGCCGCGGCGCGCAGCTCGGGCTGCTGATCAAGGGACCGGAGGTGCTCGAGTCCACGCGCCAGGTCGACACGATCGTGCTCGACAAGACGGGCACCGTGACGAGCGGCCGCATGGCGCTCGTCGACATCGCGACCGCAGACGGAGTGACACGCGCGGAGGCCCTGCGGCTCGTCGGCGCGCTGGAGAACGCCTCCGAGCACCCGATCGCGCAGGCGATCGCGCGCGCCGCACGGGAGGAGTCGGGCCTGCTGTGGCAGGTCGAGTCGTTCACCAATCGCGAGGGGCTCGGCGTCGAGGGCGTGGTTGACGGACGCGCAGTGCTCGCGGGCCGCCCGACGCTGATGGCCGAGTGGTCGTTGACGATTCCCCCGCCGCTCGACGCGGCGCGGCACGAGGCGGAGCAGACCGGCCGCACCGCGATCGTCGCCGCGTGGGACGGCGCGGTGCGCGCGCTGCTCGTCGTGGCAGACACCGTCAAGCCCACCTCAGCAGAAGCGATTGCGTCGCTGCGTGGGCTCGGCCTGCGTCCGGTCCTGCTGACTGGTGACAACGCGGCAACCGCCGCCGCAGTGGCAGCTGAGGTCGGGATCGACGCGGCCGACGTCATCGCAGAGGTGCTGCCGGCCGACAAGACCGCCGTCGTGCGGCGGCTGCAGGCGGAGGGCCGGGTCGTAGCGATGGTCGGCGACGGCGTCAACGACGCGCCCGCGCTTGCCCAGGCCGACCTCGGCCTCGCGATCGGGACCGGCACCGACGTCGCGATCGAGGCGTCCGACCTGACGCTCGTCTCCGGCGACCTGCGCTCGGCCGCCGACGCCATCCGCCTCTCGCGCGCGACGCTGCGCACGATCAAGCAGAACCTGGGTTGGGCGTTCGGCTACAACGTCGCCGCGCTGCCGCTCGCTGCCGCCGGTCTGCTCAACCCGCTGATCGCCGGAGCGGCGATGGCGTTCTCCTCCGTGTCGGTCGTGCTCAACGCGCTGCGGCTGCGCCGGTTCGGGCGCAGCCGCGCGTAACACGCGGCGCATCGACCTCGCGGGGAAGGATCGGCTACGAGCGGTGTCCTCCGCAGGTGAACCCGACCCACAGGAGGCGCCGATGCCCGTACCGATTTCCCAGCTCCGCCGTTGGGGCGCGCTCGCCACCGCGCTCCTGCTCGTCAGCGGCGCCCTCGCCGCGTGCGGCGGCGGGTCAGACGACAACAGCTCGACGTCCGGCGGCGCCAGCACAAGCGCACCGTCCAGCAGCTCTTCGAGCAGCGGCTCGTCGAGCACGAGCGGCGCCGGCGGCGGTGGCGCGCTCGACATCAGCGCGACCGAGACCAGCGGCCTCGGCTTCTCCCAGAGATCCCTCACCGCCAGATCCGGCGACGTGACGATCACGCTCGACAACGGCAGCGACAACTCCCTGCCCCACGCGATCGCGATCGAGGGCAACGGCGTCGACAAGGACGGCGCCACTGTGCAGCCCGGCGGCACCTCGACCGTGACGGTGAGACTGAAGCCCGGCAGATACACGTTCTACTGCCCGGTCGACGGCCACGAGGATCAGGGCATGAAGGGGACGCTGACGGTCAGCTAACCGATCCTCGGGACTTGAGCTCCGAAGCGCGTCGGGCGGCGAACTGCGTCACCTGCCGCTCGACGCGCGCGAGCGACGCCAGCTCCTCCTCCAGTCCGCCAGTCGCATCGACCGGCTCCTCCGACGGTTCGACGCCCTTCGCGCCGACGACGTACCGCCCAATCGCCAGCGGGTTCGCGATGCCGCGGAGCGTCATGCGCGCCTCGGTCTCGCGCCGTCCGGTGCACAGGATGAACCCCACGGTTGGCTTGTCGCCCTCGCGCGCGACGAGCTCGTCGACCGCGTTGATGTAGAGGTTCATCTTTCCGGCGTACTCCGGCTTGAACTCGGTGAGCTTGAGGTCGATCACGACCCAGCGCGCCGTCGGGTGGTGGTAGAAGAGCAGGTCGAGCCGAACGGTCGCGCCCTCCCCGAGATCGATCGCCCGTTGCCGACCGGCGTAGAGGAAGCCGTCGCCGAGCGCGTGCATGAAGCGCGTGATGTCGGCGACGAGTGCGTTCTCGAGCGAGCGCTCTCTTCGAGCGTCGGCGGACGTGACGAAGTCGACGACGAGCGGGTCGCGCAAGAGCAGCGGTGCCTCGCCGTCAGCGTCCCCGGCAAGCAGTGTCTCGTCGAAGTTGGACAGCACCGCTCCCTCGCGCTCGTGCAGGCGCGTGTGGATGTGATGCTCGAGGACTGTGCGGGTCCACTGGCCGGCGCGAGCGGCGTACCAGTCGCGGGTCTGGCGGTCGTCGAGCTTGTTCAGCAGGATGCAGATGTGTCCCCATGGCAATTTGGTCACAGCGTGTGACCACATTCTGTCGTCCGGCCAGGCCGCCGCGAAGCGACGCATGCGGTTGAGGTTCGCGACCGAGAATCCCGACATATCTGGGAAGGCAGCGCGAAGATCAGCAGAGAGACGCTCGACGATCTTCGGAGCGGCGCGCCCGCGGCGGACTCCGTCCTCCTCCTGCCGCCGCAGGATCTCCTTCCCGATGTACCAGTAGGCGCCGATCAGCTCGGCGTTCGCCGCGTGAACAGCGCGAGTGCGCGCGAGATGCACGCGTGACTTGATGTCGGCGAGCAGCTCTTCGTAGGTGGGCGACGTCGCCGCCGCATCGCCCTGTGCGATCAAGATCTCTGACATGGCGCGGACCCTAGGACTGAATCCAGAGCCGGTCTACAGCGCATGCATTGGATCTGTTAAAGGCGTCTTCGCCGCCGCCCCCTTTGTCCCGCCCGCCACTCCGCAAGCGTGCGGTGATGGGCGCTGCGGTAGCACGTGCGCTCCATCGCGAACGGCGTCGGCGCGCCGCGGTCGGTCAGCAGGATCGCGGGCAGCCACGGCGCGTTCGCCCCGCCGACCGGCTCGTCCGGCAGCGGCTGCCCTTCGATCGGATGCTCGATCCGACCGCCGAACAGGGTGAGGTTCACGGCGCCGCCGACGTCGAGTGCAGCGCTCGGCGAAAGCACTCCGCGGTAGCGAGCGCGGCGCAGCTCGCTCGCGAGCGCCTGCGCGTCCGTGTGATCGCCGACGGCGATCGCCGGGTCGAGCCCGCACGCTTCCCACTTGTCGAACGTGGACAGATCCGCGATCCGGTCCGCCGACACGCGCAGCTGCCAGAGGCTGCGGTGCGCTCTGCGGCGGCGCGCCTCGGTGCGGATCGACTCGTAGCGCACGAGCTCGGCCCACGCCCCGTCGCTCGACAGCGCGAGGTACTGCACGAGCGACTCGCCCTCGCGGTGCCAGCGGCCGGACTCCTGGCGCAGCGTCGTACCGCCCGCGCCGTACCACAGCGGCGGGAGCCCCTGCGCGACGTGCCGGTATGCGACCCAGCGGTCGGTGACCGCGGCGGGCTCAGACGTCCAGCTGGGCACGCCCGCCCCGCGCGAACGGCAGCAGCTTCCGTGCGGCGTCCGCCACGTCGGCGTCGATCAGCTCGCGCGCCGTCCGGTCATCGAACTGCTCGCGCGGCGCGTCGAACCACATCAGGATCCCGTGCCCCGTCCACGAGCTGCGCAGCTCGTAGACGAGCTGGCCGATCAGCGTGATGCGATCCGGATTGCGCTTGATCTGCTCGACGCGACCCTCGCGCCAGTTCCGCACCGACTTCGTCGTCGCGCCGAGCAGCCGTGCGACCTCCCCCACCGCGACGTTGCGCAGCTCGTCGACGACGAGCTTGGCGGCGACGACAGGGTCGTCGATCGCCTCGTGGTCGAGCTGGCGCAGCATCGCCGCGACGACGACCCGCATGATCTTCATCACGTAGCGGACGTCCCATCTGTCGTCGAGCGCGTCCGGGTCGAGCGCGATCTCGGCGCGCAGGTCCTCCAGCGTCAACAGCAACTCGACGCCGAGCGCGTGGTCGCGCCAGGCCGGGTTGCGCATGAGCGCGAGGCTCTCGCCGCGCACGCGCTCGAACCACTGGTCACGCTGGCTGACGCGCCGCTTGCGCGAGACCGCGTCGTTGCGCAGGTCGCGTGTGCTGGGCTCGTCGTAGGGCTTCAGCGCCGCGTCGAGCTCATGCGCGAGTGCCTCCACGCGCTCGCGCAGCCCGTCGCCGGTCGTGGGGGGTGTTGCCAATGCGGACATGGCAGGATGACCTCCAAGTCTGTGATCTTTCCCTCCGTGGGAAAGAACTGCGACCGAGTCTAGCGCGCGTCGTCGCGGATCAGTCGAGCTCGACGCGCATCGCCGCTGCCAGCCCGCCGCCGAGCACGTGCTCTGCATCGCCGAAGCGGACCGTCAGCGGCCCGCCGAACGGCTGGCGCGCGACGACCTCCAGCGAGTCCCCCAGCCGCACCCCGCGCTCGTCGAGGTAGCGCAGCATCTCGGGGTCGGAGTCCGAGATGCGCACGAAGCGCCCGCGTGCCCCCGGCTCCAGCTCTGCGAGGCGAGTCGTATCGCCCTCGTCCATCACGAGGTCGGCGCTGGGGATCGGGTCGCCGTGCGGATCATGCGTCGGGTTGCCGAGCTTCGCCGCGATGCGCGCCTCGAGGTCCTCCGAGATCACGTGCTCGAGCGCCTCGGCCTCCTCATGCACGCGGTCCCACGGAACGTCGAGGTGCTCGGACAGGTAGAGCTCGAGCAAGCGGTGGTGGCGCAGCACCTCCAGCGCGACCCGCTCCCCCTCGGGCGTCAGCACGACGCCCTTGTAGCGCTCGTGCACCACGAGCCCGCGCTCGGCGAGCTTCTTCAGCATCGCCGAGACAGACGCCGGCGTGACCCGCAGGCGCTCGGCGAGGTCGTTCGTCGAGACGCCATCCACGCCGGCGGGACGCCGCTGCAGCGCGTAGATCGCCTTCGCGTAATCCTCGATCGCCTCGGACGGGCGGTGTGCCGACACGGCGGCCATCAGATCGACACCAAGAGCCCAGTCGCGAGCATCAGAGCCATTCCAGCGAGCAGTCCCGTCACCGCCATCGGGTGCAGGATACGGCCCTCTTCGTCCCGCAGCGACGGCGCCAGCTGCACGATGACCTGTGCGATCGCGCCCGCTCCGAAGCCGAACAGGAACGCCGCGAGGCTCGCGTTGAAGGCCGCCGCGCCGATCCACGCGCCGAGCACGGCCGGGGCACCCGCGATCACGCCGAGCAGTGCAAGCCTGCGCAGCGACGGGCGCAGGTGCGCGACCGGTGCGACGACCGCGAGCCCCTCCGTCGTGTTGTGGATCGCGAAGCCGACGACGAGAAACGCCCCGAGCGCGAGCGCGCCGCCCGCGTACGCGGCGCCGATCGCGACGCCCTCCCCGAGGTTGTGCAGCCCGATCCCGACCGCGACGAGCAACGCGAGCGTGGCTCCGGACGCGCCCGCCGCCTGCGCTGCGCGGTGGCGCTGCGTCAGCCAGGACGACACGCCGGACAGCAGCAGGAACGCGGTCACCGCGCCGACCGGGACGAGCGCCGCGCCGCCGAACGACTGCGCGCCCTCGCCGGCCAGCTCGAAGCCCTCCAGCGTCGCGTCGATCGCGAGGAACGTCAGCAGCCCGATCGTCAGCGCCATGATCGTGCGCAGCGCCGCCGGTGGGACGCTGCGCAGCCACGGCAGCCACAGCATCCCGAGCGCGATCGGGATCACGCCGACGTAGACGCCGAGCAGCGCCATCAGGCCGAAGAAGCTCGCATCGTTCTCGGGCGTCTCGACCGCGACGGCGATCTCGTGGGCGATCGTCCCGCCCGTGGAGGTGAGCAGGACAACCTCGTAAGCCTCGCCCTCGATCCACGGCTGGCGCACGGTGACGACCGCGCTCTTCAGACGGCCGATCGGCCCATCCGGACCGGTGAACTGGACGAATGCGTCGTTTACCTGCGCCTGCGCGATCGTGACCGCGTCGGGGCCGTCGTTGCGGACGGTCAGCGCGATCGTGCCGGGCTTCAGCACGGTTCTCTCGACGACCAGCTCCTCCGCCGGCGGGCCGCGCCGCTCGCCGAGGCCGGGCCCGCCGAGCGCCGCGAACGCGCCGATCGCAGCGAGGATCAGCAGCAGCGGCCCGAGGCCGAGCAGCCAGGTGGGCGTGCCGGAGCGGGGCGGCGCGGGCGTCTGCGTCACGCTCATCCGGAGACCTCGAAGAAGCCCTGCCAGCCGAGCTCGGTGAACTCGGACTGGTGCGCGTGGAACATGTATCTGCCGGCGTGCGGAAAACGCCACTCGAGGATCCCGCGCTGACCCTGGCACAGCATCACCGTGTCGGTCAGCTCGCTCGGTCGCGCGCCCGTCCCCGTCGGGTAGTAGTCGAACAGGTTCCCGTGCAGGTGGAACGAGTTGATCAGGTCGTACTCGAGCACGTTGACGAGGTAGACGCGCAGTGGCGCGTCGCGCTGCACGGCGATCGGCGTGTGCATGTAGGCGAACGGGATCGTGTTGGCCGCGTACAACTCGTTCGCGCGGTCGAAGTTCGTATCGAACCCGTTCATCACCATTACGAGCTCGTCGGCCTCCGGGCGGCCTTCTCTCGGATCGACGATGAACGCCCCGTAGAGCCCCTTCGCGATGTGCTCGGCGAGCGGGCGGACGTGGCAGTGGTAGAGATGCAGGCCGGCGGGCAGCGCGTCGAACTCGTAGACGGTGTGGCCGCCCGGCTCGATCTGCCCGGCGCCGATGCCGGGAACGCCGTCCATCTCGGCCGGGTGGATCCCGTGGAAGTGGATCGTGTGCGGGTGGGTCGAGCCATTGTGGAACGTGATCCGCAGCCGCTCGCCCTCGCGGCAGCGCAGCGTCGGCCCGGGGATGCGGCCGTTGTACGTCCAGGCGGCGAAGCTCACCCCCGGCGCGACCTCGATCTCCTTGTCGAGCGCAGTCAGCGTCCACTCGCGCACGACCCGCCCGCTGGCGGTGCGATGCGTTCTGCCCCAGTCGAAGTCGCGCAGCAGCTCGTGCGGGTCGAAGCCGTTGCCCATGTGGTCGACGGTCTTGCCGTCAGCGAAGGAGGCGTGGCCGTCGTGGAGCGTGTCAGCGGCGTGGCCCCCATGTCCGCCGCCCTCGGACGCCTGCGCCTCGTGCTCCCACGGATGCGAGTGCGGGATCGTGCTGTGGAGGATCGGCAGCGTGCCAGCGACGACAGCCGATCCGGCCAGCAGTCTGCGACGTGTAAGTCTAGCCACAGCAGAGATTGTGGCATGTCTAGAAGTCAGATGCGGCGATGCGAGCTGTGCCTGCCGCCGTGCTACAGAGCTGGCTTAGCCGGTGGCCAGCTTCTGGTGCGCAGTTCGTCGTAGACGGCCGTGCTGAACGCGAGAAGCGTCTCGGTCGTCATCGGCGAATGCGGCCTGTGCTCGACCGGAGCCGACGCAGGCCAGATCCTGACGACGCCCGCATAGGGATCCAGGCTCTCGCCGAGCGAGAGGCTCGCGAGGCTCGTGCCGGCCACCTGCAGCACAACCGAGCCGGCCGAGAGCGTCACGGCGTACGCCGTGGGGTCTACCGGAGCCGTATCGCCCGACTCCATCAGCAAGAGGCCTTGGTAGGCGTAATGCCCGATCTGCTCGGCGTCGTACGCCGCCAACCAAGCCCACGCGCCTACCGATGGCACGGCCCTGCGCTCATACAGGTATGCGCGGTGCTCGGCGAGAACGACGCGCTCTCTCCGATGCAGCTCGTCGAACATGATCGCCTTCAACAGCGCCCACGTCGCCAGCGTTTCCTGCGCCTCGAGCTTCAGGCTGCAGGACGTCTCTTCGAGCAACGAGATCAAGATCGGCTTAGCTGCTGCCTCGATCTCTGACATCCAACCGCCGTTGCAGTCGGCGCAGACTGCTCGCACCTGCTGCTCGTACGCACGTCTTGTGAAATCGAGTTCCTGCGAGATCTCCCCGTCGACGTCGTCTACAAGACGCCAGTTCCACTTCGTGCTGTCGTTGACGTACCGTCGGAGCCAGTCCGGCCAGAGATGCTCCTTCGTCAACGGCGTTCGATCGCAGAAGATGCACGCACGCGCCACATCTGCAGCCTAGCCCGTCGAGTAGCCCCGGCCCCCGACCGAAGCCGGCGCCTCTATCTAATCGCGTCGTACACCTTGAACAGCGGCATGTACATCGAGATCACGATGAAGCCGACGATCGCGCCGACGACGATGATCATCAGTGGCTCGAGCAGCGAGGTGAGGCCCTTGATCGCGGCGGCGACCTCGTCCTCGTAGAAGTCGGCGATCTTCGCGAGCATCGTGTCGAGTGCGCCGGTCTCCTCGCCGACGCCGACCATCTGGCAGACCATCGCCGGGAAGACGGGCGCCTCGCGCAGCGGCGCGGCGATCGTGCCGCCGGCCTTCACCGACGCCATCACCTCGGCCATCGCTCTCTCGACCACGGCGTTGCCGGCCGTCTTGCCGGTGATCTCGATCGCCTGCAGGATCGGCACGCCGGAGGCGATCAGCGACGACAGCGTGCGCGACCAGCGGGCCAAGGCGATTCTCTGCACGACCGGGCCGATTCTGAAGGGGAATCTCAGTCGGATCGTGTCCCACTGCGGCCGCCCCCACGACGACTTCTTCCACTGACGGAACGCGAAGACGATCCCGACGGTGCCCCCGATCAGCAGGTACGACTTTCCCGTCACGAGGTCGGAGAGGCCGACCGTGACCTTCGTGATCGCCGGCAGCTCGCTGCCGAAGTCCTCGAATGTCTTCTGGAAGACCGGCACGAGGAACGCGACCATCGCGATCAGCACAATCCCCGCGAAGCTGAAGATGACGCTCGGGTACATCATTGCCGACTTGACTTGGCGTCGCAGCGAGTCGTCCTTCTCGAGCTGGTCGGCGACGCGGATCAGCGCCTCGTCGAGGCGGCCGCCCATCTCGCCCGACTCGACCATCGCCACATAGAGCGGGTTGAAGACCTTCGGATGACGCGCGAGCGCGGCGCTGAACAGCAGGCCGGCCTCGACGTCCTTGCGCACCCCGACGACGGCGTCTCTGAGCGGTCTCGACTCGGTCTGCTCCTCCAGCACGTAGAGCGAGCGCAGCAGCGTCATGCCCGAGGCGACCATTGTCGCGAGCTGACGCGTGAGGATCGTCAGGTCGCCCGCCTTCACGCGCTCGAACAGCGCGATGTTGATCTCCTTCGAGGCGTGCTTGGCGCTGATGTCGACGACGACCAGCCCGCGCGACTTGAGCTGGTCCGCGACTGCCTGCTTGGAGGCCGCCTCGACTTCACCCTTCGCGGCCGAGCCGGCGAGGTCGATCGCGCGGAAGACGTACGTGGCCATCGCAGCGGCTCCTAGACGGTGACGTACGCGCCGTCAGCCGGAGCGCCCATACCGCCACCGCCGAGCAAGCGCCGCAGCTCGTCCGGCGTCGTCGAGCGCGACTCCGCCAGCTGGCGCGTGATCTTGCCCGCCCGCACGAGGCCCGCAAGCGAGGCGTCCATTGTCTGCATCCCCTGCGCGCCGCCCGTCTGCAGGACCGAGTAGATCTGGTGCGTCTTGCCCTCGCGGATCAAGTTACGGACGGCCGCGGTCGGCACGAGCACCTCGGAGGCCACGACGCGCCCGGCGCCGTCGGCCGTCGGCAGCAGCTGCTGCGTGACGATCCCCTGCAGACCGACCGCGAGCTGCGTGCGGATCTGGCCCTGCTGCGAGCCCGGGAAGACGTCGACGATGCGGTCGATCGTCTGCGGCGTGTCCTGCGTGTGCAGCGTGGCGAACACGAGGTGGCCGGTCTCCGCCGCAGTGATCGCGGTCGAGATCGTCTCCATGTCGCGCATCTCGCCGACGAGGATCACGTCCGGGTCCTGGCGCAGTGCTGCCTTCAGCCCGTCGCCGAAGGTCATCGCGTCGGAGCCGATCTCGCGCTGGTTGACGATGCACTTCTTGTGGCGATGGAGGAACTCGATCGGGTCCTCGATCGTCATGATGTGCTCCTCGCGCGACTCGTTGATGACGTCGATCAGGGAGGCGAGCGTCGTCGACTTGCCGGAGCCGGTCGGGCCTGTCACGAGCACCAGACCGCGCGGCCGGTTCGCCATCTCCGCGACGGCCGGCGGCAGCCCGAGCGACTCGAGCGGCGCGATCTCGAACGGGATCAGACGGAAGGCGGCACCGAGCGCAGAGCGCTGGAAGTAGGCGTTGACGCGAAACCGTGCCCGCCCGGGGATCTGGTAGGCGAAGTCCAGCTGCCAGTTGTTCTCCAGCTTCTGGCGCTGGTCGTTGGAGAGGATCGAGTAGACGATCTCTCGCGTGTCGGTCGGCGTCAGCGTCGGGTAGCCGTCGACGGCCTGCAGGCGTCCACGGACTCGCACCATCGGCGGTGCACCGGCGGTGAGGTGGAGGTCGGACGCGCGGCGGTCGACGACCTCGAGCAGCAGCTCGGCGAAGTCGATGTCCATCCCGAGGGGTATCGGCAGGGGACCGCCACGGCCTTAGCAGGCCGCGCGGTCCCGGACCCGATGCTTCGCCGTCCGGTGATCGCAAGCGACCGCCTTCCGGCGACGTCACACCTCAGCCGAAGCGCGACGCGTTGCGCACGATCTGCGGCTGCCGGCGCCGCCAGTAGCGCTCGATCTCACCGCGCTCAACGGGCAGCAGCTCGTCATCGTCCACGTCCTCGAGGTAGCCGAGCCCGCGGATGATGTGACGCACGCTCTCGTGCTCGGCGGGCACCTGGAAGCGTTCGAGATACAGGGCGATGCCCTCCTCCGCCGTGCGCCCGAGCCGCTGCTCGATCAACATGACGTCGAAGTAGTCGCGCAGTTCGCCGCGATCGCCAATGACCTTCAGCTTCATCGCGAGGATGTCCTCAACGGCCGCGATCGGGATGCCGGCGACGCGACCCGTGGGCGCAAGCCGCCGCTGGTCGCGTGCGTGCAGGAACTGGACCTTCGCTCCCGCCAGGACGCCGTCGAGCACGCCGTCGCCGATGCGCGTCGGGGCAAACGTCCCAGTCGCCGCGAGCTGTTCCCGCAAGGCGTCGAGATCGATCGCCTCGTGGAAGAAGAGGTCGAGGTCACGGCTGACGCGGTGGTGGATGTGCGCAGCGAGGCCCGTCCCGCCGGCAAGGTACGCACCGGACGGCAGCAGCGGCGCGAGCTCGCTCCACGCCCGCGCCGTCTCCGGCGGCAGCACCGCGCGCAGTGAGTCGGGCAGCCTCATCGCGCGGGCGTTTGGGCGGCAGCCGCGAGGTTGTCCGCGAGACGACGCGTGCGTGGATCCAGCCCGCGCGCCGCGGCGCCGTGCTCCCAGTCGGCGGCGCTGAGGGCGCGCGCTCCCCACGCGAGGCCCTCCGGGTCCCCGGTCTGGAGCAGTCGGCGCGCGATAGACCCGCCGGCTGCGCGCACGTCAAGCTGCTCCGGAGCGACGTTCCAGAACAGGTGGAGCAGCCGCGGAGGGACGGTGTTGTCGGTGCGGCGATCGCGCTGCGGAAGATCGACGCGACCGAGCGCCGGCGCCAGCTTGCGCCATCTGGGACTCGACCGCCGCGCCTTGAGCAGGTCGACCCGGCGTGCGCGGCCGGCGGCGACCTGTACGGAGGTGCGCTCGATCAGCCCGGCGGCCACGAGCTGCTCGATCGCACCGGTCGCCGAGGTCGGCGCCACGCCAGCCCGCGCGGCGACCGCACGTCCGGAGACCAGTCCGAACGGCGCACGATCGAGGGCTGCAAGGACTGCGGTCTGGACACGTGTCAGGCCGTCGAGCGGCCCCGCCGTGCCGAGCTCGGCACGCAGGCGCTCAAATGCTTGGGGACCGATCGCGACACGACCGCCCCGCCCACGCTCGACGGGCAGGTCGAGCCGCTCGATGGTGCGCTTCACGCGCGGGATTGTCGTTCCGAGTCGCCGTCCTGCCTCTGCGGCGGACACGACCCCACTACTGTCCATTTTGTTAGTTTAGCACCGAGGTCACGCCTCGATCGCCACAGCCACGGCCTCCTCAGCGCGCTCCTCCACCGGCTGCGGCATCGCCGGCTTGCTGCGGGGGAGGAACGACGCGGGGATGACCGCGATGACGATCAGCACGAACGCCCACATGTAGGTGTGGCCGAACGCGTCCGCAACGAGCGGCGCCATCTGCGCGCGGGCCGCCGGCGGGATCGACTGCGCGGCCGCGAGCCCCTGCCCCGCGTCGGCGGCGCCGGGGAGGCGGTCGGCCAGCTGGTTGGCGAGGATCACCGACATCAGCGCCACGCCGAGTGCGCCGAAGCCGCGCTGGACGATGTTGAACGCAGTCGTCGCACGCGAGACCTCCGCGTGGCCGAGCGTCTGGTAGGCCGCGGCCATCGTCGGCATCATCGCGAGGCCGATGCCCATGCCGCTGACGAAGGACGCCGCGCCCAGCAGCACGAACGACGTGTCCGCGCCGACCTGCGTGAAGACGCCGAAGCCGATCAGCACGAGCACGAGGCCGGGCAGCACCACGCGCGCTGCGCCGGTGCGATCCACGACGCGACCGCCAATCGGCATCATCAGGGCCGCTCCGACCCCCTGCGGGATCATCAGCAGGCCCGCGTCGAGCGCCGACTGACCGCGCGCCACCTGGTAGTAGAGCGGCAGCAGCAGCATCGCGCCGAAGAAGGCGGCCGCGAACAGCGACATCGTGATGCCGGAGACGGCTGGGACACGGCGCGAGAACAGCCGCACGTCGATCAGCGGCTCGTCGGCGCGCAGCGCGTGCCGCACAAACGCGGCGATCAACGCGATTCCGGCGATCGTCGGCACGATCGACTTCGGCCCGTCGAAGCCGCCGTGCGAGCCGGTCTCGGCCAAGCCGTAGACGAGCAGCGCGAGGCCGGGCGACAGCATCAGCAGGCCGGCCAGGTCGAGTCTGTGGCGCGGCTGCGGCTTGTCGGGCTTGAGGATCCGCTGGGCGAGCACGAGCGCGACGATGCCGATCGGGATGTTCACGTAGAAGATCCAGCGCCACGAGACGTCGTCCACGAGCCAGCCGCCGAGCACCGGCCCGAGAATGGGGCCGAGCAGCATCGGCGCGCCGACGACGCTCATCACGCGCCCCACGCGCTGCGGCCCAGCCGCCTGCGTGAGGATCGTCATGCCGGCCGGCATGATCATGCCGCCGCCGAGCCCCTGCAGGACGCGGAAGGCGATCAGCGAATGCGCCGACCACGCCATGCCAGACAGCGCCGAGCCGGCGAGGAACAGCACGAGCGACGTCATGTAGAGGCGCTTGGTGCCGAAGCGGTCAGCTGCCCAGCCGGTGAGCGGGATGACCGTGGCGAGCGCGAGCAGGTAGCCGGTGGAGACCCACTGGATCGTCGGCAGCGGCGCGTCGAAGTCGCTCGACAGGTGGTTGATCGCGATGTTGACGATCGTCGTGTCGAGGATCGACATGATCGTGCCGAGCACGACGACGACCGAGATCGCGATCAGCGCGCGGTCCAGCGGCTCCGAGGCGGACGACGTCGACTGCGCCCCTCCGATCGCGGGCGTCCGTCCGTTTCCGTTTCCGTTCGCGCTCATGACGCCCCCTCTCCCTGCTCGGAATCCCATTGCGCGAAGACCGCCTCGAGCGCCTTGGCGAGCCCATCGCGCTCGGTGTCGCCGAGTGTGTCGGCGAAGCGCCGCAGCCCGGTGAGGCGCGCCTCGGTGAGGCGTGCGAGCGCGGCGCGGCCATCGTCCGTCAGCGCGAGGCGCTTGATGCGCCGGTCGGCCAGGTCCTCGGTGCGGGAGATGAAGCCGCCGCGCACCATCCCGTCGACCGCGCGACCCGCAGCGGCGACCGAGAGACCCATCTGAGGCGCGAGCTCGGTGAGCGCGAGCGTGTGCTCGGAGTTATCGAGCACGAACAGCCCACGAATCTGCGGCATCGTCAGGTCGAGCTCGGCGACGAGCGCCAGCAGCTCGCCCTGGTCGCCCTTCATCGCGCGGTGGAAAAAGCGCTGCAGGTCCTCGGCGAGCTGGCCGGCCGTGACGGTCTTCGACGTTTGCATAGACGCAATTATAGTCACTTGCGCGATGTTCGCAAGCTTGCGTCCTTTGCGTGTCTGCGTGCTTACAGACGGGGAAGCGGTACGACCGGCTACATCGTCCCTGTGACGCGCGCAACCTCGGCCAGCGAGGTGAGGCCAGCCTTGACCTTCTCGAAGCCGTCGTCGCGCAGGCGGTGCATCCCCTCGCGCATCGCGACGGCGGCAATCTGGTCGGCGGGGGCGCGCTGCAGCACGAGTGAGCGGATCTCCTCGGTCATCGTCATCACCTCGTAGAGACCGAGCCGACCCTTGTACCCCATCCCGTTGCAGCGGCCGCATCCCACCGGCTCATAGCACTCGACGTCGAGCGTGACGTTG
The DNA here is from genome assembly GCA_036009645.1 of Conexibacter sp. Lineage (GTDB taxonomy): Bacteria > Actinomycetota > Thermoleophilia > Solirubrobacterales > Solirubrobacteraceae > Conexibacter. The sequence goes on from DASYLH010000048.1 coordinate 119,788, forward strand.
AAGCCGCTCTCGCGCAGCACCTGCGCCGGCACGATCGTGCGCTTCTTGCACGTCGAGCAGAGCGTGCGCGCGAGCCGCTGCGCGACGACGCAGTCGATTGCGGAGGCGACGAGAAACGGCTCGATCCCCATCTCGATCAGGCGCGTGATCGCCGTCGGCGCGTCGTTCGTGTGCAGCGTCGAGAGGACGAGGTGGCCGGTCAGCGCGGACTCGATCGCGATCTGCGCCGTCTCGCCGTCGCGGATCTCGCCGACCATGATGATGTCGGGGTCGGCGCGCATCATCGAGCGCAGGCCGTTTGCGAACGTGAGGCCGGCGCGCGGGTTGACTTGCACCTGCGTGATCCCTTCGAGCTGGTACTCGACCGGGTCCTCGATCGTGATGATGTTTTTCTCTGTCGTGTTGAGCTGCTGCAGTGCGGCGTAGAGCGTCGTCGACTTGCCGGATCCCGTTGGGCCGGTCGCGAGCACAGCTCCGTAGGACTGCGAGAAGGCCCGTCTGAAGCGGTCGCGCTCGGCCGCCTGCATGCCGAGCTTGTCGAGGTCGATCTGCACGTTGCTCTTGTCGAGGATGCGCATCACGATCGACTCGCCGTGGACGCTCGGCAGCGTCACGACGCGGATGTCGACGTGGCGGCCGTCGATCGTGAGGCTCACGCGCCCGTCCTGTGGGACGCGCTTCTCGGCGATGTCGAGCTCGGCCATGATCTTCGTGCGCGAGAGCACCCCCGCGACCATCCGCGACGGGATCGTCGTCGAGACGCTCAGCACGCCGTCGATGCGGAAGCGCACGCGCAGCTCGCGCCCGTCCGGCTCGAAGTGGATGTCGGAGGCGCTGCGCTCGGCCGCCTGGGCAATGATCGAGTTGACGAGCTTGACGATCGGCGCGTCGTCGGCCGACTCGTGCAGCTCGACGACCTCGCCGTCGCCGTCCTCCTCGTCTTCGTCGACCGCCTCGCGGACCGAGTCGCCGAAACGGTCGAGCCGCGCGACGAGCGTCGCGATGTCCTCGCGGCTGGCGACCGACGGCCTCACGTCGAGACGCGTCAGCATCGCGATGTCGTCGACTGCGAGCACGTTCGCCGGGTCGGCCATCGCGACGACCAGGCTGCGCTTGTCGTCCGTGAAGGCAACTGGAACCGCCTCGTAGCGCTTAGCGGCGGCGGAGTCGATCAGGTTCGCAGCGGCCATGTCGACCGAAAAGGCGTTCAGGTCGAGATGGTCGAGCCCGTAGCGCTCGCCGATCGCGCGAGCGAGCTGGTCCTCGGTGATGGCGCTCTGCTCCAGCAGGACCTTTTCGGGCGCCTTGCCCGTGCTCCTCGCGGCCTCGACGGCTGCCTCGACGCGGGCCTGGTCGACGAAGCCGAGGTCGACGAGCACGTCCGTGAGGAAGCGCCCAGAGCCGCCGCGGCGGGACGGGGGCGTGACGCCGTTCCACTCCTCGTGGTGCTGGGGGGCCTTGGCGAGAGCGCCGGCGGTGTCGTCGGGGCCGATGGCGCGGAGGTGTGGGGTGCCGGCCGCCGGCTTGGGTGCGGGCGGCTTGGGCGCCGGCGGAGGCGGCGGCTCCATGGCACGCGGCGCCTCAGGCGCCGGGGACGGCGGCACCGAGGGGGGTGCCGCGACCGGGGTGGGCTCTTCCGGCGGCGCCGCCTCTGCGGAGCGCATCGCCGACCACTCCGGCGGGAGCTCGGCGTCGGCCGAGCGGGCGAACGGGTCGAAGACGGGAGCGCCGCCTGGAGGAGCAGCAGTCTGCCCCGGATAGGCGGGGTCGGGTTGCCGCTCCTCGGCGGGCGCGGGCACGGCCGGGGGCTCAGGCCGTTGCGGCGGGCTCCCCGCGGGCGGCGGTGCGGAGGACGTCGAGGGGGGCGGCGTGCCCTGTCCAGCGTTTGAAGCTTCGTGCTCCTTGTCGAACCAGGATCTCAAGGCCGTCCACCACCGTTGCACCGGCTGCCTGGGCAGCGCTGGACAGGGCCGTGGGCCCACTTCCGTATACGAGGTCGACAAGGCATGGATATCCACGGAGAACATCGGCGGTGAGGGGAAGCGCCTTGAACGGGTCTTCACCCCATTGCAGGCCGACGGAGGTTGTGTTCACCAGCAGATCTGCCTGCTCCGGCGGCGCATCCACGACGCGACCGCCGATCTCGGCGCACAGGCGCTCGGCCCGCTCGCGGGTCCGATTCCAGACCTGCACGTCCGCGCCCGCCTGGAGCAGTGCCCACACCACGGCCCGCGCGCTGCCGCCGGCGCCGAGCACGACGGCGGTCGTGCCGGCCGGGTCAGACGGGAGCGCATCAATCAAGCCAGGCGCGTCGGTGTTGTCGGCGTGGATCCGGCCGCCCGAGAGGAACGTGAGCGTGTTGGCGGCACCGATGGCGCGGGCGGAGTCGGTCGCCTCGTCGGCGAGCGCCAGCGCCGCCTCCTTGTGCGGGATCGTCACATTGGCGCCCACGAACCCGGTGCCAGGCAGCGCCCGGACCGTCTCCTCGAACAGCTCGGGCGGGACCGGCAGCAACTGGTAGCGCCAGTCGCTCAGGCCGAGGGCGGTGTAGCCGGCCTCGTGCATCGCGGGCGAGCGGCTGTGGCGCACCGGCCAACCGAGCACGCCGCAGATCGGCACCTCAGTCCGCCTCGTTCAGCACGTCGTCGGCGACTTGCCGCCGGCCGCGTTGCGCGCGTCGTTGTAGCGCTGGACGTCCTGCTCGAACTGCGCGTCGGTCGAGGAGAACGCATGCTGTCCGCACGTCCCCGGCTTCACGACGTAGAACAGGTACGGGACCTTCGCCGGATGCGCAGCCGCCTCGATCGAGGCGAGCCCCGGGTTGCCGATCGGGCCGGGCGGCAGTCCCGGGTTCAGGCGCGTGTTGTACGGCGTGGCGGCCGTCAGCTGCGACTGCTTGAGCGGATGGGTCCAGTCGTTCAGCTCGAAGCGCAGCGTCGCGTCAATGCCGAGGTTCATCCCGTCCTTGAGGCGGTTGTAGATGACCGCCGCCACGAGCGGGCGCTCTCTCGCAACAGCCACCTCGCGCTCGACCATCGCAGCGATCGTGAGCACGTCAAAGACGGTCAGGTTCTTGCTTCGCGCGTATCTCAGGTTGACCTTCGCGATGTTCTGCTGGAACGCGAGCACCTGCTGGTTGACGAGCTGCCTCGCTGTCGCGCCCCTTCTCAGCTCGTAGGTCGCCGGGAACAGGAAGCCCTCCAACGTCGTCCCCTTCGGCGCGCCGTAACGGCGGGGGTCGAGCTCTCTGGACGCGCGGGACGCCTTGAGGTAATCCCCGCGCAGGCCGGCCTGCCGCGCGAGCGGAGCGGTCTCGCGGCGGCTCTTGCCCTCCGGGATCGTGATGCGAATGACGGGCGGCGGCGGCGGGTTTTTAGAGAGCGCTTCGAGGGCGGTGCCGTAACTCATGTCGTTTCTGAGCGTGAACGTGCCGGACTTCAGGTCAGCGCTGCTGCCGGACAGCTTTGCCCGCAAGCGAAAGAAGAACGACGAGTCGATCACGCCTCTGCTGGAGAGCAGGTCGCCGATCTCGCCGACGCTTGCGCCGCTCGGGACCTTGACGACGACGCGGCCGCTCCCGTCGCCGGCGCCCGGCTGGTAGATCGACCACAGGAACCAGCCGGCGAGGACGACGAGCGCAATCGCCGCCAGCGCCCCGATGCGCCGGCCCCAGCGCGCGCCGCCTTGGCGAGAGGGGCGGCCGGGGGCGCCGCTGTGCGGCGGTGCGGGTGGCTTGGCGCCGCGGCCGCGCGTAGGGCTCGCGGCAGCCGCCTGCTCGCGGCGCGCCACACGGCGCGTGCCAAGCGGGACCTCGTCGGGCACGGGCGTCGGCGGTGGGACGACGGTAGCCGGCTCGGCCGCCGGTGCGGCTTCGGGCTCGACCGCCGGCTCGGGCTCGGGGACTTGGGGCTCCGCGACGGCCACGTGCTCGTCGGTCCACTGCGTCGTCACGTCGAACATCTGTGTCGGCTGCGAGTCGTGAGCCGGCTCGGGCTGAGGAGCGCGAGTTTGACCCGCCCCCACCGGGTCGGATTCGCGGTCCTCGGGTTGCGCGGGAGGCGCGGGCTCCGGCGGCAGCGGCCGCCCCTCGCGCGCGGCACGCTTGCGCTCGCGCTCCAGCCGGGCGGCCTCGCGCTCTTCGGGCGTGCGGCTCACGAGCGGACCTCTTCCCCGTGACGCGCGAGCCAATCGTCGAGCAGCACTGCGGCGGCGCGCGAATCCTCGGACGTCCGACCGCCGGTCTGTTCGGCGATCCGCGTCGTGAAGCGCTCGTCGTAGAGGTCGACGGGGACGTCGAGCGCGGCGTCCAGGCGCGCCGCGAACGCCCGAGCCTCGCGCGTCTGCGGAGTGTCCTTGCCGGACAGGCCGAGCGGCAGCCCGACCACGACACGACCGACCTCGCGCTCGCGGACGAGCGCCACGAGCATCGCGAAGCCCTTTCTCGTAGCCGGTCGTTCGACGGCCGCGGCGGGCGTCGCAAGCGTGCCGGTCGGATCGCTCACGGCCACGCCGCAACGGGCCGACCCGTAGTCCAACGCCAGCACGCGCATCAACCCGCGAGGGCTGCCTCGATCGCCGCGCGCGCGGCGGCGATCGCCTCGGGCAGCTTGTCGGGGTCACGGCCGCCGGCACGGGCCATCGTGTCGCGGCCGCCTCCGCCACCGCCCGTCACTTCCGCGGCGACTCTGACAATCGAGCCCGCCTTCACGCCGCGCTCGACGAGCGCGGGCGCGACGGCCGCCACAAGGTGGACCTTGCCGTCGGCGACGGCGCCGAGCACGATCGCGCTGTCGCCCAGCTTGGCCTTGGCGCGGTCGGCGAGGTCGGGGAGCACCTTGGGGTCTGAGACGTCTACGACGGCAGCGAGGAGCGAGGCGCCATCGACGTCGGTGGCGGAGGCGAGCAGCGCGTCGAAGTCGACGGAGCCGTTGGTCCCTCCCCCCCTCGATGCCACTTTTTCCAGCTCCTTCACGCGCGCCTGCAACGTCGAGACGGCATGCGGCACCTGCTCGGGCGTCGCCCGCAACGCGGTGGCCGCCTCACGCAGCGCGTCGTCGTGGGTGCGGGCCAGGTGCACCGCCGCCGGCCCCGTCAGCGCCTCGATCCGGCGCACGTTCGCCGCCGACGAGGTCTCCGACCCGATCCGGAACAGCCCGATCTCCGCTGTCGAGCGGACATGCGTCCCGCCGCACAGCTCCCGCGAGAACGACCCGTCGCCGACCTCGACCATTCGCACGACGTCGCCGTACTTCTCGCCGAACAGCGCCATCGCGCCGCGGGACTTGGCCTCGTCGAGCGTCGTCGTCAGGGCTCGCACCGAGTGGTTCTCGAGGATCCAGCGGTTGACGTCGTCCTCCACCCCGCGCAGCTCCTCGGCGCTCAGCGCCTTGCCGTGCGTGAAGTCGAAGCGCAGCTTGTCCGGCTGCACGGCGGAGCCGGCCTGGCGCACATGCGTGCCGAGCCGCGAGCGCAGCGCTGCGTGCAGCAAGTGCGTCGCGGTGTGGTTGCACTGCGTCGCGTGGCGCGCCTGGTGGTCGACGACCGCCCGCACCGCCTCGCCCGGCTTCAACTCGCCGACCTCGGGCGCGAGCACGAGCACCTGGTCCTCGCCGCCGGAGAGGCGGAAGACCTGCTCGACACGCGCGCGGCAGTCGCCGTCGGCGCACTCGACGAAGCCACTGTCCGACACCTGCCCGCCGCCGGCCGCGTAGAAGGGCGACTCGACGAGCTTCACGAGCAGGCGGCCGTCCTCGCGCTCGACGGCGCCGACAGAGGTCGCCTGCTCGGTCGTCTCGTAGCCGGTGAACGCGCTTGCGAAGTCGGTCGCGCCGACCAGCTCTTGTGCACGTGCGCGCAGCACGTCGGCACCCGCCGCCCCGCGGCCGCCCGCGCGCGCCCGCGCGCGCTGCTCCTCCATCAGGCGCTCGAAGCCCGGCTCGTCGACGCCGAGATCGTGCTCGGCAGCGATCTCGCGGGTCAGGTCGACCGGGAACCCGAAGGTGTCATGGAGCTGGAAGACGTCGGCCGCGCCGAGGCCCTCCTCGCCCTGCTCCTTCGACTGGGCGATCAGGTCATCGAGCAGCTTCGTGCCCTGCTCCAGCGTTCTGCCGAACGACTCCTCCTCGGCCGCGAGCCACTTCTGGATCGCGTCGCGGTGCTCGGCCAGCTCCGGGTAGGCGCTGCCCATCGTCTGCTCCACCACGGTCGCGAAGCGCGGCAGGAAGCCGGGCTCGAAGCCAAGCGAGCGGCCGTGCTGGATCGCGCGGCGCATGACGCGGCGCAGGATGTAGCCACGGTCCTCGTTTGACGGCACGACGCCGTCGGCCACGAGGAACGTCATCGCGCGCGCGTGGTCGGCGAGGATCCGCAGCGAACGGGTCGTGGCGACGTCCTCGCCGTACTTCACGCCGCCGAGCTGTTCGCCCAGCTCGATCAGCGGCTGGAACTGGTCCGTCTCGAAGACCGACTCCTTGCCCTGCAAGATCGCGGCGAGGCGGTTGAGCCCGAGGCCCGTGTCGATGTTCGACGCCGGCAGCGGCGTGAGCGTGTTGACCGGGTCCTGGTCGAACTGCATGAAGACGAGGTTCCAGAACTCGAGGAAGCGCTCGTTCTCGCCGCCGGGGAGGTCGTCCTCCTTGCCGAACGCGAGGCCGCGGTCGAGGTACAGCTCGCTGCACGGCCCGCACGGACCGGTCGGGCCGGCCTGCCAGAAGTTCTCCGAGCGCGGGCACTCGACGATCCGCTCGCGCGGCACGCCGATCGCCTTCCACAGCTCGATCGCCTCGTCGTCGGCGCCCAGCCCCAGCTCCTCATCGCCGCCGAAGACGGTCACCCAGATGTCCTCGGGCTTGAAGCCGAAGCCCTGCGTGGAGAGCTCCCAGGCGAACTCGATCGCGCCCTGCTTGAAGTAGTCGCCGATCGAGAAGTTGCCGAGCATCTCGAACATCGTCAGGTGGCGGTGCGTGTTGCCGACGTTGTCGATGTCGGTCGTGCGGAAGCACTTCTGGCAGCTCGTCATGCGCTGGCTCGGCGGCTGCTCGTGCCCCAAGAAGTAGGGCTTGAGCGGGTGCATGCCCGCCGTCGTGAGCAGCACGGAGGCGTCGAACGTCGCGGGCACGAGCGACGCCGACGGGCGGCGCAGGTGCTTGCGCTGCTCGTAGAACGACAGGAACGTCTCGCGAATCTGGTCCGAGGTCAGGGCCATTGAGTCTGCGCAGTGTAGATGGGAGATCGCTAGCGTCGTCGCCGCGACATGGCGACGATTGCGACATTGGCGGGTGCCCCGGCGCGCTTCCCCGGCGGGCTGCGCGAGGTCGCACCGCGCACATGGGCGTGGCTGCAGCCAAATGGCGGGCTGGGCGAGTCGAACGCGGGCCTCGTGGTGGGCAACGGCGCTTCGCTGCTCGTCGACACGCTGTGGGACGAGCGGCTGACGCGCCGGATGCTCGATGCGATGACGCCGGTGCTCGCGGACGCGCCGCTGCGCCAGGCGTTCATCACCCATCCCGATGGCGACCACTGGTGGGGAAACGCCGCGCTGCCGCCGGACGTGGAGATCGTCGCGCTGCCCGCCTGCGATCGCGCGATGCGCGGCGAGGCGCCGCCGCGCGTGCTGAACGGGATGACAGCGGCCGCCTCCGTGCTGAGCCGTGTGCCCGGCCGCGTCGGCGCCGTCGCGCGACGCGGGCACGCCCAGGTCGCGCCGTTCCAGTGGCGCGGCGTGCGGCTGCGACATGCGGACCGCACGATCGAGGACGGCGCCGCGCTCGACGTCGGCGGCCGGCGGGCGCATGTGATCGACGTCGGCCCGACGCACACCGCCGCCGATGCGATCGTGCACGTGCCCGACGTCGGCGTCGTGTTCGCCGCCGACATCCTCTTCATCGGCGTGATGCCAATCATGTGGCACGGCCCCGTCGAGACGTGGCTGGCCGCGCTCGACACGCTGCTGTCGCTCGACGCAGGCGTTTACGTCCCGGGCCATGGACCGCCGTGCGGCCGCGCGGAGATCGAGGAGCTGGCCGCCTACTGGCGCTGGCTGAGCGACGGCGTGCGCGAGCAGCGCGCCGCCGGGCGCTCCGCGAGCGAGGCAGCGCAGCTGCTCGTGCGCTCCGACGAGCATCGCCGCTGGGCCGCCTGGGAGGGGCCGGAGCGGATCGTCGTGAGCGTCGCGACGATGTACCGCAATCTCGACGGCGGCCCGGCCGAGGTCAAGCCGCCGGTGCGGGCGCGACTGCTCGTGCAGACGATGGCGCTGGGACAGGAACTGGCGGCGCAGAGCTGACGTCGGGCGCCGCGATCGTCCCCCAGCCGACGATCGTCTCGCCGTCCATCAGGCACGCCATCTGACCCGGCGCCGCGCCGTCGACCGGCTCCCCCAGCTCGATCTCCAGTGAGCGGTGCATGCCCGCGGCGAGTGCGTCGGCGCCGAGCAGCCGCGCCGGACACGGCGTCGTGCGGTAGCGCAGCTTCACGCGGTCCACGCGAGCACCGTCGCGGTAGAGGCGTGCGCCGCGCACCGTGACCCGGGATGTCGCCAGCTCGTCCCTCGTGCCGGCGATCACGAGGTTTCGGCGCGCGTCCGTGCCGAGCACGTAGAGCGGTTCGTTCGTCGCGACGCCGAGCCCTCTGCGCTGCCCGACGGTGAAGCCGTGGTGGCCGCGGTGGCGGCCGATCACGCGGCCCGCACGGTCGACGATCTCCCCCGGCCGCTCACGGATCCCGCCGTGCTTGGCGAGGAACGCCGCGCGGCTGGTACCAGCCAGGAAGCAAAGGTCCTGTGAGTCGGCCTTCGACGCCACCGGCAGCTCGGCCTCGGCGGCAAGCCTGCGCGCCTCCGGCTTCGTGATGCCGCCAAGCGGAAAGCGCATGCGGGCCAGCGAGTCGGGCTGGAGTGCCGCGAGCATGTAGGTCTGGTCCTTCCAGGCGTCGGCGGCAGCTGCGAGCAGTGGGCCGTCGGGATGGTCGGCCTCCACCACGCGCGCGTAGTGCCCGGTCGCGAGCGCGTTTGCGCCGAGGCGGTCGGACAGCTCCAGCATCGCGTCGAGCCGCACGTTGCCGTTGCAGCGGATGCATGGGTTGGGCGTGAGGCCCGCGCCCCAGTCGGCCAGGAACGGCTCGACGACGCCTGCGCGGAACTGCTCGCGCAGGTCGAGCGTGAAGTGCGGCAACTCCATCCGGTGCGCGAGCCCGCGCGCAAGGCGCACGGCGGAGGCCGAGCAGCACGAGCGCTCGGCGTCGTTGGCCTCGTCGGCCCACAGCTCAAGCGTGACGGCGACGACATCGCCGTCTTCCTGCGCGCACAGCAGCGCCGCGACCGCACTGTCGACGCCGCCCGACATCGCGACGAGCGTGCGCTCCTCAGCGGCCAGCCGCGCACCCTCGTACGCCGCCGTGCCGAGCGCCCGGGCGAGCGCGTCCGCGACCAGCTCCGCCGCATGGAACTTCCCGGGCGACAGACCGCCGACCTCGTCCGCAACCTGATGCGCGCCGATCCGCGCGACGTCGAGCAGCGGGGCGCCGACGATCCGCTCGACCACCGCGCTCGCCGCGACGACCGTCGCGCCGCACGCGTCCGCGTCCCAGCCGGCGTCGGCGACGTGCGTCCCATCGGCCGAGAGCGTGAGCCCGAACCGGATGACGTCACCACACGCTCTCGTGCCGGCAACGCCGCTCGCACCGTCCCCCGGCACCTTCCCCCGGCCCCGCGGCGAGCTCAGGTGATGCTCGAACAGCTCGGAGTCCACAGGGCGAGTCTAGAGCGGCCGTCGCGCAGCGCGAGCGGCTGCCATCATCGGAGGCCTGAGCGATCCCACCCTCTCGCCCACTCAGGAAGGCCTCGTCGCCCGCCTCGCGCGCTGGATCGTCCATCACCGCGCGCTCGCAATCGGTGGCTGGGTTGCGCTGCTCGTTGCGCTGATCGTGGTCTCCGGTGCCGCCGGGACGCGCTACGCCGAGACCTTCTCGCTGCCGAACACCGACTCGCAGCGGGCGTACGACCTGCTTGAGCAGGACTTCCCCGCACAGTCAGGCGACAGCGATCAGATCGTGCTGCACGCAACGCAGGGCCGGATCGCCGACCACGCTCCGCAGATCGACGCGATGCTTGGGAGAGTCGAGCGACTCCCCCACGTCAGCCACGTCAGCAGACCAGTGGTTGCGAGAGACGGCACGATCGCGTTCGCGACCGTGTCGTTCGACCAGCGCGCAAACGTGCTGCCGAGAGCGGACGCGCAGAAGCTGATTGACACAGCGCAGGCGATCGACTCCTCTCAGCTCCAGGTCGAGCTCGGCGGCAACGCGATCGAGCAGGCGCAGGAGCAGAGCTTCGGCACCGCGAGCGCCATCGGGCTGCTCGCCGCGGTCGTCGTGCTGCTGCTGACGTTCGGCTCGCTCGTCGCGATGGGCATGCCGATCCTCACGGCGGTGCTCGGGCTCGGCACCGCGTTCGGGCTCATCGGCCTGCTCTCCCATGTCTTTGACGTGCCGTCCGTCTCGACCGAGCTGGCGGCGATGGTCGGCCTCGGCGTCGGGATCGACTACGCGCTCTTCATCGTCACGCGCTACCGCGAGGCGTACCGTCACGGCGCGAGCGTCGAGGACGCAGTCGTGACGGCGATGGACACCGCCGGCCGCGCCGTGCTGTTCGCTGGCGTGACGGTGATCATCGCCGTGCTCGGCATGTGCCTGCTGGGCGTCTCGTTCCTCTATGGCATGTCGGTCGCGACCGCGCTCGGCGTGCTGATGACGATGCTCGCCTCGCTGACCCTGCTGCCCGCGCTCCTGTCGCGCTGCGGCGACCGCGTCGGCAAGCTCGGGCGCCGCGCGGCGCGGCATGCCGAGGCAGGGCGCCCGGACGATCGCGGCTGGACCGCGTGGGCGAACCTGATCGCCCGCCACCCGTGGTCGGCGATGGTCGCCGGGCTGGCAATCGTGCTCGTGCTCGCGGTGCCGGCGCTGTCGATGCGGCTCGGCCAGAGCGACGCCGGCAACGACGTCGAGAGCACCACGACGCGCCATGCGTACGACCTGCTGGCCCAGGGCTTCGGCAAGGGCTTCAACGGACCGCTGCTGGTGGTCGCGCGGTTGCCTGCCGATCCGGCCGCGGCGAGAGCGGCGCTCGCGAAGGTGAGCGGGACGCTCGACGACGCGGCCGGGATTGCGTCCGTCGGGCCGCCGGTGGTGAGCCCGAACGGCCAGACCGCGACGCTGCAGGCGTTCCCGAGATCCGCGCCACAAGACGCCGCCACGACGGACCTCGTGAACCGGCTGCGCGACGAGACGCTGCCGCCGGTCGAGCGTGCGACCGGAACGACGCTGCTGATCGCCGGCTCGACGGCGATCGGGATCGACTTCTCCACCGTGCTCGCCGACAAGCTGCCGCTGTTCATCGGCGTCGTCGTCCTGATGTCAGCGCTGCTGCTGCTCGTCGTCTTCCGCTCTCTCGTGATCCCGCTGCAGGCGGCCGTCATGAACCTGCTGTCGATCGGCGCCTCGCTCGGCGTCGCGGTCGCGATCTTCCAGTACGGCTGGCTCGGCGGCCTGCTCGGGATCCAGCCCGGCCCGATCGACGCGTTCATCCCGGTGATGCTGTTCTCGATCGTCTTCGGCCTGTCGATGGATTACGAGGTCTTCCTGATCTCACGCATCCACGAGGAATGGGTTCGCAAACGCGATGCGAGCCACGCCGTCGTCGAGGGTCTCGCGAAGACCGGCCGCGTGATCACCGCGGCGGCGACGATCATGATCTGCGTCTTCCTGTCGTTCGGCCTCAACGACGACCGCGCCGTGAAGCTGTTCGGCCTCTCCTTCGCGATCGCCGTCTTCGTCGACGCGTTCGTCGTGCGCTCGCTGCTGCTGCCCGCGCTGCTCCACCTGCTCGGCGGCCGCACCTGGTGGCTGCCCGCTTGGCTTGACCGCCGCATGCCGCACCTCGCAATCGAGCCACCGGTGCTTTCGCCGGGGGACAACGTGGACGCGCCGCAGCGCACCGACGAGCAGCCGGCGCTGACGCGCTAACGACGCTTGGCCGCGAGCGCGTCGGCGAGGCGCTGCTCGATCTCGCCGCGGTCGGTGAAGCCGACGATCGTCGTGGCGCGGCGCTGGGGATCGACGATCACGACGGTCGGGGCTACGGTGATCTCGACTCTGTTCGTGACGAAGTCATAGGCGGACAGCTTTGTGAGCGGCGCCGCGAACGTGGCGGCGCGGCCGCCGAAGTGGGAGACATGCCGGACCTCCTGGGCGACGGCGCGCGCGTCCGCGGTGTGCGGGTCGACGAAGGCGATCACGACGGCCTTGTGGTGGCGAAGCGCGGTCTTGACGGCGCGGACGTGGGGGCTCCCAGCCGGGCGGTGCGCGGCAGCGGCGCCCGTGGCACGCGGCTTCGCACCCTTGGCCACGGTCGCTGCGGGAGTCCTCGCGGTGGCGCGAGTGGGACCTTCGCCCTCGGCGCTGCTCTGAGCCGCCCTCTCGGCGTCGGCGTCGGCGGTCGCGACGGCGCCGTTCGCCTTGTCGACCGCGCCCGACAGACCCTCGGTGCCCGGAGCGGCTCCGCTGGACGGCGCGGGCGTCGTCTGCGCAGGCGTCGCCGCCGACTCGCCGCCCGCCGACGACTTCGGTCTGAGCGCGACGAACCACAGCGCTGCGAACAGCAGCGTCACGGCGAGCAGGATCTGCACAGGACGGGAGACCTGGTCCATCCCCCTCGTATTCGGCAGAACCGGCCCGCGGCGTTAGCGCGGCGGGCAGGCGCGCAGACGGCCGCTCGTGCAGAATGCCGCGCGCGTGTGTCGCGTGAGGAACAGCCGCTGGGGACGTCGGATCGCCGGCTGGCCGTCGGCTGCCGTCGTCGGCTGCAGCATCTTGGCGATCTTCCTCGCCAGCCGGCTGCTGCCCGAGTCCGCAGTGTGGCCGGTGAGCACCGCGGCGTTCACGCCAGCAGTCGTCTACTGCCTGCTGCGCACGACCCGCCGAGTAGACATCATCGGCATCTGGCTCGCGCCGAGCGCCGTCAGCGCGATCGTCCACGACATCACCGGCGTTCCGCAGTGGACGATCGCGCTGCCGGTGCTGCTGCTGGGACTCTGCAAGCTCGTCGCCGACGATGACGACGAGCGCGGAGCGCGCGCTCAGCCGGCCTGAGGCCGCGGCGGCACCGCGATCCCCAGCTCTCTGAGCTGGCGGGCGTCCACCGTCGCCGGTGCGCCGGTGAGCGGATCCGCTCCGCTCGCAGTCTTCGGGAAGGCGATCACGTCGCGGATCGTCTCGCGGCCGGCGAGCAACGTGACGATGCGGTCGATCCCCATCGCGATGCCGCCGTGGGGCGGCGCGCCGTATCTGAGCGCGTCGAGCAGGAAGCCGAAGCGGGCGTGGGCCTCCTCGGCGCTCATGCCGAGCAGCTCGAGCACCTTCTGCTGCACGTCGGTGCGGTTGATACGGATCGAGCCGCCGCCGATCTCGGAGCCGTCGAGCACGAGGTCGTAGGCGCGCGAGCGCAGCGCGCCCGGATCGCCGTCGAGGTCGCCCTCGGGGGCGGTGAACGGGTGGTGCAGTGGCGTCCAGCTACCGTCCTCGACCTGCTCGAACATCGGGAAGTCGACGATCCAGAGGATGTCGTGGGAGCCCTCGGGCACGAGCGAGAAGCGCTGCGCCAGCTCCAGCCGCAGCGTCCCGAGCACGGCACAGACGACCTTCGGCGTGTCGGCAGAGATCAGCAGCAGGTCGCCGGGCTTCCCGGCCAGCCGCTCGGTCACGCCGGCGAGCTCCTCAGGCGAGAGGAACTTCGCGATCGGCGAGCGCCACGTGCCGCCCTCCTCCACAAACGCCCACACGAGGCCCTTCGCGCCGAACTGTCTCGCCAGCTCGGTCAGCTCGTCGAGGTCTCTGCGCGCCAGCTCGCGTGCGCCCGCGTTGATCCCGCGCACGACGCCGCCGGACGCGAGCGCGCCGGAGAAGACCTTGAACTCCGAAGACGCGAGCGCCGCCCCCACGTCCACGATCTCCATCCCGAAGCGCGTATCGGGGCGGTCGACGCCGTAGCGCAGCATCGCCTCGTCGTAGCCCATGCGGCGCCACGGCGCCGGCGGCGCGTCGAAGTCCGCGGCCGCGAAGACCGCGGCCATGATCGCCTCCATCGTCTCGATCACGTCGTCCTCGGCGATGAAGCTCATCTCCAGGTCGAGTTGGGTGAACTCCGGCTGGCGATCGGCGCGCGTGTCCTCGTCACGGAAGCAGCGGGCGATCTGGAAGTAGCGCTCGTAGCCGCCGACCATCAGCAGCTGCTTGAACAGCTGCGGCGACTGCGGCAGCGCGAAGAACTTGCCGGGGTCGACCCGTGCCGGCACGAGGTAGTCGCGCGCGCCCTCCGGCGTCGAGCGCGTGAGGATCGGTGTCTCGATCTCGAGGAAGTCGCGCTCGTCGAGCACGGACCGCATCGTCTGGATCACGCGGTGACGCAGCGCGAGGGCCTCCTGCAAGGGGCGGCGACGCAGGTCGAGCGTGCGGTGCTTGAGACGGATCAGCTCGTCGACCGGTCCGTCCTCGTCGATCGGGAAGGGCGGCGTCTCGGCGTCCGCGTGCAGCACCAGCTCGTCGACCGCCAGCTCGATCTCGCCGGTCGGGATGTTCGGGTTGACGTTGCCCTCGTCGCGCCGCACGATCGTCCCGGCGGCGGTGAGAACATCCTCGGAGCGCAACGCGTGCGCCGCTCTGTGCGCCTCGGGCGCGCGATCCGGGTGGAAGACAAGCTGGACGATCCCCGAGCGGTCGCGCAAGTCGATGAAGATCAGTCCGCCATGGTCGCGGCGGCGGTGGACCCAGCCGGCGACCCGCGCCGTCGTCTCCGCCCGCTCGCCCGTGAGCGAGCCGGCCCAGGCGTCGCGGAACGCGTTCGCGCGCGGGGCGGCCTTCACGACAGCTTCCGTCCGCGCAGCACAGCCGCGATCACCGCGTCGGGGGCAAGCTCGTCCTGCTCGCCGGACTCTCGATCCTTCACCGTCACACCCTCCTCGTCGACGATCGCGACGAAACGCGCGCCGATCCGATCTGCCTGCTTGAGCTGTCCCTTCAACGAACGGCCGGCGAGCTCGAGCTGCGCGTCGAGCCCGGCGCGCCGCGCGCGGTGCGCGATCCGGAACGCAGTCGCGCGCACGGCCGGCTGGGCGTCGCCGTACGCGACGAACAGGTCGACGACCGGCGCCGCAACCGCCTGCTCGCCCGCCGCCAGCAGCATCCGCTCGATCCCCGCCGCCCAGCCGACGCCCGGTGTGGCTGGGCCGCCGAGCTGCTCGATCAGACCGTCGTAGCGGCCGCCGCCGCCGACGCCCGACTGCGCGCCGAGCGCGTCGCTCGTAAACTCGAAGACCGTGCGCGCGTAGTAGTCCAGGCCGCGCACGAGCGTCGGGTCGAGCTCGTACTGCAGATCGGCCTCGTCGAGCAGCGCGCGCACCTCAGCGAAGTGGTCGGCGTCCTCGCCGTCGAGGCGGTCGAGCAGCAGCGGCGCGCCGGCCATGACTGCCTGCGTCCCAGGATGGTCGGCGTCGAACGCACGCAAGGGGTTGGCGTCGATGCGGCTGCGGACCTCCTCCGACAGCTTGTCCTCGTGGGCGCGCAAGTACGCCTGCAGCTCCTCGCGGTAGGCGACGCGGGTCTCCGGGGAGCCGAGGGACGAGAGCCGCAGGCGCACGTCTCTGACACCGAGCGCGTCGAGCAGCTCCGCCAGCAGCACGATCGACTCGGCGTCAACGGCCGGGTCCGCGGAGCCGATCGCCTCGGTTCCGACCTGCCAGAACTGGCGCTGGCGACCTCTCTGCGCGCGCTCGTAGCGGAAGAAGCTCGACAGGTACCAGAGCTTCACTGGCTGTGGCAGCTTCTGCATGCCGTGCTCCATGTATGCGCGCGCGACCGGCGCGGTCCCCTCCGGGCGCAGCGTCAACGAGCGCCCGCCGCCGTCCTCGAACGTGTACATCTCCTTCTGGACGATGTCCGTGGAGGCCCCGACGCCGCGCGAGAACAGCTCCGTCGCCTCGAACGCGGGCGTCTCGATCCGACGATATCCGGCGGCGCCGAGAATCCTGCGCGCGGCATCCACGACGGCATCGCGGCGGGCGGCGTCGTCGGGCAGCACGTCGTAGGTCCCCCGTGGGGCTTGGAGCTTCGCGGCACTCATGGCGGGCCGGAGGCTACCGGGCGAGCGCTTCGAGGAACGGGTTGCTCGCGCGCTCCTGACCGAGCGTCGTGAGGCCCATGTGCCCGGGATGGACGACGGCGTCGTCCGGGTAGGCGTCGAGCAGCTCGCCGATCGACTGCAACAGCCGCGCGTGGTCGCCGCCGGGCAGGTCGGTGCGGCCGATCGAGCCTTGGAACAGGACGTCGCCGGAGAACAGGGCGGTGCCATCGTCGTCCGCAACCGCGTACGTGACATGGCCGGGGCTGTGGCCGGGCGTGAACGTGACGTCGAAGACGATGCCCGCGAGCGTGAGCTGCTCGCCGCCGCTCACGAGATGATCCGCCTCGTAGGATTCGAACGGCCCGAAGCCCGGCCACGGGACGTATCTCATGATGTCGGCGAGCACGCCGCGCTCGATCTGCGGGCAGTAGACGGGCGCGCCGGTCGCTCTCGCGACGGGCGCAACGGCGCCGACGTGGTCGAAGTGCGTGTGCGTGAGCAGGATCGCGTCGAGCGTGACGCCCCACTGTTCGATCGCCTCCAGGAGGCGCGGCGCCTCCTCGCCAGGATCGACGATCACGGCGCGGTCGCTTCCCTCCTGCCGGACAAGGAAGCAGTTCTCCTGCACCGGGCCGACGGTGAGCATGCCGACCTCGATCATCTGTCGGCGGCCTGGTCGCGCAGTCTTCTCGCCTGGCGGCGGCGGTAGATGAAGAGATCGGTGTAGTAGCCCATCGGCACATACACCGCGAGCATGAAGACGGCTATCCCGAGCTTCGGGCCGAGCTGCTGGTTGCGGAAGAAGAACAGCAACAGCACGAGGAACAGGCCGGCGGCGATCAGCGCGCGGTTGAGCGCGCCGCGCCACGTCGGCGGCTGGTCGAGCCGCGCCATGCGCAGCTCTCTCGACGACGGCTTGCGCTCGTCGGCGGTCGGTCTGCGGCCGGTGCGTCCGCGCGCTTCGACCTGGCCGGCGGCATTGCCGCGGTGCTTGGTCTGCCGCTTCTTCTTCGTCTGCGCCATCGCTGCTTTGCAGCTTAGATGGTCGCGAGTCGGCCGGCCGCGGACAGGCGCGGCCGGCACCGTCCGCGGGTCGTCCCGCGCGGCTAGTTCGCCGCGTCGTTCAGCGCTCTCTCGAATCTCGCGCGCGCGTCTCTGATTCTCTGCGAGTCGGCGATCAGCTGCTGCGCCGCCTGGCGCGCGCCATCGGCATCGGACGCTCTCGCCGCTCTCGCGATGTCGGCGAGGTCGCCGGTCCCCTGGTCGAGCGCGTCGCTGAGCGCCTGGCGCTCGTCTCTCAGCTCGTCCGGGACCTCGAGCGCACCGAGTCTCGCAACCGCAGCCTGACCGCGGTCGTTGAGCTGCGCAAACGCGTCGGCGAGCTGGACGTCGTTCTGTCTGCTCGCGCTGGTGATCGCGGTGCCGATCGAGTCGCCCAGCCCTGTGATCTGGGTTCTGACCGAGCTGTAGGCGGTCTGCGCGTCGGCGGCGGAGGGCTCGTCGGAGGAGCTGCTGCCGCAGCCGGCGCCGATCAGCGCCACGGCCGCGAGCAGCGCCGCAAGTGGGAGGAGTCGTGGCATCGTCATCGGCGGGACCCTACGGGGCGGTCCCGACGATGCCCAGCCGCGTGAGCGCGCGCTCGATCAGGTGCACGTCGGGGTCGAAGCTGGTGACCGGCACGTCGGCCGGGAAGCCGGCGAAGGAGATCTCCGGTGCGAGGCAGATCAGCTCGGCGTCGGCGACGGGTGCGTGGCGTGCAACCGCAGCGACGACGTCGCGCAGCGGCGTGATGTCCGGCTGCTCGACGTTCATCGACACTTGGATCGTCCCCTGGCGCTCGAGGCGCAAGCCGATCGCGCGCAGCCCCGGCAGGCCCTCCTCCCCGCCCTCGCGGATGCGCGCCGCGATCTCGCGCGCCTGCTCCAGCGTCGCGGGCGGCTTCAGCGTGACGTTGAACGCCACGAGCGGCGGACGTGCACCGACGAGCGTGGTGCCGCCACGCGGATGCGGCGCGGGCAGGCCGAAGTCGGGCGTCAGCTCGCCGGCCGCCATCCGCTGCGCCATCGTGGCCGGGCCGCCGTGGCGCAGCTCCGCGCGCGTGCGCCCCTGCGCGAGGATCCCGTAGAGGAACACGGGCAGCACAAGATCGCGCGCGAGCAGGTCGCCCAGCACGAGCGCCTCCGCACAGGCGGCGCCGCGATCCTCCTCGTGCAGGTAGGCGATCGGCGCCACGTCGAGCGCGCCGACGTGCGGGTGGACGCCGTCGTGCGCGACGAGGTCGATCCGCTCCAGCGCGACGCGCGCTCCGGCGAGCAACGCGGGCGCGAGCGTGCCGGGTGCGCCGACGAGCGAGAAGACGCAGCGGTTATGGTCAGCGTCGCGGTGCTCGGCGAGCACGTGCACGCCCGGCGACGCGGCGATCGCGGCGCGCATCGCGTCGATCGTCGCGCCGTCGCGTCCCTCCGAGAAGTTGGGGACGGCGTTGAGCAGCGTCATCGGCGGACCTTCGTCAGAGGACCCAGCGGCCCGCGTCGAGCACGCGCGTACCGCCGACGTCGAGCGTCGGGTCCACGACGACGACGTCGAGATGGATCGGGACGGACACCGTTCCCCCGATGCCGGCGCTCGCGCCGAATGCGACGTGCACGGTGCCGAGGATCTTCTCGTCCTCCAGCACGTTGCCGGTCAGGATCGCCGCGTCGTTCGTGCCGACGCCGAGCTCGGCAACGTTCGTGCCGCTCGGGCCGTGCCGTTGCAGGCGCTCCAGGAAGTCGGGACCGAGCGGGCCGTTGGCGGCGGTGAGGTGGCCGTCCTCGACGGTCAGCAGGACCGGCTCGGGCGAGATGCCGAGCGATGCAAGGCTCGTGGCGGCGAGCGTGCCGTGGCCGGAGAGCGGCGCGACGAAGCCCTCGCCGGCGGGCAAATTGCCGAACTTCGCGCCGCTGGAAATCTCGCCATAGTCCGCGAGACCTCTGCGGCCTGTGAGATCGAGCGTCATGTCGGAGCCGTTCGGACAGCTGACGTGAGCCGTGTTGGCGGCCTCGAGCAACTCGGTGATTTGGAGCGTACGGGCCTTCAGCGCGTCGAAGTCAATCGCCATCATGCGCGCGAGCATGTCGGCGGTGACGCCGGGGAGCGTGGCGCCGCGAGCGCCGGCGTTCGTCGCGGCGCGGCGGGCTTCGGTGTGCGAGAGCGAGCGGCTCGTCGGAACGATGTAGACGTCGCAGGCAGCCAACGCGGCAGCGATCGACGGCGGCGGCTCGGTGCCGTCGTTCGCGCGCGCGTCCATGAGTGTGAGGACGGCGTCGGCGCCGTACCGGGCGGCGGTGTCGCGCAGCGCCTCGGCGAGCGCACGGGAGTCAGGCTCGTAGTCGCCGATCACGAGCACGTTCTCGCCGGTGCGGACGTCGAGGCAGCGGCCGATCACCGTCTCCAGCGCGCGGTCGAGCTGCTCCTGCGGTGGCGTCGTCGCGGTCATGCCGCCCACGCTACCGCGCGATGGACTGCGGCCGCGTGCTCAAGCCGGCTGGACCGGACCGGGACCGCCGCCCGCACCGGCGCCGAAGGAGGAGCGCGACGACCACAGCACGATGAACACCATCAGGTTGAGGATCAGCGCGACCAGGCTCGCGATGCCGATCCCGTCGATGCCGAGCACGAGCAGCCAGACGAGGTCATAGATCGCGCGGAAGCCGCTGATGAAGACACCGACCATCCACGCGGACGGATCGAGCTTGAGCAGCCCGCTGCCGACCCACGCGTAGATCGCCCCGACGAGCACCGTCACGATCCCGAACGCGATCGCGCTCGCCGTCGAGTAGCCGTGGATGCTGCCGCTGAGGATGATCAGCACGACGCCCGCGCACATCTCCACGATCCCGACCAGGATCGCAAGCGCAGCGACGACGGTCACGCCACCGGGCGGGGCATCCTCGTCTCTGACGAACGGCATGTCGGACCTCCGCGGCTGAGCCGCAGTCGCGTGTGGGGCTGCTGCTCTTCGACGTTCGCCGAGCGGCCCGCCGGTCCTGCCCGCGCACGGTGCCCTCGCGTGAATGCGGTCCCGCACGGCGCGCCGTCACGCCCCACCCCACCGCTACACTTCGGCCTCCCCGCCGGAGTAGCTCAGTCGGTTAGAGCAGCGGAATCATAATCCGCGTGTCGGGGGTTCGAGTCCCTCCTCCGGCATCGCCTTTCCGCTGCATATCAACTTCTTTCGGGTCATGTTGCTCGGTCGGAATTTCGTAGGAATTTCCTAGATGGCCGAAAACCCAGAAGTACCGGAGCACGTGCAGCCGGATCGCCGCACAGACGAGCACTCGCGGTTTGGCGCACCAGGCGCGGTGCCTAGCGAAGCATAGCCGGTCGTGTGTACACTGTCCGGACATGGCTGCGACCACCCGTCCCCACCGCATCGACGTGCGCGTCAGCGCCGAGCAGGACGCGATAATCCGCGAGGCCGCCGCCTTGGCAGGACAGACCGTCACCGGCTTCCTGCTTGACGCCGCCGAGGATCGCGCCCGCGAGGTGATCGACGAACGCCGTGACCTCGTTATGAACAAGGCTACGTTCGCGCGCTTCGCCGAGGCGCTCGACGCACCAGGCGAGCCGGTCCCCAAGCTGGTCGAGCTGTTCCGCCTGCCGCGCATCCCCGCGGCGTGAGCAGCCTGCGTCTCGCTCTGCTCACTGCAGAGCACGACGTCTCCTCCTTCGACTGTGGCAACGACCAGATCACGGGCTGGCTCATCCGCCACGCGTCGGCGAGCCAACGAGCCGACCTGGCCCGGACCTACCTGGCGATGGAGGGCGAGCAGGTCATCGGCTTCGTGAGCCTGACGACAGGCTCTGTCCGCCACGACGAGGCACCCAAGCGCTACGCGCGAGGCATGCCCGCCTACCCCATCCCGACGATCCTCATCGCGCGCCTCGCGGTCGACCATCACCACCAAGGCCGACAACTCGGCAGTCGTCTGCTCGCCGAGGCGCTGCGGCTCGCGGTCGTCGCCAGCGACGCAGCGGCCGCGCGTCT
This sequence comes from Conexibacter sp., assembly GCA_036009645.1. Taxonomy (GTDB): domain Bacteria; phylum Actinomycetota; class Thermoleophilia; order Solirubrobacterales; family Solirubrobacteraceae; genus Conexibacter. Next base: position 140,985 of record DASYLH010000048.1, read on the forward strand.
TGTCGTCGTCGACGCGATCGATGGGAGAGCGGCAGCTTTCTACCGGAAGCGGGGCTTTATCGACGTACCCGAGAATTCGCTCCGGCTCTACCGGAAGATCTCCGACATTCGGCGCTCGCTCGACGCGACGTGACGACCGCATCGAAGAAGGGCCATCTGGGAATCCGATCAGCGCTCTAGCTTTCGTCGCTATGCGGCCGTGCAAGCGCGACGATCTGAGCGAGAGCGCCGGTTATGTCCGAGACCTCGTTCCTGAAGGGGATGAGGAGCGGCACCGGGCACTCGTATGGGCATTCGCATACATGCTCATATCGCCGACGGATGTGGACTAGCGGGCGCGCGAAGGATCGCCGTTGTAGCGCTCGATGACGCTGTTGGTTTGGGGGCTTCTGCGGCACGTGCGGATGTGGCGTAGCGGGCGACTCGTGCTCACGGTCGCGTCAACCGAGCACAGTCCGCACGAACGTCAGCACGACGAACGGGAAGCCCACCACCTGCGCCCATGCCGCCCAGCGCTCAAGCTGGCGGTTGGAGACGGCCGAGGGCCGCATCCGGCGCAGCCGCGGCCGCAGCCAGCTCAGCCGCTTGCGTCGCGAGATGGCGCGCGTTGCCATGCCGCCACTTCAACACGATTGCGCTGGACAGCCGTCCAACGCTGGACGAGCGCCGCGCGCCGCCCTACGGGCGTGGTCGGCGGACGCGCATCGAGCTGGAGCTCTGCTCGGGGACGGTGAAGCGGACAGCACGGACGCCCACCACCGGAAGGCTCATGCGTCGCTCCTCCACGTAGCGCAGCAGCTCGAGCTTGTCCGCGACATAGAGGTACAGCGGGTCTCTCGCGTCACGCGCGCGATGCGCGGCGCGGTCGAGCGCGGCATGTGCCTCAGCCGGACCGAGGTGAAAGCTCAGGTCGTAGGCGGCCCACGCGTCGCCTAGCTCGTCTGCCCGCCGCAGGTGCTTGATCATTTCCGCGGTCTCGCCCCGCTCTCGCAGGAGTCGGGCCAGCTCGTAGTGGACGTGGCAGTTGCTCGGATTGGCCGCAACAGCCTCGCGGCCGAGCTTCACGGCCGGGTCGATCCCCTCTCGCTTGTGAATGAGCAGCCCGAGCCAGGCCTTGGCGTCCTCCGCGCCGGCGGCTATCGCCCGGCGATACGCATCCTCTGCCGCCTCGTCGTCGCCCAGCGTCTCGTGCATGACTCCCGCGTTGAGCCAGCCGTTCGAGCTGTCCCGGCGGCCGGCGCGCAGGTGGGCGGCGAGCGAGCTGGGGCCGTCGCGGTGGGCGTCCCACAGCAGCGTGCCGAGCTCGTCGGCGGCGCCTGCGTTGCCGCGCACGTCGGCGCGCGAGAGCGCCGCCTCTACATCGGGGTGGCGCCAACCCAGCCGCGGCACGAGCGCTCGTGCCAGGTTCCGCGCGGCCCGCGCATCGCCAGCGGCGTCGGCCTGCCGGAACAGCTCAAGCGCGCGGTCGGGTTCGTCCGCCTCGATCAATATGCCGAGGTAGCCGGTGGCGGCGGCGTGGCCCAGCTCGGCGGCGCGCAGCAGCCAGCAGTTGGTCGCCTCGCCCGCGGGCGCCAAGTCCCACATCGCCCACGTGTCACCGCGCTCCGCGGCCTCGGTCATCGCCGCATACCGCGTCTCGGGGTCCTCTATCGCCCAGGCGTACCAGGCGTACGCCAGCGGGTTCTGCGTCGCGCGACTGTGCGCGTACCAGTGCCGGATCTCGTCGCGCTGCTCGCCGCTCCACGGCGTCGCGACGCGCAGGCGCAGGCAGTCGGCGAGGTGGAACGCGGCCGTCGGGCTTTCATCGGCCAGCTCGCGCAGCGCCGGCTCAGCGACCTGGCGCGTCCATGCGTGCTCGGCCGGCCGCAGGGACGCATCGTCAATCGCCCGCACGGCCGCCGCGCGGTCGCCCGCCGCGAGGTGCGCGCTCGCCGCGACCAGCGCGCCGTCGGGGAGCGGAGGGCTCGGCTCAGCGGCCGCGGCCGCGAGCAGCTCGCGCGCGGCCTCGGGACGGCCGCAGGCGAGCTCCGAGACCGCGAGGGCACGGACGGCGACCGGTTGCGGCGGTCCGTCACCCTCCGCGAACGCTGCGCGCAGCGTCGCATTGGCGTCCAGGCTGTCGAGTTTGAAGTACATCAGCCAGCAGCCGAGCTGGAGCTGGGCGCCCGGGAAGCCGGCGGTGGCGGCCTCGTGCAGCAGCGGCCATGGATCGCGCTCCGGCGCCTGGTCGAGGACCTCGACGAGCGGCTGCCAGGCGACTTCCGCGCAGCCGTTGTCGTACGCCCAGCGCAGGCAGCTCTCGGCCTTGCGCAGGTCGCCGCGGCGCTGATGGATCAGTCCGAGCCGGTGCCTCGCCGACGCCATCCCCGTGCGGTTGAACAGTCGCTCGGCCTCCGAGATGCGACCGGCGCCCTCCGCGTCCTCGGCGGCGCGCAGCGTCGCCTGCGGATGGTGCAGCTCAACCGCGAGCGCGGCGGCGCGTGCGGCGCCCTCCGCCTCGCCGCGCTCGCCGAGCGCCCGCGCCAGCTCCCAGGCGCCGTCGGCCGACCCGCGTCGCGCCGCACGCTCAAACGCGGCCCGGCTCGCGTCCGGATCGACGCCTAGCTGCAGGCGGCCGAGCAGCAGCGCGGCGCGGGCGCTCCCGAGCGTATCGGCGCGCTCGAGCAGCTCGCGCGCCTCCGCCGGGTGCGCCTCCTGCAGCGCCTCCGCTGCGCGGACCATCGCGTACGGGCTGTCCTGCCTCGCCGCTGAGCGGAAGGTACCGAGCGCCTCTGCGGAACGGCCCGCTCGCTGCGCCAGCTCGGCGTAGGCGATGCGCACGGCCAAGGCCCCGCGGCCGACCTGCGCGGCGGAGGCGAGCGCGCGGTCGCGCGCGAGCACGAGCAGCCCGGGCCCGGGCGGGTCGGGCGTCGCGAGCCCAATCGGAGGCGGCTGCTCAGGCGCCCCGTCGAGCCCCGCACGTGCCTGCGCGAGCAGCTCCTGGATCGGCGCCGGCGCGCCGTCCGGCCAGGCGAGCCCAGCGATCTGCTCGATGACCTGAGCGGCGGTAGGCCGTCGCTCGCCGTGGTGCCGCGCCGGATGCGGCGAAGCGGTAATAAGCGCCCGTGCGAGGACGTCCTCGTACGCGATGGCCCAGGACGGGATCTCGTCCGCGACCTCTGCCAGGCGCCGCGTTACGACGCGTCGGGCGAACGCCTCCTTGCCGATTCCCGCCGCCACGTGCGGCGGCTCGCCGCACAGCATGTGCCAGCCGACGGCGCCGAGCGCGTACACATCGTCTTCGGCCACGTAGCGTTCGGCGAGCAGGGCGTCGGGGGCGGTGAACTCGAGCACCCCATGACGACCGTCGCGACTGCCGTCGAGGACGAGCAGCATCCCGAGGTCCACCAGCGTCGCGTGCGGGAGGCCCGTCCCGGTCTCGGTCCCCGTCTGGACGAGGATGTTGTCCGGCTTCACGTCGCGGTGCGCGACGCCGGGCCGCATCGCCGAGCCATGGAGGTGCGCGAGCGCTGCTCCCACCTGGACGAGCACCGTCGCAAAAAGCTCCTCGTCGGAGACGGGGCACAGCTCGCTCAGGCGCCGGCCCGCGACGACGTTCATAACGACGAACAGTGCGGCGCCAAGATCGACGATGTCGAGGGTGCTCACGAGGTGCTCGTGGTCGGCGACCTTGGCGGCTACGACGCCGTCGGCGAGCAGGTCCCGCGAGCGCCGCGACTGCGTGAAGCGCTTGACGGCGCGCAGCGTGTCGTCACCAGCGATGGCGCTCCACACCTCCCCCTGGCCGCCGGTGCCCAGCGGCTCACGCAGTGTGTACCGCTCGCCGATCACGAGGCCTGGTTTCAGCTCGAGCGTCACGTCGTCGCGGGGGCGATCGGAAGCGTTCCGAACACGGGGTCCGCAGCGAGTGCCTCGGCGAGGAACGCGGCCTTCGTGCGACCGCCGCTGCGCTTGCCGTCGTACTGCACGCCGAGATGGCGCTCGAGTGCGCCGAGCCGGTTGTAGAGGGTCCCGTGTGCGACGCCGAGGTCGTCCTGCAGCTGCGCAGTGGACGGCAGCTCGTTGCGGTGGCGCAGCAGGTGGACGGCAAGCTGGTGCGTTGCGTCATCCCGTTCCCACAGCTCGCGCGCCCGCCGCGCGGCGGCGGCGTCGCCGTCGGGACGCGCCTCGGGGGTTTCGCGCGTGTCGCCATAGGTCGCGTCGATCGCGAGCGTGAGCAGCGGGCGCCGCCGTGGCCGCGCGCGGCGCGGCAGCCAGCGATTGTCGGGCACGCGCACGCGCATCCCGTCCACGACGGGGTACGGCACGCCCGAGGCGGCGGTGGCCAGCGGGCGGCGGGCGGTCGCGGCGAGCTCCCAGCCGTAACGCCCAATGCTCGTCGCAAACCACCGCCCGGCCTTGAAGTCGACCACGAGGTGGTGGCGCGAGACGTAGAGCAGCTCATCCTCAGGTCCGGCGATCTGCACGTCCGCCGTCGGATCGCGCCCGATGACGATCCGCTCGCTGAACGGCCCGGCCGCCATCTGCGAGCCTGCGCCGTGGGCAAACGGCCACACCGCGTCCATGCTGCGCACCACGATCCTCATTCAGGTGCGTACCCAACCATGCGGAGCCCACAATGGTCAACTTGCCTTGCGCATGATCCGGCGCACGGTGCGCTGCCGAAGGCCCTCGGAGCCCCGCCCTCTTCGCCGCCGCTTCAAGCGCACAACGCAGGCTGGTGCGCTGCTAGGCAAGCTTCATCTGCTACCTTCATGTACATGACCACCGTCGGCGTCGCGGAGCTGCGGCAGAACCTCAGCAAGTACCTCCAGCTCGTCGGCCGCGGCGAGCGTCTCGTCGTGACCGACCGCAACCGGCCGGTCGCTGAGCTCGGCCCTCCATCCAGCACCGGCGAGGCGCTCGACCGGTTGATCGCCGAAGGGCGCGTCTCGCGTCCCTCACGCCGCGGCCTGCCCGAGCCGCTGGAGATGACCGGCGACCCGCAGGCGCTCAGCCGCGCACTCGACGAAATCCGCGGCGACCGCTGACAGTGGCGCTCTTCTACCTCGACGCCTCCGCGCTCGTGAAGCTGGTACGCGAGGAGCCGGAGAGTCCCGGACTTCGCGCCTACCTCGACGAAGCCGACCTCGTCTCTAGCGAACTCGTCTTGACGGAGGTGCCCCGAGCGGTTCGCCGCGCCACCGCGCACGACCCCGAGCTTCCAGCGGAGCTCCTCATCGAACGGACCGCCGAGCTGCTCGAAGCCGTCGCACTGCTCCCGCTCGAGCGCCCCCTGCTCGCCGCCGCCGGCGCGCTCGCAGAGCCAGCGCTGCGTGCCCTGGACGCGATCCACGTCGCCGCCGCGATCGACCTCACTCCGATCGACGCCTTTGTCAGCTACGACGAGCGCCAGAGCGCAGCCGCACGACTCGCCGGTCTGCGAACAGCAGCGCCCGGGCGCTGATCTCTCAGGACAAAATCATAATCCGCGTGTCGGGGGTTCGAGTCCCTCCTCCGGCATCGTTCTTTCGCGTCCTCAGATGGCTCCCTCAAGACGCTGGGTGGTAGCTGAGGCCTATGGCTCGATGACCATCGCGATGTCGAACTCGCAGTGGTCTCTGACGACCGTGTGCACGATGTCGAACGTCGCCAGCTTGCGATCGATCCGGCGCACGACCGGCACGTGATCGCCCCAGGTGAGGAGTTCACTGGCGTCGAGCCGCAGTCGCGTAAGCAGCGCCGCGTGCCCGTCCGGCTGCTCCTGACCGTATTGGCCGACCCGAAGGTCCCCCGCCCCGCCAACCGACATGCTCCCGCCCGTTTCGTTCCGGATCACCATCTGCACCGTGATCGAATTGTTGGCTTCGACGTACAGGCAGGTTCCTTCACTCCAGCTCACGTCCGGCGCCTCCTACGACGTGCCAGCTCTGCCCGCGGCGGTCGGCGATCCGATCCCCGACCCCGACGGCGGACCGCCGAAGCCGCAGACGCCCGGACTCGCGGGCAACGCTTGGGTCGGCCAGACACTCGCCGGGACTGTGGGCGGCTGGAAGGACCCGACCACAGAGTTCAGCCGCCGCTGGGTGCGCTGTGACGCGAGTGGCGGCGCGTGCACCTACATCCAGCGCGTGGGCTCGACCGATCCGGAGACGGGGTCGACCTACGTCGTGCGCCCCGGCGATCTCAGCTACACCCTGCGGATGCGCGTGACCGCGGAGGTCAACGGCGACATCGGCGACAACGGGATCGACGACCACCTCCCGCACGCGGTGGAGGTCGACACGGCTCCGAGCGCCGTCGTGACGGCGCCGCCTGGTTCGGGCGGCGGAGGCGCCGGGGGCGGCGGCGACACGCTGAAGCCGGTCGTCACAAGACTGGCCATGACGCACAAGCGTTTCGCGGTCTCGGCCAGAGCGACGGCGGTCAGCGCCCGCAAGCGCAAGAGAAGCACCGTGCCGAAGGGCACCGCGTTCACGTTCCGCCTGTCCGAGCGGGCTACGGTCCTGATCGCGATCGACAGACTGGCTCCTGGCCGCAAGGCCGGCGGAACGTGCCGCAGACCGACGCGCGCGAATCGCAGACGAGCGGCATGCAGACGTGCGGTGCGCGCCGGAACGCTCACGCGCCGCGGCCTGCCGGCGGGCAGAGGGTCGATCCCGTTCACCAGCCGCATCGGCAGACGCAGGCTGTTGCCGGGCACGTATCGCGCCACGGTCATGGCCTCCGACGCCGCGGGCAACGTGTCCAAGGCGGCGACCGTCGCGTTCGTCGTCGTGCGCGGCTGACTGGGGCTGCCTCTCTGCGATCTCGCTCTCGGGCCGACCTGGAGCGCCGCTGTCGTGACGAATGGCAGCTGCCCGAGCCCTAAAGCGCTGCTTCAGCAGCCTTGACCCGCACCCCGATCGTCCTCAAGGCTGACGTCGGACCAGCCCGAGGATTCGTCCGAGACCAAGCTGTGAGGTGGCTCGTGGGTGCTGTTGGGCTTCTTTACGTAGGCGCAGTCCTGTTCGTCAACGGGTTGGCGCTGTGCGGGCTCGTCAGAGGCAGAGCGATGATCCCGATGAACCTGTTCGTGGGGCTGCTGCAGGTGATAACGCCGCTCTACCTGATCTTCAGTGCCGATGGAGATCAGGCGACCATCGTCGGCGCGTCGGGCTTGTTCCTGTTCGGCTTCACGTACCTGTACGTAGCCATGAACAACGCCTTCGACCTGGACGGCACCGGCCTCGGCTGGTTCTCCCTGTTCGTGGCCGTCTCCGCCGTCGTCTACTCGTGGTGGAACTTCTCGAGCTACAGCGCCCTCACCACGGACGACGCCGCCGTCGGCGATCTCTTCGGTGTCCTGTGGGCGAGTTGGGCCGTCCTGTGGTTCTTCTTCTTCCTGGTGCTCGGTCTCGGCAAGGCGCAGCTGACGACCTTCACCGGCGCTTGGACCGCGGCGCAAGGGATCTACACCGGGCTCGTCCCGGCGCTCGTGCTGCTCAACATCCCGTCCGCGCTGACGACGACGTTCGCCGTCGTGATCGGCGCCGTCTCGGTCGGGACCTTCGTCGCGTTCTTCGCGCTCCTCAGGCCACGCTGGAGCGCCGCGCCCGCAGGCCCCACGGCCTACTCCGGCCCGGGAGGCGTGACCCCGCAGCACTGACACCCGTTCACGACGACGCCGAGGAGATGGCCGGCATGCCGCACAACCTGTTTCCGCTCGATAACACCAAGAGATTCACCGACCAGCTGCACGTAGGACACAACCGGTGGCACCCGGACATCCCCGCAGCTGTGAGCGTCAAGCCGGGCGACGTCTTCCGGGCGGACTGCCGCGAGTGGTTCGACGGGGCGATCCACAACGACGACTCGGCAGACGACGTTCGCAACGCCCCGCTGCCCGGCGTCCACGTCCTCAGCGGGCCGTTCCACGTCGAGGGCGCGGAGCCCGGCGACCTGCTCGTCGTCGACATCCTTGATATCGACGCGTGTGACCAGGAGGACGAGGGGCCGTACTCCGGAATGGGCTGGGGCTACACGGGCGTGTTCGCCACGCAGAACGGCGGCGGCTTCCTGACCGAGCGCTTCCCCGACGCCTACAAGGTGATCTGGGACTTCGAGGGCGACGTCGCGACCTCACGCCACATCCCGGAGTGCTCGTACGTCGGCATCCACCACCCCGGCCTGATGGGCACCGCCCCGTCGGCCGAACTGCTCGCGAAGTGGACGAAGCGCGAGACCGATCTGATCGCGACCGATCCCGACCGCGTCCCGCCGCTGGCGCTGCCGCCGCTGCCGGACAGCGCCATCCTGGGGTCGCTCAACGGCGACGGCGAGTTCGCCCGGGTCGCCTCCGAGGCCGCCCGGACCGCCCCGCCGCGCGAGAACGGCGGCAACCAGGACATCAAGAACTTCACCGCCGGGACGCGGGTCTTCTACCCCGTCTTCGTCGAGGGGGCGAAGCTGTCGTTCGGCGACCTGCACTTCTCCCAAGGCGATGGCGAGATCACGTTCTGCGGCGCGATCGAGATGGGCGGGTTCATGGACCTGCACGTCGATCTGATCAAGGGCGGCATGGAGACGTTCGGCGTCACCGAGAACGCGATCTTCATGCCGGGTCTGCGCGATCCGCAGTACTCCGAGTGGATCGCCTTCTCCGGCGTGTCGGTGGACTTCGCCGGCAGACAGCACTACCTGGACGCACAGTTGTCCTATGCGCGCGCCTGTCACCACGCGATCGACTACCTCATGAAGTTCGGCTACACCGACATCCAGGCGTACATGATCCTGGGCTCCGCACCGATCGAGGGACGCTTCTCCGGCGTGGTGGACATTCCGAACTCGTGCGCGACCGTCTACATCCCCCGGCGGATCTTCGACTTCGACGTCGCCCCGTCGAGCGCGAAGCCACATCAGGTGACGCAGGGCGTCCAGGTGCCCAGCGCTGCGAACTGACGCATCTGATTGATGGCGATCTACGAGTACCGCTGCGACCAGCATGGTGCGTTCGAGGTGACGTGCGCGATCGGCACCGCGCCCGGGTCGATCGCGTGCCCGGCGTGCGACCGCAAGGCACGACGTGTCTTCTCGAAGCCCATGCTGTCGTTCACGCCACCTGGTCTGGTGGCGGCGATCGACCACGCGCAGAAGACCCGTGACGAGCCGGACCTCGTCACCTCCCTGCCGCCAGCCGACCCGCTCAAGCGAACGCCCGTCCTTCCGTTGACGCCCACGCTGCGGCGCCTGCCCCGGCCGTGAGCGGCTACTCCTGGCGGCGCACGCGTGCCGACGGCGGACGCAGGGGGCCAAGCTCGTCGCGCAGAACCCAGAAGATCAGCGCGTCGTGATCGCCGACGTTGCACCAGCCCGTCACGCCGCTCCACTCGACCAGCAAGGCCTCGCCCTGCCGCAGGACCGGGCGCCCGGTGGGAAGGACGATCTGCACCAGGCCCACGGCGACCGCGACCAGCTCGACGCCCTCGTGAGCCTCCGGTGCACGCACGCTCTGGCCAGGTGACAGACATGACAGGCGAGCGCGGAGCCCGACCCGGCGGTCGTCGAGCAGGGGGGCCAGTCGGGCCGCGGCGTCGTCACGCCGGGTGCGGCGCGCGAGGCGATAGCCGAGCGCGATCTCGCCGCGCAGCAGCTCGTCGATCGTCATGTCCAGCTGGGACGTGAGTTCGAGCAGGGTGTCGAGAGCGAGACCGCGGCGTCCCCGCTCGGCCTGCGAGATCGCGCTGGCGGAGACCCCCGCCAAGCGCGCGAGCTCGCCTTGGCTCAGATGGCGCTGGATGCGGACGGCACGCAGCGCCGCTCCGAGGCGCGCGGCTGTGGGCGCGGCCTCGAGCTCCGTCGTCCGACCGTCGGTGCGGACGTGGAACACGCTGCCCTGCACCCCCTGCGGGCGCCCCTCGGCCTTCGCGATCCGCAAGCGACCGGCGGTGAGGACGACGACGCACTGCGTCGCGGCGTCCACGGCTTGGCGCAACTGCGCGGAATGGCGGCCTGGAGTGAGCGACCAGTACCCGACCGACCAGAAGCCGAGCACGAGCGGACACGCGCGGGTGAAGAACCGCTGCGCGATGTCGTGCCCCCAGCGATCACTCAGCGCCTCCAGCGAATCGAACACCACCAGCGCGCGCGGCGCTCGCTGGAGGCGGTCGCGCACGGCGATCAGCAGCTCGCCGGCGTTCTCGATCGCATGTGTTCCACCCACCCGTGCGTCGAGGACGTCGACGTCGGGATAGATCGCTCGGAGCTGCTCGGGGTCGCCCTCAAGCTTCACGAACAGGACGCGGCTGAACTGCTCGCGTGCGCGCATCATCGCGGTCACGAACGGGGCCAGCGACGAGCCACCCTCCTCGAGCTCCCAGACGACGTTGTCGCCCCAGAAGAGGCCGCCCAGCGCGGCGTCGAGCTCAGGCACACCCGTCGACGCGGTGTCCTTCAGCGAGCTGGCGGAGCGGTCGCTGACCTTGCCGGCCGGCGTCGTCGCCCGCCCGTCGACGCGATCCTCATGGAAGGCGAGCGGGACGGTTGCCATGGCCTACCTCCTTCCGAGAGCCACAGCTGCAAGTCCGCTTGCGAGCATACGCCCGCCGCGATCGGATCACTACAGCGTTTTGGCGCCGGCTTGTGACGCGCAGGCCTGTTCGCGTCGAGCGAAGCGGCGTAAGGTGACTGAAGGGCTCGCCGAGCTTGGCATGCCCGGGTGCGGCGACGCTCGCCACGACGATTTGAAACGCGAGCCGACCGGCCCGCGATCGCTTCGGCCCTCCATCCGGAGCGCTCTTGACGCCGGAGGCCGCACGGCGAAAGGAGTGGACGCCATGGCAACCGTCCTTTGCGTGCTGTACGACGATCCCGTCGATGGATACCCGCCGGTCTATCCACGCGACGAGATCCCGAAGATCGAGCGCTATCCCGGCGGGATCACGACGCCGACCCCCAGAGGGATCGACTTCACACCGGGCAAGCTGCTCGGATGCGTCTCGGGCGAGCTCGGGTTGCGCAGCTTCCTCGAACAGGCCGGCCATCAGCTGGTCGTGACGTCGGACAAGGACGGGCCCGACTCGGTCTTCGAGCGCGAGCTGCCCGAGGCGGATGTGGTGATCTCACAGCCGTTCTGGCCGGCGTACCTGACGGCGGAGCGAATCTCGAAGGCCCCGAGGCTGAAGTTGGCGGTGACGGCCGGGATCGGCTCGGATCACGTCGACCTCGATGCGGCGATCGAGCACGGCGTCACCGTCGCCGAGGTCACGTACAGCAACAGCATCAGCGTCTCCGAACACGTCGTGATGATGATCCTCACACTCGTGCGCAACTACCTGCCGTCCTATCGGTGGGTGCTCGACGGTGGCTGGAACATCGCCGACTGCGTCTCGCGCTCCTACGACCTGGAGGGCATGCAGGTCGGGACGGTCGGCGCCGGTCGCATCGGCTCAGCCGTGCTGCGGCGCCTCGCCCCGTTTGACGTCGAGCTGCACTACACCGACCAGCACCGCCTGCCGGCCGAAGTCGAGCAGGAGCTGGGCCTCACCTACCACGAGACGACCGAGTCGCTCGTGCGGGTCTGCGACGTCGTGACGATCAACGCCCCACTGCACCCCGGCACCGAGGGCCTGTTCGACGACGAGCTGATCGGAACGATGAAGCGTGGCGCCTACCTCGTGAACACTGCGCGCGGGAAGATCTGTGATCGCGACGCGGTCGTGCGAGCGTGCGAGAGCGGCCAGCTCGCGGGCTATGCCGGCGACGTCTGGTATCCCCAGCCGGCCCCGCCGGACCATCCGTGGCGCACGATGCCCTGGCACGGCATGACGCCGCACATGTCCGGCTCGAGCCTGTCGGCCCAGGCGCGCTACGCGGCCGGCACGCGCGAGATCCTCGAGTGCTTCTTCGAGGGCCGCCCGATCCGCGAGGAATACCTGATTGTCCAGGGCGGCAAGCTCGCCGGCGCCGGCGCCCACGCCTACACCGTCGGGGGCGCCGGGCGGTAGCGGGCTAGAACGACAGCTCGTCCTGCAGCAACAGCAGCGCGAACACCCAGGAGGTGCCGATCCCCTCCAGGATCGCGACGTAGCCAGTGACGCGCGCGATCGGCCGCTCCAGCGCGAGCAGCACGAAGAACATGCCCCAGAGGACCGCCCAGGCGATCCAGTCGAAGCCCAGGTACACCGTCGCGTCGTTGCCGTTGGCGTTCGAGAACGCGTAGATCCCCGCTACGACCGCCGTGACCGCCACGAACAGGCAGTACCAGCCGAATGCGTGGCCGTTCACGTCCGTGAACTGGTTGTAGGCGACCCACAGGTAGGTGAACGCGAAGAGCAGGATGTAGGCGGCGGCGCGGATCTCGGCGTTGTCGGCGTTCGCGTTGCCGTGAATCGCCAGCGTGACCGCGGCGACGACCCCGACGAAGCCGGTGAAGACGTTGAGGATCGCGATCTCGTGGTTGTTGATGAAGAGGGGGTGGTCCTCGGCGGCGCGTCGCGTGGCAGGCACGTCGCCGCCAGCGAGTACCGGCTCTCCCGGACCGGCCGGCGGACTCTCCCCCGCCCGCCCCGCGGCGCGCGCCTGACCGACGAGCCAGATGCCGTTGATCACGAGCACGGCACCGACGTAGAGCAACACCATGCCGAGCAGCATTCGACGTCCTCCTTAGTGAGACAGCACCCATGGCGGCGACGGCTCGTGCCGATGCGGCAGCGGCCGACCGCTTCGCTGCGCGACCACGTCGGGCTCGTGAGCGCTCTTGTCCTCCTCGCTCAGCGCACGCCTCATCGGCGCAGCGAGCAGGGCGAGGCCCGGCGCGGTGAACACCCGCCGGGCGGTCGTCCCGCAGCTCGGGCAGTTGGCGGGCGCGCCAGCCTCGGCCATCGGCCGGAGCAGCTCGAACGGCCCGCAGTCCTCGCACGTGAACACGTAGATCGCCATGCGACTAGCTCGTCTTAGCCGCCGACCCACGCGCGGTGCTCTGCGGCCCGTCGGCGTTTGGCTTCACGTCGAAGTCGAAGATCCCCGTCGGCAGGTACAGCGAGCAGCACGCGTTCGGGATGTCCACCACGCCTGAGATGCGCCCCTCGATCGGCGCCGAGCCGAGCAGCAGGTATGCCTGCTCGCCGGTGTAGCCGAACTTCTTGAGGTACTCGACTGCGTTCAGGCACGCGCGTCGGTAGGCCACGCTGGCGTCGAGGTAGTAGTTCTCGCCCGAGGTCTCGTGGACCGACACCCCGATGAACGTGACGAACTCGCTGTAGCGCGGCTCGACGCGGCCGGGGATCAGGACCGGGTTTGTGGTGATGCCGTATTTCGCCATCCCGCCCTTGATCAGGTCGACGCCGAAGTCGATGTAGCCGCCCATCTCGATCGCGCCGCAGAAGGTGATCTCGCCGTCGCCCTGCGAGAAGTGCAGGTCGCCACCGGAGAGCATTCCGCCGGCCACGTGGACCGGATAGAAGACGCGGCTGCCACGCGTGAAGTTCTTGATGTCGTGGTTGCCGCCGTTCTCGCGCGCAGGCACCGTCCGTGCCCCCTCGCGGCCGACGCGCTGCAGCTCGGAGCCGGTGAGCGTGCCGGCCAGCGTGCCGTCCTGGAGCGGCGGCAGCGCAAGCGGCGGGACGCGGTCGGGGTCGGTGTCGATGAGCGCCTGCTCGCGGCGGTTCCACTCCGCCAGCAGCTCGGCCGAGGGCGCCGTGCCGAACAGGCCTGGGTGCGTAATGCCGGTGTAGCGGACACCCGGGATGTGGCGCGACGTCGCAATCTGCCCATGGAAGTCCCAGATCGCCTTGTAGGCGTCCGGGAAGTGGTCCGTGAGGAAGCCGCCACCGTTGACCTTCGCGAAGACGCCCGTGTAGCCCCACCCCTGGCCCGGCGCCTCGCCGTACTCCTGCGGCGGCTGGCACGGCCCCAGATCGAGGATGTCCACGACGAGCAGGTCACCGGGCTCGGCGCCCTGCACCTCGATCGGCCCGCTGAGCATGTGGCAGATCGTCAGATCGACGTCGCGGACGTCGTTGGCCGAGTCGTTGTTGCCGAGCTGAGCGTCCGTCCACTCACGGCACTCGACGCGGAACTCGCTCCCCGGCACCACAGACGCAGCAGGAGGCACGTCCGGATGCCAGCGGTTGTGGCCGGGCACCGCCTGGTCGGCCATTGACTTCGACTGGTCTACGCTGAACACGACCTCGGGCATGGCGCCTTCCTTTCCGGCTCGTCGTCTGCCGCGTTTGTAGGTCACATCCCCTCGGGGAGCGAACGGCCGGCGCGCGAAGGGTGCGTTGTGCATGCGCGTCGGGTTCGAGCGCGGCCTGATCTGTTCGCCGTGCACAAGGCCGGCGCGTCGGCGCGCTTCGGGCCTGTCCCAGTCGCACGGGAGCGCTAGCGTTGGGGGAAGGAGATCGGCGCTGCCGAGGCGCCGACGAGGTTGTCAGCCGGAGGCCGCCATGGAGGCCGCTCGAGACTCGTTCGCTCCCTTGACGTCACTGGTCCGGGTCGCCGTCCACAGCGACGACTCGGCGCAGCTGATCGCGGCCGCAGGACTCCTCCTCCGGCTGCCTCTCGCGCTGGTCGGACCGCATGGGGAGTCGCTCGGGTATGCGCCGGAGGGCTCCGAGGGACGTCGCGCCCTCGCGGTCGCGCGGGCTGCGGCGCTCAATCGGCTCGTCAGCGCGGTCGGCTGGAGCATCGTCCCGATCAGGCGTGGGTCGTCGCTCGGCTTCCTCGCGATCGGCGCACGTCAGGCAGGTGACGCCGAGACGCAGGCGCTGCTGGAAACGCTGCCCGAGCTGGTCGCCGAGCAGTTGCACCGGGTCGAGCTCCTGCGCGCGCACCGGGAGGCGTTCGTCCGCCGACTCGTCAGCGATCCGCGCTTCGACCCGGGCGAGGCCCGTCACGAGGCCGGCGAGCTCGGACTGCAGCTGGCCGACGCCTACTGGCCGGCGATTCTCGCCTGGCACGCAACGGCGCCTCCGCTCCCGGTGGTCGAGCGCCTTGCCCGGGATGCCCTGAGCCACGTCCAGGGCAGCTTGGCCGCGCTGCTTCGCCGCCGCATCGTGCTGCTCCATCCGGTTCGCGGGACGGACGCTGACCCTGTCGAGACGGGTGCCTGGTTGGCCCAGGTCGTCACCCAGGCCAGGACGCTGGCTCCGTCATTCCCGGCCCAGGCGATCGTCGGAGAGACCGCGGTCGAGCTCGGCGGTGTGAGCACGCAGGTCGCCGAGCTCGACGCGCTCCGGCGGCTGGGGCCGCGTTCCGAGAGCAGCGGCGCGGTCGTCCCGGCACGGGCCTACGCGCTCGAGCGTCTCTTCTGGGACAACCTCGACGTCGTCGCCGCCCGCCGGTTCGTCGACGAGCAGCTCGAGCGGTTGACGACGTGGGACCGCGAGCGCCGCACCGATCTGCTGTCCGTGCTCGAGGCAGCGCTGGACTTCCCGCGCCACGACCAGGCAGCGAGCAGGTGCTTCATGCATCGCAACACGTTCCGCCACCGTCTGCAGCAGGCCGGCGAGGTGCTCGGGACCACGCTCGAGGACCCGGACGAGCGTCTCGGGGTGCACGTCGCGCTCAAGCTCCACAGGCTGTTGGCGGCGTCGACTCCCGACCACGGCACCGCGGCGGCGCGGGCGGTCCGAGCCGCGAGCGACCGGCGCTCGGAGCCGCGCTCGGCCGACTCCGTTGGGGTGCTCATGCCGCGGCCGTCCCGCCGTCGCGTGTGAGTACCGTTGCGGCCGCGCTCGACCCGCCCGATCGTCCGCGCCGGCCTGAGCACGGCGCAGCTGTGCCTCCTCGCGATCCTGGCAGGGGGCGCGACCGGCGCGCTCGCGCGAGCAGCAGTGGCGAGGGAGCTGTTGCCGCATGCCCCCGGCACCTGGCCATGGGCAACGTTCTCGGTCAACCTGATCGGCGCGCTCCTGCTCGCCTGGCTCACGACGCGTCTGACCGAGATGGTCGCGCCGACGCGCTATTGGCGCTTCCTGCTGGGCACCGGGCTGTGCGGCGCGCTCACGACGTTCTCGACCTTCCAGGTCGAGACGATCGCCCTCGCGAACGACGGCCACGCGGCGATGGCCGCCGGCTATGCGGCCGCGAGCCTCTCCGGCGGGATGGCGGTCGCGGTCGCCGCCACGGTGGTGGCGCGAAGGCGGCGATACGGATGAGCAGCGCGCTGGCCTGGGCCGGAGTCGGCGTCCTCGGCGCGATCGGCAGCTTGGCGCGGTTCTACGTCGGCGGGCTGGTCGCGGCGCGCCGGCCGAGCGACTTCCCGCTCGGCACGTTCGTCGTCAACCTGACGGGCGGGTTCCTGCTCGGGCTGCTCACCGGCCTGTCGGTGACGGGAGACGCGCTGCTGGTCTTCGGAACCGGCCTGCTCGGCGGCTACACGACGTTCTCGACGTGGATGGTCGAGGCGGAGCGCCTCGGTGAGGACGGCGAGTGGGCGTCGATGTGGGCCTATCTGCTGGGATTGATGCTCGCCGGCCTCGCCATCACCGGGCTCGGGTGGCTGCTCGGCGAGGCGATCGCATGATCGCCGACGCCTTCAAGCTGTCCGTGTACTTCGGCGATTCGCTGACCGTCGGACCCGTGCTCGCGAGCGACGCGCTGATGGCCTGCTTCGCCGAGCACGGCCTGACGACGGCGGCCTTGCTGCGCGGCATCGAGGGGTTCGGGATCAACCGACGCATCCATGCCGAGCGCTTCCCGGACGTCTCCACGGACCTGCCGCTGCTCGCCGTCGCCGTCGACACGCGCGAGCGGATCCGAGCCGTGTTGGACGACGTCGATCGAGCGGTGCCGCGCGGTCTCGTGACGCTCGAGGAGGCGCGGCTCGCGACCGGGCAGGAGGTCGCCGAGGCCGAGTGCCCCGCCGGTCCCGGGAAGGCGGCGAAGCTCACGATCTACTGCGGCTCGGGTGAGCGAGCGGGCCGGCAGCCCGCATATCGCGAGGCCGTCGCGCTGCTGCGCCGCAGCGGCGCGAGCGGCGCGACCGTGCTGCCTGGAGTCGACGGGCTGCTGAATGGGCGGCGCCACCGTGCGCGGCTGTTCTCGGCCAATGCGAGCACGCCGATGCTCATCGTCTCGGTAGGCCGGCTCGAGCGCCTGGAGCGATGCCTCCCCCAGCTCGCGCAGATCTTCGTCGAGCCGATCGTCACGCTCGAGCCGATCGCGCAGATCAAGCACGACGGCGAGCTGCTGGAGCCGCCGCCGACCGTCGTGGGCGCGGGCCGCGACAGTCCGGACGTGTGGCAGACGATTCGCGTGTACACACGACGCAGCGCTCAGGTCAACGGACGGGCGGTCCACTCGGAGCTCGTGCGATGTCTGCGTGATGCCGGCGCTGCAGGCGCGACGACGATCCTCGGCGATTGGGGGTTCTCCAGCGACGAGCGGCCGTACGGCGACCGGCTCGGCCGCGTGACCAGCCATCGACCCACGTACACGGTGTACATCGACCGGCCCCACAAAGTTGCTGAGGTCTGGCCGCTGCTCGACGAGCTGACAGCCGAGCACGGGATCGTGACCTCGCTGCGCGTTCCCGGCTATCGGGAGCGGAGCGGCGACACGGTGCACGGGAGTCTCGACGCGGCGGAGCGGTGAGGCGAGGCGTCGTCCCGTGGTCGGGCGCGCCATAGTTCCTGGGGTGAGCGAGACAGCAGACCACCACGACATCCAGAACCGCGCCGACATCGAGCGGCTCGTGCGCGCTTTCTACGCCAAGGCGATGACCGACTCGATCATCGGCTGGCTGTTCACGGACGTCGCGAGACTCGACCTGGAGGAGCACGTCCCGCAGATCGCGTCGTTCTGGGAGACGGTGCTGCTGGGGACGAAGTCCTACTCAGGCACGCCGTTTGAGCCGCACGCGCGACTGCACGCAAAGGCGAACCTGCGCGCCGGGCACTTCGGGCGCTGGCTCGCGCTGTGGACGGAGACGGTGGACGAGCTGTTCGCCGGCCAGACCGCCGAGATGGCCAAGGCACACGCGTTGCGCGTCGCGCAGGCGTTCCACGCGCGACTGCAGTCGTATCCAGCGCCGGCGCTCTCCCCTGAAGAGCCACCCCCCGCGGACGGCAGCGGGCTCGTCGTTACCCGGCACGCGCCGGGCACGCCTACCGAGCGCTGAAACCGAGGATCAGCTGCGCCGTCTCGAGCGGCACGTCGAGCTGCGGGCAGTGGCCGACGCCGTCCAGCTCGACCCAGTCCGCCTGCGGCAGCTGCTCGCGGTAGCGCGCGGCAGCACTCGGCCAGTGCAGCAGCTTGTCGTCGGTCCCCCACACGACCCGCACCGGACAGTCGATCCGCTCCGCGTCGACGTGCCAACCCTCGCGCTCCGCGTAGGCGACGAGCGGGGCGGCGGCGGTGCAGGCGGCCGCACCGCGGATCTGGTGGGCGAGCAGCTCGGGCGGAATGTGCTCGAAGCGCTCGGATGTCGAGAGCGTCGCGCGGCGCCGGCCCTCGGGCGTCGCGACGATCGCGTCCGCGTGCGGCGCGGCGTCTCTCAGCAGCCGCTGCATCGTCGTGAAGTAGTCGAGCGTGTCGCGGAACGACTCGTCGCCCGCCGCCCAGCCGCCGGCCGGCGCAAGCGCGACGACGCTGCGAGCGCGCCCGCGCGACGCGAGCTGCAGCGCGATGTAGCCACCGAGCGAGTTGCCGACGAGATGAGCCGTCTCCCACCCCACCTCGTCCATCGCCCGCTCGACCGCGTCGACCACCACCGTGTCCGTGACCTCGCCCTCGATCGCCGGTCCGCCGGCGTGCCCGGCGAGCGTCGGTGCGAGCACGTCGTGCTGACGCTCCAGCGCCGGCAGCACGAGCTCCCACGTGCGCCACGTGTCGGTGAAGCCGTGCAGGCACACCATCGGCGAGCCGGAGCCGCCGCGGTGGGCCGACGTGAAGGTCGGGTCCATGACGCGGACGCTACTGGCAGGCGTTCGTTCCCGCGCGAGCGGGAAGGAGCGTGCCGAGCCCGTCACGTCGCACCCACAGCCGAGGAGGGACGACGCCATGCCCAAGACGACCGCACGCGGCACCGCCAAGCAGAGCGAGCTGCCGGACACGCTCAAGCGCTCCTCCGCGAAGGCGCAGCGCACGTTCGCAAAGGCGCACGACGCCGCCGCTCAGGAGTACGGCGAGGGCGAGCGCGCGCATCGGGTCGCCTTTGCGGCGCTCAAGCACAGCTTCGAGAAGGTCGGGGACCGCTGGGTTGCGAAGGACAGAAAGGGGCCGTCGGATCCGCGGTCCAAGAACCCGCGGGCTCGCGAGAACCGCGGCAAGGCCTACGGCGGTGTGGATTACGAGGGCCACACGAAGGACGAGCTCTACGCGCGTGCGAGAAAGCTCGACGTGACCGGCCGCTCGCGCATGACGAAGGGCGAGCTGGCGGAGGCGATCGCGAGAAAGCAGTAGCCGGTTCGCAGGCCCGCGCAGCCGCGCGGCTCGCGCTCAGGCCGGCGCGAAGCGCGCGAAGTAGCCGAGCGGGCTTCCGAGGCGGTGCTCGAAGCGCAGTCTGGCGCGCTCGGCGCGTGCCTGCAGCTTGCCCGGACTCACCCAGTGCGGGTCGCCGAACAGCTCGCCCACGACGACCCGCCCACCGGGCTTG
The DNA here is from genome assembly GCA_036009645.1 of Conexibacter sp. GTDB lineage: Bacteria > Actinomycetota > Thermoleophilia > Solirubrobacterales > Solirubrobacteraceae > Conexibacter. Next base: position 160,543 of record DASYLH010000048.1, read on the forward strand.
ACGACGCGCGCCAGCTCGCGCAGCGCCGCCTCCTGGTCGGGGATCTCACCCAGCACGGTCACGAGGTAGGCGGCGTCGAACGTCGCGTCGTCGTAGGGCAGCTCGCGCGCGTCGCCCTGCGTCGGGACGATGTTCTCGATCGCACGCTCGTCCGCCCGGCGCAGCGTGTGGTCGAGCATGTCCTGCTGCAGGTCGAAAACGTCGAGGCGACCCTCCGGCGCGATCCACCCGGCGACCTCCAGCGCGTAGTAGCCGGTTCCCGGGCCTACCTCCAGCAAACGCTCGCCGGACACCGGTGCGAGCACCTCACGCAACCGCGGCCGCGTGATGAACGGATGCGGCGCCTCAACCCAGAAGCGCTGGTTGTACGGACATGCCGACGGGTTGCGGCGCCACCACAGCGCTGCGCCGGCGACGCCCGCCCCGGCCAGCCCAGCCGCCCGCTTCACACCGATGCGCATGCCGCCAGTCTTGCAGGGGTCGCCCGTCGCCGCGCGGCGCGAGCTTGTCCCGCGGCGGGTGTTTGATCGCCAGGCGGGGCAAGCTCGGCGCCGCGCGGACGCCGGACCGCTCGTCTAGCGGTGGTGGCGTGCCTTGAGCTTCACCGCCTTCGTGGCCGCGAAGCGTTGGGAGCCAAACGCGGTCACAACGCGCACGCGCAGGCGGCCGCCTTGTCTCACGCTCGCTGTGCGCGCCGCGCTCACGATCTTCAGGCGCACGAGCTTCGCTCTGCCAGCAGCGATGCGCACGTGCTTGCCGCGTGCTGCCTTGCGTGTGCCCAGCTTCGCGGTGACCGTGGTTGCGCAGGTGGTCGGTGCGCTGCTCGGACAGGCGATCCGTACGCCGACGCGTGTGCGCGCCTTGTTCACGCGGATCCGCTTGATGACAGCGCGGTCGCGCTTCGTCGCCGTGCGCGCCTTCGCCCCGGCGCTGGCGCCGGTGCGGGTGGAGACGAACGTCGAGATGCGCTCGATCGTCGTGCTCTGCCCGGGCGAGAGCCCCGGCGTCGAGGCGATCGAGTCGAGCGCGTAGCTCACCTGGTCTGCAAGCAGCGGATCGAGCGAGCCCGACGTGCCTTCGAGCGCGTCCGCGAGCTGGCTCAGGAGTGCTGCGAGGGACTCCGGCAGCTGTGGCGTCGCCGCGGCCGTGTCGAGCAGGTCACCGACCGGTGCGAGCAGCGTGCCGGTCGGCTGCTGGCCCTGCTCGAGCGCATTCAGCAGCTCGCGCAGGCTGTCGATCAGTGCCGGCGGGAGCGTGAGCGCGTCGACCGGCAGCCCGGGTGCCGCGCCGCTGCCGTCGAGCAGGTCGGCGATCTCTTTCAGCAGCGCTGACGCGTCAGCCGGCACGCCGGACGTTCCGGCCAGGTCGCGCAGCAGCGTTGCCACAGGCATCAGCAGCGCCGGGTCAAGCGGCTCGCCGGCCGGTCCGGACCCGAGCAGCCCCGCGAGCTGGGCGATCAGCGCCTGCACGTCGGCCGGCAGCGCCGGTGTGGCCGCAAGCTGGATGAGCAGGTCCTGCAGTGGCGCGACCTGCGCGCCGGTCGGCGCCTGGCCCGACTGCAGTTGGGTGAGCAGGTCTTGCAGCTGTTGACGCTCGGACCCGCTGCCGAGCAGGTTGCCCAGCGTTGTGCCGAGCGTGTCCGTCAGTGCGCTGGCCGGTGCGGCCGGTGCAGTGTCCGCCGGGTGCGCGGCCTGCGCCATCGGCGCTGCAGCCGCAGTGCAGGCAAGCGCCACCGTCAGCGCGCCCGCGATCCTCGTCGAACGACGTCGCATGTCGAACCTCCCGCAATCGTTTTGCGCGCCTCGTCTCGCTGCGATCCAGAGCCCTTCCCGCGGGGCGTGAGATGCGCGCGGTCGATCTGTCTGCGCGACGGCTATTGCATAGCTTCTTGTGACCAAACGAATGCTTCGGCGCACGCAGCGCCTCTCGGCTGCAGCACTCGTGGACGAACGTCCGGTACGGTCGGCCGATCATGTCCGCACCGCGTGACGACGCAGACGCGCTGCGTGGCCTCGAGGCCGTGCCGTTGGCGCTGCCGCGCGGGCTTGAGCTGGAGTGGCTCGGTGTCTCCGGCTACCGCATGACGTACGAGGGCGTCTCGCTCTTCATCGACCCGTACATCTCGCGCGTGCCGCTGCGCAGCTTGCTGCTGCGCCGTCAGGCGCTCCCCGATCCGGCGCTGCTCGACCGCTACGTCGGGCGGGCTGGCGAGGCCGGAACGGGCGACGTCGCCGGCGTGCTCGTCGGCCACACGCACTTCGACCACGCCGTCGACGCGCCGGCGATCGCGCAGCGCTTCCACGCGCCGGCATACGGATCAGAGTCACTTGTGAGACTGATGCGGCTGCACGGGCTCGGCGGGCTGGCGGTCGAGGTCGAGCCGTACCGCCGCTATGAACTCGGCCCGTTCGTCGTCTCCTTCACGCCGAGCGCGCACTCGAAGCTGATCCTCGGCCGGCGCGTGCCGTTCGACGGCGAGCTGAGCTGCGACCACCTGCACGGTCTGACCCCGGGCGCCTATCGCTGCGGGCAGGTGTGGGGGATCCGCATCGAGGTCGGCGGGATCAGCTTCTACCACCAGGGCAGCGCGAACCTTGTCGACGAGGCACTGCGCGCTGAGCCGGTCGACGTGTTCCTTGCGGGCGTCGCCGGCCGCGCCGTCACCCCGCGCTACTGGGAGCGTGTGCTGCCGCGACTCGACCCGGGTGTCGTTGTCCCCACGCACTACGACAACTTCTTCAAGCCGCTCGGCGCCGAGCTCGACTTCATCCGCAAGGTGCGTTTGGAGGCGATCCCTGACGAGATTCATGCCGTCAGCCGCGACACGACGCTGGCGGCGCTGCCGCGGGCTGACCGGCCGTCCATCGCGTGAGCGGGCTGACGGAGCGCTTCCAGCGAGCGCGCAGAGACGAGCGACTCGCCGTTCTCGAGGGCTTCCATGCGCTCAAGCACGCGCTGCGCTTCGGCGCCGAGGTGGAGGTCGTCGCGGCCTCCGACCCAGAGGCGCTCGAGCGGTTGGCGGCCGAGCTGGCGCCGGATCTCTCCGGCCGCTTCCGCACGCTCGCCGGCGAGCCGGTCGCGCCGGATCTGCTGGGGACGCTCGTGCCGCACGTCCCCTACACGAGAGTGCTCGCGCTGGCGCGGCGGCCGGCGTTCGACGGCGCTGCACTGCGGGCCGCCCGGTCCGCCGGACCGATCGTGCTGCTGGAGGATCCGCGCGACCTCGGCAACGTCGGCGCCGTCGTGCGCGTCGCGGCGGGAGCAGGCGTGGCGGGCGTCGTGACGACAGGCATGCACGACCCGTGGGACCCGGCGGTGCTGCGCGGCTCGGCCGGGCTGCACTTCGCCCTGCCGGTCGGGCGCGAAGACGACTTCGCCGCGACGCTCGCCGCCGATGTGGATCCGCCCGCGCGCCGACCACTGCTCGCACTCGACCCCGAGGGCGACGTGCTCGACCCGGCGGCGCTGCCATCCGACGCCGTGCTCGCGTTCGGGACAGAGCGCCACGGCCTGTCCGACGCGCTGCTCGCGCGCGCCGACGCGCGCCTGCGCCTGCCGATGCGCCCCGGCGTGTCGAGCCTCAACCTCGCGACCGCGGTCTCCGCCGTGGTGTTCGCGTGGCGGCTTAGCTCACGCGATGTATGATCTATACATCATGCACCGTACGCAGATCTATCTCGCCGACGCGCAGGAGCGCGCGCTCGCCGACCGCGCTCAACAGGTCGGGCGAACGAAGTCAGCGCTGATTCGCGAGGCGATCGACAACTATCTCACCCCGGACACCGCTGAGCAGACGGCCCTCGCACGACTGCGTACGGCAGTCGAGGATGCGAGCGGGTGCGCTGCGTATCTGCCCGCCGGCGAGCGCTACGTCGATGAGCTGCGGGCCGCCGATAGCGAGCGGGCACGCGAGCTGGACCAGCTCGCTCGCTGACGCCGAGCATGTACGTGCTCGACACCTCGGTGCTGATCGACGTGCTGCGCGGCTCGCAGGCCGCTGCCACCTGGCTCGCAAGTCTCGACGAGCTGCCGCTGTGCTCCGAGATTACGCGCGCGGAAGTCCTGCGCGGCGTACGCTCGCCCGAGCGCACGCGCACCGAGCAACTGCTCGGTGCGTTGCGCTGGGCTCCGGTGGACGAGGCCACGAGCCGGCGTGCCGGGGAGCTGGGCCGCCGTCACCGCCGCAGCCACCGCGGCCTCGGCGTGGCGGATCTGCTCGTCGCCGCGACGACGCTCGTGCACGACGCGCAGCTCGCGACCGGAAACGTGCGGCACTACCCGATGTTCCCGGGCCTGCGGCCGCCCTACGCCGCCTGAGTCTTCTCCAGCGCAACTCCCAGCCCGTTCTCAGGCTGGCGTGGTGCCATGCCCGTGTCCTTCCGTCATCGACCGAGGAGCACGTGAACGTGGACCGCACTCGCAAACGCACTGTCGCGATCGGCGCCGCCGTCGCGCTGGCGGTGGCCGGCGGCGGCGTCGCCTACGGCGCCGCGACCGGCAACGACCAGCGCGACGCATTGCTGAGAGACGCCGCAGGGCGGCTGAACGTGAGCCCGGGCGAGCTGAGATCGGCGCTCGAGGGCGCGTTCGGCGACCAGCTCGACCAAGCCGTGAAGGACGGCAAGCTGACGCAGCAGCAGGCTGACCAGATCAAGCAGCACGTGAAGCAGGACGGCCTGCCACTGGGCGGACCCGGCGGGCCAGGCGGCCCCGGCATGATGGGCGGTCCGGGCCACGGCCCGTTCGAGGCCGGCCTCTCCGCAGCCGCCGATTACCTCGGCCTCACGAGAGCCAAGCTCGCCAGACAGCTGCAGAGCGGCAAGTCGCTCGCCGACGTGGCGAGAGCCCAAGGCAAGTCCGTCGACGGCCTCGAGCAGGCGCTCGTCGACGAGGCGAAGACGCGCCTCGACAGAGCCGTCGCCGACGGCAAGCTCACGTCGGACCAGCGCGACCAGATCCTCAGAGAGGTGCAGGAGCACGTCGCCGACCTCGTGAACGGCAGAGCGCCCGGCCCGCTCGGCCGCCACGACGGGCGCGGACGGGGCGCCGGCCCCGGCGGTCCGCCGCCGATGGGCGGCTTCCCCGGTCACCCCTGACCTCATCTGACGGGAGCGACACGGCCTGCGCCCTGCCCTACGCCGGGGCGCAGGCCCGCTTCCCTCACGACGCAGCCGCGGGGGTATGCGACGCTTGACCGCATGCGCCGCATCACCTGGCTCGGCCACGCGACCGTCCTGCTGGAGGTCGCGGGCGTGCGGCTGCTGACGGACCCAGTGTTGCGTGGACGCGTCGCGCACCTGCGCCGCCATGCCCCGACGCCGGGCGGCACCGTCGCGGTCGACCCGGTCGACGCGGTGCTGATCTCGCACGCGCACCACGACCACCTCGACCGTCCCTCGCTGCGCCCGCTCGCGCGCGCGGAGACGGAGGCGATCGTGCCGCGCGGCGCCGCTTCACTCCTGCGCGGACTCGACTTCGGCGGCGTCTGCGAGCTGCGCGCCGGCGAGACGGTGCCTGTCAGCGGCACGGAGGTCGAGGCGGTGCGAGCCTGGCACCCGACGAAGCGCTTTCCTCACCGCGCCGAGCACGACGCGCTGGGCTTCCTCGTCGAGCGCGTCTGGTTCGCCGGAGACACAGCGCTGGACCCGGCGATGGAGGAGCTGCGTGGCCGCGTCGACGTCGCGCTGCTGCCGATCTGGGGCTGGGGCCCGTCGCTCGGACCGGGCCATCTCGACCCGACCTCAGCGGCGCGCGCGACGGCGCTCGTCGCGCCGCAGGTCGTGATCCCGATCCACTGGGGGACGTTTCTCCCGCTCGGCACGCGCTGGCGCCACGGCGCCGTGCTGAGCGCACCGGCGCAGGCGTTCGCGGCTCAGGTCGGGCGTGCAGCGCCGGACGTGCGCGTGGCGACGCTCGCCGTCGGCGAGGCGCTGACGCTCGCGGAGCCGCGCTCGGCGCCAGCGTCCGCGTAGTCCTCCTGGCCCAGTTGGGCGAGCCAGCCGCACAGCAGGCGGTGGACCGCTTCCGCCCCCACGACCTCGCCGTCCGACCACGGCAGGTCGGCCGGGTGCAGGACAAACGGGTGCGCCTGCCCTCCGCCGAGGCCGCCATGCGAGCCGACGAGCTCCTCGAACGCGGCGACCTCGTCCATGTCCGCCCAGTAGGCGCTGTTGACGACGACGTCCGGGCAAGTGGAGAAGCCGTCGGTGCGGCGCACGTGCTCGGCGGCGCGCGGGCCAAACGGCGCGAGCGGATCCTCGCCCTCAACCGCGTCGGACTCACCGTCGCGATCGAGCAGGCGGCGCCCCCGCGGACCCAGCACGACCGCACCGTCGCGCTCGGAGCGCACGAGCAGGAAGCCGATCCCCTCGTGCGTACGCAGCGCGTCGAGCAGGCCAGGGCGGCGCGCCTCGATCTGCTCGAGCGTCACGCGGCCGGGCTCGCGCGGGAACGAGATCAGGCCGAGGTTGCCGGACGCCATCACGGCGATCTCGGGCAGCGTCCCGGTCTCCAATGCGGCCGCCTCGTCGCCGAGCCCCAGCTCGCTCTGGCCGTCGCGCGCGCCGGCCAGAGCCTTCGCCGTGCGGCCGGTCACCGTCGGGCGGCTTGCCAGCTCGGCGAGGCTGGCGTCGAACGAGCCGCGGCCCTCCTCCCCGCCACCGACCTCGGCGTGCACGTGCGCGTCGCCGGCGTGGCGCTGCACGAGTTGCTCGAGCGTCTCGCCGTAGCGCTGCAGAAACGTCGCACCCTGCGACTGCCCGTGGTCGGACAGCACAACGAGTCTGTACGGGCGCGGTGCGTGCTCGACGGCGTCGGCGATCCGCGCGATCGCGCGGTCGACGCGCCGCAGCACCGCGAGCGTGTCAGGCCGCTCGACGCCCGAGTGGTGCGCGACCTCGTCGTAGGCGAGGAACGTCGTGTAGACGGCCGGCCGTCCGGCGAGCACGTCGGCGGTGACAGCCGCGACCTGCAGGTCGAGCTGGACGACGGTCGCGTACGCGCGCACGAACGCGTAGGAGATCCCGCGCTTGATGCGCGGCTGCACGTCGCGGCGGCGCTGCTCGATCGCCGCCCAGCGCTCGGCGAAGACCTCGCCGAACGAGCGCAGCACCGTCAGCGCGACGCCGTAGGGACTCGCGAAGTAGGCGAAGTAGTCCTGTCCGAGACGGCCGTGGCGGTCGCGGTCGAGCACGGTGCTCATCGTCAGCATCGAGTGCGGCGCGTCACCCGAGAGGATGTTCGCGCGGCTCGCGCCGTCGCCGTGCAGGAGCCCCTTCCCGTCGGAGTGGCGCCGCTCCAGCTCGGCCGCATCGCGCGGGTGGTTCGTGACGATCGGCTTGCCGTGCTGCTTCTCCCACCAGCGGAACGCCGGCATGTCCTGGTTGGAGCCGTGCAGGATCCCCGCCTGACAGGCGCCCGTCTGCGAGGACCAATCGGTCTCCCAGCGCTCCAGTTGGTAGCCGCCGTCGTGGACCCAGCGCGCGAGCGTCGGCGCGTTGCCGTCGCGCAGCGCGCGACGCAGCACGTCGTGCGCGAGCCCGTCGATCTCGAGGAACAGGACCCCGGGTGTGTCGCTGCTGACGGCCAGTTGCGTGCGCTTGAGCTGGCGCACGACGACGTGGCGCGTCCACAAGTCGCCGCTGTCGAGCGCGAGCACGGCCGCGGCGATCGAGCTGATCGCGGTCAGGGCAAGCGTGACGATCAGCGCGGTCCAGAAGTCGTCGACGTGAACGCCGTAGTCGATCTGCGCGACCGCCAGCAGCACGACTGCGTT
>DASYLH010000049.1:0-45317 GCA_036009645.1 Conexibacter sp.
CGAGGAGACGAGATCGGTGCGTCGCAGCTGGCGCGGCGAGAGGTTGAAGTTCAGCCGCGGAGCGAAGCCCTCCGCCGCCCACGTGACGGCCTGCTGGCACAGCGCCTCGACAACCCAGGCGCCGATCCCGTCGATCAGGCCCGTCTCCTCGGCGACGGGGATGAACGCGCCCGGCGGAATCAGCCCCTCGTCCGGGTCCTCCCAGCGGACCAGAGCCTCCAGCGCGTCGAGCCGGCCGTCAGCCACCGCGACGATCGGCTGGTAGTGCAGCCGCAGCTCGCCGTCGTCGATCGCGCGGCGCAGGCGCGTCGTCAGCGACAGGCGCTGACGCGCGTCGCTCTCGCGCGGCTCGTAGAAGGCGACCGTTCCGCCGCCGGCGCGCTTGGCCTGGTACATCGCCGCGTCGGCGGCCTTGAAGAGCGCCTCCTGGTCGTCGGCATGCTCGGGGAACAGCGCGACGCCGATCGAGGCGCCGACGTGGAACTCCGCGCCGGAGACCTCGAAGGGGCGCTCCAGCGCGGCGGCGATACGGTCGCCGGCGATCTGCGCGATCGCGCGCGGGTCGGTGACGGGGGCGTCCCCGTCAGCCGCGGCGGCCGCCGTGGCGGCGGAGCAGTCCAGCAGCAGGAGGAACTCGTCCCCGCCCTGGCGCGCGAGCACGTCGCCGGTGCGCGTCAGCTCCGAGACGCGCAGCGCGGTCTCGCGCAGCACCTCGTCGCCGGCGGTGTGGCCGAACGAGTCGTTGACGAGCTTGAAGTTGTCGAGGTCGAAGTAGAGGAGCGCGACGGGGGCGCCGGAGCGGCGCGCGCGCGTGAGGTCGCGCGTCAGCTGCTCCTCCAGCAGCGCGCGGTTCGGCAGGCCGGTGAGGCGGTCGTGGTAGGCGAGGAAGGTCACCTGCGCCTCCGCCTCGCGGCGGGCGGTGACGTCCTCGCCGGAGCGCAGCACCGAGATGATCGTGCCCTCCGCATCGCGCAGCACCGCGTTGCGCCAGGCGATCTTGCGTGTCTCGGCGGTTTTCGTGCGCACGAACGTCTCCAACGTCTCGCCGGGCGGCTCGACGCCGGACACGAGCCGCAGGAACGCGAGGCGCGCGTCGAGTCGGTCCTCGGTCGGCACGACCATCTCCAGCCAGTCGCGCCCGAGCAGCTCACGCTCCTCGAAACCGAGCAGCTCGCAGCCCTGGCGGTTGATCAGCTCCACGCGCCCCTGCGAGTCGAGCACGACGACGAGCGTGCTCGCCACCTCCAGGTAACGCTGCGCGCGGTCGCGCTCCTCGCGCAGGCGGCGCTCTGCCTCCACGCTGCTCGTCACGTCGGCGAAGGTGCAGACGACGCCCTGGCGTGAGGTGCCGTGCGCCCCGCCGATCGGGCGGGCAAGCACAGTGATCCACCGCTCGGTGCCCTGCGGCGGCGTGCGCCGCAGGGTCGCGCGCACAGGCGCGCCCTGGCGCAGTGCACGCGACGGGGGGTTGTCGCCGGTCGTGACAGGCTTGCCGTCGCCGTAGCGCAGCGAGCCGGCCGAGCCGCCGATCAGGCCCTCGGCCGCGAGCTGCTCAGCGCTGACGCCGAGGATCCGCAGCGCGCTCGCGTTCCAGCTCACTGGGCGCAGCTCGGCGTCCGTCACCATCACGCCCTCCTCGAGCCCGTCGACGACGGCACGGCTCAGCCGCTCGGCGGCGCGCAGCGCCTGCCGAGCTCTCAGCTGCGGGCCGGACTCGACGACGACGCCGCGACTGACAAGCTGCGCGTCGTCACGGCCAGCGCGCGTGCGCTCGCCGAAGGGCGACAGGATGCTGCGACCGGGCATGTCTATCGATCCTCGTCATTTCGAGCAATTGCTTGAGCGCTGCGGCGCCACGCCCACGTCCGCACCCGCACCGGCCCGCGCCCCGCCGCGGCTAGGATGCGCCGATGGGCCGGACGGTCGCCTTGCGGGAGCTGCTGCTCGGCGTGGAGGGGCTCGCGCTACTGCGCCAGCTCTACGACGGCTCCGACGCCGAGGCGGGCGCGCGGCTGGACGAGATCCGGCGCATCCTCGACGACGACGCGCTGTCCGACGGCGAGCTGACGCGCGAGTCCGACGCGCGCACCGGCTACCGCGTCTGGTCGCACAACTACGACGAACCCGGCAACCCGCTGATCGAGCTCGAGCAGCCGATCGTCTGGTCGCTGGTCGAGCGGCTGCCGCGGGGTCGCGCGCTCGACGCGGCGTGCGGGACCGGCCGCCACGCCCGCCGTCTCGTCGAGCTGGGGCACGACGTGACAGGCGTGGACCTGACGCCGGAGATGCTGGAGCGCGCACGCGCGGAGGTCCCACAGGCGACGTTCGCCGAAGCCGACCTGCGCGCGCTGCCGTTCGAGGACGGCGCCTTCGACCTGGCCGTCTGCGGCCTCGCGCTCGCCCACCTCGACGACATGACCGCGGGCGTCGGCGAGCTGGCGCGCGTGCTGCGCCCGGGCGGCCGCTTGACGGTCTCCGTCCTACACCCCTTCCAGGCCCACCTCGGCTGGCATGCGCCGTTCGCCGACGCGCGGGGCGAGCGCCGCTTTGTGCGCGAGCACCCGCACACGCATGCCGACTACCTGGACGCCTTCGCCGCCGCGGGCCTCGCTCTGCGCGGCTGCGCCGAGCCCGTGCTCACCCAGCAGCAGGTGCAGGCGAAGCGCCGCGCGTTCCGGCACATCCCCGAGGCAACACGACAGGCCTATCTCGGCCTGCCGTGCGTCCTCGTGTGGGAAGTCGAGAAGGCCGCCGGGCTGATTACTTGAGCTCAGCCGAGCTCTTGCCCAACAGCTGCCGCGCGATGATCAGCAACTGGATCTGCTGGGTGCCCTCGAACAGGTCGAGGATCTTCGCGTCGCGCGCCCACTTCTCCAGCAGCAGCTCCTCGCTGTAGCCGAGCGAGCCGCACAGGCGCACGCAGCGCAGCGCAACGTCAACGCAGGTGCGGCCAGCCTTCGCCTTCGCCATCGAGGCCTGCAGCGAGTTCGGCTTGGAGTTGTCAGCCATCCACGCGGCCTCCAACGTGAGCAGCCGGGCCGACTCGTAGTCGGCCTCCATCGCGAGGTACTCGGCCGCGGCGGCGGACTGGTTCGCCGCGGGGCGGTCCCAGTCGACCTCAACGCCCGCGTCGGCCATCAGTCTCGCGGTCAGCTCCAGGCACGCGCGGGTCAGACCCACCGCCATGCCGGCCACCAAGGGCCGCGTGTTGTCGAACGTCTGCATGACGCCCGCGAAGCCCTTTCTCGTGTCGACCTCCGGCGAGCCGAGCAGGTTCTCCGGCGGCACACGGCAGTCGTCGAGGATGAAGGCGGCCGTGTCGGACGCGCGGATGCCCAGCTTGTGCTCGAGGCGGTCGAGCTTCATGCCCGGATTGCTCCGCTCCACCACGAACGACTTGATCGCCGCGCGGCCGACGCTCCGATCCAGCGTCGCCCACACGACGACGAGGTCGGCGCGCTCGCCGGACGTGACGTAGATCTTCTCGCCGTTGAGCACGTACTCGCCGGTTCTCTCGTCGAGCACAGCCGTGGTGCGAATCGCTGCCGAGTCGCTGCCGGCCTCCGGCTCGGTGATCGCCATCGCGGCCCACTTGCCTCTGAAGCGCTCCAGCTGCTCGTCGTTCGCGACGGACGCGATGGCGGAGTTGCCGAGGCCCTGACGCGGCATCGAGAGCAGCAGGCCCACGTCGCCCCAGCAGAGCTCGATGATGCCGAGCACGGTCGACATGTTGGAGCCGTTGCGGACGCCCTCGTCCTTGCCCTCGGTGCGACGCACGCCGGCGGCGCCAGCGCCGCCGAGGTCGGAGCCGTCATTCATCCCGTCGATGAGCGCGGCGAGCATGTCGAGCTCCTTCGGGTACTCGTGCTCGCCTACGTCGTACTTGCGGGAGATCGGGCGGAAGACCTCCTCCGCCACCTGGTGCGCCTGGCCAACGAGCGGGACGAACTTCTTGGGGATCTCGAGATTGATCATCGTGTCGCTCCTCAGCTCTAGACGAGCAGGGCGCCCTCGCAGACGCCCACGGCTCGCAGGTCGCGGTACCAGCGCTCGACGGGGTGCTCCTTCACGTAGCCGTGACCGCCGAGCAGCTGCACGCCGTTGGAGCCGATCCACGACCCCTTCTCGGAGCACAGCGCGCGGGCGATGGCCACCTCGCGCGCGGCGTCCTTGCCGGCGTCGAGGCGGGCGGCGGCGCGCAGCGTCGCCAGCCGCATCCCCTCCAGCTCGAGCGCGATGTCGGAGACGGTGAACGCGACCGACTGGCGGTTCGAGATCGGCTCGCCGAACGCGACGCGCTCGTTGACGTGCGGGATCACGTAGTCGAGCACCGCGCGCGCGGTGCCGCATGCGAGTCCGCACCACGCGAGGCGCGCGCGGCGGACGGCAGCCGCGTAGGCGGTCGGATCGCCGTCGCCGAGCAGCGCGCTCGCCGGCAGGCGGACGCCCTCCAGCAGCACGTCGCCGGTGGCAGCAGCGCGGACGCCCATGCCGGGCGCAGCCTTCACGAGCACGCCTCTGGTCGAGGGCTCGACGAGGAACAGGACGGGGCCATGGCCCTCCAGCCGCGCAGCGGCGAGCAGCAGCTCGGCGCTCTCGGCCAGCGGCACGAACGACTTGACGCCGTCGAGCACGAACTCGTCGCGCTCGCGTCTCGCCGTGGTCTTGAGATCGAACGGGTCGAACAGCGCGCGCGGCTCCTGGATCGCGAGCGCGGCAGCGATCGGCGTGTCCTCGCCGACCAGCGCCGGCAGGTAGGTCGCCTGCTGGTCGGCGTCGCCCCACAGCGCGAGCGCGCTCGCGACGCCAGCCGGCGCGAGCAGCGCGACGGCGAGGCCCATGTCGCCATGCGCGAGCGCCTCGGCCGCGAGCACCGCGGTCACCGAGGAGCGCTCGGCGACGGCGCCGCCCAGCTCCTCGGGCACGCCGAGCATCGTGAGGCCGAGCTCGCCGGCCTGCTTGAGGATCTCCTCCGGCGTCTTCGCGGCGGTGTCCGCTCTCAGCGCGGCCGGCCGCAGCTGCTCCGCCCCGAACGCCTTGAACGACTCCTGCAGCATCTGCTGCTCGTCGCTCGGGGTGAGATCGAACAGGCCCTTGTTGACGGTGGTCGAGAGGCGCGCCGGCTTTCTGCTGCCGTTGACCGCCTTGAACGTGCGCCCGGCCGCGCCGGCGGCCTTGAAGCCGTCGCGCGTGGCCCGGTAGAGGACCTTCTCGGCGGGCTTGCGCACACCGAGGCGGTCGACGACGTCGGAGCCGGCGAGGCGCCCGAGGGCGCGCAGACCGAATCCCATGCTGCGCTCCGCCATGCTCATGGCGTCACCGTTCCTTCGAGATGGAGGGTCTCCGGCCGCTTGGCGGACCGGACCGTGAAGCTGCCGTCGTCGCGCGCGTCGAACGTCACGCGCCCCGGCAGAAGGATGGGCCGTTTGAAGCTCACATCGACCGTGTAGGCATCCGGCAGCCGCGCATCGAGAGCAGCGAGGCACCGGGCCTTCGTCCACATCCCATGCGCGATCGCCTGCGGAAACCCGAACAGCCGCGCGCTCAGCGCGTGCATGTGGATCGGATTGCGGTCGCCGCTGACGGACCCATACCGCCGCCCCAGATCCCCGGACAACCGCCACTCCACCGGAGGAGCGTCACTTTGTGGTCGCTCAGCGACCACAATCTGCCCCTCATCCTCCGCAGCACCGGCCCCGCCCCCCTCGCTGCCCTCAGCGGCGACGGCGCTGCCACCGCCGCGACGGAGCATCGTCGAGACGTCCTCCCACACGAGCTCGCCGTCCACGCGGGCCTCCGAGACGAGCGCGAAGGTCCGGCCCTTCGCATGCGGCTCGATCGGGGTCGTCCTCACGACAAGGTCGAAGGCCTCCGACACGAGTGCCGGCCGATGCACGACGATCCGATTGGAGAGATGCACCAGCCCGACGACAGGGAACGGGAACCGCCCGTCCGTCATCAGCTGCATGTGCATCGGGAACGCCTTGATGTGCAGGTACGTCGCCGGCAGGGCGTCGCGCAGCGTGAAGCCGCAGACGCGGTCGTACGCGGCCAGCTCGGCCGGGTCCACCCGCACGCCGGACGCCGAGCGCTCCAGCGCCGGCATCACCTTGCCGCGCCCCGCGACGAACGGGAGCAGCGACGCGCCGGGCACGAGCGGCAGCGCAGCGCGGGCGTAGGTCGTCAGCACGTCACGCCCCCAGCAGGCTCTGCCCGCAGACGCGGACGACGTTGCCGTTGAGCCCGCCGCACCCCGGCGACGCGAACCAGGCGATCGCCTCGGCGACATCCACAGGCAGCCCGCCCTGCGACAGCGAGCTCATGCGCCGGCCCGCCTCGCGGATCGGCAGCGGCACCTTCGCCGTCATCTGCGTCTCGATGAAGCCCGGCGCGACCGCGTTGATCGTCGAGCCGCGCTTGGCGACCTCGGGCGCGTACGCATCAACGACGCCGATCACGCCGGCCTTCGAGGTCGCGTAGTTGGTCTGCCCGGCGTTGCCGGCGATGCCGCTGATGGAGGAGACGCAGACGACGCGACCGCCCTCGTTCAGCACCGCTCTCGACCCGCCGGCGATCAGCGCGTCGGTGACGCGCTCGATCGCCGTCAGGTTCACGCCGATGACCGCGTTCCAGCGGTCGGCGTCCATGCGGCCGAGCGTGCGGTCGCGCGTGATGCCAGCGTTGTGGACGACGACGTCGACGCCTCTGTGCTCCTTCTTCAAATACGCGGCGATCGCTCTCGGCGCGTCCGGGTCGGTGATGTCGAGCGCGAGCGCGGAGCTGCCGATGCCGGCGGCGACCGCCTTGAGGTCCTCCTCCAGCGCGGGGATGTCGAGACCGACGACGTGCGCGCCGTCGCGCGCGAGCGTCGAGGCGATCGCGGCGCCGATCCCGCGCGAGGCGCCGGTCACCAAAGCGACCTTGCCGGCGAGCGGCTGCTCCCAGTCGAAGTCGTCCACGACCGGGGCGCCGCCGGCGCCGATCCGCACGACCTGCCCCGACACGAACGCCGAACGCGGCGAGAGGAAGAAGCGCAGCGTTCCCGCGATCGCGTCCTCCGCGCCAGGCTCCACGTAGACGAGCTGGACGGTCGCGCCGCGGCCGACCTCCTTGCCCATCGCGCGCGTCAACCCCTCCAGCGCGCGCTGTGCGACCGCCTCGGCGGGCTTCCTCGCCGACTCGGGCGGCGTGCCGAGCACGACGATCCGGCCGCACGTCCCGACGCGGCGGATCGTCGGATGGAAGAACGCGTGCAGCTCCTCGAGCTGTGAGGACTCCACGATGCCGGTCGCATCGAAGATCAGCGCACCGTAGCGATGGTCGACCGACGCCTTCGGCGTCCACGGCGCCGCGTCGAGGCCGGCCTCCGCGGCGGCAGCGCGCAGGTCGGGACGCAGCGGCGTGGATGCCGAGGCACCGACGTCGGCGAGCACCCGCGCAAGCGGCACGGCCAACCGGCCGCCCGGTGCGCCCCCCACCAGCACCTTCGCCTCGATGACCGGCTTCCCGGCCACGTACCGCTTCAGCGGCACCGGCTTCGGGAGCCCCACTTGCTTCGCGATCGCACCGCCGACCGACGTGTTGACGAGCTGCGTGTAGCGGTCCATGTCTATGCCTCCAAGATCGCGACGACGCCCTGGCCGCCGGCCGCGCAGACGCTGATGAGGACGCGGCCACCGCCGCGCTCGTGCAGCGCCTTCGCCGCGGCTGCGACGATGCGGCCGCCGGTCGCGGCGAACGGGTGACCGGCAGCGAGCGAGCTGCCGTTGACGTTGAGCTTGTCCCGGTCGATCGCACCGAGCGGTCTCTTCAGGCCGAGCCGCTGCGTGCAGAAGACCGGGTCCTCCCACGCGGCGAGCGTGGAGAGCACCTGCGAGGCGAACGCCTCGTGGATCTCGTACAGGTCGAAGTCCTGCAACGACAGGCTGTTGCGCTCCAGCATGCGCGGGACCGCGTAGGCCGGAGCCATCAGCAGCCCCTCGCGGCCGTTGACGTAGTCGACCGCGGCCGTCTCGCCATCGACGAACGTCGCGAGCGGCGTCAGGCCATGCGCCTTCGCCCACTCCTCGGATGAGAGCAGCGCGACAGCGGCGCCATCGGACAGCGGCGTCGAGTTGCCGGCGGTCATCGTCCCCTCGGGCCCGCCGAAGACCGGCTTCAGCTTGGCGAGCTTCTCCAGCGAGGAGTCCGGGCGCAGGTTCTGGTCGCGCTCCAGGCCGAGGTACGGCGTGACGAGGTCGTCCTGGAAGCCGCGCTCGTAGGCGGCGGCGAGGTTGTGGTGCGAGCGCATCGCGAGCTTGTCCTGCGCCTCGCGCGTGACCCCCCACTGGGCTGCGGTGCGCGCTTGGTGCTCGCCCATCGAGAGGCCGGTGCGCGGCTCCTCGTTGCGCGGGATCGCGGGGGCGAGGTGCTGCGGGCGCAAGCGCAGCAGCAGCTTGGCGCGGTCCGCGTTGGACTTAAGGCGGTTCGCGTCGAGCAGGATTGCGCGCAGGTCCTCGTTCAAAGCGAGCGGCGCATCCGACGTCGTGTCGACTCCGCCGGCGACGCCCGCCTCGATCTGCCCGAGCGCGATCTTGTTCGCGACGAGGATCGCTGCCTCGAGCCCGGTCCCGCACGCCTGCTGGATGTCGTACGCGGGCGTCTCAGGCGCGAGGCGGCTGCCGAGCACACACTCGCGCGTCAGGTTGAAGTCGCGGCTGTGCTTGAGGACCGCGCCGGCGACGACCTCGCCGAGTCGCTCGCCCGCGAGGTCGAAGCGGTCGACGAGCCCGTCGAGCGCGGCCGTGAGCATGTCCTGGTTGGTGGCCTTCGCGTAAGCGCTGTCCGAGCGCGCGAACGGGATGCGATTGCCGCCGAGCACGACGGCTCGGCGGGGAGAGGCGGGGGTCATCAGGCTCCTTCGGGATCAGGTCTAGTGCGGCCGCCCTGGGCACGCAGGCCCGGCTCCGCGGTGGCGGTCAAGAGCTCGGCAGCGTCGGCCGCGGGCATCGCGCCGGTGCGCAGCCACCAGCGCGCAAGCGCCTCGGCGCCGCCCAGGAGCGCGACGGAGATCGCCTCGATCTCCGTCGCGTGCTCAGCCTGCCGCCCCTCGGGCAGACGCGCGATGTTCGTCTGCGCGACGAGCGCGAGCAGCCGCTCGCGGTGCTCGGCGACCGCTTGAGCGATCTCGCCGCCGGCGGGGAGCGTCTCGTCGAACAGCACGCGCCAGGCGTCGCGGTCCTCGTCGACGAAGGCGAAGAAGGCGTGCAGGCCGCGGCGCAGCGCGTCGGCGGGCGAGTCGGCGTGAGAGACCGCCTCGCCGACGGTCTTGAACATCGCGTCGCCGGCCCGCTCCATGCACGCGAGGTAGAGCCGCTCCTTGTTGCCGAAGTAGGCGTAGAGGAGGGGCTTCGTGACGCCGGCACCCGCGGCGACGTCGTCCATCGTGACCGCCGCGTAGCCATGCGCGGCGAAGCGCGCGTGCGCGATGTCGAGCACCTGCTGCTCGCGCTCGGCGCGGGGCAGACGGGTGCGCTGGGGTGGGTTAGTCATCGGGGCATGTGACGCCATTCGATGACAAGGTTACCCAGATATAAATTTATATGCCCGTCATATGAACGGTAGCGGTCAGTGGGCGGACGCAGTCGGTCACTCAGCGCAAACCAGGCATCTCGTGGAAACCGCTCTACAGCTGGAGTTGTGACGCGCCACGCGTCGCGCCACCATCATCGGCATGACAGAACAAAGATTGATGTGGCGTTGCGCGAGCTAATCGCGCGGCAGCGGCGGATCGGGATCCTCGACCTGCGCGGTCGCGTGCACTGGGAGGATGGCCTCGACGCTACGTGCCCGACTCGTCGTCGTCCGCCGGCTCGCGTCTGAGCCAATTCGCGAGCTGGTCGCCCATCGAGCCGACGGCCTCCCCGGCCTCGCGAAAGGCGCGGCGGAAGCGCTCGGCGTAGAAGCCGGCCGCCTCGCCGCCGTCGGCGCGCGGGTCGACGGGCTCGTCGCGGCGGATGTAGGCGCCGCCGACGATGCGGTCGTAGTCGCCGCCGCGGACCCAGCCCATCAGCTCGTGCATGCGTCGGACCGGCAGCGGGTGCGTGACGCCGAGGTCGGTCAGCAGGCGCGTCAACCGCTCCAGCCCGGTGCCCTCGTCGGTGTACTCCAGCCCCTGCTTCATGAACGCGTCGAGGTCGAGCCGGTCGACCATCGCGCCGCCCGCGAGCGACATGAACGTGCGACAGACGGCGAGCGGGTCGCGCGTGACGAGCGCGGCGGCGCGGTCGCAGCTCAGCTCCGCGGCGCGGCTCCACTCGAGCAGCGCAGTGCGGATCGGGACGAGCGGCAACGGCAGCCGCCCAGACGTCGCGAGCCCGGTCAGGATCACGAGCGCGGTGCCGTAGAGCTGGTGGTCGGAGAGGATGTGCGACGCCTCATGCGCGAACACGGCACGCCGCTGCGGCGCGTCGAGCAGCGCGACCAGCTCGGAGTTGACGACGACGATCGGCCGCTTCGCCCCAATCGCCGCCGCGTTGGCGACAGGGAACTGCGTCATGTACAGCGGCGGCACGTCCGCCATGTCGAGCGTCGAGTAGGCGAAGACGTGCTCGCCCCACACGTCCGGCAGCTGCTGCTCGGACAGCCGCACCGACGCGCCGAGCGCGCTCTGGCGCAGCGCCCGCTCATAGCCCAGCTCGATCAGCTTGCGCACCACGCGGTCAAGCTGCGGGATCGCCGACAACGCCGAGCTGGCCGCCTTGTCGGCGGGGTGCTGGTAGGCCCGCGGGGAGATGTCGGCGAGCCGGTACCCCTCGGCGGGCAGGTGCGCGTCAGTCGCCATGCGAGATCAGCGTAGCCGGGGCCGGGGCCGCCCGAGCTATCTCCGCACGATCACGAACTTCAGCGTCACCCAGCGCGACGTGCCACCAGCGCTGCTGGCCCGCAGTCTCGCGCGGTAGCTGCCGGGCACCAGCGCCTTTCTGCTGATCCGGCCGCTGAAGACGATTCTGTTCGCGCCCGCGTTCAGCCCGCCGCGCGAGAGGCGGCCGCCTCTGACCCAACGGAAACATCTGAGATGTCTGCGCAGTCTGTGCGCAGGTCTCCTGCAGAAGCGGCCGACGAGGCGGCCGGGCGCCTGCCGCTCGATCGCGATCGCCACGTTCGCCCGCGTGTTGAGCGTGAAGCGGAAGGTCGTGCCAACGGGGGCTCTTCTCGTGCGTCTCGCTCTGCGCTTCGCCGCGGCGTCAGCCAACGGCGATGCCGCCCTAGCCACCTGCGCCGTCGCCCGTCTCCCCACGCGGAAGCGCTTGTGCGCGAGTGACGCTCTCGTCAGCTCCGGTCTTCTTGGTCTGGCGATCGGTCTGACGATCGGCGGCAGCGGCTTCGGGCAGACGCCCGAGACGACGTACATGTACGTGGTGTTGTCGTCCCCTGCTGTGCCGGTGATCGCGTTGTGGCCGACCGCCGCGAACGCCATGCACTGGCCATCGTCGCTGATCGCCGGATACGTCGCGCGGTTCTGGAGGCCGTCCCCGGCCAACCCGAACGCCGGCGGGCCGGACAGCGCCCCGGTTCCCATCGTGCGCGCGAAGACGCCGTCGCGGTTGGAGCCGCCGACGCCGGCGAGCAGATTCGTCGCGACCGAGTCGAACGCGATCACCGACCCGTCGCCGCTGACGCTCGGATGGTCGGCGTCGTCGTTCGCAACGGCGCCGCCGGGGGCCCGGCTCACGAGCGTGTTCACGCCGGTCGCAACGGTGCGCGCGACGACCTGGTCGAAGCCGCCCCACGAGCCGGCCTCCGGCGCGAGTGTCTCGTCGCTCGTCCGGAACGCAACAACGCCGCCATCGGCGCTGATCGCGGGATAGCGCGAGGCTCTCGTCGCGTGTTGGCCGGCGAGGCCGCTGCGTCGCGACAGCAGTGTCGTCGTGCCCGCCACGGTGTCGCGCACGAAGACGTCGGCGGACGTGTCAGGATCGTCCGCGCTCAGGTTGCTCGCCTCCGAGCCGAACGCGACGAGACGACCGTCTCTCGACAGCGACGGAAGATCGGCGGGACCGTTGCCCGCCGCGCCTGCGGGGCCGCTCGCGCGGTCGACGAGCTGCGTGCCGCCGGTCGCAAGCGTGCGCAGGTAGACGTGCGCGTCCGTCCCCGGCACGCCCATGTTCGTCGCGGTCGAGGCGAACGCGACGCGCGTGCCGTCCGGGCTAATAGCCGGGTAGTACGTGTCCTCGTTCGGCAGCGCGCCGGCAGGACCGTCCGCGCGTGAGACGAGCGTCGTCGTGCCAGCGGCGAAGTCGCGCACGTAGGTCTGACCGGTGCTGTCCGTGTGCGCCGGGTCGAGGTGGGCGTAGGAGACGAACGCGACGCGCGTGCCGTCCGCGCTGATCGAGGGGGAATAGGAGCTTCTGTCGGCCACTGCGCCGCCCGCTCCGGTCGCGCGCGCGGCGAGCTCGACCGCGCCGGTCAGCAGGTCGCGCCGGTAGACCTGGCCCGGTCCGCCCGGTCTCCCGGCCAGCAGGCGGGTCGTGAAGGCGCGGAAGACGATGTAGCGGCCATCGGCGCTGACCCAGCGCGCACCCGGGTCGGGCGACTCGATGTGGATCCAGTTGGTGAGGAAGGCCCCAGACCCCGGCGGACGCGAGACGAGCGCGATCGCCCCGAGGTTCGAAATCGCCGTGTCGTAGGTGCGGCCGAAGACAGCCGGATAGTCGGGGTCGCTGTCAGCCGTCGCGCCGGTCTCGTCCCACGTGAGGAATCTGCCGTCGGCCGAGATCGTGCCCTGCACGGCGTACGCGTTGTCCGCGGAGGCGAGCAGCGTTCTGCTGCTCGCGAGGTCGCGCAGGTAGGTGCCGTAGTAGTCGGCGCCGGCGCCCAGGTTCGTCGCGTCGGAGGAGAAGACGACGCGTCTCGCGTCGGCGCTGATCGACGGCGTGCTCGCGCGGCTGTCCGCGTTTGCGCCGGCGGCGCCGTCTGCGCGACTGACGAGTACGGAGCCGGGCACCGACAGCTGGCGCAGGAAGACGCTGCGGTCGCCAGACGGGTCGGCGGCCGCGATGTCGGCGGCGGTGCTGTCGTAGGCGACGAACACGCTGGCCGCGGCACCTCTCGCCGGGGCGCCTGCGATGTCGAGCGTCTCAACGTCCCCGTTGGAACCTCTCGTCGCTCCGCTGGACGCGGCGCTGACCAGCGTCGTGACGCCCGAGCCGATGTCGCGCACGAACGCCTGCAGGCCGCTGCCGGGCGTGTAGGTCGCGACGTTCGTCGCCGTGGAGGCAAACGCGACCCAGCCACCGTCGGCGCTCACGGCGGGCACCCAGGAGTCGGCGTCGCCGCCCCCGTTTCTCGTCGTGTTGATCGAGACGAGCGTCGTCGTGCCGGAGCCGAGATTGCGCAGGTAGACGTCCTGCAGCGCGTTCGTGTCGTTGGCGCCGTCGAGTCTGTCGTTCGTCGTGAACGCGACGTGCTGGCCGTCGCCCGAGAGGTCGAAGTCGGCCGTGTCGGTCGCCGTCTGCACCGCCCCGGTCCCGATGCTCGCGAGGAACGTCGTGTTGGTCGGGATGTCGCGCACGTACACGTCCGATCTCCCGCCGTCGGCGTCCGTGACGGACAGCGCCGCCCTCGTGCGGAACGCGACGCGCGTCCCGTCATCGCTGATGACCGGGTTCTCACTGGTGGCGGGGAAGGCTGCCCCGCTCGCGCCGGTCGCGCGGCTCACGAGCACGACCTCGCCGGTGAGGCGGTCCTTGCGGTAGACGTTTGTGACGTCCGGGTTCGCCGCGGGGTCGAGCGCGTCGGCGTCGGAGACGAACGCGACGTAGCGGCCGTCGGCGCTCTCGCTCGAGCGCGCGGGGGCGCTCGATGCGTAGCCGCTCTGCCCCCCGGCGATCGCGCCGGCCGGCAGGTCGAGGCCGCCGGTCAGGAAGGTCGTGCCGAAACCCGCCGCTGCGACCGGACCAGCGGCTCCGACCAGCAGCGCGAGCGTCGCGAAGGTCAGGGGGAGGAGCGAGCGGGGGCGCATGCGATGTCCTTCGAGTTGGCGTGCGGGAGTGTGAAGCCGCGGGGACGACCGCCGCCATCGTAGGGGCCGTGCCGGCCGCGGGCGAGCGGCGGCCTGGACGAGCGTGGACGGCCACGTGCACCCAGCGCGCCTCCTCTCGCCACTCCCACGGCGCCCGCCCGCGCGGATATGCTCGCGCCCGTCCGGGCCCACCCCACCCCCTGATCCCCCGCCCGGAACCGGATCGAGGAGAGCCCAGATGTCGCTGACCGCACCCGAGCTGGGGCACCGCTTCAGCTATCAGACGACTGTCTGGATCACCGCCGCCGTCGCTGGGATGGGCGGCCTGTTATTCGGCTACGACACCGGGATGATCTCCGGCGCGCAGGTCTTCATCGAGCAGGACTTCGACATCTCTGCTTCCGGGATCGGCCTCGTCGTCTCCGCCGTGACGCTCGGCGCGTTGTTCGGCGCGCTGCTGTGCAGCCGACTCACGAGCCGCATGTCGCGCCGCGCGATCGTGAAGCTGTCGGCCGTCGTGTTCGTGATCGGCGCGGCGCTCGCCGCCGCCTCGCCGAACGTCGAGGTGCTGATCGGCGCGCGGCTTGTGATCGGCCTTGCGGTCGGCTTCGCCTCGACCGTCGTGCCGCTCTACATCGCCGAGGTCGTGCCGGTCAAGAGCCGCGGCTCGATGGTCGCACTGTTCCAGCTCGCGATCACCGGCGGGATCCTGATGGCCTATCTGATCAATGCGATCTTCGCCGACGACGGCGAGTGGCGTGCGGTCTTCGCACTCGCGGCGGTGCCGGCGACGATGCTGTTCGTCGGCATGCTGCTGCTGCCGGATAGCCCGCGTTGGCTCGTGATGCGCGACCGCGTCGACGAGGCACGCGCCGTGCTGCACCGCGTGCGCGATCCGGAGGATCCGGCGACGGAGGAGGAGCTGCAGACGATCGTCACGGCCGTTGCAGAGGACCACGCGCGGCCGCGGCAGTCGCTCGGCAAAGCCCTCACGAGCCCGCTCGCGCGCACGATCCTGACGGTCGGGATCGGGCTCGGGATCTTCCAGCAGATCACCGGCATCAACACGATCATCTACTACGCGCCGACGATCCTGAAGGAGGCCGGCTTCGGCACCGAGACAGCAGCGCTGACCACAGCCGGGATCGGCACGCTCAACTTCGGCATGACGGTCGTGGCGCTGATGGTCGTCGACCGCATCGGCCGCCGCACAATCCTGCTCGCCGGCATGACAGGCATGGCGCTGTGCATGGCGGTGCTCGCCGTCGCCTTCCAGGTCGACGACTTCACAGGCGCGTGGAAGTGGATCGCCGTCGCGTGCCTGTTCGGCTTCATCGCCTGCTTCGCGATCAGCTGGGGCTGGGGCTTCTGGGTGATGGCGGCCGAGATCTACCCGCTGTTCATCCGCGGGCAGGCGATCTCGATCGGCAACACCATCCAGTGGGGCGCCAACTTCGTCATCTCGCTGCTGTTCCCGATCCTGCTGGCCTCATGGGGCGGCGCGCCGGTCTTCGGCATGCTCGCCGGCTTCGGCGTGCTGGCGCTGCTGTTCACCCACCGGCTCGTCCCGGAGACGAACGGCAAGTCGCTCGAGCAGATCGAGGCGGAGTGGCGTCGTCGCGCAGGTGTCAGCGAAGAAACAGCTGCCGCAGCCGCCACATAGCAGTCCGCAACATTAAGACGCTTAACGTCATCTGCGCCAAGAACACAACGACATTGTCTTAAAAACGACAGGGGCGAGCGGCTGTGCAAGTACATGCACAGCTCTCGCCAGAGCCTGCTAAATTGAAGCAGGCCCAGCCGGTCCAAGCTTGGCGCGCGGACACGCTCGACCCAGGCGGGAACAACCATCTCCCAATGGCGTTCCCGTACCACAATGCCCGTCCTGACGGCGATCTTCCCGTCGCCGTACACCGTATCAGAGTGAGCGAGCCGGCGTAGGCCCCCCTGACGCAACGGTTGCGCCGCAATGCGAAACCAACTTGCGTTTTGCCGCAAAACTGATTAGAACAAATTGCATGGACTCGTCTGGGGAGCGCGGCGGCGCCCAGACAACGGTCGCGATGGAGGGGCAGCAGGCACAATGGTCGCGTTTCATCCAACGGGAAATACAGCGGCTCAGTTGAGACGGGTTGAGTCGCGTCTGCGTGCGGTCGCAACCACACCGGACGAGCAACCCGCCGAGCTCGCCCTGCACGGCATCAATGCCGGCGGCAAGCGCCTGCGGCCCGCCCTCGTCGTCAGCGCGGCGATGGCAGTCGGCGGTCGCGAGGCTGTCAGTGAGCGCGTGATCGACGCGGCCGCCGCGGTCGAGCTGCTGCATCTGGCGTCGCTCTACCACGACGATGTGCTCGACTCAGCGTCCGTACGACGCGGCCACCCGAGCGCCAACGCGCTGTGGGGCAACCACGCCGCGGTGCTCGGCGGAGACCTGCTCCTGGCCCATGCCTACCGCGTCGCCGCCGAGCTCGGAGCGGCCGAGCTGCGGCGCTTCGCGCACACCCTCGCCTCGCTCTGCTCCGGCCAGATCGCCGAGAGCGCCGCGCAGTTCGACGCCGCACGTGAGCTCTCCCACTACGACGCCTCGATCCGCGGGAAGACCGCGACGCTGCTCGCCACGTCGTGCTGGCTCGGCGCATCGACCGCCGGCGCGCCGCCGCAGATCGCGGACGCACTCGCCTGCTTCGGGATGGAGCTCGGCGTCGCCTTCCAGATCATCGACGACGTGCTCGACCTCTACGGCCACGGACCCCAGATCGGCAAGCCGGCGGGCAACGACCTGCGCGAGGGCGTTTTCACGCTGCCGGTGCTGCTGGCGCTGCAGTGTGACCCTGCACTCGTCGAGTTGCTCGTCGAGGGGATCGACGAGGAGGGCATCGCCGCGGTCGCCCGACGCGTGCGAGACACCGGCGCTGACCAGCGAGCGATCGCCTTCGCGCTCGACCACCTGCAGTTGGCGTTCGCCCACCTCGGCAACCCGGCGTTCCTCCCCGACGGGGTGCGGCTGCTGCTGGCGATCGGCGAGCTCGTGCTGGAGCCGCTCGACGGGCTCGGCCTCGGTGTTGGGCCGCGAGCCGCCGCGCCACTCGTAGAGGTGGGCGCGGCATGAGCGCGACCGTCCCCCGCGCGCCAGCAGCGAGGGCTCCGCCGGCGCGATCGGACTCTATCCCCGGGCCGGCCGGCCACCCGCTGATCGGTATGGCGCGCCCGCTGCGGAGCGATCTGCTCGGCACGCTGCAGCAGGGCTTCGCTCGCTACGGCGACGTCGTCGCCTACCGCGTCGGGCCGGCGCGCGGCCCGCGGCGGCTGCGCCCGCTCATCGTCGCCGTCCAGCACCCCGAGGACCTGCGCCGGGTGCTGCTCGAGACCGACCTCTTCATCCGCAGTACGCCGTCCTACGACGTGCTGCGCGAGCTGCTCGGCGACACGATCGTGACGATGGAGGGCGCTCGCTGGCGACGGCAAAAGCGCACCCTGCAACCGCTCTTCACACGTCACCGCGTCGCGCAGTACGCTGGGCTGCTCGAGGCCGAGGCGACCCGCGTCGTCGAGGGTTGGCGGCAGCTCGACGACCAGGTGGTCGACGTCGCGCAGGCGATGGAGCAGTACGCGCTGCGCGTGCTGGGCCAGACGATCTTCGCGCAGCAGGACGGGATCGACGCCGACACCGTCGCCGCGCTCGAGCGCCTCGTTCCGCAGGTCGGCAGCCAGGTCGTCACGCGCGTGACCCAGCTGCTGCGCCCGCCGCTGCACTGGCCGACGGCACGCAACCGGCGCTTCCTCGCGCTGCGCGCGGAGCTGCGGGGGACGATCGAGCGGGTGGTGGCCGAGCGCGAGCGGAACGCGCCCAGCCGTGACAGCGCCGGTGCCGGGGACCTGATGAGTCGTCTGCGCGAGGCGCGCGACCCGCAGGACGGGGCAGCGCTGACGCCGCGCGAGATCCGCGACGAGGCGCTGCTGTTCCTGCTCGCCGGCCACACCACGTCGGCCGACGTCCTCACCTCGACGCTGCACCTGCTCGGGCGCCACCCCGCGGTGCAGGAGCGTGTCGCAGCAGCGGCCGCTGGCGACGACACGGGCGGTCCTGACGACCTCGTTCGCGCCGCCATCCAGGAGGCGATGCGCCTGCATCCGCCGTCTTACGCGCTCGGGCGCCGCACGGCCATCGACACTCAGCTGGGCGGGCATGCGGTGCCGGCCGGCACGCTCGTGCTCGTCGTCCCGTGGGCGACGCATCGCGACCCGCGCTTCTGGCCGGACCCCGAGCGCTTCGATCCGCTGCGCTTCGTTGGCGAGGACGCCCGGCCGCCCTTCGCATACGTGCCGTTCGGCGTGGGCGGACGCGCCTGCATCGGCCGCCATCTCGCGCTGTTGGAGTCGACGACCCTCGTGCGCGTGCTGCTGCGCAGCTACCGGCTCGAGTCGCTCGACCCCACACTGCCGCTCTCTCCGCTGCTGTCGATGCGGCCGTCGGGCCCGGTGCGCGCCCGCTTGCATCCGCGGAAACCCATCCGGGCGACCGCATGACAGCGACGCGCGAGCAGCCGCTCGGCGTCGTCGAGCTGCTGCCGTTCCACTGTCCGTTTCCGGCGGCGATCAGTCCGGCAGCGGACGCGATCGAGCTGCACTGCGTGGAGTGGATCGACCGCTTCGAGCTGTACGACAGCGCAGCGCAGCGCGAGCGGCTGATCGGCACGCGCGCCGCCGAGATCTACGCGCGCGCGCTGCCGACCGCGGACCCCGAGCGCGTCGCCGACGTGGCGAAGTGGCTCTACTGGGGCTTCGCGACCGACGACCTCTACTACGACAACGGTCCGACCAGCAGGCGCGCCGCCGACTTCCTCGCGCTCGGTGCGCCGCTCGTGCGCCTGTGCGAGGAGCCGCGCGCAGCGTTCGCGATCGAACTGCCCTACAACGGCGCGCTGCGGGACCTGACCGGCGCGATCCTGCGCCACGCGACGCCAGCGCAGCGGATCGAGTGGGCGCACACGGCGCGCGCATGGTTCTTCGGAATGGCGTGGGACGTGGCCAACGCCGAGCGCGGCGTGCCACCGTCGCTCAACGACTACCTCGCGATGCGCATGCACACGGGTGGGCTCGCGAGCTGGGCGACGACGCTGAACATCGCGAACGGGATCGAGCTGACGCCGGCGCAGGCGGCGTCAGGGCCGGTGCGCGCGCTCGTCGAGGCGTGGTCGACTTTCTGCCTGCTGCTGAACGACCTGATGTCGTTCGCGAAGGAGGCACGCAACGACGATAGCTCCAGCAACCTCGTAGCGGTGCTCGCGGGCGCGCGGGGCTGCACGCCGGCGGAGGCGGTACGGCCGGCGCACGCGCTCGCCGACCGCATCGCGACGCTGTTCCTCGCGCGGCACGCCCGGCTGCTGGCACGGGCCGAGGCCGAGGGGGATACGGCGATGGCGCGCTTCCTCGCGAGCCTCGCCCACACGTGGCGCGGGATCCTCGACTGGGGCTTCCGCGCGCCGCGCTACGCGACCGGCGGCACTGCCGACGCGCCGTTGCTTCAGACGTTCCCGGGCTGGGCGCCGGAGCCGCTCGACGCGAGCCTCGCACCGCTGCCGTATCCCTCGATCGCCTGGTGGTGGGAGGACCTCAGATGATCCGCGTCCAGGACCTCAGCCGGTTGCTGCACGAGCGCGGGCAGTCCGAGCCGCCGCCGCTCGCCGAGCTGCAGCCGCGCCTGCCTTACCCCGACGGCTGGTTCGCCGTCGCGTTCGCCGACGAGCTGCGGCCGGGCAGTGTGCTGCGCCGGCGCTTCATGGGCGAGGACCTCGTCGTCTACCGCACGCGCAGCGGCGTCGTGCGAGTCGTCGACCCGTACTGTCCGCACCTCGGCGCCCACCTCGGCCACGGCGGCCGCGTCGAGGGAGAGGCGATCGTCTGTCCCTTCCACGCCTTCGCGTTCGGGGCGGAAGGCGCGTGCGTGCGCACCGGCTACGGCACGAGACCCCCAGCAATGCGGCTCGTGCAGCACGAGGTGCGGGAGGTGAACGGGGCGATCTTCGTGTGGCATCACGCCGCCGGCGCGCCGCCTACCTGGGAGATCGCGCCGCAGTCAGCGGAGGGCTTCCCGCCGCCGTTCCGCGACGTCTCGACGCTCGTCGACCATCCGCAGGAGGTCGTCGAGAACGCGGTCGACATCGGCCACATCGGCCCGCTGCACGGCTACCGCAACGCGTGTGTGCGACAGCCGTTCGAAGAGCACGGCCCGTCGTTCACGGTCGCGGCGCGCGGCGAGCGCGTGCTCCCGCTGGTAGGAACGATCGAGGTCGTCTTCGACATCGTCGTGCACGGCCTCGGCCACATCTGGGTCGACGCGCGGATCCCGCGGCTGCGCGCGGCCGCGACGTTCCAGGCGATGCCGACGCCGCTCGACCCGCTGCACGTCGCGATCCGCTTCGGCGTCGCGCTGCGCGCAGGCGGCGGCCCCGCCGGGTCACACGCGCGGATGCTGCTGTCGCGGCTGCTGACGGTCGGGCTCGGCCCGGCCTTCCGCCGCGACCAGATGCAAGACTTCCCGGTCTGGCAGCACAAGGTCTACGTCGCGCAGCCGCGGCTGGCAAAGGGCGACGGGCCGATACCCGCCTACCGGCGCTGGGCGCGGCAGTTCTACTCGCAACCAGCGGCGGACGGAGGCAACGGCACGAGCGTGCGGGCGCTCAGCGCCGACCGTTGACGAAGCGCAGCTCGACGCCGTCGAGCACGGCTTGGAGCCCGAGCTCGAAGACCTCGCCGGCAAGGCGCGTCTCCTCAGTTCTCGCAAGCGCGGCCACCTCCGGCAGCGCGGCTCGATCCTCGGCTCTCAACGAGTCAACGAGGTCGCTCGTGCTGCCGGTCGTCGCGACGCGCATCGCGTGGCCGACCACGTAGTCGTTGACGATGCTGAGCGCCGTCCACATCTCGTCCGGAGGAAGTCTGAGGCTCTCTACAGCCTGCGCGAACTGCTTCGCCTGCCGTGCTGCGTTCGGGCCATGACGAGGGCGACGCGCCAGAAGTGCGAGGAGCCATGGATGCGAGGCGAACATCCGGAACGAATTGTGCATGATCAGGCTGAGCGCCTCGCGCCACTCATTGGGCAGCGGCTCCTCGACGATCACCGAGCCGATCAGCTCATTCGCCATCATCGCCAGCAGCTCGTCCTTGCTGGCGATGTGCGTGTAGAGACTCATCGGCCGCACCTCGAGGATCGCCGCCACGCGACGGATCGAGACGGCGTCGAGCCCGTCGACGTCGGCGAGCGCGATCGCGGTGTCGACGATCGCCTGGGCGCTCAATCCGCCGCGGACACCACGGGCGCCGTCGGACTCCGGCGCTGGCTCGAGAACGCGATCCCACGGAAGGCCTGCGGCACGATTCGGCATGGGCGCAGGATAACCCGCAACCGGCGGTCCTAAGCGAGGTCCGTTGTTCGCATGCGCACGTGCCACGTTCGCGTAAAGACAGTCTTTTGGTCTTTAAGGACTCCGCAGCGGCTAGCGACGGCGGTACAACTACGCCGGATCGGTGCCGCCAACGCCTCTCGGCGCGTGCCAGGCACCGCCGCCGTCAATGAGGCGATCCGCCTCGG
Organism: Conexibacter sp.; assembly: GCA_036009645.1. GTDB lineage: Bacteria > Actinomycetota > Thermoleophilia > Solirubrobacterales > Solirubrobacteraceae > Conexibacter. The sequence continues at coordinate 21,591 of DASYLH010000049.1, forward strand.
CCGGGCCCCAGCTGCCGGGCTCGTACGCGTGCACCGGACAGGCGTCGCCGAGGATCGGCTCGACGACCTCCCACGCAGCCTCGACGGAGTCCTCGCGCGCGAACAGCGTCGGGTCGCCGCGCATCGCGTCCCCGAGCAGCCGCTCGTAGGGCGGCATCTCGTCGGGATGATGATGGCGGGCGAGCAGCTCGACCTCCTCGCCGCGCATCTCCTCGCCGGGCAGCTTCGCGCGTGCCCGCAGCGCGAGCTGCACCGCCGGCCCGAGCAAGAAGCGGAACGAGTTGGGGGCGCTGTCGCTCGGCGTGTCGAAGACCGTCTGCGGCGGATGGTGCAGCTCGACCAGCACCTCCGTCGCGGTCGTCGGCAGCTGCTTGCCGGCGCGGATCAGGAACGGCACGTCGGCCCAGCGCCAGCTGTCGACGTGCAGCTTCACGGCCGCGAACGTCTCGACCGTCGAGTCGGACGCGACGCCCGGCTCTTCCCGGTAGCCCTTGAACTGGCCGCGCACGACGTCGGCGGGATCGAGCGGCACGATCGACTTCATCAGCCGCGCCTTCTCGTCGCGCAGCGCCTCGTGCGTGCGCTCGACCGGCGCGTCCATCGTCAGCAGCGCGAGCACCTGCAGCATGTGGTTCTGGATCACGTCGCGGATCGCGCCGGCCTCGTCGTAGAACTTCCCGCGCCCTGCGACGCCGAACGCCTCGGCCATCGTGATCTGCACGCGCTTGACGTGGTCGCGGTTCCAGATCGGCTCGAGGAACGAGTTCGCGAAGCGGAAGTAGATGAGGTTCTCGACCGCCTCCTTGCCGAGGTAGTGGTCGATGCGGAAGGTCGACGTCTCGGGGAAGACCGACGACAGGGTCGCGTTCAGCGCCCGCGCCGACTCGAGATCGCGCCCGAACGGCTTCTCGACCACCACGCGCGCGCCGTCGGCACTGCCGGATCTGCCCAGCTCGCGCACGACGTCGCCGAACAGGCTCGGCGGGATCGCGAGGTAGTGGAGCGGGTGTCTCGCGTCGCCAAGCTCTCTGCGCAGCTGCTGGAACGTCGCCGGGTCGCCATAGTCGCCGTCGATGTAGCGCAGCTGCGCGACGAGTTGCGCGAACGCCTGCTCGTCGACGCCGCCATGCTCCTCCAGCGATCTGCGAGCCCGCTCGCGCAGGTCGTCCAAGCCCCAGCCCGACTTCGCCACGCCGACGATCGGCACGTTCAGCTTGCCGTGTCTGATCAGCGACTGCAGCGCCGGGAAGATCTGCTTGTAGGCGAGGTCGCCGGTCGCGCCGAAGAAGACGAGCGCGTCGGAGGGCTCCGCCGCCATCAGCTTCTCTTCTCGTCGTGCCCGCCGAACTGGTTGCGCATCGCCGACATCACCTTGTTGGCGAACTGGTCGGCGCCCTGCGACTCGAAGCGCTCGAACAGCGCGCCGGTGAGGATCGGCGCGGGCACGCCCTCCTCGATCGCGGCCAGAGCCGTCCAACGGCCCTCGCCGGAGTCGGACACGCGCCCGGAGAACTCGTCGAGCTGCGGCGAGGCGACGAGCGCCTCGGCGGTGAGATCGAGGAGCCACGACGCGATCACACTGCCGCGCCGCCAGACCTCGGAGACGGCCGTCAGGTCGAGGTCGTACATGTACGCCTCGGGGTCCGCCAGCGGCGCGGTCTCGGCGTCGACGTCACGCTGCACCGCGCCGGCGTTCGCGTGCTTGAGGATGTTGAGGCCCTCCGCGTACGCGGCCATGATCCCGTACTCGATCCCGTTGTGGACCATCTTCACGAAGTGGCCGGCGCCGGGCGGGCCGCAGTGCAGCCAGCCCTCCTCGCCGGGCGCGAGGTCGCCGTCGCGGCCGGGCGTGCGCTCGGCCGCCTCGACGCCAGGGGCGAGCGTCTTGAAGATCGGCGTGAGCCGCTCAACGGCGGCGTCGTCGCCGCCGATCATCTGCGAGTAGCCGCGCTCCAGGCCCCACACGCCGCCGCTCGTGCCGCAGTCGACGTAGTGGATCCCCTGGGCGGCGGTGCGCTTGGCGCGACGCTGGTCGTCGCGGTAGTTCGAGTTGCCGCCGTCGATCACGACGTCGTCGGCGTCGAGCAGCGGCAGCAGCGCGTCGAGCGTCTGGTCGACGACCGCCGCCGGCACCATCAGCCACACCGCGCGCGGCTTCGACAGCTTGGAGACGAAGTCCTCCAGCGAAGAGCCGCCGGTCGCGCCCTCGCCCGCGAGCTGCGCGACCGCGTCCGGGCTCATGTCGAAGACGACCGCGTCGTGCCCGTGACGCATCAGCCGTCGCACCATGTTGGCGCCCATCCGGCCGAGGCCGATCATCCCGAGTTGCATCGCCGCTCCTTGTCGCCTGCGTCAGTTCGCGTGCCGGCGGCGCGCCAGCCGGCCGCGCATCGCCACCATCATGCCTACCGAGCCGGCGACGCCTCCAAGCGCTCCAGCCGCGACTTGGCGCGTGGGTGCCCGCTCATCGCGCGCGAGCGCGCGCAGGCCGGCGAGACCAAGCGGCAGCAGGGCGACGGCAGAGGTGACCGCGCCCGGGTTCCAGCGGCGCGCACGCGCAGCGATCCCAAGGTGCATCGCGGCGTTGCCGACGAGCAGCGAGAGGACGGTTGCGCCGGTCGCGGGACGGCGCACGCCGGCACCGATCGCCGCTGCGCTCAAGGCCCAGCCGACCCCGCTGTTGATGACGAAGCCGGCGCGCCGATCAATCGGGAACTCGTCCTCCCCGGACCGGATCACGTCGCGGTTGAACCACGGCATGAAGCCGCCCGGCCAGACCCACTCCTCCGTCTGATGCCACAGGAGGACCGGCAGCGGCAGCCACAGCGTCCAGCGCAGGTCCTCGGCAAGCCAGTCGCGTCTGGCGACGGCGAGCGCCGTCGCAGGCCCGGCCGCCGCGGCAGCGAGCCAGGGCCAGCGGCCGTGCGTGCGGTCGACGAGCGTCACGCCTCGGTCTTCGGCACAACACGGTCGCCGCTTGAGGCGCGATCATCCAGTGCAGCGTGATCGACCTGCACTGCCACCTGCTGCCCGGGATCGACGACGGCCCCGCGGACCTCGGCGGCTCGCTCGCGATGGCGCAACAGCACCTGAAGGCGGGCGTCGAGGTCGTCGCCGCCACGCCACACGTCGCGTGGGACATGCCCAACGACGCGGCAACGGTCGAGCTGCGGCTCGCCGACGTGCGCGCCGCATTGGCGGCAGCGAAGATCCCGCTCGAGGTCGTACGCGGGGCGGAGATCGACGTGCACCAGGCGGTCAGACTGACGGACGAGCAGCTGCGCGCACTCTCACTCGGCGGCAGCCCGTGGCTGCTGATCGAGGCGCCACTGACGAAGGGCGTCGGGCTGGCGCCGGTCGTCTACGCGCTGCTCGACCGCGGCCACCGCGTGCTGATCGCCCACCCCGAGCGCTCGCCGCTGCTGCAAAGCGACCGCGACGGGCTGCGCGCGCTCGTGCGCGCCGGCGCTGCCACGCAGGTCACGGCGGGCTCGTTCGCGGGGAGCTTCGGCCGCACCGTGCGCGACTACGCGGAGGGGATGCTGGAGGCGGGCCTCGTGCACAGCGTCGCCTCCGACGCACACGACACGCTCCGCCGCCCGCCGGGGATCGCCGCTCCGCTCCGCTCCGCCGGCCTCAGCGAGCTGACCGAGTTGCTGGCGCACGAGGTCCCAGCAGCGATCCTCGCCGGCGAGACACTGCCGCCCGTACCGCGATGGAGACGGCGGCGAAGTGGGCTGCGCCTGTTCGGACGCTAGGGCAGATCGCCGACGACGTCCGCGAGCGGCTTGCGGATGCCGGTGTAGAACGGCAGCTCCTCGCGCGTGTGACGTCGCGCCTCGGCGCCGCGCAGGTGGCGCATCAAATCGACAATGCGCGTCAGCTCATCGGACTCAAACGCGAGCAGCCACTCGTAGTCGCCCAGCGCGAACGCGCTGACCGTGTTCGCGCGCACGTCCGCGTAGTCGCGCGCCATCATGCCGTGGTCGCGCAGCATGTCCGAGCGCTCCTGAGCCGGCAGCAAGTACCAGTCGTACGAGCGCACGAACGGGTAGACGCAGACGTACTTGCGTGGCTCCTCGCCTTGCAGGAAGGCGGGGATGTGGCCCTTGTTGAACTCGGCGTCGCGGTGCACGCCGATGTTCGTCCAGACGGCGTCGAGCAGACGGCCGAGCGGAGTGCGACGGAAGGCGACGAGCGCATCCTGGAGCGCGTCCGCGCTCGGCCCGACGAGCCACAGCAGCAGGTCCGCGTCCGCGCGGAAGCCGGTGAGCGAGTAGGCGCCGCGCAGCGTGACGCCACCCCCCGTCAGCGCTGCCTCGGCGGAGGCCGTGTCGGCGGTCACGCCGTTGCCGGGCTGGCGCACGCGAAAGGCGCCGTAGAGCGTGTACGGGTTCTCGAACTCGGGCATGGCCGGGACCCTACCGCGCAGACACGGCTCGACAGTGTGCGAGGCTGACACGCGACCACGGGCAGGCAGCGGAAAGGCGGGCGACATGGACATCGACCTCTCAGGCAAGGTCATCGCGATCACGGGCGCGTCGTCCGGGATCGGCGAGGCGACCGCGCTCGCGTGCGCCGAGGCCGGCGCGAGCGTCGCGCTCGCGGCTCGTCGCGCCGACCGCATCGAGGCACTGGCGGCGAAGATCGAGCAGGAGCACGGAGGCCGCGCCATCGCGATCCCAACCGACGTCGGCGAGGAGGAGCAGGCGCGCGCATTCGTCGAGCGCGCCCACGCCGAGCTGGGCCGCCTGGACGGTCTGATCAACAACGCCGGCGTGATGCTGCTCGGCCCGATCGACGGCGCGCCGACGGAGGAGTGGCGCCGCATGGTCCACGTCAACCTGTTTGGCGTCCTCTACTGCACGCACGCGGCGCTGCCGCTGATGCGCGCGCAGGGGTCGGGCGACATCGTCAACGTCAGCTCCGTCGCGGGCCGCGTGGCGCGCGCCGGCTCGGGCGTCTACAACCTCACGAAGTGGGGCGTGAACGCCTTCTCGGAGGCGCTGCGGCAGGAGTGCGTCGGCGCTGGCATCCGCGTGACGATCGTCGAGCCGGGCGCGGTCCTCACGGAGCTGCCGAGCCACAACCGGCCGCCGGTCCTCGAGCAGATGCTGAGACGCTTCGAGGGCGTCGTGCCGATGCAGGCGCAGGACATCGCGAACACGATCCTGTTCGCACTCGGCCAGCCGCCGCACGTGAGTGTGAACGAGCTGCTCGTACGCCCCTCGAATCAGCCGTGAGCCAGCGATGGTCGACCCTCGGCCGCCTTTCACCGGATCTTCATCTCGCTCACAGCCTGCGCGCGTAGCGTCCTTCGCAATGCCACTTCCCGCCACCTCAACCGACGGTCGCATCGCAGTCAGCGGGCAGACCGAGGACCTCGAGGCGATCGACCGTCCGTGCGGCGAGGCGGCCGCTGCGGACGCTCAGCTCGCGCCCGGCCGCTATCTGATCGTCGAGCGGGGTGGCGACACGCGCCGGCTGGCGCTCACGCGCCAGGTCACGCACCTCGGCCGCGGCTTCGCGGCGACGCTGCAGCTGGAGGACCCCGGTGTCTCGCGACGCCACGCACTCATCGTTCAGCGGCGTGGCAGCGTGCGGATCCTCGACGACCGCAGCGCAAACGGCACATGGGTCAACGGCCGCCGCGTGTTCGACGCCGAGCTGCACGACGGCGACGTGATCGTGCTGGGGCGCGCGCTGCTCGTCTACCGTGAGCTGCTCGCTCAGGCCGCGTAGCTCGCAAGCGTCAGCAGTCTCCCAACCGGCACGCCCCGTCCAGCGAGGATGCAGGTGCGCCCGTCGCGCCGCCAGGTGACGACCGACGTCGCCCCGCGGTCGAGCACACGCAGGCGCGCGCCACGCCAGGTTACGACCTGCCCGCCGCCGACCGGCAGCTGCGCGTCGGCGATCGCGTAGCCGATCCGCCGTCCGGACGCGTCGGCGTAGAAGACAGTCTGCAGCTCGTAGCCGCGGATCGTGTCGCTGCGTGCGCCGACCGCGTGCCAGCCGGCGCGCATCCACGTGGGGAACGCGATCGGCCCCGCCTGCGCGGTCAGCAGCTCACCGCCGGGCCGAGCAGCCGGCGCGGGGTCGGACGGCGCACGCAGCGCGACGGATGCGACCGAGCGGACGCCGGGCGCCGCGGCTGTGCCGCCGTCGCCGGGGTCGATGAGCTTCTGCGCCATGAACGCGAGCACGATCACGATCAGCAGCGAAGCGATGACCGCCCCGGCGACGCCGAGCGTGCCGCCGCGCCACAGCCGCCCTCGCGCGGCGCGCCTGCGCTCCAGCGCGCGCTGCGCTCCAGCGACGGCCTCCCCGACCGCGAGCCGCAGGCTGTCAGGCGCGACGACGTCGTCGAGCGCGTGCAGCGCCTCGGGTGCATCCACGGGATGCGTGTGCTCGTCGTCGGTCATGTCGTCATCCATCATCTGAGACTCCGCGCGGAGGCGCTGCCTTCCCCGCGCGCCTCCGGCGCCAGCGCCTGCGCGACCCGCTCCCGTGCGCGAAACAGCCGCGAGGCGATCGTCGCCTCACGCGTGCCGACCAGCTCGGCCGCCTCCTTGTACGACAGGCCCGCGACGTCGACCGCGACGAGTGCGTGGCGGAACTCCTCCGGCAGCGACGCGATCGCGGCGAACAGCTCGCTCGCCTCAAGCGCCGCGGCCGGGCTGCCCATGCGGCTCGCCGCCGCCCCGTTGACGCCGCCGGCGCCGCGCACCTCGGCGGACTCCACCTGGTCGAGCGTCGCGACCTCGCGCGGGCGGCGCGATCTCGTGCGGCGCGTCAGCAGGAAGGTGTTGCGCAGCGCGCGCACGAGGTAGGCGAGCTCGTCCTGCCCGTGCAGCCTGCGCGGCTTTGCGAGCACGCGCGCCGCCGTCTCCTGGACGAGGTCCTCCGCCTCCTCGCGCGAGCCGCACAGGGCCCACGCCACGCGATAGAGGCGGTCGAGATGCGTCACGAGCGCCTGCGGATCAAGGCGCGCCATGGCGTTCGACTCTACTCCGCGGCGCGTGAGCACCGCGCGGCTGCCGCCGGGGCCGCGACGATAATCGCCGCCATGGCGAAGTCGAGCAGACCGAGAGCCGGCAAGCAGGCGCGCATGAACGCGCAGCGGGCCAGAGCGAAAGCCAAGGCCAAGGCGAGAGCCAAGGCCCAGGCGAAGGCAAAACGCCGCGCGCAGGCGCTGCACGCAGGCGCCCCAGAGGCAGCCGCGCAGCGCCCGAGACATGCAGCGGTGCTGCCCGGCCCGCAGCACTCGCCTGGCGGGAAGCCACCCGCCGTCCCCGCGCCGCCGAGATCTCCTACGCCGGCGGCACCTCCAGCCCCGCCGCCGCCCGCTCCGCCAGCCGACGTCGACGCCGATCCACACGAGCCGCCCGCCGGCCCGCCCATCCCGATGCCGCGTCGCGTCTTCGTCGTGGCCATGCTGTGGACGATCGCGCTCGTCGCGATCTTCGGCGTCTGGATCAGCATCGGCGCCGTGCGCGACGCGCTGCCGCAGACGCTCGGCCCGCTGCCGATCGAGACGATCTGGTTCGGCGCGGTCGGTGGCCTGCTCATCTCGCTGACCGGGATCTACGACCACAACGACGCGTGGAACCCGCGCTTCAACTACTGGCACTACACGCGGCCGCTGCTGGGCGCGTTCATCGGCGTGCTCGGGTGCCTCGTGCTGCTGGTGCTGACGGAGGCCTCGACGACGAGAGCGATCGTCGCGAACGCGACCTTCTACAGCGTCACCGCGCTCGTGATCGGGTATCGCGAGGAGACGTTCCGCACGCTCGTGATGCGGCTGACCGACACGCTGCTTGCGAGCGACGGCGGCGTCCCGCACGGGGACGGCCGAGCACCCGCGCCCCGTCCGCCGAGACAGAGATCCCACAAGAGAGGCGCCCAATGAGCCATCAGGCCGGAGCCGATGCGGCCGAGGGCCGCTCCAACAGAGACAACGCGCGACGGATCGCGATCGGGATCCTCGCCGCGGTCGCGCTGCTGTTCGCGGTCCTCAACTTCGACAGCGTGAAGGTCAACCTGCTGTTCGGCAGCGTCACGATGCCGCTCGTGATCGTGATCGCCGCGTGCCTGCTGATCGGCGGCCTGATCGGCGCCTACGCCGGCCGCCGCAGCCGGCGCCCGTAGGTCGCCCGCTTGTGGCGACCGCAGGGCGAAACACCGCGGCCCCAGCGGCCTACCATCAGCGGTGATGGCCATGACCGGAATCGACCTGCTGACTCACCGTGTGCGCGAACCGGCCGGCGCCGCCGAGGGCGCGCTGGTGCTGCTGCACGGCCGCGGGACTGACGAGCACGACCTGCTGCCGCTCGCCGACGCGCTCGACCCGGAGCGGCGGCTCGTCGCGATCACGCCGCGTGGGCCGCTGACGTTCCCCGGCCAGCCGGGCGCGCACTGGTACGTCGTGCGGCGCGTCGGGTTCCCCGACGAGGAGACCTTCTCCGCCACCTACGCGCGCCTGGCGGCGTGGCTCGACGCGCTGCCGGAGGCATTCGGCGTGCCGTGGGAGCGCACCGTGCTCGGTGGCTTCTCGCAGGGCACGGCGATGTCGTTCGCGCTCGGTCTCGGACCGAACCGTCCCGTGCCCGCGGGGGTCCTCGCGCTCAGCGGCTTCATCCCTGAGGTCCCCGGCTACGAGCCGGCGCTGAGCGGCCGCGAGGGGTTCCCGGTCGCACTCGGCCACGGCGCAGCCGACCCGGTCATCCCGGTCGACTTCGCGCATGCGGCGCGCGAGCGGCTGCTGGCGGCCGACGTCGACCTGCTGTACCGCGAGACGCCAGGCATGGCCCACACGATCGACCCGGGCTTCGTGCCGCAGCTGCGCGGCTGGCTGGCCGCGCGCACGCCGGCCGCGGGCGCAGCGGCGCCCTGACGCAGCGGCCGCGAGCGGCCAGACCCCTTTACGCGCCGACCGAGGGCGACGTCAGGCGCCCGGCGCGGATGCGCGCGGCAAGGTCCTTCGACTCCTCGCGCAGCGTCGTGCCGTCCTCGAACTCGATCGCCGGGAGCGCGCGCTGGCCGGTCTTCGCCTCCAGCTCGGTGCGGCGGCCTCTCGGGAACGGCGGGTGTTTGACGACCTCGTACTCGACGCCCGCGTCCTCGAGCGCCTTCTGGACCTTCCAACACGGATGTGGTCCTCTGAACCACATGACGGAGCAGCGGTGCAGCTTGACGGCCATCTCGCCTCCTTCGGGTCGATTCGGCGTGGCGGACCATACACGCCATCATTCCGTCGGTCATGGAAGAACCGCTGGAGATCGCACGGGGCGTGGCGCTCCCGCTCGACGAGGTGCTGCTGCGCGCCAGTCGCTCGTCGGGGCCGGGTGGCCAGCACGCGAACGTGACCGCCTCGCGCGTGGAGGCAGTCTTCGACGTGGCCGCCTCGCGCGTACTGAGCGACGCGCAGAAAGCACGCGTGATCGAGCGCGTCGGTCCGCGCGTGACCGCCGTCGCACAGGATGCGCGCAGCCAAGCGCGCAACCGCGAGCTGGCGTTGGAGCGATTGCGCGCACGACTCGCCGCCGCGCTGGCGACGCCGAAACCGCGCCGGCCGACGCGGCCGACCAAGGCCTCCAGAAGACGCCACGCGAGCGCGAAGCAGCACCAGGCGACGCGCAAGCAGCAGCGCCGGCCGCCCGGTGCGGACGAGTAGCAGCGGCGCTCATCCTCGCGCGACCGGCGCGTCCGCGCCCGCCGTCGTCATAGGCTCCCGCACATGCGCAGCGCACGCTCGTTCGGCCGCTTCTTCATCTTCGCCGGAGTCATGCACTTCGTGATCCCGCGCACCTACGAGGCGATCGTGCCCGACCAGCTGCCGGCCAGACGCGAGCTCGTCTACGCCAGCGGCGTCGCGGAGATCGCCGGCGGCCTTGCCGTCATGCACCCGCGCACGCGCCGCCTCGGCAGCCTCTGGAGCATCGCGACGCTGCTGGCCGTCTTCCCCGCCAACGTGCACATGGCGCTCCACCCCGAGCGCTACAGAGTGCCCGGCGGACGCCGCTCGCTGTATATGCGCCTGCCCGTCCAGCTGCTGTTCATCGCGTGGGCGCGCGCGGCCGGTCGGTCTTGATTCGAACACCGATCTACACATAAGTGGTCCGGATCGATTAAGCTACGCCCCGTAAATTCAGGTAGGGGGACCGTCATGCATCACTCGCGGACGACCGCGCTCGCGGTCAGCTTTGCCGTGCTCGCGTTGCTGCTCACGGCAGCCGCCGCGATCGCCGACAACTACGTCGCGCTCGGCGACTCGTACTCATCCGGCGTCGGCACGAAGTCCTTCTACGAATCGACGTGCAAACGCAGCGAATACGCCTACCCGAGACTCCTCGCCAGAGACCGCGCCGGCACGAGCCTCACGTTCAGAGCCTGCTCGGGCGCGACGACGAGCAGCCTGCAGGCCGAACAGCTCGGCTCGCTCAGCTCGACGACGAACATAGTGACCGTCACGATCGGCGGCAACGACGCCGGGTTCTCCAGCATCGTCACGCAGTGCGCGCTGCCGTGGCCGTGGTCCTGCGAAGGCGAACTGACGACGGCCGAAGGCTTCATCAGAAACACGCTCCCGAGCCGGCTCGACAGCACCTATGCCGCGATCAGGAGTAGAGCGCCGAACGCGAGAGTGATCGTGCTCGGCTACCCGCGCCTGTTCATGGGCGTCGACTGCAACGCGGGCACGTTCTTCAGCGGCACCGAGATGAGCCGCATGAACGCGATCGCCGACCTGCTCAGCAGCATCACGCAGGCCCGCGCGACCGCGGCCGGCTTCACGTTCAAGAACGCGATCACGCTCTTCACCGGGCACGCCGTCTGCTCGTCGTCAGAGTGGCTGAACGGGCTCTCGAACCCCGTCGAAGAAAGCTTCCATCCGAACAGAAGCGGTCACAGCGGCGGCTACGAGCCGCTCGTGCGCGCGGTGATCGGCTGAGGCCCTCCCCCACCCCCCAGCGCGCGGCGCCCCGCCCCGGCGTCGCGCGCTCAGCCGTCTGTGCCGAGTCCGGCGAGCTGCGCGACGAGCGTCGCGCCGCTGACGCCGTTGTTCACACGCACGCGGTGCAGCGTGAAGCGGTCGGCCTCGTCGGGCTGCGCGAGACCTGGCTCGGTCGTCGTCGCGGCGAGGTAGCCGGCCTCGCGCACGGCCGCGATCGCTGCGTCGTCGTATCTGCCGGCTGGGTAGCAGAAGAAGTTGACGGGGACGCCGAAGCGTCGCTTGAGCTCCGCGCGCGAGTCGGCCACCTCGTGCTGCAGCGTGGCGGCATCGACGGTCGTCAGGTCCGGGTGGTCGATCGTGTGCGAGTCGAGCTCCCAGCCGGCGGCGATCAGTGCTCTCACCTGCGGCGCGGTGAGGCCGTAATCGGAGCGGATGTTCTTCAGCTCCAGGTTGAGCACGCCGGGCCAGCCGAGCGCGCGCAGCACGGGCAGGGCGTTGGCGAGGTGAGAGTGGTAACCGTCGTCGAAGCTGACGACGACGGGCTTGGCGGGCAGCGGGCCATTCGCGTGCCACGAGTCCCACGCCTCCTGGAGCGTGACGGCGGTGTAGCCGGCGTCCTTCAGCGCGTGCATCTGGTCGGCGAACTCCGCCTTCGGCACATACAGATCCGGGTACGGCGAGTCCGGGAACGGGTCGCTGACGACGTGGTACATGAGGATCGGGACCGGCCGCGGCGGGCCGGGATCGCCCATGTCGCGGGCGGGACCAGCCGCCGAGGTGGTGGTCGTCGCGGCGCCGGACCCAGCTCTGGCTCCCTTCCCGCCGCTGGTCGTGACCCGCTGTGTGCCGTCGCCGCCGCCGCCCGACCCGAGCGCACCGACGACGATCAGCACCAGCGCGAGGAGCGCCGCGATCAGCCCGGCCAGCGCGAGCACCCGCCGGCGGCGGTAGGGAGGCGTGGGGGACTCCGCCATCGGCGAGCATGCTGGCACACGCCTCCGACTGCGGCCCCGCCGGCTTGCCGCGCACCCGCCGCGGGAAGACCCCACCCATGCGCCGCACCGACCGCCTGATCGATGAGCTGCGGGGAGCGATCTCCGACGAGCGCGTGCTCAACGCGATCCGCGCCGTGCCGCGCGACGCGTTCGTGCCGCGCGGACTGCGCGGACGGGCGTGGGAGAACATCGCGCTGCCGATCGGGCAGGAGCAGACGATCTCCCAGCCGCTCGTCGTCGCACGCATGACGGAGCTGCTGCGACTGCAGCCGGAGGATCGCGTCCTCGACGTCGGCACCGGCTCCGGCTACCACGCAGCAGTGCTCGCGCAGCTCGCAGCGCACGTGTGGACGATCGAGCGCCATCGCGCTTTGAGCGAGCAGGCCGGCGCGGCTCTGCGGCGCGCCGACGTCGAGAACGTGGCAGTGCTCGTCGGTGACGGATCGCGCGGCCTGCGATACGAGGCGCCGTTCGATGCGATCAACGTCGCTGCGGCGGCGTGGCCGGAGATCCCTCCCGCGCTCGAGCGCCAGCTCGCGCCCGGTGGCCGCCTCGTCGCCCCCGTCGGCGCGAGTGGGCAGCAGCTGGTGCTGGTGGAGCGCGGACCCGGCGAGGACGACGAGCTGACCCGCACGACGCTCGACCCGGTGCGATTCGTGCCGTTGATCGAGGGTGGGATGTAGGGCTGGGCCTGGCGTGCGTACGTTCCGCTCGTCGCGTGGGCGGCGCCGCTGCGGGCGGGCTGTCGGCTGGGGAGGGGGCGGGAGCGGCCGGTGCTCAGGCGCGGCCGGCTGGGTCGGCGGCGTTGGTGCCCGGCATTGCGGCGCGGCTGCGGCGATTCCGCGTGAGCGCTCGCGCGATCGGAGGCACGCTCAGGAGGAGCGTCACTTTGTGGTCGCTCAGCGGACGAAAAGTGACGCTCCTCCCCGCGGGCAGCGGGAACTGCGGAGAAACGCCCGCGCTCTACCACCGAACCACGCAAGACCGACGACGCTGAAACCACAACCGCTCCCGCCCGTCCCCAGCCGAACAGCCCACGTGACGCACCACCCACGCCGCCATGAACGGAGCACCCGAGAACCAAGGCCGCCCGAGCAGCAGCCCCGCCCTCACCCCAACGGCAACCCGTGCTCCAGCGCCCCCTTCACGCTCGCGTCGAGCGCGTTGATGCGGGCGAGCGCGAGCGCCTCGGCCGACCCGAAGCGCCGCCCGGGGGCCGCGTCCGGACCGTGATGGCACAGCACGCAGTGCAGCAGCGCCAGGCGCCGTGCCTCCGGCAGCACGTCGAGCGGCAGCCGCGCCATCCGCTCCTCCAGCATCCGCTGGCCGATCTGCACGTGCCCGAGCAGGCGCCCCTCCTCGCTCACCCCGAAGTCGGCCCGGTACGTGAACTCGCGCGTCTTGCCGATGTCGTGCACCAGCGCCGCTGCGATCAGCAGATCGGAGTCGAGCTTGACGTGCAGCAGACACGTCTCCTGCGCAAGCGTCGCGACCGCCACCGTGTGCTCCAGCAATCCGCCGAGGTAGGCGTGATGCCCGCCGCGGGTGCACGGCGCGCGACGCCAGGCGGCGCGCAGCTCGGCGTCGGCCAGCAGGTCCGCCAGCAGCGCTCTCAACCCCGTGTCGTAGACCTCCCGCGACAGGTGCTCGAGGAAGCCGTCGAGCTCGTCGAGGTCGCGATAGGCGCTCGGCAGGAACGTCGCCGGATCGACCTGTCCCGCGTCCGCTCTCGCAATCGCGCGCACGTCGATCTGCAGCTCGTCGCGGAAGCGCTCGACGCGGCCCGCCACGCGCACGAGGTCCCCGCGCTCGAACCGACCGGCGAGCAGGTCCGCGTCGCGGAACGCGCGCGCCTGCACCGAGCCGGTCCGATCGCGCAGCTCCAGGGCGAGGTACGGCGTGCCGGCTCTGCTCATCAGGCGGTCCTTGCGGACGCAGGCGAAGACGCCGTCGACGTCCTCGGCGGGACGCAGAGCACTGACCGTCGGGAGTGGATTCACAGGCCCATGATGTACGGTGAGGCGGATGCAGCCACTGGAGTGGGAACGCCGTCCCGACGGGCTCCGCGCCCCGGCGATCGTCTGCGCGTTCAAGGGCTGGAACGACGCGGGCGACGCCGCCTCGACGGCGGTCCAGTTCGTCGGCACCTCGCTCGGCGCCACGCGCTTCGCGTCGATCGACCCCGAGGAGTTCTATGACTTCCAGTCGACGCGGCCGCAGGTGCGCGTAGACGAGACCGGCGTGCGCGACATCACCTGGCCGGTCGTCGAGGTGTTCGAGGCACGCGTGCCTCGTGCGCCGCGCGACCTCGTGCTGATCGTCGGTCACGAGCCGTCGATGCGCTGGCGCAGCTTCTGCCAGCTGGTGATCGACCTCGCCGAGGCGCTCGGCGCCCAGCTCGTCGTCTCGCTCGGCGCGCTGCTGGCAGACGTCGCCCACACGCGCCCGATCGCGGTGACAGGGATCGCCTCCGACCGCTCGCTGGTCGATCGGCTCGACCTGCTTTCCTCCTCCTACGAGGGCCCGACGGGGATCGTCGGCGTGCTGCAGGCGCAGTGCGGCAAGGCGAACTTGCCCGCCGCCAGCCTGTGGGCCGCCGTCCCGCACTACATCGCGAGCGCGCCGAACCCGAAGGCCGCGCTCGCACTCGTACGCAAGCTCGAAGGACTCGTCGGCGTGACGGTCGACGCGACCGAGCTGGAGGAGGCGACCGTCGACTACGAGCGCCAGGTCAACCTCGCCGTCCAGAGCGATCCCGACGTCCAGGCGTTCGTCGAGCGCCTCGAGAGAGCCGCCGACGAGGAGGAGGAGCCACTCGACCCCCGCGACCTCCCATCCGGCGACCGCCTCGCCAGCGAGTTCCAGCGCTTCCTCAAGCAGCGCGGGGAGCAGTAGCTCTTCGCGAAGCGCTCGTTGCCTGAAGGCGGCCCCGCCCCGCCAGCCAAACTGCCAGGTAGAGAGCGCACACTGCAGCCGCAGTCGCCAGGTACGGCAATACTCCACTGGGCAGCGGATAGCATCGACGTGTGCCGGCGTCCCCCCTTGCCACCACGAAGCGGGTGTTCTTGCTTGGCGCAGGTGCTTCAGCTGAAGCTGGCGTGCCGACGACGTTTGAGGCCACGAAACATCTCGTGGAGGCAATCAACACTGCGCAAGGGCCCTGGAGGAAGACCGCGCAGGCGCTGAACTTCGTATGCGGAGCCTTGGTCGCTTATGACTCGGCCGCTGGCGGCAGTCCATATGCAGGTCTTGATGTCGAGCGCGTCATGTCAGCGATTGAGCTGCTCGCCGAACGAGAAACGCTTGAGGTCACACCATTCATCGGCGCATGGCACCCCGCCGTCGACGAATGGGATCGACCCAATCCACCACCTTTTTTCGATAATGACTTCAGCCGGGCGGTCCTAGGCGAGGGAATTCACAAGCCGGGGAGACTCATCTCTGATCTTGTCGCAAGCGTCACTGGACGTGGGTCAGGTCGTGTCTACCGGCGCCTCGCATCCGAAATGGTGCAGGCGCTTCGTTCGCTCCTCGTAGTGAAGAATGGAGATGAGCACTATCTCGCCCCGCTTCTGGATGCAGCGGCCGAACCTGGCGGAATCACGATCGCAACACTCAACTACGACCTGGCGATAGAGCAACTAGCTTCCAGCCGTGCTGTGGATGTCCAGACTGGCATCGAGAGGTGGGTACACAATCGGACTTGGGGATGGAAGGACGACGGCCTACGACTCCTAAAACTCCACGGGTCGATCGATTGGTGTTGGGACGCTGCAGGCAAGAAGAATGGCGAGATGCCTCGAAAGACCATTGAGATCTCAGAGAAGCCGCACGACGACCATCGTCAACCAGCCGTGCTGTTCGGACAGCGAGGAAAGCTTCGTGCGGAAGGCCCCTTCTTGTCCTTGCTCGCAGAGTTTGAGCGTTTCCTGGCCGATGCAGCCGAGCTAATAGTCGTCGGGTACTCCTTCCGCGATGAGCACATCAATGAAACCATCCGGCACTGGACCGCAGAGGACAGCGGTCGGACGATAACGATCGTCGACCCATCGTTTCCCGAATCTGTCGGTTACTACCAGGAGGGGTTCGGGCCGTCTCTGGTCACGTATCTGAATCCAGGCAAGTACGAGAGAGAACCGTGGCAGCCACGAGTGACTGTGCTGCGAGAAGTTGCGAGCAAGACACTCCCGACCCTCGTTTGACTTAGCAGAACAGCAGCCGGCTAGCAGGCTGCTCTCACGCCTCCTGCGCAGCGACGACGTGCTGCAAGACGAACCTGCCTAGGTCCCGACGATCGCCGTCCCCACGCGGAAGCTGCGCACGACCTCGCCGCGCGTCACGAGGTCGTTGCCGCGGTAGGTGAATCGCAGGCGGTAGGTGCCCGCACGTCTGACGACGAAGCGCGCGCCGAACGTACCGGCCGCGTCCACGCGCGCGCGGCCCAGCACCCGGAACGCGCCGTCCCCGCGCGCGAGGGCGGCGCGCACGACCCCGGTCGTCCCCGGGATGGCGTGCGCGAGCGCCCGGAAGACCGGCCCAGCGGTGTCGGGGTAGCGCAGCGAGGTGAGGTCGAACGGCGTCACGACGCGGATCCGCTGCGGCTCGCTCCACGGCGTCGCGATTCCATCGGCGGCGTCGCGCGCGACGACCGTGTAGCGGCCCGGCGCTGGGAACGTCAGCGTCGCGCTGCCGTTCGCGTACGGCGCGCGCAACGATTTGCCGCGGATCGAGCCGTCTCTGCGCAGCCGCGCGTCGGCCACGAAGCGCACCTCACGCGTCTGCGACCCGGGGTCGGCATTCACCGGCAGCGAGAGCCGCTTGACACGCCCGGGCCGCCCGGGGTCGCGCATCGCGAAGCGGCCCACCGCACTCAGCACAACCCGGCCAGCGATCGTGAACCCGAAGCTCGTGGCCGGGCCCGCCGGGAGGGTGCAACCGACGTCGCCTGCGGCGAAGGTCGCGACGGCGACCGTGTAGCGCCCGTTGCCGCGGAACGGCAGCTGCACGTTGCTCGCCGCCGCTCCGTCCTGGCACGCGATCGTCGCGGCCGGCGGCTTGCCGGCCGGATCGCCGAACGCGACCGAGTAGCGCGTACCGGCGTCGGCGGCCACTCCCACGAGCGGCCGCAGCGTGCGGATCGACGGCGGCGCGGCCGGATTGACCGCGAGCGGGTTGCCGTCGTCGCCCGTGACGGTCACGGCGAGCGCCGACGCGGACGCCGGCAGCGTGGCGGGTGCGAGCGCGAGCAGAGCAGCGACGAGCAGCAGGCGATGGCGATGGCGGCGCATGGCTCCTCCGTGACGATGGCTCGGGTGGGAGCCTGCCCGCGATGCCGCCGCCCTAACGCTCAGCCGCCGGACACACCAGCCGGTAGTCGCACATCCCGCACGCCGTGTACGACGGCGTCGGCTCGAAGCCCTGCGAGAGGATCCCTTCGGCGACCTCGGTCGCGACCTCCTCGATCCAGTCGCGGCCGGCGGCCTCGGGGACGGGGACCTTGGCGTCGTCGAGCACGTAGTAGTAGGCGCCGCGCGCCTCGCCGAGCTGCCACGCCTCCTGCGCGGCGACGGCGTACAGCGACAGCTGCACGTCCTGCTCCAGCTGCGCCGGCGTCTTGGGGCGGCCGGTCTTGTAGTCGATCAGCTCCCAGCCCCCCTCCGGCAGGCGGTCGACGCGGTCGACTCGGCCGCGCAGCACGTGCGGGCCCAGCTGGAACGAAAACGAGCGCTCGAAGAAGGTCGGCTGCGCCTCTTCGGCCTCAAAGCGCTCGCAGTAGCGGGTCAAAGCGTCGGCCGCCTTGCCGCGCAACTGGATCTCCTGCTCGCTCCCGCCAAAGCCGCCGCGGCGCCAGCCGGCGTCCAGCAGCCCCAGCATCTCGTCGACCGTGCGCGGGCCGTCATCGCCGTGGAAGCGCTCCAGCACCTGGTGGACGAGGATGCCGAAGCGCTGGTTGAGAGTGGGCTCCTGGGGGATGCGGAAGACGCGCGCGAACTTGTACTTCAAGGGACACGTCCGATAGGTGTCGATGTCGGAGGCTGAGAGCACCAGCCCCTCGCCTCGCCGCGGCAGGAACGGCTCAAGCGACGGCTCCTCGCGCGCCGCGATCGCAGCAGTGCGCCGCGACGTGTCGCTATCGGCGCCCAGCAGATAGTCGTCCAACGACGAAGACTGGAAGATCTCGCGCTGCTCGGGCGTGATCGCCTGCG
Organism: Conexibacter sp.; assembly: GCA_036009645.1. Taxonomy (GTDB): domain Bacteria; phylum Actinomycetota; class Thermoleophilia; order Solirubrobacterales; family Solirubrobacteraceae; genus Conexibacter. Next base: position 39,743 of record DASYLH010000049.1, read on the forward strand.
CGATGCGCGCGTTCACCTCATCCAACGCCTCCCCCACCTGCTGGTCTCTCGCGCGCTCGATCAGTGCCGCGAGCTTCACGACCTCGAGGTAGCGGACGACCGCATGCGAGATGTCCAGGTCGGTGTCAAAGCGCAGCTCGCCGATGCCGCGGCCGGTGCGCTTGATCGTCTCCAGCAACTCGTCGCGCAGGATCCGGTAGGTCGAGTGCAGCGACTCGTCAGGACCGAACAGCTCCTCCGCGCGCTCCTCCCACTCCGCACCGACGGCCACGCGCGCCTCCTCCGCGAACGGCGAGGGCGGCTGTGCGGCGCCGCGGTCGCTCGCCTGCGGGTGCACGAGCACGAGCCGCTGCCGCGCGCGCGTCATCGCGACATGCAGCAGCCGCCGCATCTCGGCGACATGAGCGGCATGGTCATCCTGCGGCAGCGCCTCCTTCATCAGCACGGGCGCGATTGGCTCCAGCGTGCGCGTGTGCGCGCCCGGCATGCGCGCGGCGTGCAAGCCGAGCACGTAGACGTGGTCGAACTCCAGCCCCTGCGCCGCGTTCATCGCGAGCACTTGCACGCCGCGCACGACGCCGGGCGGCGGGTCGTCCTCATCGCGCAGGCCGGCCTCGGCGGCGGCCGCGATCGAGCGCGCGAACTCGCGCGTGCTCGCCTGCGGGCGGCGCGCGACATACGCACTCGCCAGCTCGCCGAAGCGCGCGAGCCCCTGCAGCCGCTCGACGACCTCGGCCTGTGCGGTGAACAGCTGCTGGCGCCGCAGTCCGAGCCGCTCGATCAGACGGTGGACGAACAAATCCGGGCGGATCGTGTCGAGCGCAGAGGAGGCGGAGCGGTGGAGTGTCAGGAACGTGCGGATGCGGTCGCGCGTCTCGGGCGGGATCTGCGGCGACTCCAACGCGGCAGCCAGCGCCGCGACCATGTCGAGCTTGCGCCGGCGCGCGATCTGCGTGCAGCGCGCGAGGTCAATCGCCTGCAGCTCGATCGGCGGGCGCGCCAGCGCGCGCACGACGGCGGGCGCGTCGGCCGGGTCGATCAGCAGCCGCAGCCACGCGAGCAGGTCGCGCACCTCGGTGCGCTGGAAGAAGGCGGCGTCGCCGACGAGCCGGTGCCCGACGGCGCGTTCCTCCAAGGCGACCGACACCGCCTGCCCCTCGCGCCCGATCGAGCGCACGAGCACGGCGATCCGCTCGGGCGCGACGCCTTCACGCCCGATCAGCCGCTCCACGTCGGCGGCGACGCTCTGCGCCTGCGCACGCTCGTTCGCTGCACGCCAGAAGGCGACATCGCCGACGCCGGCCGCCCCCTCCAGTCGCTTCTCGATGCGGTCCTCCAACGGGGCGACCACCGCACCGGCCGCCGCGAGGATTCGCGGGGGGCAGCGGAAGCTCTGCTCCAGCTGCACGACCGTCGCGTCCGGCAGCTCGGTCTGGAAGTCGAGCAGGTTCTTGGTCGCGGCGGCGCGGAAGCGGTGGATCGCCTGGTCGTCGTCGCCGGCGGCGGCGAGGTTGCCGTGCTCGGCGGCGAGCAGCCGCAGCAGCAGGCCGTGCGCGAAGTTCGGCTCCTGCACGTCGTCGACCAGCACGTGGCGATAGCGCTCGGCGACCTGCGCGCGCACGTGCGGGTGCTCGCGCAGCAGCGCGAGCGCGCGGATCACGAGGTCGCCCGCGTCGAGCGCCCCGGCCTCGGCGAGCATGCGGTCGTGCGCGCGGTAGATCTGCGCGAACTCGCACTCGCGCGCCGACCGCGCACGCGCCGCGTCGTCGGCGTCATTGGCGACCGCCAGCTGCTCCGCCCACGCCGCGTAGTCCTCCGCCGAGATCAGCTCGTCCTTCAAGCGGTCGATCCGCCGCACGAAGCTCGCGATCAGCGCCGCCGGGTTGCCGCGGAAGTCGTGCGAGCGGATCGTCAGCTCGTCGATTCGCTCCAGCAGCATCGCGAGCCGGTCGGCGCGGCCCACCGCGACGGCGAACGGGTCGACGCCGGCCGCCAGCGCATGCTCGCGCAGCAGCCGCGCGCAGAGGTCGTGCACGGTCGTGACGGCGAGCGCCTCGTAGGGACCCGCGATCCCCTCCTCGACCTGGCGCCGCAGCGCATCGGCTGCGCGCTCGGAGCGCGCCAGCATCAGGATCGCCTCCGGTGCCTCGCCCTGCTCGACGAGCCACGCGAAGCGCGCGACAAGCGTGCGCGTCTTGCCGCTGCCGGCGCCGCCGACGATCAGCAGCGGGCCGCCGGCGTGCGCAGCCGCCGTGCGCTGCGCGGGGGAAAGGCCCTCGAGGGCTGCGGGCGCGGGCACCCTGCAAGGATATGCCGCGGATGCAGCCCACCGGTACGGCGCTCGATGCAGACTGGCTTGGCGCCTGTCGTGGCGCGGTCGCCGGGCTGCGCGACGTGCTCGCCGCGCACCCGCGCACGCGCCAACGCGCCGTCGAGACGGGGGATCGTGGTGAGGGCGGCGATCGCACGCTCGTGATCGATGAGGGCGCCGAGCACGCCGTCTTCGCGCAGCTCGACGCGCTGCATGCGGCCGGCCATCGCTTCACCGCCGTCAGCGAGGAGCGCGGCGAGGTCGCCTATGGCGACAGCGGGATCCGCGTCGTGATCGATCCGATCGACGGCTCACTCAACGCGAAGCGCCTGATGCCCCACTACGCGCTCTCGATCGCGGTCGCCGACGGCCCGACGATGGCCGACGTCGCATTCGCGTACGTGTTCGACTTCGGCGCCGGCGAGGAGTGGACGGCGACGCGCGGCGAGGGCGCACAGCTCGACGGCGTCCCGCTCGACCCGTCGCTGCCCGAGCGGCACGCACCCGACGGCCGGTTGGAGCTGTTCGGGATCGAGCAGGCTGACCCGCGCCACATCGCGGTCGCTTCCGACGAGCTGCAGTCGGTCGCGCGGCGCCTGCGCGTGATCGGCGCGATCGCCGTGACGCTCTGCCAGGTCGCCGCCGCACGGCTCGACGGCATGGCCTCGCTGCTCAACTGCCGCGCGGTCGACGCAGCCGCCGCGCAGCTGATCGTGCGCGAGGCGGGCGGCCACGTCGCCTTCCCGCGCTGCGAAGAACCGCTGTCCGCACCACTCGACGTCGCCGCCCGCTCGCCCGTCGTCGCCGCGCGCTCAGCGGAGACGCTGACCGCGCTCGCGCGCGTGCCGATCCTCTGACCACGCCAAGGCGGCGGGCCGGCCATCGGCCGCTGCCATAGTGAGAGGACGATGATCGACTGGTTCCTCGCCCAGCGCCTCGCCCGCTACGTCGCCGGCGAGCCGGACACGCGCCCACCGAGAACGGACCTCGTCGCGCTGTCCGCCGACAGCGCCGAGCGCGTGATCGCCTACACCGGCCTCACGCCCGCGCACGAGCTGCCGCCGGCCGAGGGGATCGGCCGCGCGGAGTGGATCGCCGCAAACGTCGGCGCGATGCGCACGCTGCTCGACCCGGCGCTGTCGAAGGTCGGCGAGGGGCTTGGTCCGGCGCGCCACGCGATGCGGCTCGGCGCGGGCGTCGTGCTCACCGCGGAGGTCGGCGTCGTGCTCGGCTTCCTCGCGCAGCGCGTGCTCGGGCAGTACGAGCTCGTGCTGCTCGACACGACGCCGGACGACCGACCGCCGCGTCTGCTGTTCGTGCTGCCGAACCTCCTCAACGCCGGCCACGCCTTCGGCGCCGACGAGCGCGAGTTCCTCACCTGGGTCGCGCTGCACGAGGTCACGCACGCCGTCCAGTTCGCCGGCGTGCCGTGGCTCCAGCCGCACATGGCGGGGATGGTGCGCGACCTGCTCTCGCACGCCGAGCTGCGGATCGACACGAGACGCGCGCTGCGCATGCCCGCCACGAACGACCTCAAGAAGCTCGCCGCAGCCGTGCGCAGCGGCGACTTCGTCTCGCTCGTCGCCAGCGAGCGGGAGCGCGAGACGCTCGAGCGGATGCAGGCGACGATGGCGGTGCTGGAGGGTCACGCCGAGCATGTGATGGACGCCGTCGGCGCGCCGTTGCTGCCGTCGCTGCCGAGACTGCGAGCTGCGCTCGACGCGCGTCGCAAGTCGCAGTCGGCCCCCGCCCGCCTGCTGCAGCGGCTGCTGGGGCTGGAGATGAAGCTCAAGCAGTACGAGCAGGGCAAGCGCTTCTGCGACGCGGTCGTGCGCGAAGCTGGCGTGTCGGCGCTCAATCGCGTCTGGGAGGCCCCGGAGATGCTGCCGTCCAGCGCCGAGCTGGACGCTCCGCTGCAGTGGCTGGAGCGAACAGGCGTTCCGCGTCGCCTGAGCGCCTGAACGCCGTCTTCACTGGACGTTTGCATCCTGTGCTCCATTCGGTGTAACCATCCGTTCGCGACGGCGTACAAACAGGTGTTCGAGCGCGTAGGGGGTTCCGACGCGCTCACTAATAAGATCTGCGCCCGAAGGAGCTGGTAGACCGAGATGGCCGACACCACCACCGCCACCACCCCCAAGAAGAGAGCGCCCGCGAAGCGCAAGCCCGCCGCGAAGCCGCGCGCGACCGCCACCAGAGCGGCAGCGACGAGAACGAGAACGACCTCGACCCGCCCGGCCACACGCGCCGAGCGCGCGCAGCAGCTCGCCGAGCGCGCCGTGCTGATCCCCGTGGGCGTCGCCCTGGAGGCGCGCGACCGCGTCGCCGACACGGTCGGCGAGCTCGTCACGACGACCCGTTCGCGCACTGCGCTGGAGAAGCGGCTCGAGCACTTCGAGCGCCGCGGCGGCAGCGCCCGCAGAGAGCTCGAGCGCGAGGTGCGCCGCACGCGCACGCGCCTGGAGCGCCAGACGCGCACGGCGCGCCGCGGATTTGACAGACAGCGCGCACAGGTTGGAAAGAATTTGGACCTCAACGTCGAAGCCCTTACCACTCGGGTCGAAAAGGTGGTTCAGAATGGGGTCGACGCGGGCATGAAGCTCGTCAACGGGGCTCAGGACCGCCTGCCCAAGGTCGTCTGACAACCAATTTCCCCCGGCCGGCGCACGCGGAGGGCGCCGATCGGGAAGGGTTCGCCGGCCCATATCTCGCCGGTGGATGCAGCACCCTCTCCTCCCTCAACCGCCGGGGCGTCCATGATGGGCGTCCCGTCGGTCTTTAAGAGGGTTTGGCGAAACTCGCTACGCCCTGCTGTGACGGGGCGTAGCTGAGGTCGATTTCTCGGCCGGACCCCACGAATTCGTGAGGGCTACCCCACGTCGGATCGGGGCTGCTTGAGGTCGTTTCCCGCAGTGTGCGGGGAGGGGGATGGGAAGCGGCGTGAGCGCCGCTAGATTCGCTGGCAACCCGGTCTGAGATGGGTTGTGCCCGACGGCTTCGAGTGCGGCTGGGAGCGCGCCGACGGGGTGGTGACGAATCCCCCAAATCGCCTGTAAACACGGGCGATTCCGTCCGGTCGAGGGAGTAGATTTCCCCGAGTTAGCCGCAAAAAAGCGACCCCCGCGCTGTTGTAGCAGCCGGGGGTCAGGACCGCGGAGTGGTACCTCCTTGGCCTCCCGAAACGTAGCACCGCGCTCGGCTTCTGCCGAGGTCGCGGCGCTTCTCGGCTCCCCTGAAATCAGGGGACTGATCGACCATCTTCAG
>DASYLH010000050.1:0-36587 GCA_036009645.1 Conexibacter sp.
CCCGGTGACCGGGTCGGAGGTCACGAACTGGTACCACTCGCTGCGCGTGTAGCCGTCGACGTTCGCCTGGATGCTCCCGTCGCCATCCGTCCAGATGTTCAGCGGGCTTCCGTCGAGCTCGATGGGAGCGGGAGTCTGCGCGTGCGCGGCGGCTGGGGCGAGTAGGGCGATGACGCAGATGGTCAACAGAGGGCGAAGCGAGCGGGGCACTGGGCGAATCCTTCCTTCCAGAGGGGGCTGGGGAGCGGCACGGGCTACAACGCGCGCGCGTGCTCCCCGTTGCGGTCATCCTGCACCGGTTGGCGCGATTGTCAAGGTCGCTACGTCAGCGCCCCGACGATCTCCTGGTAGGCAGCGGCTGGGTCGTCGGAGCCGAACACGTACGAGCCGGCGACGAATACGCGCGCACCCGCGTCTCTGCAGCGCGGGGCGGTTTGCGGATCCACGCCACCGTCGACCTCGATGGCCACGCGGTCGGGCACGATCTTCGACAGCCGCTCGAGCTTCCCGTACGAGGACTCGACGAGCTTCTGCCCGCCCCAGCCCGGGTTGATCGTCATGCAGAGCACCATGTCGATCTCGTCGACCAGCTCGGCCACCACGTCGGGCGGCGTCGAGATGTTGATTGCGAGCGAGGCGCGGCAGCCGGCGTCCTTGATCTTCGAGAGCGCGTAGTGCACGTGCGGGGTGGCTTCGTAGTGGATCGTGATCGAGTCTGCGCCGGCTTTCGCGAACCCGTCGACGTGGCGCTCGGGGCGCTCGATCATGAGATGCACATCGGCGAGGCCGCCCGCCTCGTGGATCTGGCCCGCGATCGCCTCGAGCACGAGCGGGCCGATCGTGATGGGCGGGACGAAGTGGCCGTCCATCACGTCCACGTGGATCACCCGCGCGCCCGCCTCCATCACAGCGTCGACCTGCGCGCCGAGGCGAGCGAAGTCGGACGACAGGATCGACGGCGCGACGCGGCGGTCGCGCAGCAGCTCGGCGGCTCGGGCGGTCATCGGTGGCGAAGTGTCGCCGATGGGGCGGCGGGACGGCGGGCGGGGCGTTGCGGCCCTCGCCCGCCGAATGCCTGCGTCAGGCGATCAGCTCGCGGGGATGAGCTGGAGCGGCTTCTGGACGGACGGGACGACGCCGGCCTCCTTGACGGGAAGCTGGTTTGACGTGCTCGACGAGCTCGTCGTGCAGCCCGAGCTGCTTCTGTAGGACTGATACGTGAAGTTCTCCGGTGTTCCCGCGAGGGTCACATAGATTCTCGAGCCGGGACCGGGAGGCGACTCCAGGACGATCGCCGCCTGCAGTGGGTAGCTGGAGTTGTAGTTCGCGTACGCGGTGCCGGTGCAGGCCGCCTGCTTGTAGTAGAGCGTGCTGCCGCCCGCGTTGTAGAGGTAGTTCGTAGAGACATTCGAGTCGTACGTGAGGATCGCGCCGGCAGCCGTGTAGATCTGCGGATATCCGGGCGAATACCAGCCCACGAAGTCACCGATCACGCGATTCTGGGTGTCGACGACGTTGAACGCCCCCGCCGGGCCACGCGCGCCGTTCTGACCGGCCGCACCGGCCGCACCGGCCGCACCGGCTGGGCCGGCGGCGCCTCTCGCGCCTCTCGCGCCGGTGGCGCCCTTCAGCGCTCTCTTCGCTCTTCTCGACAGCTTGTCGGCCGAGACCGCGCCGTCGGCGATTTGTCTGCCCTCGATGCTGCCGGGCTTGATATCGCCGCCGTCGATCCATCTCGCTGCGGTCGCCGGTCCGCCGACCGCCACGAAAGCCGCGGCGACCATGGCCAGCGCTGCGAGCGTCCACCGCACCTTGCTTCTGCTCATCGTGCCGCTCCTCTGTCGATCTTCGCCCTCGGGAGGGCGCGCGGGCGGCAGTGTTGCAGGGTCAGCCGTCAGACCTGCGAGAGCATCGAGGCTCTGCAGTGGTTGCAGGTGAGGATCGCGGTGCTGGACATGCGCACGATCGTCGAGTGCTCGCCGCAGTTGGGGCAGACGGACGACAACTCGTAGCGACGAAGGCAGTAGACGCAGCGGTAGCGGCCCGGCATCGTGGTCGGACGCAGCCATGGCTCGTGGCAGCCGGGGCACTCAGGACCCAGGTCGACCTTCTGTTCGCTCATGGCCCCGCCGCCGTGCGCATGGGAGCGTCATAGCGCATCTGCCGGATGGGCGCGCCGCGGTCGGCGGCGCGGAAACCCGCCATTCGGCGTATTCAGGCGGTCCGTCTGAGCCGTGCGAGGAAGAAGCCGTCGGTGTGGTCGCGGTGCGGGAGCAGTTCGAGCATTCGGCCGTCGAGCGCGTAATCCGGGTGGTCCGAAAGGAAGCGCTGGACAACCTGCTCGTTCTCCTGCGGGGAGATCGTGCAGGTCGCGTAGACGAGCGCCCCGCCGGGCGCGAGTGCGGCGGCGCCGGAGGCGAGGAACCGCAACTGCAGATCGGCCAGCTCGCCGATCCCGTCGGGTCGTGCGCGCCAGCGCAGGTCGGGCCGGCCCTGGAGCGTCCCAAGCCCCGAGCAGGGCGGATCGACGAGCACCGCGTCGAATGGCGCGTCGGCGCGCGGATCGGCGGCGTCGCCTGTCTCGATGCGCACGTGCTTGGCGCGCAGGCGGTCGCACGTGCGGCGCAGCTCCGCCGCACGTCTGGGATTGCGCTCGACCGCGACCACCTCGCCGCCGGCGCCGACGAGCGCCGCGAGGTGCGTCGCCTTGCCGCCGGGTGCGGCGCACAGGTCGAGCACGCGCATGCCCGGCTGCGGTGCGAGCAGGCGCGCGGCGCTCATCGCCGCGCGCGACTGCGCGACGAGTGCGCCCGCGTTCCACAGCGGGTCGGTGCTCGGGTCGAACGCGCCCTTGACGACGATGCCCTCGGGGATCTCCCCGACGCCGAGAACGACCGGCGCCTGATCCGTCTCCACCCCGCGCTCGGCCAACTCCGCCCGCACAGCGACCGGGTCCGCCACGAGCGTGTTGATGCGCAGCGCGCTCTCGGCGGGCTCGTTGACGCTCGCCAGCAGTGTGCGGGTGTCCTCGGGGCCGAGCGCCTCCCACCACAGCTTGGCGATCCAGTCCGGAACCGACTGGAGCACGGCCGCTTCGTGCGGCGTCGCGTCGCCGAGCGCCGCCAACAGCGCCGGCCCGTCGCGCCCCGCACGACGCAGGACAGCGTTGACGAGCTTGAACGCCGGTCCGCCGGCCGCCTTGGCCAGTTCGACGCTCTGGTCGACGGCGGCGTGCGAGGCGACGCCGTCGAGGAACAGCAGCTGCAGCACGCCGAGGCGCAGCGCGTCGCGCACGGGCTGGTCAAGCTGCTCGACGGGGCGGCCGGCGCAGGCGACGATCACGTGGTCGAGCGTGCGGCGGCGCTGCACTGCGCCGTAGGCGAGCTGCGTCGCGAAGGCGCGCTCGCGCGAGTCAAGGTTCGCGCGCGTCGCCTCGGCCGCAAGTGCGCGGTCGGCGTAGGCGCCCTCGCGCTCGACGCGCCGCAGGACCGCGGCGGCGACGCGGCGGGCAGGCGAGACGGCCGATGCGGTGCGGGTCGCCATGCGTGCATCGTCGCAGTGCGAGTGTGTCCGCCGTCACCCCGTGCCGTTCGACCGCAGGGATACGATCGCCGGGTGCACGCCCTGCTCGCCGCTGCGCTGGCACCCGTCCAACAGGAATATCTGCTTGAGGCGCGGCAGATGCAGGCGATGTCGTTCGCGGTGCACATCCCGCTGACGTGCTTCGGGATCGCCTTCCCCGCAATCGTCGTGTTCGTCGAGTGGCTGTACCTGCGGACCGGCGATCCGGTCTACCGCACCCTCGCGCGTCGCTGGACGCGGATCATGGTCGCGCTGTTCGCCGTCGGCGTCGTGACGGGCACGATCCTCTCGTTCGAGCTGGGGATGCTGTGGCCGGACTTCATGGCGACGTTCGGGAGCGTCTTCGGGCTCTCGTTCGCGCTGGAGGGCTTCGCCTTCTTCCTCGAGGCGATCTTTATCGCGATCTACGTCTACGGCTGGGATCGCCTGTCGCCGCGGATGCACTTCCTGTGCGGCCTGCCGATCATCGCGACCGGGTTCCTGGGCGCCGCGATGGTGATTGCCGTCAACGGCTGGATGAACCACCCGGGCGGATTCAGAATGGCGGCCGACGGCTCCGTAACCGACGTGCACCCGTGGAGCGCGCTGTTCGGCAACCGCTTCTTCTGGCACGAGCTGGTGCACATGTACTTCGCGGCGTACATCGTCGTCGGCTTCCTGCTGGCGGGCGTCTACGCGTGGGGCAAGCTGAGAGGTCGTTGGAGCCGTTATGAGCGCGCCGCGTTGGCAATCCCGCTGACAATCGCTGCCCTGGCTGCGCCGGCGCAGCTGCTCGTCGGCGACTGGGCGGCGCGTGAAGTTGCGACGCAGCAGCCGGTGAAGTTGGCCGCCTTCGAGGGCCTGCAGGACACGACGAAGGGCGCGAGCGAGCACATCGGTGGCTGGTACGAGAGAGACACCGGCGACGTGAAGGGCGGGATCGCGATCCCCGACCTGCTGTCGCTGCTCGCCTACCACGACCCGAACGCGACGGTCAGAGGGCTCGCGTCGGTGCCGCCGGACGACCGCCCCGGCCCGATCAACGTGATCCGCTTCGCGTTCCAGACGATGGTCGGGATCGGAACGCTGCTGGCCGCGGTGGGTGCGCTGGTGCTGTTCGTGCGCTGGCGCCGCAAGCGGCTGCCCGAATCGGTCTGGTTCTACCGCGTGCTCGTGCTGTGCGGTCCGCTGGCGGTCGTGGCGCTGATCTGCGGCTGGATCGTGACGGAGGTCGGGCGGCAGCCGTGGATCGTCTACGGCGTGATGCGGACGGAGCAGGCGGTCACGGGCGCAGACGGGATCCCGGTCGGCTATGGCGTGCTCGCGGTCGTGTACCTGGGGTTGGTCGGGGCGGTGTGGTGGATCCTGCGGCGGCTTGCGCGGGCGCCGCTCGGCGGTGACGGCGATCCGCAGCCGGGCGGACCGGACGACGTGCTCGATCGCCCGGCGCCGGCGGGGGGCGCGTAGCGCCATGGCGCTCTCGACCGTCCCCCTGCTGCTCGCGCTCGCCGGCCTGACGCTGTACGTCGTGCTCGGCGGAGCGGACTTCGGCGCCGGGCTGTGGCAGCTGCTGTCGGGTCGCGGGGAACGCGGCGAGCGCGTCCGCGAGCACGCGCACGAGGCGATGGCGCCGGTGTGGGAGGCGAACCACGTCTGGCTCATCTTCGTGCTCGTCGTGATGTGGACGTGCTACCCGGTCGCGTTCGGCTCGATCGTCTCGACGCTGTCGATCCCGCTGTTCATCGCGGCGATCGGGATCGTGTTCCGGGGGACGTCGTACGCGCTGCGTGCCGGGACGACGCGCGCACGCGAGCAGCGGACGGTCGACACCGTGTTCGGGATCGCGTCGGTGCTGACGCCGTTCGCGCTCGGCACTGTCGTCGGTGCGATCGCCGCGGGCAAGGTGCCGGTCGGTAACGCGGCAGGCGACCTGTGGACGAGCTGGACGGGCGGCCTGTCGCTGATGGTCGGCGTGCTCGCCGTCGCCTTCGGCGCCTACCTGTCGGCGGTCTACCTGGCTGCCGACGCGGTGCGGCGCGGCGCGGACGAGATGGAGCTGGCGTTCCGCACGCGGGCGCTGGTGGCGGGCCTGATCGCCGGCGGGCTGGCGGTCGCGGGCCTGTTCGTGCTGCGCTCCGACGCGCGGGGGCTCTACGACTCGCTCGTGAGCGGGGACGCGCTGCCGGCGCTGATCGTCTCCGGGCTGGCGGGCGTGGGGACGCTGGCGCTCGTGTGGCTGCGCCGCTACGAGCAGGCGCGCTACAGCGCGGCGGTCGCAGTCGCCGCGATCGTCGTGGGCTGGGCGATCGCGCAACAGCCGGAGCTGCTGCCAGGCCTGACGGTGTCCGAGGCGGCGGCCCCGCATGACGTGATCGTCGCCGTGCTGGTGTCGGTCGCGGCGGGCGCATTGGTGCTCGTGCCGTCGCTGGCGCTGCTGTTCACGTTGACCTTGCGAGGGCAGCTGGGCTACGAGGGGGACACGGCAACGTCAGAGCCTGTAGGGCCCGTCCAGGTGCTCTCGGCCTCTCGCACCGGCCTGCTCGCCCGCGTGTCGATCGCCTGCCTGCTCGTCACGCTCGGCTTCCTCACGATCGCCGACGCCGGCTGGGCTCACGCGATCGGGGTCGCCGCGCTGTTCGCATGCGTCCTCACCGGCTTCCGCGCGGCGGTGCCGGTGGAGCCGGCGGCCTCACCGGACTGATGTGTGTCACTCCGGGTCCCGCGTGGGGACCCGGAACGACACAGCTCAGAGCGCGTGGCCGCGGAGGTAGTCGACGGCGGGCATCTGTCTTCTGCCGGGAGGCTGGACGACGGTGAGCTCCAGGGCTGAGCTTCCAGCGCAGCCGAGCACCAGCTTCCCCCCCTCGTTGCCCAAGGTGCCCGGCGTGGGCGCCGACCCCGATGCGGGCTGTGCGCCCCAAACGCCGAGGAAGGAGCCATCGGGCAGCACCAGGCGGGCGCCGATGTGCGGCGCGAGCGCGCGGACGGTCCGGTCGAGGTCGTCGGCCGGGCACTTCACGGCGTCGAGCAGCCGGTCCTCGGCGACGATCTTCTCGGCGTAGGTGACGCCATCGTCAGGCTGCTCCGCGAACGACGGGCGCTCGTCGAGCGCGCGCAGCAGCAGGTCCCCGCCGAGCGACGCGAGCCGCGCCGACAGCGTCCCGAACGTGTCGTCCGCGTGGATCGGCTCGCGCTCGACCAAGCAGACGGGCCCGCTATCGAGCCCGGCAGTGACGCGCATGATCGCGACGCCCGTCTCCGCGTCGCCGGCCATCATCGCCCGCTCGATCGGCGCCGCGCCGCGCCAGCGCGGCAGCAGCGACGGGTGGACGTTGAGCATGTCGTGCTCGGACAGGAACGGCTCGCGGATCAGGGCACCGAACGCGCAGACGACGACCGCCTCCGGAACGGCCGCGGCGATCCGGGCGCGTGCGCTCTCCTCGTTGACGTCGTCCGGCTGTGCGACGTCCAACCCGAGCGTTTGGGCGGTGCGCAGGACGGGTGGTGAGGAGAGCTTCCGGCCACGACCGGCAGGCCGGTCCGGCCGCGTCACCACGAGCGCGGGCCGGTGCGGCGAGTCGGCCAGCCGCTCCAGCACGGCGGCGGCGAAGTCGGACGTCCCGAGGTAGACCGTGCGCACGCGCTCAGGCGGCCTGCTCGGCGGCCTCGCGCAGCAGTCGCAGAGCAGCCTTGCGCTGGTCGCGCGGAGTGCGGTCGAGGATCAGCACGCCGTCGAGGTGGTCGATCTCGTGCTGGAGCACGCGGGCCTCGAGGCCCGATGCCTCGATCGTGATCGGCTCGCCGTGCTCGTCCTGCGCTCTGACGCGGATGAAGACGGGGCGCTCGACGTCGACGAGCACGCCCTGGAGTGACAGGCAGCCCTCCTCGGCGGTCTCCTGCTCGTCGCCGGACCACTCGATCTCCGGGTTCACGACGGCGTTGACGGGCGAGTCCGGCTCGACGCGGTAGACGAGCACGCGCTGGAGCTTGCCGACCTGCGTAGCGGCCAGGCCGATCCCGAGCGAGTCCTCCATGATCTGGCCCATCTGCTCGATCTGCGTGCGCAGGTCGTCGTCGAAGCGGTCCACGGGTCGCGCCGTGCTCTTCAGCACTGGATCGCCCCACTGGCGCACGAAGCTCAGCGCGGCCTGACGGCGCGCAGCGACCTCGGGATTGAGGCGCTGCTCCTGCTCCTCGTCGAGGTGCTCGTCGGTGACGGTCTGCTCGTCGGCCATGGTGGAGAGCTTAGTGACGGCTACTGCGGATCGACGTCCGCGCTGAGCTGCGCGCGGCGCCCCACGGCCGTTCTCGCGACGGCGTCGACAGCAGCCGCGACGGACGCGACCGCGGGGCGCCGCTGCGCCGCCTTAACGATCAGCTGGCTGCGCTCGCGGTTGCGCAGACGGAACAGCGGTGCCGGGCCGAGCACTGCCGCCCCCGGCGCGGAGATGCGCTCGCGCACGGCCTCTGCCGCGGCGTTCGCGTCCGCCGCCTCTTCCGCCGAACAGGTGACGCGAATCAGCGAAGCGAACGGCGGATAGGAGAGCGCGCGGCGCCGCTCCAGCTCTCCCTCGAGGAAGCCGTCGGCGTCGTGGCGCGAGGCGGAGACGATCGAGGGTGCGTCGGGCGAGAGCGTCTGCACGAGCACGCGGCCGTTCCCGTCTCCTCCCCGCCCCGCGCGACCCGCGAGCTGCGCGACAAGCGCGAAGGTGCGCTCCTCGGCGCGGAAGTCGGGGAAGCGCAGCGTCTGGTCGGCATCGAGCACGACACCGAGCGTCACGTCGGGGAAGTCGTGGCCCTTCGCGACCATCTGCGTGCCGACGAGCACGCCCGCGCGGGCCTGATCGAAGCGCTCCAGTGTGCGCGCGACCGCGCCCTTACCGCCGCGCGCGGTGTCAGCGTCGAGCCGCAGGATCGGGAACTCGGGGTCACCGAGTGCCTCCAGCAACTCCGTCTCGATCCGCTCGGTCCCGGCGCCGTGGCGGGCGACGGAGGATGAGTGGCACTCGGTGCACGTCGTCGGGATCCGCTCGCGGTGGCCACAGTGATGGCAGGCGATCGCCCCCTCGCGCTGGTGCAGCACGAGCGCGACGTCGCACTGCGGGCAGCTCCAGACGTGGCCACATGAGCGGCAGGAGAGGAAGTTCGACCAGCCGCGACGGTTGACGAGGACGATCGCCTTGCGCTCTGCGCGCCGCACGTCGCCCAGCGCCTCACGGGTCGTCGGGTGCAGCGGATGGCGCGCGTCGCGCATGTCGAGCACCTCGATCGGCGGCAGCGGACGGCCGTCGACGCGTCTCAGGAGGCGGATGCGTCTGAGCGCCTGCACGCTCTCGGGCCGCGGCGTCGCACTGCCGTTGACGAGCACCGCGCCCGCCTGCTGCGCGCGGTAGGCGGCGACGCGGCGCGCGTCATAGCGCGGGTCGCCCTCGTGCTTGTAGGCCGGCTCGTGCTCCTCGTCGACGATCACGAGGCCGAGCTGCGCGAGCGGCGCGAAGACAGCCGAGCGCGGTCCCACGGCGATCCGCGCCTCGCCGCTCGCGAGCTGGAGCCACTCGTCGTAGCGCTCGCCCTGTCCGAGCTGCGAGTGCAGCACCGCAACCGTGTCGCCGAAGCGCGCCTGGAAGCGCGCGACCGTCTGCGGCGCGAGCGCGATCTCCGGCACGAGCACGAGCACCGATCTGCCCGCGGCGAGCGCGGCCTCGGCGGCCTGCAGGTAGACCTCCGTCTTGCCGGAGCCGGTAACGCCGTGGAGCAGGAAGCGGCGGGTGGCGGCTTGCTCCATCGGGGCGCCGAGATTTGAACTCGGGACCGACGACGCTGCGCGCCCAGAAGGATTCGAACCTCTGACGGGCGCTCCCGCGAGCGTCGCGAGGATCGGCTCGAGCGCGGCGCGTTGCTCGTCCGTGAGCTGCGGCGCATGCAGGCTGCGCGCGCCGACGGCGCGCACGAGCGGACGGCGGCGCTGGACGCGCGGCTCCAGGACGATCAGACCGCGGCCGGCGAGGCGTCTGAGGCCGCCGTGGTCGGCGCCGGTATCGGTGGCGGCCAGGGGCCCCTCGGCTGCAAGCCGCGTGAGCACCTCGCGCTGGCGGTCGGTCAAGCGCTCGGCCGCGCCGTTCGCCACCGCGGCGCGGCCGGCCTCGGTCGCCTCCGCCACGAGCACCTCCCGCACCCGCACGCGCGGTCTCGCCGCACGACCCGCGCCGGGCGGCAGCACGAGCTGCAGCGCGCGCGAGAAGGTCGAGCAGTACTCGTCCGCGATCCAGCGCGCGAGCTCGACCAGCTCCGCCGGGATCGACGGCTCCACGCGCGCACGGGGCTCGGCGAGTCTGTCCGGCGCGACGTCCGACTCATCCGCCAGCTCTACGACAACGCCGAGCAGCTCTCGACCCGCGAATGGCACCGCAAGCAGCGTCCCGACCCGGACGTCGGCAAGCGTCTCCGGCAGGCGGTAGTCGAACGGCCCACGCAGCGCGCGGGCGGTCGTGAGCGGCTCGACGCGGGCGATCGGCGGCATGGCCGTCCAGCGTAGAGCGGACGACGGCGCGGGAGTCGTGCGGCGCAGCGGCCGACCGGCCGGTGGCGATGAGGACGCATGTGCGCCGGCCGCAAGGCCGGTGTGCGCGCGGGCGGGCGGGTTCGATACGACAGGACCCGCCCGCCAAGCACGATCGCGCGCGCCCGACCGCCAGCCGCGTCTGGCGATCCGCCGGACCGTGGAGATAGGCTTCGCGGCATGGCGCTCGAACTGCACCCCGGCGAGCACGTCATCTTCGACGGGCATCCGTCGTGGCGCGGGACGCTCAGCTTCTACCTCAGAGGCGTTCTCGGAGCCGCCGCCGGCGCAGCTGTCGCCGCGTTGATCACGGCAATCGGCAGCGGCTTCTCGTGGACGACGACGATCCTCGTGTTCGTCGTGCTGACCGCGATCGTGATCCTCGTCGGCTTCCTGTACCGGATGACGACGACCTACACAATCACGAACCAGCGGCTGACGATCCGCCGCGGGATCCTCTCGCGCCATCTGCAGCAGACGCGCGTGGAGCGTGTGCAGAACGTCAACGTCGATCAGTCGGTGATCGACCGCATCATGCGCGTCGGCCAGGTCGACTTCGACACCGCCGGAGCCGACGACTCCGACTTCACGTTCCGCGGCGTCGCAGCCCCGGACAACGTCGTGCGCGCCGTCGACGAGGCGCACCGCGATCGCGAGGCCGCGGTGCGCGAGGCCGGCGCCGGCGACCTGCCGGGCGGCGTCTGAGCGACGCGCCCGCAGCGGCCGCTCGCAGGCGGCCGCGCGGACGAAGCAGCGTTCTCCGCTAGGAGATCGACGCAGCGCCGAGGCCGGCGGCGTCGCGCAACGCGTCTGCCTTGTCCGTCTTCTCCCACGTGAAGTCGTGGTCGTCGCGGCCGAAGTGGCCGTACGCCGCGGTCTTCTGGTAGATCGGACGGTGCAGGTCGAGGTACTTGCGGAACGCGCCGGGGCGCAGGTCGAAGTGCTCGCGTACGAGCTGCTCGATCTGCGCGCGCGTGATGCCCGCGGCCTCAGTGCCGAACGTCTCGACCATGATCGAGACCGGCTGCGCGACGCCGATCGCGTACGCGACCTGGACCTCAGCGCGGTCGGCGAGACCAGCGGCCACGACGTTCTTGGCGACGTAGCGCGCGGCGTAGGCAGCCGAGCGGTCGACCTTCGACGGATCCTTGCCGGAGAAGGCGCCGCCGCCGTGGCGTGCCATGCCGCCGTAGGTGTCGACGATGATCTTGCGCCCGGTCAGGCCGCAGTCGCCGACCGGCCCGCCGATGACGAAGCGCCCCGTCGGGTTGACGAGGAACTCGCCGCGCAGCTTGCCGACGTCGTAGAGATCCTTCGGCAGGATCGGCAGGACGACGTGCTCCCACAGGTCGTCGGGGATCAGCGACTCCGCGCCCTCGGCGTGCTGGGTCGAGATCAGCAGCTTCTCGATCTCGACCGGTTTGCCGTCGCGGTAGCGGACAGAGACCTGCGTCTTGCCGTCCGGGCGCAGGTAGTTCAGCTCGCCGGCCTTGCGCACGTCGGCGAGGCGCTTGGCGAGCTTGTGCGCGAGCGCAATCGGCAACGGCATCAGCTCGGGCGTCTCGCGCGTGGCGTAGCCGAACATCATCCCCTGGTCGCCCGCGCCGGCGAGCTCGAGCTCGTCGTCCTTGCCCGGCCCGGTGCGCACCTCCTGCGACTCGTTGACGCCCTGCGCGATGTCGGGGGACTGCTTGTCGATCGCGTTGAGGACGGCGGCCGAGTCGGCGCTGAAGCCGAGGTCGGCGTCGGTGTAGCCGATTTTGCGGATCGTCTCGCGCGCGATCTCCTGGATGTCGACGTAGGTGTCGGTCGAGATCTCGCCGGAGACGACGACGAGCCCAGTGTTGACAAGCGTCTCGCAGGCGACGCGGCCGTATGGGTCGTCGCGCAGCACGGCGTCGAGCACGCCGTCGGAGATCTGGTCGGCGATCTTGTCCGGGTGACCCTCGGTCACCGACTCGGACGTGAACAGGAACTCGTTGTCGGCAAACGTGGTCATGGGCTGAAAGTTGGCTCCGCGGTCGATTGGATCGGGCAAGAGTACCGAGGTGCGAGTGGGTGCGGCTAGGCTGCGCGCCGCTGACCGGGCGGGCGGCGGGGGTTGCTCCGCCCCTCGCCGCGGCGCTCCTTGCGCTCGACGAAGTCGATAATCAGCGGGATCCCCTCCAGGCGATAGCGCTCGCGCATGCGGTTCTCGATGAAGTAGGCGTAGTCGCGCGTGACGCGCTGGCGCGAGTTGACCTGGATCGAGAAGCGCGGCGGGCGCTCGCCCGTCTGCGTCATGTAGATGAGCTTCAAGCGATGGTTTTGCTTCGCCGGCGGCTGGCGGATCTCCTGGATCTCAGACAGGAAGCGGTTGAGCTGCGGCGTCGGGATGCGGCCGCTTGTGCGGTCGGCGAGCGCCATCGCCTCGACGAGCAGGCGCTGCACGTGGCGGCCCGTCATCGCGCTCGCGGTGAGGACGCGGGGGCGCAGGCGCAACTTGTTGGCGACGCGGGCCCGCTCGTGATCGAGGTCGACCTCGGGCTGGTCCTCCCCGCCGGTCAGGTCCCACTTGTTGAGGACAAGCGCAGTCGCGCAGCCCGATTGCATCGCGAGCTCGGCGATCCGCAGGTCCTGTGACGTCACCCCATCCACCGCGTCGCAGACGACGAGCGCGACGTCGGCCCGCTCGGCCGCGCGGCGGCTGCGCAGCGAGGTGTAGTACTCGATCGAGTCGCCCACCTTCGCCTGGCGACGCAGTCCGGCGGTGTCGACGAGGATCAGTCTGCGCTCCTCGTACGTGAAGGGGAGATCGATCGCGTCGCGCGTGGTGCCGGCGACCTCGGAGACGATCACGCGCTCGTCGCCGAGGATGCGGTTGACCATGCTCGACTTGCCGACGTTCGGGCGGCCGATCAGCGCCAGGCGGACGACGTCCTCGTCCTCCTCCGGCTCCTCACCCTCGGGCACAGCGGCGACGAGACGGTCGAGCAGGTCGCCGGTGCCGAGGCCCTGCGCGGCCGAGACGGCGATCGGCTCGCCGAAGCCGAGCGCGTGGAACTCGGCCGCGAGCGGCACGTCGGCGACCTGGTCGACCTTGTTGGCCGCGACGATCACGGGGACTCTGCCGCGCCGAAGCAGGTCGGCCATCTCGAGGTCGCCGGGGCGCAGGCCACCGCGCGCGTCGACGACGAACAGCGCGACCTGCGCGTCGGCAAGCGCGGCGCGCGCCTGCTCCTGGATCGAGCGCGCCATCTCGTGACGGTCCTCGAGATCGACGCCGCCGGTGTCGATCAGCGTCAGTCTGCGCCCGTTCCACTCAGTGCGCAGCTCCTTGCGGTCACGCGTAAGGCCCGGCTGCTCGTGCACGATCGCCTCGCGCGACTGCGTGAGGCGGTTGACGAGCGAGGACTTGCCCACGTTGGGATAGCCGACGACGGCGACTTTCATCGGTCGCTCCGGAGGTCGACGACTTCGACGCCGGGGTCCTCGAGTTGGATGATCTCTTCGTCACCCGTGTACAACGGAGCAGTGTGCCGTCGGGCCGTCGCGACGCAAACGGCGTCGGCATAGGACAGGCCGCCTCGTGCCTTGATCGTCGCGGCGTCGCGCACCAGCGGCCAGTCGGGATGATCGAGCCGGACTACCTGCTGCAGCACGCCGATTCGTTCAGCGGTCAGTCGCTCCCCGCGCGCTCGCATCGAGGTGTAGTACGCCTCTCCAAGGTTGATTGACGACATCCAGCATTCGTTGCGTTCGAGGAGCGTGGTCACGCGCCCCGCGGCGGGCTCGTCGTTGAGGAGCGCCGCGACGGCCCACGCATCGAGGATGACCTTCATCTGAAGTAGTCGAACTTGCGATCCTCGCGCTCGCGGTCGCGACGCCGCGACTCGACGAGCAACTCCGTCAAGGGCTTGCCCGGTCCAGCGAGCGATCCCCGCAGGCTCTCGATGATCTCGGCCTTCGTGCGCGCCTTGCGAACGACGATCTGGTTGTCGCCCTTGTCGAACATGACCTCGTCGCCGGGAGCGATTCCCAGCTCATCGCGCATGTCCTTGGGCAAGACGACCTGTCCCTTGGGGCCCACCTTATGAGTCATACTGGCGAGTATAACCGTCAGCGGGCCGCAGCGACGAGTGCCGCCACGCGGGCGATGACGTCGTCGAGCGTGAGGCCGGTGGTGTCGAGCTGGACGGCGTCGGGAGCGGCGGCGAGCGGGGAGTGCTCGCGGGTGGTGTCGCGCTCGTCGCGGATCGTCTGCTCTTGGAGCACGGTGGCCACGTCGGCGCCGATCTGCTCGGCGCGGCGGCGGGCGCGCTCCTCGGGGCTGGCGGTGAGGAAGACCTTGACGGCGGCGTCGGGTGCGACGACGGTGCCGATGTCGCGACCCTCGGCGACCCAGTCGCCCTGCGCCACGAGGCGCTGCTGCTCGGCGACGACGGCCTTGCGCACGTGCGGGTCGGCGGCCGCGCGGGAGGCGGCCTCCGAGGCCTCGGGCGTGCGGATTGCGTCGGTCACGTCATGGCCGTCGCACAGCACGCGCTCTCCCAGCTCGATCCGCAGTCTCGGTGCTACCTCGGCGGGTTCGCGACCGTGCTCGGTCGCGACGAGCCCGACGCAGCGGTACATCGCGCCCGAGTCGAGGTACGTGAAGCCGAGGCTTTGCGCGACGGCGCGCGCGACGGTGGACTTGCCGGCCCCAGCGGGCCCGTCAATCGCGACGACCATGGCGCGGGAGGCTAGCGGTCGAACCGGGTCACGCGTGGCCGCGGATCCAGTCACTCACCGCGTCGAGCATCGGGAGGAGCAGCCGCGGCGGGCGCCGCTCGAAGAATGCCATGGCGACTTCGAGCGTTTGAATCGTCGCGAGACTCAACATGAGGAACGAGCCCCACACGTAGAAGCGCAAGTGCCAGCGGGCGCGCGACACCTCGATTTCCTGAAGGTTCCGTCGCGCGCGCAGGCGACGGAGCGAATGGGTACCCAAGCCCGGGACCTTTCGATCGTCACCTGCGAGGCGTGATGCCAGGAACCGCGCAGATTCTTGTCTGCCAAACAGCCGGTAGCGGTCCTGCGGACCCCGGCGGGCATCTTCGTCCGTCAGCGAAGATCGCGGTGGACGACGCCGGGGAGCTGCCCTTCGCGCCGAGCATAACGAACGAGGGCCCTACCGCAAAGCTGTCTCTTGGAAGTCCCGCTCAGCGCGTGAGAAGGGTGGCGAGGTCGGCGGCGAAGCCCGGGTAGGAGACGGCGGCCGCCTCCATCCCCTCGACCTCGACGCCCTCGCGCGAGGCGAGGCCGGCGACGGCGCCGAGCATCGCGAGGCGGTGGTCGCCGTGGGAGTGGATGCGGCCGCCGCGCAGGCCGCCGCCGCCGCGCACGACGAAGCCATCCTCCGTCGCTTCGAGGTCGCCGCCGAGCGCGTTGAGGCCGTCGACGACGGTCGCGATGCGGTCGGACTCCTTCACGCGCAGCTCCTGTGCGCCGCGCACGATGGTCTCCCCCTCGGCGAAGCAGCCGAGCAGGGCGACGAGCGGCAGCTCGTCGATCGCGAGCGGGACCTCGTCGGCCTCGACGGTCGTGCCGCGCAGCGGGCCGTGCGCGACGTCGAGCTCGGTGACCGGCTCGACCGCTGCGAACGCGCCGTGCTCCTCCAGGTCGCCGAGCACGATCGCGCCCATCCGCTCGAGGATCCGCAGGAAGCCGGTGCGCGTCCAGTTGACGTTGACGTCCTGCAGCACGATCCGCGAGCCCGGCACGAGCACAGCAGCGGCGACGAAGAAGGCGGCCGAGGAGAGGTCGCCGGGCACGTCGATCCGCTCCAGCTCCAGCTCGTCGGTGTGGCGGACGGTCACGCGAACGCCGTCGCGCTCGATCGGGGCGCCGGCGCGCGCGAGCATCCGCTCGGTGTGGTCGCGGCTCGGCGCCGGCTCGACGACCGTCGTGCCGTCCGCCGTCGTGAGCCCGGCGAGCAGCACGCACGACTTCACCTGTGCGCTCGCGACCGGCATGACGTATTCGATCCCCTGGAGGTCGGTCCCGTGAATCGTGAACGGCGGGAAGCGCTCGTCGGTCGCCTCGATGTGGGCGCCCATGCGGCGCAGCGGCTCGGCGACGCGGTCGACGGGGCGGCGACGGATCGAGGCGTCGCCGTCGAGCGTCCACGAGCGGCCAGGCTGGGCGGCGAGCCAGCCGGGCAGCAGGCGCATGAGCGTGCCGGCGTTGCCGACGTCGATCGGGCCTGCCAGCTCCTGGGCGTTGCGCAGGCCGGTGCCGCGGATGACCAGCTCGCCCGGGGCGCGCCGCTCGACGAGCGCGCCGACGGCCTCGACGGCGGCGAGCGTCGAGTTCGTGTCGGCGGCATCGAGGTAGTTGCGCACGACGACCGGCTCGGACGTCATCGCGGCGAGCAGCGCGGAGCGGTGTGAGATCGACTTGTCGGCGGGGACGCGCAGCGTGCCGCGCAGGCCGCTGTCTGGCGGGTCGAAGCGGGCGACCTCGGTGGCAGCGCCGCTCATGAGGTGGACTCCGCGAGCGGGGTCCGCACCGACAGGGTCGCGGCCGGAGTCATGCGCGCGCCACCGGGTAGCCGCGCTCCGCCACGAGCGCGAGCGCCTTCTCGGCCGGCTCGTCGCCCGCGATCCACAGCGCGACGACGCCCTCGCTGTTGTCCGGCGTCGGGTAGAGCGCCATGTCGGTGATGTTGACGCCGGCTCTCGCCAGCTCAAGCGCGAGCGTGGCGACGACGCCGGGCTCGTTCGGGACCGAGACGCGCAGCTCGTGCAGCGGGCCGTCTGCGAGCTGTGCCTCCAACAGGCGGCGGCGGTCCTCGCGTGCGGCGTCGTTCCAGGCCGTCACGCCGTCGGCATCAACACCGGTCAGAGCGGCCCGGACGGCGTTCAGCCGCGCGACCGCGCCGTCGAGCTGCTCGACGAGGGCGTCGCGGTTGGCGAGGTAGATGTCGGTCCAGATCGCGCTGTTGGCGCCGGCGACGCGTGTCGCGTCGCGGAACGACGGCCCCGTCGCCGGGAGCTGCTCGTCGTCCTCCCCGAGCGCGCTCGCGGCCTGCGCGACGAGCACGTTTGCGAAAACGTGCGGCAGGTGGGAGACCGCGGCCAACATGGTGTCGTGCGTCGCAGCGTCGATCGCGGCGGGCCGCGCGCCGAGCTCGCGGATCAGGCGATGGAGCCGTTCGAACAGCGTGCCCGTCGCGCCGCGCGTCGGCGTCAGGTACCACGTCGCGTCCTGGAACAGATCGGCGCGGGCGTGCTCGACCCCGGCCGTCTCGGCACCGGCCAACGGGTGGCCGCCGACGAAGCGGGGGTCGTCGATCGCCTCGACGACGCTGCGCTTGGTCGAGCCGGCGTCGGTCACGACGCAGTCCTCTGGCGCTGCGGCCAGCACATCCGCAACGACCGCCGGCAGCACGCCAACGGGCGCACACACGAAGACAGCCTCGGCGTCGCCGACAGCGTCCGCGAGCGAGTCGCCCGCACGGTCAAGCGCGCCCAGCTCGCAGGCGCGGTCGAGCGTGGAGCGGCTGCGACTCCAGCCGGACACCGTCGCTCCCAGCCGCTCGCGCGCCGCGAGCCCGATCGAGCCACCGATCAGGCCCACGCCGACGATCGCGATGCGCACGAGCGGCGGCGCTCCTACGCCGGCACCGCGGACAGCCGCTTGCCGGCGACCGCGGCGGCCGCTTCCACCTTCGCGGCGTACGCCGGGAAGTCGGCCGCGACGATCTGCTGCGGACCGTCGCAGATGGCTTCGTCCGGGTTCGGGTGCACCTCGACGATGATCCCGTCGGCCCCGACCGCGGCGGCCGCGAGCGACAGCGGCGTGACGAGGTCGC
The DNA here is from genome assembly GCA_036009645.1 of Conexibacter sp. Taxonomy (GTDB): domain Bacteria; phylum Actinomycetota; class Thermoleophilia; order Solirubrobacterales; family Solirubrobacteraceae; genus Conexibacter. Next base: position 17,955 of record DASYLH010000050.1, read on the forward strand.
GCCGGCCGGCAGCGTGCGAGGGGTCGACAATGATCGGCAGGTGCGTGAGCTCCTTCAGCACCGGCACCGCGGTCAGGTCGAGCGTGAAGCGGTAGGCGGTCTCGAACGTGCGGATCCCGCGCTCGCACAGCATCACCGCTTCGTTGCCCTCCTTGAGGATGTACTCGGAGGCGTTGAGCCACTCCTCGAGCGTCGCGGACAGGCCGCGCTTGAGCAGCACCGGGCGCCCGGCGCGGCCGAGCTCCGTCAGCAGCGTGTAGTTCTGCATGTTGCGCGCGCCGACCTGGATCACGTCGGCCACCTCGAGCACCGGCTCGAGATCGCGCACGTCCATCAGCTCGGTGACGATCGGCATGCCCGTCTCGGCCTTCGCCTCGGCGAGCAGCCTCAGGCCCTCCTCGCCGAGCCCGTGGAAGGCGTACGGCGAGGTGCGCGGCTTGTAGGCGCCGCCGCGGTAGAGCGTCGCGCCCGCGCCCTTGACGATCTCGGCCGTCGTCATCACCTGATCGCGCGACTCGACCGTGCACGGCCCAGCGATGAGGGCGAAGTTATCGCCGCCGATCTTGCGCCCGCCGATCTCGAGCACGCTGGGCTCGCCGTTGCGGATCTGCGAGGAGGCGAGCTTGTACGGCTTGAGGATCGGCATCACCTTGTCGACGCCGGGCGCGCCCTCGAGCTCGAGCCGCTGCACGTGCTCGAGGTCGCCGATCGCGCCGATCACCGTCACCTCCTCCCCGGGAGATCGATGCGCGCGTGCGCCGACCGCCTCGATTCGGGCCACGACGGCCTGAATCTGGTCCTCTGTTGCGTCCTGCTTCATCACGATCATGTCTCGGAAGTCCTCTCTACGCCTGGAATCTACGGAACGGGCGAGCACCGCGGTGTGCTCAGGGGAAGAGGGCGGGTGGGGTCCCCTTCTTGAAACGGCGCCCGGCTGTCGGCAGTCCACGGGGGACGACTGAAAGCCCAGGCCGAGCGCCTAGATAAATCGCCAGGCGTAGGTGCGCCAATAGCCAGCGGGATACGACGTCGTGCCGGCGGGGCCGGCGGGATGCGAAGACGTCGATCGGTGGCTGTCGTTCTGCATGACGCTGCGGCAATTGTGCCAGAGGTGGTGCGGAGTGCGCAAGGTGTGCCCCAGCGGAGCACACGTTCGCCGCGGGACGGTGCCCCGCGGACTGGACCGATGGCTCAGACCAGCTCGCGCAGCGCGTCCAGGAAGCGGCGGTTCTCGGTCGGTGTGCCGATTGTGGTGCGCGCCCAGCCGGTGCGGCCGAGCGCGTTGCCGGAGCGGATCAGGACCTTGCGCTCGGCGAGGCCGTCGAGGATCGCTCTCTCTTGGTCCGCGTCGACGTCGCCGTTGCTGCCGAGTGAATGCCAGAGGAAGTTTGCCTGCGCCTCGGCGACCTGCAGGCCCATGCCGCGCAGTTCCTCCTCCAGCCCGAGCCGCTCCGCGATCGTCTGCTCGACGCGTTTCGTTATCTCGTCCTGGTGCTTCAGCGCCTCCTCGGCGGCCGCCTGCGCGAGCGCGTTGCAGAAGAACGGCTGGCGCACCTGCTCGACCGCGACGCGGAAGCGTTCGTCGCCGCACAGCGCGTAGCCGCAGCGCAGGCCGGCGAGCCCGTAGACCTTTGAGAAGGTGCGCAGCAGCACCACGTTCGAGTGGCGCCGCACGAGGTCGAGCGACGCGTCCGGGTCGTCGAGCACGTTGAACTCGCAGTAGGCCTCGTCGACCAGCACGCAGACGTTGCGCGGCACCTGGTCCACGAAGCGCTCGAGCTCGGCAAGCGGGAGCGCGGTCGAGGTCGGGTTGTTCGGGTTGCAGACGATCACGAGCCGCGTCGCGACGGTGATCTCCGCCAGCATCGCGTCGAGGTCGTGCGCCTGCTCGGCGTTCAGCGCGACTCTGATCGCGCGCGCGCCGGAGGCGGCGGCCATGTGCGGGTAGACGGAGAACGACGGCCACGCGTAGATCAGCTCCGAGCCCGGCTCGAGCAGCGCCTCGCCGGCGCTCAGCAGGATGTCGCACGAGCCGCTGCCTATCGCGATCTTCTCCGGCGCGTAGTCGAAGCGCGCTGCGAGCGCCTGGCGCAACCGCATGTTCGACGGGTCGGGGTACCGGTTGGCGTTGCGCAGGGCGCCCTCGACCGCGTCGTGTACGCCCGGCAGCAGCCCAAACGGCGCCTCGTTGCTGGCGAGCATCGCGTACTCGTCGCCCAGCGCGTAGCCGCCCGCGGTCGGGTAGGTCGGCAGGCGGCGGATCTTCTCGGCGAAGTCGATGCTCATGGGCTGCGCCTATTGTGCCGACTCGAGATCGGTCCGGAGCGTTCTGGCCTCGCGCAGGTAGACGTGGCGGGAGACGTGGCTCTCGTCGGCGTAGTAGTGCACGAGCACGCGGATTACGCGAGGGAGCGCATCCGGCACCGGCACCTCGCGGGCGCACATCAGCGGCACGGCGCTGAGGCCCATACGGCGCGCCGCCTTCGCCGGGAACTCGGCGTCGAGGTCATCCGTCAGCGTGAAGAGGCAGCTGACGAGCGCGTCGGGCTCGAGCCCGTTGCGGGACATCAGCTCGCGCATCAGCTCGTCCGTTGCCGCGAGGATCTCCTCAGGGTCGTTGCGGTCGACGGTATTGGCTCCGCGAAGGGCGAACAGGCGCATAGCGGCGGGCATTCTCTCAGAGAGCGTCGCTGCGCCCGCGGTGGTGCGGCTTCGCCGTCAGCAGATAGGCGAGACCGACTGTCCCGATCAGCGCCAGCACGAGCGGGGCAGCCCACACCTGGTACCAGGGGGCATCCGGCGGCGCGAGCGACGTGCGCGGCCACGCGATGTTGGCCGTCTCGAACGCGAGCCAGGCGACGGCGAGCAGGTTGACGACGAGTCCGAGGCGGCCCAGCTGGACGCTGCCGGCGGGGATCCACGTCCCGCGCAGGCGGGCGATCAGCGCGGCGAGCGCGGTCAGCAGGAAGGAGACGTAGATCGCGGCGGTGCCGAACGCGATCAGGCTGCCGACTGCGGTCGCGTCGAGGCCGAGCAGCAGGCCGAGGCACGCGATGACGGTGGTCGCGGCGAGCGCACCGATCGGTGTCTTGCGACGGTCGACGCGGCGCAGGAAGCGCGAGGCGGGCAGCACGTCGTCGCGCGCGATCGAGTAGATCGCCCGCGCGGTGAGCGCCTGGGCTGACATGCCGCAGGCGAGGAAGGCGGTCAGCACGATCGCCGCGAACGGCTTCGCCGACCATGAGCCGAAGGAGCTGACCACCGACGTCGTCACCGGATCGATGTCGCCCCCATTGACGATCGCCGCCGGATCGGGATGAGCGAGCGTCACCGCGAACGCGTTCAGCATCACAAGCGCGCCGACGCCGAGCAGCGCGAACCAGATCGCACGCGGCACGTGGCGGGCCGCGTCCTGCGTCTCCTCGGCGGCCGCAACGCAGGCGTCGAAGCCGATGAAGACCCATCCGCCGACGGCCAGCGCCGCCAGCAGCCCGGCGCCGACCGAACCGCCGGAGAGCGCCTCGGCGCCGAACGTCTCGCCGAAGATCGCCCAGCCCTGCTCACGAAAGACGAGCAGCAGCGCGATGCCGATCCCGACCGAGGCGACGATCTCCGCCGCGATCCCGGCCTGCACCGCACGACTCAACAGGTCTACGCCGAACACGCCGGCAAGCGAGCAGACGAGCACGAGCACGACCCCGGTCGCGACGATCGCGCCCGGCGTCGGCGCGATGCCGAGCAGCGTCAGCGCCCACGGCGCTCCGAGGTAGGCGATCGTCGTGTTCGCGACCGCGTAGGCGCAGATCGCGACCCAGCCGCCGAACCAGCCGTACGCCGGACCCATCAGGCGGCGGCTCCACTGGTAGGCGCCGCCGGCGAGCGGGAACTGCGAGGACAGCTCCGAGTAGACCGCCAGCAGCAGGCACTGCCCGGCGAGCGCGACCGGCAGGACCCACACCCAGGCCGGGCCGGCGACGACCGTCCCGACGAGCACGACCGCGTAGAGCCCGACGACCGGCGACGTGGCGGCGAAGCCCATCGCGACGTTGCCGAGAAACGGCAGGCGCCGATCGAGCTCCTGCTCGTAGCCGAGCTCGCGCAAGCGGGCGGCGTCGACGTCGAGCGGCGGTGATGCCGCCGCAGCCGTGGGCGGAGTCATCGGGAGACCGCGTCCGCGTCGCGGTCGCGCTGCGCACGCTCGACCGCGCGCGCGACCTCGACGCGCGAGGAGGCGCCGAGCTTGACGAAGATGTTGCGCAGGTGAGACTCGATCGTCTTACCGCTCAGGAACAGCTCATCGGCGATCTCGCGGTTCGTCTTGCGGTCGGTCACGAGCAGGGCGATCTCCAGCTCGCGCTTCGTCAGCGCGCCGAGCCCCGCGTCCTCCGCCGTGGCCGGCCCGCGCGGCTCGGCGCGTGCCCCGAGCTTGCGCAACTCGCGGCGCACCTCGTCGCGCACGCGCAGGCAGCCGCACGTGTCGAGATCCTGCTCGGCCTCGCGCAACGCCGCGATCGCGCCGGCACGATCGTCCGCAGCAGCGAGTGCGCACCCCATCAGGTGGCGCGAGAAGGCGGCCTGCAATCGCGCGCCGATCGCGGTCGCCGCCGCGACCGACCGCTCAGCGAGGCGGGCCGCCTCAGCCGGCTCGCCCGCTGCGAGCAGCACCGCGGCGCGCGTGCGGCCGGCGAGCGCCGCCGGCAGCTGCAGGCCCAGCTCGGCGGCGTTGCGCTCCGAGCGCTCGGCGTAAGCGGCAGCGCCGTCGAGCCGCCCGAACGCCAGCTCGGCGAGCGTGAACATCTCCCAGTCAAAGCAGCGCTCGACCGGGATCTTCTGCTCCAGCTCGTCGCCGCAGACCGCATGCATCAGCTCGTAGCCGCGCTCGTGCTCGCCGGCCTCGAAGCGCGCAACCGCGAGTGCCCAGCCGGGGCCGCCGCCGGCCGAGGGCATCGTGCCGCCGACCATGCGTCTGCCGACGTGGGCGCTCTCCTCGCACGCCGCGATCGTGCCGTCGAGGTCGCCCGAGTAGTAGCGCGCCCACGCGAGCTCGAACAGCGCCCAGAAGAGGTAGTGCGGATTGGCCGACAGGCGCGCCGCCTCGACGGCGGTCTCGCACAGCTCGCGCGCCTGCGTCATGCGGCCCTGCATCTCGAACGGGTAACCCTTCACGAGCATCAGCGGCACCAGCAGCCGGCCCTCGCCGGTGGCGCGGGCGATCGCGATGCCGCGGTCGGCGTGCGCGACCGCCTCGTCGTAGTGCTCGAGGTAGCTCTCAGCCCAGCCGAGGTAGTAGAGCGCCTCCAGCTGCGGCGCCAGCTCCTCGTCGGTGAGCCGGTCGAGCGCAAGCGCCTGCTCGCGATGTTTGCGCGCGGCGGGGATCTCACCGGCGGCGGCCTCGCCCAGCGCGAGCGCCGCGGCGGCGGCGGCGGTCAGCGCGGGGTCGCCGAGCCGCTCAGCGGTTGCGAGCGCGTCGCGGCCGATCGAGAGCGTCTGCGCGAGGTCGAGCTCGTAGAGCCCGTCGACGGCGAGCTCGATCGCCAGCGCGACCCCCTCGGGGGTTTCGCGATCGGACAGCTCCTCCCACGCGCGCATCAGGCGGCGGTGCGCGTCCTCGTGGCGCCCGAGCCAATGCTCGACGGCGGCGCAACGGGTCGTCAGCTCAACGCGCCCGGCGACCGCGTCCGCCGGCAGCAGCTCAATCGCCTCCAGCAGCGTCGTTCGGCAGCGCTCGAGCTCGCCGAGGGAGCGCAGCGCGGAGGCGAGCGACACGCGCAGATTCGACTGGCGCTCGCGGTCCCCCGCCGGAAGCAGCCCGAGCGCCGTCTCGAACCAGTGCGTCGCCGTGGCGGGTGCGCGGGCGGTGACCTCCTCGCCGGCGGCGAGCAGCAGCGCGATCGCGTCCTCGTCGCCGGGCCGTGCCGAGTGCTCGACGTGGTGGGCGCGCTCGGCGGCGCCGGCGCCGCGCTGCTCCAGCGTGACGGCAGCGCGCGCGTGGGCAGCCAGCCGCCAGCCGCCGCGCGTGGACTCGTAGACCGCCTGACGGATCAGCGGGTGGCGGAAGACGAAGCGGCGCGGGACGCGCGTCGGGCGGACGAGATCGAGCCCGAGCAACTCGTCCAGCGCGTCGAGCCCCTCCCCCTCGCTCAGCTCGGCAATCGCTGCTGCCAGATCCGGCTCGAACGGCTCGCCTGCGACGGCGGCCGCGTCGAGCAGTGCGCGCGCCGGCGGGGACAGCGACGCGAGCTCCTCAGCCAGCGATGCCGCGACGGCTGCCGGCACGCCGGTCGTGCCGTTCCCGCCCAGCTGGACGGCAGCGCGCACTGCACCCGCACGCACGAGCTGCTCCAGGTAGAAGGGGTTGCCGCCGCCGAGCGCGTAGACGTCGGCGAGCGAGCGCTCGTCGAGCTCGCCCAGCAGCTCGGCCGCCGCCTCGCGACTCAGCGGCTCGAGCCGCAGGGTCTCGACGTGGGGAACCGCAAGCGCTGCGGCCAGCCGCGGCGGCGCCTGCCCGCGCCGGAAGGAGAGCGCCAGCAGCACGGGGGCAGCTGGACCACGACGCAGCAGGGCAGCGATCAGCTCGATCGAGGCGCCATCGCTCCAATGCAGGTCGTCGAGCACAAGCACGAGTGGGCGATCGCCCGCAAGCTGCTCCAACAGTCGCTGGACCGCGCGGTGGGCGCGGTAGCGCTCGTCGGCGAGCGCGGCGTCGGGGGCGTGACCGGCGCGGCGCAACGACGGCAGCACGCCGGACAGCTCGTCCAGCAGCACCGCGTCCCACTCGGCGTCGGGCTGCTGGGCGGTCACGTAAGCGTCGAGCGCGTCGATCCACACGCCGAATGGCAGGTCGCGCTCGAACTCGGCGGCCACGCCGCCCAGGACCAGCTGCCCGCGTGCTTCGGCCCGACTGCGCAGCTCGCCCAGCAGGCGCGTCTTGCCGATGCCCGGCTCGCCCTCGAGTGCCAGGCACGTCAGATCGCCGCCGTCGAGCGCGTCGAGCGCTCCCTCCAGCCGCGCGAGCTCGGGTTGGCGTCCAACCGTGGGTCCCGGGCCGACGGCCACCTCCCGGCCAGCCTACTCCGCACACCCTGAGGTGCAGTTCAGGGTGCCGGTTCAGGGTGTACGCCCGATGTTCCGCGGGGTCGTCGAGAGCAGGCTGCGGTCATGCCATTCCACTCGAACTCAGGAGATCCCGTGCAACCCTCAGGCAACGTCGCAGCCCGTGCCGCACGCTGGAGCGCCCGGCACCGCAAGACGGCCATCTTCGGATGGCTTGCATTCGTGATCGCGGCCTTCGTCATCGGCGGCCAGATGATCGGCAACACCACGCTCACCAAGCAGGAGGCCGGCATCGGACAGTCCGGTCGCGCCGACATCGCCGCCTTCAAGGCGTTTCCGAAGAAGGCTGACGAGTCGGTCCTCATCCACAGCGACTCGCTCAAGGCGGACAGTCCGCAATTCCAGGCAGCCGTCGCCGACGTGATGCAGCGGTTGGACGCCGCGAGAGGCGTCGAGCACATCACCGGCCCCTACGCCTCCGGCGATGCCGGCGTCTCACCCGACGCGCACTCTGCGCTCGTCGACTACGAGCTGCCGGGTGATGCAGAAGTCACCAGAAAGTCCGTCGAGGTCTCGCTTGCAGCCACCGAGGCCGCAGCCCGGGCGAACCCGGACTTCGAGATCGACGCGTTCGGCAGCGCCAGCACCGAGAAGGAGTTCATGGCGAGCATGAACGCGGACCTCCACAAGGCCGAGCTCACCTCGCTGCCGCTGACGCTCCTGATCCTCCTGATCGCGTTCGGCTCGCTGTGGGCCGCCGGTATCCCCGTGCTGCTCTCGATCACCGCCGTGCTTGCGACGATGGGCATCCTCGGACCGCTCAGCTCGCTCTCCCCCGTCTCCGACTCGATCAACTCCGTGGTCTTGCTGATCGGCCTCGCCGTCGGCGTCGACTACTGCCTCTTCTACATCCGGCGTGAGCGCGAGGAGCGCGAGGCCGGGCGCAGTGCCGAAGCAGCTTTGGAGGCCGCCGCGGCGACTTCCGGGCGTGCAGTCCTGATCTCCGGCTTCACCGTCATGACCGCGATGAGCGGCATGTACCTCGCCGGAGCCGCCGACTTCCGCTCGTATGCGACCGGCACGATCGTCGTCGTCGCGATGGCGATGCTCGGCTCGGTCACCGTCCTCCCCGCCCTGCTCTCGAAGCTCGGCAACCGCGCGGTCAAGCGCCGCATCCCGCTCGTCGGCCGGCTCAAGGCGAAGGTCGCCTCGTTCGGCCTCTGGGGTCGCGTCGTGGACCGTGTGCTGAAGCGCCCGGCGCTGTCGGCGATCGTCTCGACGGGCGTGCTCGTCGCGCTCGCGATCCCGGCGTTCGGGATGCACCTCGCGCCGGGCGGCGACGAGTCGCTCCCGCGTGACATGGCAGTCGTGCAGACGTTCGACCGCGTCAAGGCGGCTTTCCCGAGCGAGGGCAGCTCCGCTGTCGTCGTGATCGAGGCCGCCGACGTGACCGCAGCGCCGGTCGCAGCCGCGATCGATCGCCTCGGCGATGCGACGGCCGCGCAGCCGAAGCTGTTCACGGGCTCGACGGACGTCGAGATCAGCCCCGACAAGTCGGTCGCAGTGATCAACGTGCCGACGGCCGGCACCGACGGGACGGGCGCCGAGGCAAACCGTGCGCTTGACGTGCTGCGCGACGCCGTCGTGCCGGCGACCGTCGGCCAGGTGCACGGCGTGACGGCGAACGTCACGGGCGAGGCCGCGCAGAACCGCGACTTCGTCGACAGCATGGTCTCGCACCTGCCGGTGGTGTTCCTGTTCGTGCTCAGCATGGCGTTCCTGCTCCTGCTGATCACGTTCCGCTCGATCGTGATCCCGATCAAGGCGATCGCGCTGAACCTGCTGTCCGTCGGCGCCGCGTACGGCGTGCTGGTGATGGTCTTCCAGCACGGCTTCGCCGGCGGGCTGCTCGGCGTGCACGGGAGCGACTCGATCGTCCCCTGGCTGCCGCTCTTCCTGTTCGTGATCCTGTTCGGCCTCTCGATGGACTACCACGTGTTCATCCTCAGCCGGATCCGCGAGGCGTATGACGGCGGCATGAGCACCGAGGACGCGGTCGCGGATGGCATCAAGTCGACGGCGGGCGTGGTGACGAGCGCCGCGATCGTGATGGTCGGGGTCTTCTCGATCTTCGCAACGCTCTCGCTGCTCGACTTCAAGCAGCTCGGCGTCGGCCTTGCGGTCGCGGTCCTGATCGACGCGACGATCGTGCGCGGCGTGCTGTTGCCGGCCACGATGAAGTTGCTCGGCGACTGGAACTGGTGGCTGCCGAGATCGCTCGGCTGGCTGCCCAAGGTCGCCGCCGAGGAGCCGGTCGCCGCGCCTGCGACGGCCTGACCCGGAATCCCAACCCGCAGACCGATGCGGCTCGGCGCTCGCCCGCTTGTGGGGCGGGCGCCGGTCGTGCATCGGAGAAAGGTGACGGACCGATGCCCACCTTCCTGCTCAACCACCAGCACGCCCCGCACGAGTGCGCAGCAGCGTTCGCGGCCTGGGAGGGCTTCGCCAGCCCGCTGCGTCACGGCCATGTCGACTCGACCTGCCTGACGGGCGGCCACAGCCTGATGTGGCGAGTCTCGGCGCCGGACGCCGCGGGCGCGCTGGCGCTCCTCCCCCGCTTCGTCGCGGCGCGCACGACGCCGGTCGAGGTGCGTGACGTGGCGCTGCCGTGATGGGTTGCTGCGATCAGCGGCGCCGGCGGGGCTTCTTCGCCTCGCCGGCATCGTCCGCTTGTGCGGCCAGCGCCTGCAGCTCCGGCGTGGTGAGGCGGCGGATTCTGCCCGGTCTCAGCTCGCCGAGCTCGAGCGTCCCGAAGCGGATCCGCACGAGCTGCTTGACCGGCCGTCTGACCGCCTCGCACATGCGCCGCACCTGACGGTTGCGGCCCTCGTAGATCGTCAGCTCGAGCTGGTGGGGCGTGAGGCGGCGGACCTTCGCCGGAGCGGTCATGCCGTCCTCGAGCTGAACCCCCTCGCGGAGCGCCCGCAGCGCGCGGTCGGTCAGCGCGGCGCCGCCGAGCGAGGCGCGGTAGGTCTTCGGTACCTCATAGCGGGGGTGCGTGAGACGGTTCGCGAGCTCCCCATCGTTCGTCAGCAGGATCAGGCCGGTCGACTCCGCGTCGAGGCGGCCGACCGGGTAGAGGCGGCGCTCGGCGGGGGCGAAGTCGATCACCGTTCTGCGGTCGTGCGTGTCTTGTGCAGTGGACACCACCCCCGCCGGCTTGTGCAGCGCGTAGACGACGCGCGACTCGGCGCCCTTGATCGGCTCTCCGTCGAAGGCGACCTCGCTCGTCGCGTCGACGTCGCGCGCGGGGTCGCGCACGATCGTGCCGCCGATCGTCACGCGGCCGTCGGCGATCAGCTGCTCGGAGGCGCGCCGCGAGGCGACGCCGGCGTGGGCGAGGTACTTGGCGAGGCGCATTGCTGCCACTCTATGGGTGGTTATGGATTTGGAGCTTCTCGACCGCACGCTCGCCTCACGGGGTGAGCCGGCCTTCCGCGCCAGACAGGTGTGGGAGTGGCTGGCGCGCGGGGCGACGGGCTACGAGGAGATGACGAACCTGCCGGCGGCCCTGCGGGCGGCTTTGTCCGAGGAGGTCCCGCTGTCGTCATTGACGCTGGAGAACGAGGCGCACGCGTCCGACGGGACAGTGAAGGCGCTCTTCTTGACCGCGGACGGACGGCCCGTCGAGGCGGTGCTGATGCGCTACAAGGATGGGCGCCGCTCGCTGTGTCTCTCATCGCAGTCGGGCTGCCCGCTGACGTGCACCTTCTGCGCGACGGGAACGATGAAGTTCGGGCGCAACCTGACCGTGAGCGAGATCCTCGACCAGGCGCTGCACTTCCGCCGCATGACCGAGGTCGACCACTGCGTCTTCATGGGCATGGGCGAGCCGATGATGAACCTCGACAACGTGCTGGACGCATGCTCGCGGCTGCCGGACGTGGGAATCACGTCGCGCCGCACGGCCATCTCGACGGTCGGCTGGGTCCCCGGGATATTGCGGCTGGCCGACTCGCCGATGCCGATCCGACTCGCTTTGTCGCTGCACGCGCCGGACGACGCGCTGCGCTCGCAGATCATGCCCGTCAATGACCGCTACCCGCTGGAGCAGGTGCTCGACGCGTGCGAGGAGTTCTACGAGGCCAAGCGCCGCAAGATCTTCATCGAGTACGTGATGCTCGGCGGTGTCAACGACCGCCACGAGCAGGCACTGGCGCTGGCGGAGCTGCTGGACGGGCGGATCTACAAGGTCAACCTGATCCCGTACAACCCGACGGGCTCTGTGTACGAGGGATCTGGGCGCGACGCGATTGCGGCGTTCCGGGACGTGCTGGAGTCGAACGGCGTGGAGGCGACGGTGCGGTTGACGCGCGGCCGCGACATCGACGCGGCGTGCGGGCAGCTGGCGGCGAAGGCGGCCGCGGCCGCGCCGTGAGCTCCGGCCGGGCCGACGTCGTCGCGCGCATCTGCGCTCGGCGCGTGGTGGCGATCCTGCGGTGCGAAGAGCCCGCTCGCATTGGGGCTGCGGTGATCGAGGGCGGCGTGGACGTGGTGGAGGTCCCGTTGGGCGTGCCTGGCGCTTTGGCGGCGATCTCGTCGTTGTCTACTTCTCATCCGTCCGCGCTCGTGGGCGCCGGGACGGTCATGACCGCTGCGGACGCGGCGGCGGCTCTGGATGCCGGCGCACGCTTCCTGCTGTCCCCCGTGTTGCGGGTTGAGGTCGTCGCCGCGGCCCACGCCGCCGATGCAGTGGCGGTGCCCGGCGCCTTCACCCCCACGGAGATCGATGCCTGCATGCGAGCGGGCGCCGACCTCGTGAAGCTCTTCCCCGCCGACCGACTCACCCCGGCCGACCTGCGCGTGCTGCTGGCCGCGCTGCCCGACGCCCGCCTGCTTCCCACCGGCGGGATCACCACCGCGAACGCCGCGGACTGGCTCGCGGCCGGAGCGGCCGCCGTCGGCGTCGGCGGCGCACTGACGCGCGAGCCCGAGCGGACTGGAGAGCTGCTCGCCGCGGTCGCCGACTGATGTGTGTCATCCAGGGTCCCCATGCGGGACCCTAGGTGACACAGGTCGGCGTTCAGGCGTTCAGGCGTTCAGGCGATCGGGATGACCGGCGCGGGCTCGCGCTCGTCGGCAGGCTCGGGCTCGGCCCCCTCGATGCCATCGGCGGCGTCGGCGTCGGCACTGGGCTCCTCAGGCTCGGCTGACGCCTCGCCCTCGCGCCCCTCCGCCGGCGCTGCCGCGGCCGGCACGCCCAAGCGCGCCTCGCCGGCTCTCAGCAGCCGCTCGCGGATGTTCGCGGCGACGTCCGGGGACGGATCCCAGGCGGTCACGTCGGGCAGCTGGTCGACGGACTGCAGCCCGAACAGCCGCAGGAAGAGGTCCGTCGTGCGGTAGAGGACGGCGCCGAACTGCGAGCGGCCGGCTTCCTCGATCACCCCCCGCTCGATCAGCGTCTGGGCGGCGGACTCGGCGTTGACGCCGCGGATGCGGGCGATCTCGGGCCGGGAGACGGGCTGGAGGTAAGCGACGATCGCCAGCGTCTCGGCTTGTGCCGGGGTCAAAGGAGGCGTGCGCGGCTTGGCGAGCAGGCGGCGCGCGGCGTCCTCCGCCTCGGGGTGTGAGGAGAGCTGCCAGCCGCCGGACAGCTCGCGCAGGACCAGCCCGCGGCCCTCTGAGTCGAGGGACCCAGCAAGCACCGACAAAGCCTCCGCCGCCTCGTCCTCCTCGATGCCCACGGCGTCAGCCAACGCGGACGCCGGAACGGGGTCCGGGCAGAGGAACAGCAGGGCCTCCAACGTGCCGGCGAGCTCGATCATGCGGGCACCTCGATCGGCTCCTCGGCTGCGACGGCGTGTTCCTCGGCGTCGGGCTCGACGTGCGGCGTGCGGATCGTCTCAGCACCCGTGACGGAGCCGACGGCATCGGGCCACGGCCGCTCCGCCAAAGCCTCGACGGTGATCTCCTCGAACGGCTCAGCCTGCTCCCACGTCGCCTCGCCGCGCTTGTACAGCTCCAGCAGCGCCCAGATCGTCACCGCGACGGTCACGCGGTCCGCTCTCGCGACCGCCTCGTCGAACGAGAACCGCCCCCGCCTGAGCAGCGAGCGCAGGTGTCTGAGGCGTTCGATGACCGTGACTCTCTGGACCGTCACGTGGTGCAGCGAGATCTCCGGCGGCATCCGCAGCAGCCCGCCGAGCGCTCTGCCGAGCGCGGCCGGGTCGTAGACGGCCTCGGACTCCTCCAACGACGTGCGCCGCAGCATCGGCGGCAGCGGCGCGCTGCGGAAGCGGTAGCCGGACTGCTGCTCCAACAGGCGCGCGAGGTGCTCGGCGGCGCCGCGGTAGCGGTGCGCCTCCAACAGGCGCGCGAGCAACTCCTCGGCGGCCTCGCCGGGCTCCAGGTCGAGCAGCTCCTGCTCCTCGCCCGGCAGCATCAGGCGCGACTTCAGCTCCAGCAGCGCGGCGATCAGGACGAGGAACTCGGTCGCCAGCTCCAGGTCGAGCTCGCCCTTCGCCTCCAGGAAGTCGATGTAGGTGATGACGACGTCGGCGAGGTCGACCTCGAGCAGGTCGACCTCCTCGCGCAGGACGAGCGTCAGCAGCAGGTCGAACGGCCCGGCGAAGACGTCGAGGTCGAGGTCCAGATCGGCGGCGCGCACCGCCAAAAGCTAGCGCGGGACCCGGCGGTCGACGGCCACGTGGCCGTCGCGGCCACCCGCGGGGCTAGCGAGCGGGGCCGATGGTGGGTGCCGGGCGGCGTGGCGAGCTAGCCGACGTGGCCGGTGTGGGCGCGCCGGCGCGCAGCCGGCAAGGCGACCGCGACGACCAGCGACAACGCGAGCGGCAGCAGCGGCGCCGCGCCGTGGGCGTGGTCGAGCAGCAGCGAGCCGAGCGTCGCGCCGGCCACCACGCCGGCGATCACGCCGCCGCGGCGCAGGCGGTCGCGGCGGGTGTCAGCGTGCTCGAGCAGCTCGTTGACCAGGAGCGTGAGTGTGCCGGTCACATACGTGGTCGTGATACCGCGCGCGTGCCAGGTGCGGACCGCCTCCGTCTGCGCGCCCATCGCGAGCGCCGCCGCGGCGATCAGCGCAACCCGCTCGGCGCCATGCGGCGCGCCGTCGAGCGCGATCCAGGCGATCGCGAACGCCGCCTGCACGAGCGCCACGGCGACGATCACCTCGCGCGCTCGCGAGCGCAGCGCTGGCTCCCCGCCTGCCTCCCCGAGGACCCGTCCCGCAAGCACGAGGCCGAGCGCGAAGGCCGCGAACGCGGCGCCCGCGCGCAGCGCCTGGCCGCCGTTCCCGCTGCCGAGCGCGAGGCCGACGAGGACAAGGTTCCCGGTGATCGCCGCTGTGAAGACGCCCAGCGCCGTGAGCGTGATCGCGTCGACCGCGCCGGCGCCCATCGCGAGTACGACGAGCAGCACGTCGCGGGCGTGCGGGAGCGCAGGCGTCGAAGCGGGCTCGCCGCCGTCCGGCATCGGCGGATCGTGGCAGGCGCGGCGGCGGCAGGCGCGCTCAGGAGCGCGAGCCGACGCCCATGGCGCGGCGCACGTCGGCGAGCACCGGTGTGGCGATCGCGCGGGCCTTCTCGGCGCCGGCGGCGAGGATCCGCTCCAATGCCGATTCGTCGGCGCGCAGCGCCTCGTAGCGCTCGTGGACCGGGCGCAGTCGCTCGATCACGGCGGTGGCGACGGCCAGCTTGAAGTCGCCGTAGCGCGAGTCGGCGTGCTCGCGCTCGACGTCCTCGAACGATCTGCCGGTCACCGCCGCGAGGATCTCGATCAGGTTCGAGATGCCGGGCTTCTCCGGGTCGCGGCGGACCCCCTCGCCGGAGTCGGTCACGGCGCGCTTGAACTTCTTCTCGATCGTCGCGACGTCGTCGAGCACGTAGACGGTCCCCTGCTCGGTGCCGCCGGTCGTCGACATCTTCCGCTCGGGCTGCTGCAGGTCCATGATGCGCGCGCCGATCTCGCGGTAGACGCCTCTCGGCACGACGAGCGTCTCGCCGAAGCGGGCGTTGAAGCGCTGCGCGACGTCGCGCATCAGCTCGACGTGCTGGCGCTGGTCGTCGCCGACGGGGACGGTGTCGGCGCGGTAGGCGAGCACGTCGGCGGCCATCAGCACCGGGTAGGTGAAGAGGCCGGCGGAGGCGAGGTCGCGCTGCGAGCCCGACTTCTCCTTGAACTGGTGCATGCGGTTGAGGTCGCCGAACGCGGTGACGGACGACAGCAGCCACGCCAGCTCGCTGTGCTCCAGCACGTCGCCCTGGCGGAAGAAGATCGCACGCTCGGGGTCGATCCCGGCGGCGAGCAGGATCGCAGCAGTGTCGTAGAGCCGGTCCCGCAGCTCGGTCGGGTCGTACGCGACGGTCGTCGCGTGCAGGTCGACGATGCAGTAGATCGCCTCGCCCTCATCCTGGTGGTGGACGTACTGCTCGATCGCGCCGATGAAGTTGCCGAGGTGCTTGCGGCCGGTCGGCTGGATGCCGGAGAAGATGCGCACGGCGGCGCAGGCTACCGGTCGAAGGTTGTGCCCACCGTGTCGAGCGGGTGCAGCTCGCCCTTCGTCAGCGCCTCGGTGCGCAGATGCGCGATGGCTTGGTACTCGGGCGATCCGATCATGTCGAGGAACGCCTGCCGACTCGGATACTCGACGAGCGCGACGAGGTCCCAGCGATCGTCGCCGAGCAGCGGCGGGACGCTCTCGCCCGCATAGACGATCCGCCCGCCGACGCGCTCCAGGAACGGTGCTGTGGCGGCGGCGTAGTGCTCGTAGCGGGCGCGCCCGCCGTCGGGCTTCAGCGCGAGCAGGTTGAGCATCACGACGGGGCCGTCGCCGTCCTGCCGGGCGCGCTGCGTATATGCGGCGAAGCCCTCTGGGTTCAGCCGCTCCGGCGGGGTCGTCTCGTCCATGGTGCTCACGCTGTTCGTCTCCTCTCGCGGGAGCGCCAGTATGGCGGCCGCTCTGTGAGATCGCGCACAGTACGCCCCGAACCGTCGCGATGGCGGTTTGAACTTGGTTCAATCGACCGATGACCGCCACGATCAGCCCTGACGTGGGCGGGCGGGCCGGATTCACGCGCCTGATCGGCGAGGCCCCTCCGTCCCCCTCCGGCCCCGCGCCCGACGACGGAGCTCCGCTCAACCTCCCGCCCGCGATCCCGATGTCGCGCCAGCTGCAGGCGCTGCGCTTCAGCGTGCGCCAGGTCCCGCTGCTGTTCAAGACCCGCCGCGAGCTCGGTGAGACGTTCGCGATCCGCTTCCCGATCCGGCACGACTACGACGACGACCGCACCTACATCATCAGCCACCCGGATCACGTCAGATCGATCTTCACCGCGCCGGAGCTGGCGCTGTCAACGGCCGGCGAGTCACCGCTGCGGCCGGTCGTCGGACCCAACTCGGTGCTGACGACCGTCGGCCCCACCCACATGCGCCAGCGCAAGCTGCTGCTGCCGCCGTTCCACGGCGAGGCCGTCGAGCGCTACACGCAGATGATCGCCGACGTCGCCGAACGCGAAATCGACAGCTGGCCGACCGACAAGCCGTTCAAGCTCGGGCCGCGCATGCAGGCGGTCACGCTCGACGTGATCATGGCCGGGATCTTCGGCGTCGAGGGCAAGCCGGCGCCAGGGACGCCCGAGCACGGCCTGCGCCGGATGATCCTGCGGATCTCGTGGCTGGTAACGACGCCTGTCGGCCAGGTCGCCGAGCTGATGAACGCCGGGCGCGAGGAGCCCGTCGGCCTCATCAAGACGCTGATGGCGCGGCTCGACCGCGACCTCTACGGCGTGATCGCCGCCGCCCGCCGTCGCGCCGAGGCGGAAGGCCTCGACGGCCGCACGGACATCCTCTCGCTGCTGCTGGCCGCGCGCGACGAGGACGGCGAGCCGATGAGCGACACCGAGCTGCGCGACGAGCTGTTGACGCTCGTCCTCGCCGGCCACGAGACGACCGCCAACTCGCTGGCATGGGCGTTCGAGCGCCTGCTGCGCAACCCAGCCGCGTACGATCGCCTGCGCGAGGAGGTGCGCTCCGACTCCGAGGACGCCGCCGCGTACGTCGAGGCGACGATCCACGAGACGATGCGCAACCGCCCGGTCGTGCCGATCACTGGCCGTCGCGTGCAGGTCCCGTGGCAGCTCGGCGAGTGGCGCCTGCCGGAGAACAGCCACATCCTCGTCTCGGTCACGCTGCTGCACCACCGCGAGGACGTCTATCCGGACCCGTACAGCTTCCGCCCGGAGCGCTTCCTCGGCGTCAAGCCCGGCACCTACACGTGGGTGCCGTTCGGCGGCGGGATCCGCCGCTGCCTCGGTGCGACGCTTGCGATGGCCGAGCAGCGCGTCGTGCTGCGGGCGATCGCGCGGCGGACCGACATGATGGCGCCGGACCCGCGCCCCGAGCGCGTGCTGCACCGCAACGTGACGATGCTCCCGGCGAAGAGCGCCGAGGTCGTCGTGACAAGTCGGCGTGCCTGACACACCCGATCACCCTATGCTCCTAAAGTAGGTGCGTCGCGGGTCAGACCCGCGAGTGGTGCGGCGCGGCGCCACCCGAGGTCGCCTACAGCGGCTGGCGCAGGACCGGCGTCTTCGCCGCGCGTGCCTCGTCGAGGCGGCGGACCGGCGTCGAATAGGGCGCGTTCTTCGCTATCTCGGGATCCTCGGCGGCCTCACGCAGGATCGTTGCGACGATCTCGGCGAAGCGGTCGAGCGTCTCCTTCGTCTCCGTCTCGGTCGGCTCGATCAGCAGCGCCTCGTCGACCAGCAGTGGGAAGTAGACGGTCGGCGGATGCACCCCGAAGTCGAGCAGGCGCTTGGCGAGGTCGAGCGTTCTGATTCCCAGCTCGCGCTTCATCGGCGCGCCGCTCAGCACGAACTCGTGCATGCAGACGCGGTCGTAGGCGACCGGCAGGTACTCGGCGACGCCCTTGCGCTTGAGCAGCGCGAGCAGGTAGTTGGCGTTCAGTACCGCGACCTCGGACGCTTCTCTCAGGCCCTCGGCGCCGAGCGAGCGGATGTAGGCGTAGGAGCGCACGAAGACGCCGTAGTTGCCCTGAAAGCCGCGCAGCTTGCCGATCGACTTGGGGCGGTCCTCGTCGAGATCGAACATCGGTCCGTCAGGCGCCCCGTCGCGCCGAACGACCTGCGGGCGCGGGAGATACGGCTCGATCCGCTCGGACACCGCGATGGGACCCGCGCCGGGACCGCCGCCGCCGTGCGGCTGCGTGAACGACTTGTGCAGGTTGAAGTGGACGATGTCGAAGCCCATGTCGCCCGGGCGCGAGCGACCCATGACGGCGTTGAGGTTCGCGCCGTCGTAGTAGAGCGTCGCTCCGGCCGCATGGACGATCGCGGCGACTTCGCCGATCTCGCGGTCGAAGAGTCCCAGCGTGTTCGGGTTGGTGAGCATCAAACAGGCGACATCAGGGCCGATCTTGGCCTTCAGGTCGTCGATGTCGACGTCGCCCTTCTCGTTGGTCGCGAGCTTCACAACCTCCATGCCGGCCATCGTCACCGTCGCCGGGTTCGTCCCGTGAGCGGTGTCGGGGGTCAGGACCTTGGTGCG
>DASYLH010000051.1:0-142728 GCA_036009645.1 Conexibacter sp.
GTGCCCGGCGTCGCGGCCGGGCGTGTGATGGTGATCGGTGGTGGTGTCGTCGGCCAGAACGCCGCGGAGATCGCGCTCGGGCTCGGCGCAGAGGTGTATGTGTTCGACCGCTCGATCGATCGCCTGCGCGAGCTCGAGGTGCTGCTCAACGGCGGCGCTTCCACCTGCTACGCCTCGACGTTGGAGATCGAGCAGCGGCTGCCGGAAGTGGATCTGGTCGTGGGCGCGGTGCTCGTGCACGGCGCGAAGGCGCCGCACGTGATCACGCGCGAGCAGCTGGGCCTGATGAAGAAGGGCGCCGTGCTCGTCGACGTCTCGATCGACCAGGGCGGCTGCTTCGAGACCTCCAGAGCGACCACCCACACCGACCCGACCTACGAAGTCGACGGCATCACCCACTACTGCGTCGCCAACATGCCCGGCGCCGTCCCGATCACCTCCACCTACGCCCTGACGAACGCGACGATGCCGTTCATGATCAAGCTCGCGACCGAGGGCGCCCAGCGCGCGCTCGCGAGCGACCCTGGCTTCCTCGACGGCCTCAACGTCGCGGCCGGCAAGGTCACCTACGCACCGATCGCCGACGCGATCGGCGTCGAGGCCGCGGCACCGGCCGAGACGCTCGCCGGACTCGCGGCGGCCGCGTAGGCCGCGTAGGCCGCGGCCACAGTCCGCACTCCGCACTCCGCTCAGTCGAGCGAGCCAGCAGGCGCGAGCCACTCGCTGCGGAAGCGCAGCCGAGTGTGCTCGCGCAGCACGTCGTAGTCCTTGTCGTAGTGCAGCACCCCCGCGCCCGCCTCGTGAGCGCAGGCGGCGATCAGGATGTCGGCGGGTCTGAGGCGGTGGTGGCCGGCGCGCACCAGGTCCTCTTGCGCTTCCAACGCGAGCCGCTCGACGTCGGGCGTGATCTCAGCACGGGGAAGCAGGTTGAGGTCTCCCATGATCTCGCGATGCTCGCTCGCAGAACGCGCCGAATAGCCAGCTTCAAGCAGGAACGGCAGAGAGACGCCGACGTCGCCCGCGACCATCGCCGCCGCGAATCTCTCACGTACCGCGGCCCGCCAGCGGCGCGCCCATGCAGAGTTATCGAGCAGCAGCACGGCTACTCGTAGTTGGCGATGAGACCGAGCGTCTTGACCTCGTCGGCCAGACGTACCAACTCAGGATCATCCTCGCCTTCGAGGATGTAACGAGCCAAACGCTCGCGCGCCGCGCGAGCGACCTCGCTGTCCTGCTCCAGACGCCGCCGCTTCTCTCTCGCGCCCAGCATCACGAGCTCGGCGAAGTCCAGCCGCTGAGAGCCCCCCTCGGCGCGCAGGCGATCCAACTCCTCCTGCAACGGAGCCGTCTCGGTGATCGTGTGGCGAGGGCGGGTGGTCGGCACCGTCCGCGCAGTGTAGCACGGTGCCGCACCAGATCTATGTTGTATTTTCCCTGCTCAGCCCAACAATCCAGCGCCAACGTACCCGCCGGCGCGGATACCGGGCGGCACGGCGAACAGGCCGCTGCCGGTGTGCTGGATGTACTCCGTCAAAGCGTCCATCGTGCCGAGCTTGCGCTGAATCGCGGCGAACTGCGTCGCCGGGTCGCGCTGGAACGAGATGAAGAACAGTCCGGCGTCGAGCAGGCCGGTGCGGGGGTCGATCCCGTCGGTGTAGGCGTAACCGCGGCGCAGGATCGTCGCGCCTCTGTTGTCCTTCGGCGCGGCGAGGCGGATGTGCGCATCGAGTGGGATCGCCGGCTGGCCGTCGCCGCCCTTTGCATCGAGGTCCGGTTTGTCGTGCTCGCGTCTGCCGGTCAACGGCGCGCCGCTCACCTTGTAGCGGCCGATCACGGTCTGCTGCTCTCTCAGCGGGCTGTGGTCCCATGTCTCGATCAGCATGCGGATGCGCCGCGCGACGAGGAACGTGCCGCCGCGCATCCACGCCTGCGGCTCGCCGCCGTCGAGCCACACGAATCTGTCCATGCGGTCGGACTCGTCGACCTTGATGTTGTTCGTGCCGTCCTTGAAGCCCATCAGGTTGCGGGGCGTGTCGCCGGCGGTCGTCGTCGCGGTGTTCGCGTCGAAGCCGAGCTGCAGCCAGCGCAGCTCGACCTGCCCGCGCCCGATCCGCAGCAGGTTGCGGACGGCGTGGAAGGCCACCTGCGGATCGTCGGCGCACGCCTGCACGCACAGGTCGCCGCCGCTGCGCGCGGGGTCGAGCTCATCGCCCGGCAGCGGGCCGAGCGGTCTCAGGCCGGCCGGCATGTGCGACCGCAGGCCGAGGCGGTCCTCCCCGCCCTGTTCGAACAGCTCGCTGCCGAAGCCGAGCGTGATCGTCAGCCGCGACGGCGGCAGGCCGAGCGCCTCGCCGGTGTCCTCGGGCGGCAGCAGCGGCTCGCCGGCAGGCGTGCCGACCGGCTGGCCAGCCGTCATCAGGCGAGCGGCGTCAGTCCAGGCGCGCAGCAGCTCGCGCAGCTCGCGCGCGTCGGCGCCGAGGAAGTCGAACGAGCCGAACACGAGCCGCGCCTGCGCGGGCGTCGCGATGCCGGCCTGCCGCGGCCCCTCGAACGGGATCGTCTCGAAGCGCATCGAAGCGTTCGGCGTCGCCCCGCTTGCGTCGCCAACCGCGTAACCGGCACCGGCGGCAGCAGCGAGCCCGAGCGCGCCGCCGCCCGCCGCCAACAGGTGGCGGCGGGTCAGTCCCCGTTGCGGGGTGTCGGGTTGCTCGTCCTGCGCCATCGTCAGCTCTGGTTGACGAGCTTTCCGGCGACGAGCGACAGCGGCTCCGCGAGCGCGGCGATCTGCTGCGCGAACTGGCGACGGTCCTGCGGCGTCAGCTCGGAGTAGAGCGCGAAGCCGAGCGGCGTGTCGCGTCTGTACTTGTCGAGGCCGGCCTGCACCTTCTTCACCTGTGCGTCGACTTGGTCGACCAGCTGCTGGTCGCCGCTCTCGACGAGCGCCGGCTTGAGCGTGTCGAAGGCCGCGACGGCGCCGTCGAAGTTGCCCTGGAAGTCGGCGAGATCGGTGTGCGAGTAGCGATCCTCCTCGCCCGTGATCTTGCTGTTGGAGACCTCGTCGAGCAGGGCGACCGCGCCGTTGGCGATCTGCGCCGCCTGCAGGTCGAGCCCGGGGATCGAGGCGTTCAGCTTCTTCACGTCGGCGAGCAGCTTGTCGGCGTAGGGACCGGTGCCCTTCGTCGTGTTTTGCTGCCAGAGGATCTTCTCGATGCGGTGGAAGCCGGTCCACTGCGACGTGTCGGCGACATCGTTGACGCGCGCGTCGATCTCCGGATCGAGGTCGCCGAACGACTCTGCGATCGGCTCGATCGTCTCGTAGTGGCTGCGCGTCGGGCCGAACAGGTCCTTCGCCTGCTGCACGTTCCCGGCCTTCACCGCGGCGACGAACGCCGTCGTCTGCGCGAGCAGCTGGGCGGACTCTCTCTCGACGTAGGCCTTGTAGTCCTTCACGGCGGCGTTCAGCTCGGCTGGCGTGGCGCTCTTCGTCGCGACCTCGCTGCCGGTCACGGTGAGCGTGCCGCCGTCGCGGTCCTCGTTCTGGAACGTGCAGAGGATCTTGTATCTGCCCGGCTGCAGCGTGAGCGTGAAGTCGGCGGACAGGCCCGGCGCGAGGTTCTCGCGCTCGCCCATGATGATGCCGTCAGCGCTCTTCAGCTCGATCTCGTCGGTCTTCGCCGTGCCGTTGTTGACGGCGGCGAGCGTGACGGGACCGGCAGGTGCGGTTGCGTCGGCGGGGGTGCAGCCGCTGTCGACGAGCTCGAACTCGAGGCGCGTGCCGTCCTTGGCGGAGGCGGTGGTCGAGCTGTCACTCGAGTCGCTGCTGCCGCAAGCGACGAGGGTGGACGCGCTCAGCACGGCCGCGGCGGCGACGACGCCACGCGGGAGGATGCGGTTCATCGATGACTCCGGTGTCTGCGTTGGGAGAGGTCAGTTGGCGCTGGCCGGGGCAGCCACCCGGCGCGACGCCGGCCGCGGTTGCGGCCAGAGCACGAAGGTGAGCATCGGGACCGCGTAGAGCAGCCAGCCGACGACCTCCGCGACAGAGGGGAAGGGGTAGACGCCGAACAGGCCCGTGATCAGCGCGCTGATCGGGTTGTCCGAGCTGGCCGCGACGACCGACGACAGGTCCACCGCCTGCGCGTTGCCGGTCGTGAACAGCGCGGCCTCGTTTGCGTGATGGATCGCGCTGGAGACGAGACCGGCCGCAATCAGCACGAGCAGGACGGCCGTCACTCTGAAGAAGCGGGCGAGGTTGAGTCGCATGCCGCCGCGGTAGATCAGCAGGCCGATGACGGCGGCCACGAGCATGCCGGTGAGCGCGCCGAGGCCGGCGGCCCACGGACTCACGACGCCCGCCGTCGACTGGAACGCGGCGAGCAGGAACATCGCCGTCTCGAGGCCCTCGCGCATGACAGCGAGGAACGCCATCGCGACGAGCCCCCATGCCGATCCGAAGGCGAGCGCAGCGGCGGCATTCGTGCGCAGCTCCCCGCTCAGGGTGCGAGCGTTGCGACGCATGTAAACGACCATGAAGGTCACAAACGCGACGGCGACGAGCCCGATGATCGCCTCGAACGCCTCCTGCTGACGCTGCGGCAGGTTCTCGTCGATCACGTTCAGCACGACCGCGACGCCTGCGCACAGCACGACGGCGAGTGCGACGCCGGCCCACATCCAGCGCAGCGCGTCGCGCCGGCCCTGCTGGGCGAGGAAGCTGCCGATGATGCCGACGATGAGAGCCGCCTCGACCCCCTCGCGGAGGCCGATGACGAAGTGCACGGTGGGGAGCGCGGCGAAGACCTGGGTCATGGGCGAGCGCGTAAGGCTACCCTAAAATCGCTTAGGCGGTCCTAAGTACCCGTGGTGGGGTCGGAATTGGCGCCCACGCCGCCTGTCCGAGCCGTCCGCTGGAATCCGCGCGTGGACGATCGGGCGCAGCGCCTCGCCGATTACGAGCGCAGCTTCCGCCGCGCCGGGCTGCCGCTGCTGAGCGAGGACTACTCCGCCCGCTCGGACGTCTTCAACCGCGCCTTCCCGCTGCTCGTGCTCGTGCTGCTGGCGGAGCTCGTCGCCGCGCTCGACGTCGACTGGTCGCCGCTCGCGAACGCGGCGGCGGTGACCGGCGCGCTTGCCGCGACGCTGCTCGTCGTCGCGCTCGTGAATCGCGCGCGGGAACGCCGCGCGCTCGCGATCCCCGAGGACGTCGGCGCCGTCGAGCTCGCGCTGTTCGTGCTCGTGCCGGCCGTCGTGCTCGGCGCGGTCCACGGCGGCTGGGGACTCGTCGCGCTCGCCGGCAACCTCGTGCTGCTCGGCCTCGTCCTGTTGACGTTCGGCTTCGGGCTCGGCGCGATCGTCGTGTGGGCGGCGCGCCGCCTCGGCGGGCAGCTCGCGCGCTCGCTGCTGCTGCTCGCGCGCGCGATCCCGCTGCTGCTGTTCTTCTCGCTCGTCCTGTTCCTCACGACCGAGATGTGGCAGGTGTTCGCCGACCGTGCCGGCGCGACGCTCGCCGCGATCGGTCTACTGCTCGCGCTCGTCGCGACCGCGTTTCTCGTCGTGCGGCTGCCGCAGGAGGTCGCACGGATCGAACGCGATACGAGCACGCTCGGCCAGGCAGCCGACAGCCAGCCGCTGCGCCCGCTCCAGCGAGCGAACGTCGGGCTCGTGCTGCTGATCGGCCACGGCCTGCAGATCGCCGTCGTGACGGTAGCGATCGGCGCGTTCTTCGTCGCCTTTGGAACGATCGCGATCGACGGCGACGTCTTACGCAGCTGGACCGGCGAACCCGGCCACGTCCTGTTCACCATCACCGTGCTCGACGTCCCGCTCCGACCCACGACCGAGCTGCTGCGCGTGTCCGGCGCGATCGCGGCGCTGTCGGGGGTCTACTACGCGATCTCGGTGCTGACGGACGACAGATACCGCGAGGAGTTCCTCGAGGAGATCACCGGGCAGTTGCGCGAGACGTTCGTCGCGCGGGCGGAGTATCTGGTGTTGCGGGCTGGCGGCGGGCCCGGCGGCTGAGGCGTTCCGCTCGCGGCGTGGGCGGCGCTCCATCCGCCACAAACGTCACCGTTCACTACTGGCGCATCAGCTGCGTGCCGTTTGTCACAATCCATGGTGAGAAGAGGAGAACCCATGGAGCCGTTGTTCGAACATCGAATGGAGTTTGCGGGCTACGAGACACGCGTCTTGGAGCTCGAGGGTCGCGGCGATCCGATCGTGCTGCTGCACGGCTGGTCGGACAGCGCCGACACGTGGCGCTGTGTGCTCGCACGACTGGGCAGACAGGAGCGGCGTGCGATCGCCGTCGACATGCCGGGCTTCGGCACTGCCGACCACCTGCAAGACGGCCCGATGCTCCCCCAGCTCGACGAGTTCGGGGCCGCCGCGCTCGCCTACGCGGGCGGGGGCGCGAAACGCAATGGCCGGCGCAAGGCCTCCCGCGGAATCGTTGTCGGTAACTCGCTCGGTGGCTGCGTCGCGCTGCGCCTCGCGGGGCGCGAGCCGGAGCGTGTCGGACGCGTCGTCGCGCTCGCCCCGGCGGGGCTCGACATGGCGCGCTGGCTCGCGCTGATCGAGCACGACCACGTGCTGCGCGCGCTCGTGCAGATGCCCGTTCCGCTGCCCACGCGCGTCGTCCAGAACGCGGTCGCGCGCGCATACCGCTCGCTCGCGTTCGCCGACCCGCAGGCGGTGGAGCCAGGCATCGTGCGCGCGTTCGCGAAGTACCACCCCGACCGCGCCGCGCTCGCGCGCATGCTTGCTTCGGGCCGGCGCCTGCTGCCCGAGCTGCACGACCCGTTCGACTTCGACGCGATCCACTGCCAGGTCCTGCTGGTGTGGGGCGACCGCGACCGGCTCGTCTTCCACCGCGGCGCGAAGCGCCTGCTGGCCGCCGTCGAGGGCTCCCGTCTGGAGTTGCTGGAGCGCTGCGGCCACTCGCCGCAGATCGAGTACCCCGAGCGCGTGGTCGAGCTGCTGCTCGCCGACGACGTGCCACTCGCGCAAGCCGCCTGAGCACGCACCGCCGTCCTGGCTGCCCGGCCAACCAGCCGGCGCCAGCTCGTGCGCATTTGTCACAATCTCCCTCCCATGGATCTCGTCCCCACCCCCGAGCAGCTCGGTGCCGCGGCCGCGAACGTGTTCGACCGCGTCATGCGAGGCGGGCTCGCGGACCTGCGCCCGCTCCCGACCGCGATCGTCGACGAGGGGCCGCAGCGCACGGTGCGCCGCTTCCTGCGCACGGGCGACGACGCGACGGCCGACCGGGTTTCGCACGACGTCACACCCGACCCGCCGATCCTGCTGATCCCCCCGCTCGCAGCGCCCGCGAGCTGCTTCGACCTGCGCCGCGGCTGCAGCCTCGCCGAGCACCTGCTCGCTGCCGGCCGCCGGCCGTACGTCGTCGACTACGGGCCGATCGCGTACGGCGACCGCAATCTCGGCATCGAGCACTGGGTCGACGAGGTCATCCCGCGCGCGATCGAGGCAGTCTCAGCCGACGCCGGTGGCGGCGAGGTGCAGCTCGTCGGCTGGTGCCTCGGCGGCATCATGGCGCTGCTCGTCAGCGCCGGGACCACGCAACCGATCCGCTCGGTCGCGGTCGTCGCGAGCCCGTTCGACGTGACCGAGGTGCCGATGGTCGCACCGCTGCGCCCGCTCGTGAACATCGCCGGCGGCGGCGTCGGCACGCTCGCTTACAAGCTGCTCGGCGGCGCGCCCGCGCCGCTCGTCAAGCGCATGTACAGACTCGCCGGCTTCGACAAGTACGTGATGAAGCCGATCGCGCTCGCGACGAACCTCGACGATCGCGACTTCCTCGCGCAGGTGGAGGCGGTCGACGACTTCACGAGCAACATGCTCGCCTACCCCGGGCGCATGTTCGGGCAGATCTACCACCGCTTCCTGCGCCATAACGATCTCGCTGACGGGCGCATCGAGCTCGGCGGCCGCGCGATCGACCTCGCGGACGTGCGCGTGCCGGTGTTGTCGATTGCCGGCGAGGGCGACGGGATCGCGCCGCGCAAGGCCGTCCACCACGTCGCCGAGTTGCTGCCGAACGCGCCGGAGGTGCGCATCGCGAGCGCACCCGGCGGCCACCTCGGCGTGCTCACGGGCCGCGCCGCACGCCGCACCACCTGGCGCCAGCTTGACGACTTCCTGGCTGCCACCTCGCAGACGCCGGAGCAGCGCAGAGCACGACGGCACCTGCGGGCTGTGGCCTAAAGACCCGGAGGGTGCCGCACGGCAAACCCCGCCGTGGTGCGTGTGCTCGCCTGCCAGCGCGAGCCCGTCGCGCTGAGGCCGCCGGTGTCGAAGCGCAGCCCCGCGACGAACATGAAGGTGTGGCCGCCGTTCGCGTAGATCGTGATCCATCTTCCGGGACCGGGATCGCCCCAGTGGGCGAGATCACCGGAGACCATCGGCGCCGAGATCATGCCGGCGGCCGCGAACGCGAAGCTGATCGAGGCGGAGCAGTCGTAGGCAGTATCGATCCATGTCGAGTGCCCGCCGCCGTAGCGGTAGGGGAGCCGCGCGATCTGGTTGCCGGCCTGGATCACCGACTGCACGATGGCGGGAGCGGCCAACGGCGCCACGGCGAGTCCGTCGCCGGTCAGCGCCGCGGTGCTGCCGGAGGGGATGCCGCTGGCGGCCAGCTCGCGGCGAATGTCCGCGTCGGAGCGCGGCTTCGGGAGCGACGCGCTCTCGCTCGCGACGACGCCGCTGCTGCTGCCGGCCGGAACGCCGGCCGACGGGTCGACCGCACGCGGATGGCGCTCGAGCCGGTCGACCGCCTGCGGAGCGCTCGCCGGTGGCGCTGCCGCGCCGGCCGTCGGCTCGCCTCCGCCACAGCCAGCCAGCGCCGCGCTGAGCGCCGCAGCAGCAGCGACCGCAAGCGCGAGGGCTGAGGATCCACGTCGTGCCACGAACCTGAGTATGGCGCGCTCTTGAGCTGGGGCTGAGGTTGCCCGGCGATGCTTTCCAGCCGTTACCATCGGCCGCAGGCGGTCGGGGTAACGCACACGTCAGGTGTCACGACCTGCCGGACGGATTGATCACGGAGAGTGAGGACGCGCGAGATGGCGGACAGCAGCGACACACGCAAGGAACGCCGAGCGACCGCGCGAGCGGAGCGAGACCGCGTCGCCGAGGCCGCGCAGGCACGGCGTCAGCGTCTGTGGATCCTCGGCGGCGTGCTTGGGCTCGCCGTCGTGATCGTGGCCGTGATCGCGATCGCCAGCTCGGGCGGCGACGACAAGCCGACCGCCAAGAAGGGCGAGATCATCCCCGGGCAGATCGAGACGAACGCCCGCTTCGCCGGCATCCCGCAGAGAGGCATCACGGTCGGCAACCCGAACGCGCCGGTGACGCTCGTCGAGTTCGCCGACCTCCAGTGCCCGTTCTGCCGCAACTACAGCACCACCGTGATGCCCGCGATCGTCGACAGATACGTGCGCACCGGCAAGCTGAAGATGGAGTTCCGCAACGTGTCGTTCATCGGCAACGACTCGCTGCGCGGCGCGCAGATGGCTGCCGCAGCCGGCCTGCAGAACAAGCTGTGGCAGTACATCGACCTCTTCTACCTCAACCAGGGTGAGGAGAACAGCGGCTACGTGACGGACGACTTCCTGACCAGACTCGGCAGAGCGGTCAGAGGGCTCGACGTGCAGCAGGCGATGGATGACCGCGCCCTGCCGTCCGTCCAAAGAGGGCTGACGGAGGCCCAAACGGAATGGACCGTCGCCGGCTTCAGCGGCACGCCCGCGTTCCTGCTCGGCCCAACCGGCGGTAGAATGGAGGCGATGCTCGGCCAGCAGGTGGCGCCGACCGTCGACAACGTCTCCCAGGCCATCGAAGCCAGACTCACCGCGGCGAGATAGGTCGGCCATGGGGGACCGCACCGACCGCATACTTCACCGCGCACTCGTGGTGCTGGCGCTGGTCGGCATCGGCATCGCCTCGTACCTGACGTACGTCCATTACGAGGGCCTGAGCCCGATCTGCGCGGTCGGGCACGGCTGCGAGAAGGTGCAGGCGTCGAGATACGCGAAGGTCGGCGGCGTGCCGGTCCCCCTCATAGGCCTCGTGGGATACGTCGCGATCCTCATCTCGCTGTTCGTGCGCGGGGAGGTGGCGCGCCTCGCGACAGCGGGGATGGCGATCGGCGGCTTCGCCTTCAGCGTGTACCTGACCTCGCTCGAGCTGTTCGAGATCCACGCCATCTGCCAGTGGTGCGTCGGCAGCGCAGTCGTGATGACGGCGATCGCGGTGCTCGCGACGATTCGCGCGCTGCGCATTCCGGGCGAGGACCTCACCGACCCGGAAGATCTGCCCACGCCGATGCGGGACCCGGAGGGCGAACCTGCCTGACCAGCCGCCCGAACGGCGGGTGGGCGCCGTGTGGCGCGCATCGCTGGCGGTCGCGCTCGTCTGTGCGGCTGCGCTGACGGCCGTCGGCTGCGGCAGCGCCGACGGCGGCGGCACGACGTCCAGCGATAACGGTCGCTTCGCGGTCGCCGAGGCACTGCCGCCGGGGCTGGCCGGTAGAGCCGCGCCACCGATCCGCCTCGCCGACGCCCGCGGCGGCACGTTCGACACGCGCTCGCTTAGTGGCAAGCCGTACCTCGTCACGTTCCTGTACGCGAACTGCCCGGACGTCTGCCCGTTGATCGGCGCACAGCTGCGCGACACACTGGAGCAGCTCGGCAACGACGCGCAGCGCGTGGGCGTGGTGGCCGTGAGCGTCGACCCGCGCGGCGACACTCCCGCGACCGTGCGCGCGTGGCTGCGGCGGCAGCGCGAGCCGGCGCAGTTCCACTATCTCGTGGGCCCCGAGTCCGCCCTTACACCGGTTTGGAGAGCGTGGTACGCGGCCCCACAGATCCCGGGAGATCCCAAGAGCGCGCACACGGCAATCGTGTGGATCGTCGACGCACACGGCCGCTTGACCGCGAAGGTCGCGGCCGGCGCACCGTTCGACACGCGCGGCCTTGCACGCGACGTGCGTTCGCTCCTGACCTCCCCACAAGCTTAATCTGCGCCGGTGGTTAACATCGGAGGTTCCCCGTCCCCCGAATGCCGCTGGAGGTCGTCCCCATGCCCGAGCTGCTGCTCCCCCGTCTGAAGCGTGAGATCGAGGCGCGCCTTGACGAGCTGCGGCCGATCGTGGAGGAAGCGGAGCGGCTCGCGGCCGCCAAGGACGCCCTGCTGGCGGAGGCAGCCGCGGTCGGCGCAGCCGCGCCGCGCAGGCCGCGCGCTGCGCTGCCGTCCAACGCCTTCCGGGAGCTCCGCAACGGTGCCGCCTCGACGCCACTCCCCTCCAACGGGAACGGCAACGGGCGGAGTGCCGCGAGCGAGGACGACGCCGACGACCGCGCGCCACGCGGCGCCAACCAGACGGCCATCCTCGCGATCGTCGAGGAGCGCCCCGGCGTGTCGGTCGCGGAGATCGCCTCCGTCACGAAGATCCCGAAGCCGACCGTCGCGACGACCGTCTCGAAGCTGAAGCGCGACGGCATGCTCGCCGACGAGGCCGGCGGCGTGAAGCTCGCCTCGCGCCAGCCGCTCACCCTCTCGGGGCCTGCCGCCGCCGTGCCTCAGCGCGACGAGGGCGCCAGCGACGAGGAGTGGGAGGCCGCGCGCAGCAACCCGGCCGGGGTATAGCTCACAGCCCGCCGAGCGCGCGGCCGAGCGCGACGGCGGCGAGCCCCAAGAGCAGACTGCCGACGAGGTTCGTCACCAGCGCGCGCTCGCCGTGGTGCTCGGTGAGGCGCTCACTGTCGAGCATCCACGTCGAGAAGGTCGTGTAGGAACCGAGCAGGCCCCCGCCGACGAGCGTCAGCGCGTCGCCGTGCAGCGCGAGACCTGCGACGAGCCCCAGCAGCGCGCTGCCGGACAGGTTGACGGCGAGCGTGCCGTACGGGAACCAGCCGGCGCTGCGCCGCGAGACGGCGGTGCTGAGCACGAAGCGCGCGACGGCGCCCACGCCGCCGAGCAGGCTGACGCCGGCCCACAGCAGCACGCCGCTCATGCCGCGCTCTGCTCGCCGCCGCGGCCGCCGCGCGCGATCGCAATGCCGAGCCGCACGGCAGCCAGCCCGCCCACGAGGGAGGCAGCGGCATAGGCGAGCGCGAGCGGCGTGCTCCCGGCATCGAGCATCCGCAGCAGCTCGAGCTGCAGGGTCGAGAACGTCGTCAGCGCGCCGCAGACGCCGATGCCGAGGAACGGGCGGCGGTAGCTCGCGGACGGCAGCCGCGTGACCGCCCAGCCGAGCAGCAGCGCTCCGAATAGGTTCACCGCGAAGGTCGTCCACGGCCACACGTCGCGCGCGTGCGGGAACGCCTCCGCAAGCGCGACTCGCGGCAGCGCGCCGAGCATGCCGCCGGCGAAGATCGCCGCGAGCTCGCGGACATCTGGGCGGGGTGACTGGTTCGGCTGTCCGCGCATCGCAGCAGAATCCTGTCGTACGGCGCACCTTTCGGGCTCGCCGAGAGTTTCGGGGCCGACGCACGGCAGCGTCGGCCAGGCGAGAAACGGGAGGCAGACGGGCGCGTGGAGGACCGGATCGATCGCAAGACGTTCCTGCGCGTCGCCGGCGCCGGCGCTGCGGCGTCGACCGTCTGGCGGCCCGGGGCGGAGGCGCTCGCCGCGCGCACGCGCGCCGCGCAGCACGGGCCGAACGTGCTCGTGCTCGTGATCGACTCGCTGCGCCACGACTACGTCGGGGCGTATGGCAACACGTGGATCAGAACACCGGCGATCGACGCGCTCGCAAAGGAGAGTCTGCGCTTCACGCGCGCGTTCCCCGAGGCGATGCCGACGGTCCCGGCGCGCCGCTCGCTGATGATGGGCCGCCGCGTCTATCCCTGGCACGACTGGCGCCCGACGCGCAACCTGCCCGGCTCGCCCGGCTGGACCGGCCTCTCTGCCGACACGACGACGTGGCTGAAGACGCTGCGCCGCCACGGCTACTGGACCGGCTACGTGACCGACAACCCGTTCCTCGGCTTCGCGCCCGAGTGGCGCGGCTTCCGCTCGACGCTCAACCGCTTCGTGCGCGTCGAGGGCCAGGTCGGCCGGCTGCGATCTCCGAGAACGATCTCCGAGCACGAGGTGCTGCGCTGGCTGCCGAGAGGCATGCGCAGCGAGCGTTACCTGAGAGGCATGCGCCAGCACCTCGCGAACGTCGCCGGCGCACGCGACGAGCGCGACTCGTGTGCCGCACGCGTCTTCGGCTTCGGGATCGAGACGCTCACGCGCGCGCTGCAACACAAGCCGTTCGCACTCGTCGTCGACTGCTTCGATCCGCACGAGCCGTGGACGCCGCCGCAGAAGTACCTCGACCTCTACGGCGGTGCACACTACGACGGCAGCTGGCCGGGCAACGTCCGTTACGAGCACTCCAACTACATGCTGCCGGAGGCCGTGAAGCGGCTGCCAACCGTCTACGGCGCCTCCGTCACGCTCGCCGACGCGTGGCTGCACCGCTTCCTCGACCACTTCTACGCGAGCAACCTCGCGCAGGACACGGTCGTCGTCTTCCTCAGCGACCACGGGATCATGCTCGGCGACCGCGGCTGGACCGGGAAGCCCGCGCTCGAGCTGCATCCGGAGCTGATCCAGGTCCCGTTCATGCTCCGCGACCCGTCGGGGCGCAAGGCCGGGCAGACGACGCCGTACTTCGCCTCGCCGCACGACGTCGGCCCGACGCTGCTGAAGATGACTGGCGTGCCAACGCCGGACGCGATGAATGGCGTTGACCTCTCACCACTGCTCACCGACGAGCACCCCCGCCTCAGCCGCCACTTCTGCTTCGGCGGATACGCCAATCACTGGTACTACCGCGACGACCGCTGGGCGCTGATCGCCGACGGCAACAACAGCGGGCGGGAGCTGTTCGACCTGCGCACGGATCCCGGCGAGCAGCACAGCGTGGCCAGAGACCACCCGCAGGT
Source organism: Conexibacter sp. (assembly GCA_036009645.1). Taxonomy (GTDB): domain Bacteria; phylum Actinomycetota; class Thermoleophilia; order Solirubrobacterales; family Solirubrobacteraceae; genus Conexibacter. The sequence goes on from DASYLH010000051.1 coordinate 13,956, forward strand.
GCTGCGCGACATCTACCACCGCGTCCTGCACTCGGCCGGCGCGAGACGCCTGCCGTTCTTCGGCGGCGACTGACCCTGCCCTCCGTCGTCAGTGCGCGTGCCCGTGCGACGCGGCCGCCTCGAGCTGGTCGCGCGGGAGGCGCATCGCGAGCAGCGCGGCGAGCGCCGTCGTCGCCGGCACCGCGACGATCAGCCCGATCGAACCGACGAGCGTGGCGACGACCTGCTCGGAGACGAGCTCCAAGTTCACCGCCTGCCCGAGCGGCAACGCGCCCGAGGCGAAGATCAGCAGCACCGGCAGTGACGAGCCGGCGTAGGCGAGCACGAGCGTGTTGACGGTCGCGCTCACGTGGTCGCGCCCGACGTGCATCGCGCGCGCGAACAGCTCGCGGTAGCCGAGGTCCGGATTCACTGCGCGCAGTCCGAGCACGATCGAGGACTGGCTCACCGTCACGTCGTCGAGCACGCCCAGCGCGGCGACGATCATGCCCGCGATAAGGAGGCCTTGGAGCGAGACGCTCGGGTCGGCGAGCCGCAGCGCGAACGCCTCGTCGCCGGCGAGGCCGGTCAGGCGGGAGATGTGCGTGAAGAAGGTCGCGAGCCCAGCCGTCAGCAGCAACGTCGCGGTCGTGCCGAGCAGCGCGGCGATCGACTTTGGCCCGGCCCCGTGCGCGAGCAGCACCGTCACGAACATCACCGCTAGCGAGCCGACGATCGCCATCAGCACCGGCGGCTTGCCGTTGAGGATCCCCGGCACGATGAACCACAGGATCACCACGAGGCTGAGGCCGAGCCCGACGAGCGACAGCAGGCCGCGCCAGCGCGAGAGGGCGATCACGAGCAGCGCGAAGACGAGGAACAGGCCGATCAGCGCACCGCCGCGCTGGTAGTCGACGAGCGTGTAGAAGGCTACGTTCTCCTGGTCGTAGCCGGGCACCGGCGGCGAGGAGACGACGCGGATCTTGTCGCCGAGATGCACGGGCGGGTCGTCGCCGTTCGCGTTCCACTGGATGATCCCGGTGGTCCCACGAGAGTCGCCGCTGTCGAGGTGAATTCTCACCCGTCTGCAGCTCTCCGAGACCGTCGCGCCACAGGGCCGGTCGATGATCCCGATGACCGTCGCGCGGTCGCTCGGCGTCACGACCGACTGGAAGCGCCGCGGCGCGTGACCGGACCACAGCAGGCCCATCGCCACGAGCGTGGCGATCCCGATCAGCACGACGAGCAGGCGGAATGCGCTGGGGAGCGAGGGCACGCGGATCGGGCCATTAGAACACGCTCGCCACGGTGAAGTCGCGGCGCCGGCACGCCTCCGTTCCGCAACTCCCGCAAGCGCGTCGTGTTGCGAGGCTCGGTAGGGTCCGGAGCCGTCGCGGCGCCCCCCGATCGCCGTGACACGAACAACCCCCGACGCGCCCTGTACGAGGAGCACGATGGCCCAAGGACCCCGTTTCACACGACGGCGTGCGCTGCAGACCGGCGCAACTGGCGCGGCCGCGCTCGGGCTGAGCGCCTGCGGCAACGAGTACGAGGCGACCGTCGGGAAAGCGAAGGACGCACCCAACGTCCTGCTGATCGTCACGGACAGCACGCGCGCCGACTACATCGGCGCGTACAACCCAGACGCGCGCGCGAGAACGGCGAACCTCGACGCGCTCGCCAAGAGCGGGACGCTGTTCGAGTACTCCGTCTCCGGCGCGATGCCGACCGGCCTCACGCGCCGCGAGATCTTGAGCGGCATGCGCGGCTTCCCATGCCGCGACTGGGTCCTCTCGCCGCCGCTGCCGGCCGAGGTCGGCTGGACGAGCATCCTGCCGCACCAGCCGCTGCTGACCGAGGTGCTCGGCCAGGCCGGCGTCACGACCGCGTACGTGACCGACAACCCCTTCCTGATCGGCCCGCGCTACATCGACTTCCGCCGCACGCTCGACATCGCGAGACCTGACTTCTCGCAGGGCGCCTACCGCGCGCTCAACACGCCGTTCAACCGCCCGGCGCCGCGCAGCGCGATCGAGAAGTACCTGCTGCCCGCGCTGTCGAACACGCTCGAGGTCGACCGCATGGAGGGCCACGTCGGCTGGAACAGCCTCTACCGCGTGGGCGAGCGCAACTACTCGGCCGCGCGCGTCATGCGCGGCGGGATGGACGCGCTCGACGAGCTGAAGGACCAGCAGCCGTTCTTCCTCGGCGTCGACTCGTTCGACCCCCACGAGCCGTTCGACGCGCCGCCCGTCTACGTGAACGTCCAGGAGGGCGGCAGAAAGCTCGGCATCCAGAAGACGAGAGGGATCCTGCCGATCCAGCCCTTCCTGACGCCGGCCTCGACGCTCAGAAGCGTCGACATCGACCCCGAGACGCTCGAGCTCGTGCGCGACCTCTACGCCGCCGAGATCTCGTACTCCGACGTGTGGATCGGCAAGCTGCTGAACAAGCTCGAGGACCTCGGCCTCGCCGACAACACCGTCGTCTACTACCTGTCCGACCACGGCGTCACGCTCGGAGAGCACGGCATCATCGGCAAGTCGACGCCACGGCCTTACCCCGAGATCCACCACGTGCCGTACATGATCAAGGACCCGACGGGGCGCCTGTCGGGCACCAGAAACGAATACTTCGCGTCCTCCTACGACGTCGCCCGCACGATCCTGTCGTACTTCGGCGTGCGTGCTCCCGGACAGATGAGCGGCGAGGACCTCACGCAGCTGTTCGACGACAAGCAGCCGACCGCGCGGCCCTACTACACCGCCTGCTACCAAGAGACCTGGATCTGCGGCGACCGCGACTGGGTGATGATCTCCAACACCGAGGGCACGAGACGCGAGCTGTACGACCTGCGGGTCGACCCCGGAGCGGACAACGACGTCGCCGCCGACAACACGGACGTCACCGACAAGCTGTGGGCGGTGCTGAACGAGGAAGCCGGCGGCACGCTGCCGGAGTTCAAGAAGCACATCGGCGTGGTGGGCGGATGAGCGGGCGGGCAGGGACCCGATTCACCCGTCGCGCGCTGCTGCGCGGCGGCGGTGGCGTAGCCGGCGTCGCCGGGGCGGCCGCGCTCGGCGGCCTCCCGGGCCTGCTCGGCAGCGCGTCCGCCGCAACCGAGCGCGACCCGCAGGAGCGCCCGAACGTCGTCCTGATCATGGCCGACCGCATCCGCGCCGACGCGCTCAAGTCCTACGACGACGTGTTCGAGAACTCGGCCCACACGCCGAACCTCGACGCGCTCCGGGACGACTCGCTGCGCTTCAGATACTTCGTGCCCGACGGCCTGCCAGCGATCCCCGCGCGGCGCGCGATCCTCACCGGCATGCGCTCCTACCCGTTCCGCGACTGGCAGGCGACGGCGGGCGTCCCGCCGATCCCCGGCTGGCACAAGATCTGGGACTACCAGCCGCTGATGCCGGAGCTGACGAAGGCGCACGGTGTCGAGACCGTCTACGTGACGGACAACCCGCTGCTGGTCGGGCCGCGCTTCGACTTCGTGCGGCGCACCGGCCCGATCCCTCGCTCCACCGGCCACACCTCGACCGAGCGCAGCTACTTCCAGCCGCTCCGCAAGTCGACCGCACGGCGCGAGCCGACGACGGCTGTCCTCGAAGAGGGCATGGGGCTGATCGACGAGCTGAAGAGAAGACAGCCGTTCTTCCTCGGGCTCGACGCGTTCGACCCGGTCGACGCGTTCGAGACGCCGCGCCAGTACGTGCTCGGCGACGGGCCCGTGCATCAGTTCTCCTCGCTCGAGCCCGACTACTACAGCTACCAGGACACCGTCAGAGTGAAGGGCGACGGCCTCGCCGACACGGTGCGCGACCTCTACGCCAGAGAGGTGCGACAGGTCGACGACGCGGTCGGGCGCTTCCTGCACAAGCTCGACGCGGCGGGCCTGGGCGACAACACGGTCGTCATCTTCGCCAGCGAGGGCGGCATCGGCCTCGGCGAGCAGGGCGTCTTCGGGCACCCCTCCGGCATGTGGCACCGCCGCGTCTACCAGGCGCCGCTGTTCGTGCGCGACCCTGCGCGCCGCTGGGCCGGCGACCAGAGCTCGTGGTACGCCTCCACGCACGACATCCCGACGACAATCCTCTCCTACCTCGACATCGTCGCCCCCGGCAAGATGGCCGGCGAGGACCTCACAACGCTGTTCGACGACGACGACCTGCCCGCTCGTCCCTTCTTCACGAGCGGCATCGACACGCACGTCGTCACCGGCGACAGAGAGTGGCTGCTGCTCGGCCGCACCGACGAGGACCGCTGGCGGCTCTACCACCTCGACGACGAGGACGAGCCCGACGACATCGAAAACAAGACGGTGACCGCACCGACCGTCCTGCAGGGCCTCAAGGAGTACGCGATCTGGACGGCCGGCGGCACGCTGCCGGAGTTCGACGCGACGTCCGCGATCCGCCCGCAGAAGCCGGAGGAGAAGACGACGGTCGCCAACGACGGCACGCTCAACCAGGACGAGCAGGACGCCCAACGCCTCGGCGTCGCACAGGGAGGATGACGATGAGCGTCGACGCCCCCGCACGCCGCCAGCGACCCCCGCGCAAGCCGCCGAAGGAGCGCAGAAACCCCTCGACCGAGTGGCTCTACGCGCACCGCAACAGAATCTTCGGGGTGATGATGATCGGCTGGTTCATGTCCTTGATGGACGTGTCGATCGTCAACATCACGATCCCGGAGCTGGAGCACGACTTCGAGACGAGCCTCACGACGGTCTCCTGGGTCGCGAACGCCTACAACATCGCGTTCGCCGTGCTGCTGATCACGGCCGGCCGCCTCGCCGACCAGTTCGGGCGCAAGAAGTTCTTCATCCTCGGCCTGACGATCTTCACCATCGCGAGCGCGCTGTGCGCGGCCTCGTGGGACATCGGCTGGCTGATCGGCTTCCGCGCGCTGCAGGGCATCGGCGCAGGCCTGATGGCGCCGCTCGGCTTCGCGATCACGGCGCTCGTCTTCCCGCCGGCGATGCGCGGTCGCGGGCTCGCGCTGATCGCCGTGATCGCGCTCGCCGCCTCCGGCCTCGGGCCGGTGCTCGGCGGCGTGCTCGTCGAGTTCGCGAGCTGGGAGTGGATCTTCATCATCAACGTGCCGCTCGGCATCGTCGGCGTGCTGCTCGCGATCCGCTGGTGGCCGGAGACGTACGACCTCACCGCCACCCGTCGCGTCGACTGGCTCGGCACGCTGCTGCTGACCGCTTCCGTCGGCCTCTTCATCTACGGGCTGATCGAGGCGAACACGCGCGGCTGGGACGACGCCGCCGTGCTGTTCTTCCTGCAGATCTCGATCCTGCTCGGGATCGGCTTCGTGCTGTGGCAGCGCTATGCGAGAGTCGCGATGATCCCGCGCGCGCTGCAGAGAAACGGCCAGTTCCTGAGTGCGAACATGGCGATGTTCCTGCTCGGCGCCGGCGCACTCGGCGCGCTCTTCCTGCTGTCGATCACGCTCGTGAACCTGTGGGGCTACTCGCAGCTGGAGGCGGCGCTCGCACTGCTGCCGATCGGCGCCTGCGGCATGATCATGTGGCCGATCGTGGGCAAGGGCGCGGACCATCTCGCGCCCTACCGCCTCGCGATGCCGGCACTGCTGTCGATGGCGCTCGGGATGCTGTGGTTCTCGTTCCTGCCGTCGACCTACGAGAGCCAGCTCGACTACCTCGTCGTGCTGCCGGGGATCATCCTTTTCGGCCTCGGCGTCGGCACTGCCTTCCCGGCGATCAACGTCGGCGGGATGGGCGCCGCGATCGGCCCGGAGCTCGGGGTCGCCTCGGGCGTCATCAACACCTCGCGGCAGATCGGCGCCGCCTTCGGCATCGCGATCCTGATCGCAGTCTTCACGACGACGGCCGGCTGGTACGTCGACGCGCGCACCGACCCGATCGAGGACAAGGCGTACGTGTGGGCGATCCCCAACCCGCTCGCCGTCGGCCTCGTCGGCAAGAACCTGGCCGAGTTCGCCGGCGCGATCCCACGCGAGGAGACCGCGCCGGTCGGCTTCGACCGCTGGCTGCGGCGCGAGAGCGCCGGCATCGCACGCGACAGCATCGCCTGGGCGTTCCGCGGCGCCGCGCTGCTGATGCTGCTTGCGATGCCGTTCGCGCGCAGACTGACGCGCACGCCCGAGGAGGTCCGCGCGATCGCGATGAGAGCGATGGCGGCGGCGAGAGCTGCTGCCGCCGCCGCGGCCGCAGCCGGAAGCGAGCCGGAGCCTGCACTCGCCGGCGCGGCGATGGCCGCCGCCCCCGACCGCGCTCCGCCGCCTCCGTCCGGCGCCGGTACGTCCCCGATGATCGGCGCTCTGCCCGGCACCGTGGCCTCCGGCGCCCGTGACAGCGTCACGGCGCGCATCGCCGAGCTGGAGGACGCCCTGCGGACGCTGCGCGAGCAGGTCGACGGGCAACCGGGCGGGAACGGCGGTGGAGAGCGCTCCGCGTGAGCGCTCTCCGCGTTAAGGCGTCAGCCCTCGCGCGACGCCGGCGTCAGCAGGGCATCGAGGTCGGCCGCGTGGCCGTGCGCGTCGAACGCGCCGAATCTGGAGAACAGCCGGTGCTCCGGCCCGTGGTAGTCAGAGGAGCCGGTCTTCAACAGGCCGAGCTCGTCGCAACGTTCGGCCAGCAGCTGGGTTTGCTCGGGCGTATGCGTGACGTAGAAGCACTCGACGCCGTCGAGCCCGTGCTCGCGGAACAGGTCGATCGCCTCCCGCACCTCGGCATCGGAGTCGAGGTCCCAGTAGGGATGCGCCCAGATCGCGACGCCGCCGGCGTCGTGAATCCACTGGATCGCCTCGATCACGGTCGGATGCGTGCGGGCGAGGTAGGCGGGCTTGCCCGGGATCAGAAAGTCGGGCAGGAACGACGAGACGTCGTCGTAACCGGCGTCCGCGAGTCTGTCGGCGTTGGCGGGGTGGTTGAGGACGGCCTGCGTGAGGTGCGGCCGGCCGATCGGCTTGCCGGCCTCGCGGCGCTTCGCGAGGATCGTGTCGTCGACCTGCCAGCCGAGCTCCTCCAGTCTCGCGGCCATGCGCTCAGCGCGCAGCTCGCGATCGGCGCGCGCGGCGAGCAGGCGCTCGGCGAGCTTCGGGTCGTGGTGGTCGATGCCGTAGCCGAGGACGTGCAGGTCCTCGTAGCGGCCGAAGACGGCCGAGATCTCGGTGGAGGGGACGATCGTGACGCCGTGCTGCGCACCGGCGGCAATCGCCTCGTCGACGCCGTCGACGGTGTCGTGGTCAGACAGGGCCAGCACCTCGATGCCGGCGGCCGCTGCGTTCGCAACGACCTCCGCGGGCTGCAACGCCCCGTCGGAGTGCAGCGAGTGGGATTGAAGCTCATAGGTCGGGAGGCTCATTGCGCGCGAGGATATCGGGCGCCCGCCGGCCAGCGGGCCGCGTGGCCCTCCGCACGCCTCCGCCCCCCTGCTGCCACCGTCTGTGGGAGCATCCTGCGATGACGACAAGCGCCAACGTGACCTGGCACACGGGGGTCGTCGAGCGTGCGCAGCGATGGGAGTCGATCGGGCAGCGAGGGGCGACCGTGTGGTTCACGGGCCTGCCCGCGTCCGGCAAGTCGACCGTCGCGGCCGCAGTCGAGGCTCACCTGGTCCAGAGCGGCCGCGCCGCGTACCGGCTCGACGGCGACAACCTGCGCCACGGCGTCTGCGGCGACCTCGGCTTCACCGCCGAGGACCGCGACCGCAACGTGCGCCGCACCGCCGAGGTCGCCCGGCTGTTCGCCGACGCCGGCCTGATCGCGCTCGTCTCCGTCGTCTCGCCCTACGCGGAGGCGCGCACGTACGCGCGCGAGGCGCACGAGCGCGATGGCCTGCGCTTCATAGAGGTGTACGTCAACACGCCCATCGAGGTGTGCGAGGAACGCGATCCCAAGGGCCTCTACGCCCGCGCGAAGGCCGGCCAGCTGCCGGGCTTCACTGGCGTCGACGATCCCTACGAGCCGCCGCTCGCGCCGGACGTCGAGCTGTGCTGCCTCGACATCGAGGTTGCCGTCGAAAGAGTGCTCGACGCGTTGGACGGGCCTTCGGGCGCTGGCGCCTGATCGGCGCGTTCGCGCGCTGCTTCGGTCTTCGTCTTCGCGTTCGCTCGTTCCGCTCGCTTGCGACGCCGTGGTTCACGGGTGCTCCGCTCGGTGCGGGGTGGGTGGTGCGTGGTGGGGGGCTGTGTGGCTGGGGAGGGGGCGGGAGCGGCCGGTGCTCGGGCGTGGCCGACTGGGTCGGCGGTGGTGGTGCCCGGGGAGCGTTTGTGGCGATTCTGCGTCAGCACTCGCGCGCTTCCGGCTGCTCCCGGGATGAACGTCAGATTTAGGTCGCTGAGCGACCACAAAGCGACGCTCATCCCCGACGCCGCCGGCAACTGCGGAGAAACACACGTGCTCTGTGCACGAACCGCGCAAGACCGGCACGGCTGAAACCGCAACCGCTCCCGCCCCCTCCCCAGCCAACCGGCCAACGCAACGCACCACCCGCCCCACACCGAGCGGACCGTCCGAGAACCACGGCCACCGAAGCAGACCGCACCCGCCGCCCCCGCCTGGCATGGTTCCGCCATGGCGGACGGTCAATTCGTCCTCGTCGCTGGGGCGCTCCTGACGGCAGGCCTCGCGGCCTCGCTGCTCGCCGGCCGGCTGCGGCTGCCGTCGCTCGTGCTGTTCCTCGGCATCGGTATGGCCGTCGGCACCGACGGGCTCGGCTGGGTCGACTTCAACAACTACACGCTCGCGCGCGACGTCGGGATCGTCGCGCTCGCGCTGATCCTGTTCGAGGGTGGGCTCAACGCCGGCTTCGGCGAGATCCGGCCCGTACTCAAGCCCGTGATCAGCCTCGCGTTCCTCGGGACGCTGATCACGGCGGCGATCTGCGGCCTGGCCGCCACCTGGCTGTTCGACTTCACGCTGCTGGAGGGGCTGCTGCTCGGCGCGATCATCTCTTCCACCGACGGCGCGGCGATCTTCGCGATGCTGCGCACCTCGTCGCTCAAGCGCAAGCTGGCGCGCACGCTCGAGGGCGAGGCGGGCATGAACGATCCGGTCGCCGTGCTGCTCGTCATCGGCTTCATCGACTGGATCGAGAAGCCCGGCTACGGCGTCGTCGACATGCTGTGGCTGTTCGTAAGAGAGGTGGCGATCGGCGTCGCGATCGGCGTCGTCGTCGGCGCCGCGGCGGTGTGGGCGTTCAAGCGCGTGCAGCTTCCGACGCCGGGCCTCTACCCGGTCGCCTCGATCGCGACCGCGGCGCTCGCGTTCGGCGCCGCCGACACGCTGCACGGGTCCGGCTTCCTCGCCGTCTACCTCGCCGGCCTCGCGCTCGGCAGCGCGACGATCCCCGCGCGCGGGACGATCACGGCGTTCCACCAGGGGATGGCGTGGATCGCGCAGCTGGGGATGTTCCTCGTGCTCGGCCTGCTCGTGTTCCCCAGCAGCTTCCCCGACATCGCGCTGGAGGGGACGGTGCTGGCGCTCGTGCTCGTGTTGGTGGCGCGACCGCTGGCCGCATTCGTCGCGACGGTCGGCCCGTTCGGCGTCGCCGACCGCGCCGTGCTCGGCTGGGCGGGCCTGCGCGGCGCCGTGCCGGTCGTGCTCGCGACCTTCCCGGTGATCGCGGGCATCCACGACAGCCGCGAGTTCTTCAACATCGTCTTCTTCGCGGTGCTGCTGTCGACGATTGTGCAGGGTGCGACGATCGAGCCCGTCGCCCGCTGGCTGAGAGCGACGACCAAGAGCCGGGCGCTCGCCTCGAGCGCGCTCACCGAGACCGGCACGATCCGCCAGCTCGGCGCCGATGCGATCGAGGTCGAGGCCGCACCAGGCGATGCGCTCGTCGGCCACCGCATCCGCGACCTCGGCTTGCCGCGCGCCGCGATCGTCAACGTGATCGTGCGCGACGGCCAGGCGATCCCGCCGCGCGGCTCGACGCGGATCGAGGCCGGCGACCGCCTGCACGTGTTGATCCGCCGCGAGGAGATGGGCGCGATGGACGAGCTGCTGGAGCGCTGGCGTGAGGGCCCGATCGGCCCGCCTCCACGCAAGGCGCGTATCCCCGAGGGGCACGCGCCGGTCTTCAGCGTGCGGCGGTGGGACTCGCACGCTGACGGCGACCCGGCCCGCCCCGAGCACGTCTCCGGCCGCACCGTCGTCGATCGCCTCCGCACGCGCCGCGACGTGCCCGGCGCGCTCGTCCTGCTCGACGACGGCTACATCGCCGTGACCGGGCCGCTGCTCGCGCTGGGCCGGGAGCAGCTGCTGAGCGAATGGGTCCGCCGCAAGGCGCGCGCCTCCGCCGGGGAGGAGCGCGCCTGGTGGGAGGAGGTCCTCGGCGCGCTCGCGCTGTAGGCGACCAGCGCACGCCGCCGCACCGTCGACCGGTGCGTTTCCGACGGGCGGCCGTGTCCGCATCGGCACGTCGTGCAACCCGCCACCCCGCGCCCGCACCCCCGGCGCGCAATACTGGACGAGTGACCCCCGCCCGACCCACGGCGGGCGCCTCGGACGCCGATCTCGCCGACGCGCTGAGCCCTCTGCGCTCCGACCCGCGCCGCAGCGCCATCCTGCTCGACGTCGACGGAACGCTCGCGCCGATCGTGCGCTACGCCGAGGAAGCGCATGTGCCCGAGCGAACCCGCGGCCTGCTGATCGAGATCGCGCGCCGCTACGCGGTCGTCGCATGCGTGAGCGGCCGGCGTGCGTCTGACGCGCGCCGCCTCGTCGCGATCGGGACGATCTCCTACCTCGGTAGCCACGGCACCGAGCTGCTGCGCGCGGGCTGGACCGAGCCGACGCTCGACCCGGCCGTGCGCGACTGGGGCCGCCGCATCCAGGCGTTCGGACGCGAGGCCGACACGCCCGAGCTGCGCAGACTGCGCGTGCGGATCGAGGACAAGGGCTCGATCGTCGCCTTCCACTGGCGCGCCGCGCCCGACGAGGAGGCTGCGCGCGCCGCGATCGACGCGATCGCCGCTCGTGCCGAGCAGAGCGGCCTGCGCACCCATTGGGGCCGCAAGGTGCTGGAGGTGCGACCGCCGGTGCGGATGGACAAGGGCGCCGGGATCGTCGCCTTCCTGGCCGACATGGACCTCGACGCCGCCGTCTACGTCGGTGACGACGCGACCGACCTCGACGCCTTCCGCGGCCTCGGCGAACTGCACGCCGAAGGGCGCCTCAGACACGTGCTGCGCGTCTGCGTCAGCTCCGACGAGGGGCCGTCTGAGCTGGCGCAGGAGGCCGACCTCGTCGTCGACGGTCCCGAAGGCGTCCGCGCACTGCTGGAAGCCCTGATCGCAGCCGACGACGGCTGACGCCGGACCCGACTGCCCGGCGACCGAACGATGCGCTTCACGGACTTCCTTAAGGCGACGGTGATGACAAGCGCGGCCGCGGCCACGCTGCTGGGAGCGATCACCGTCGTCGCCTCCACCTCGCACGACGACCCGCTGCTGGTTCCATTCGCGGCCGGCTGGTGGATCCTCGCGGCGATCGGCGGCACGATCATCGGCCGTCGCGCGGAGACCTCGCCGCCGATCGCGCGGCTGCTGGCCGGCGCGAGATCGACGAAGGCGCTGCCCGAGGTCCACCCGCGCCGCATCCTGCTCAACCGCCTGTGGCCGCTGCTGCTGTGCACGGTGCTCGCGGGAGGCCTCGCGCTCGTGTTCCCGCAGGTCGCCGCGATCGCGACCGGCTTCGCGATCATCTGGGCGCTCTCGTGGCGCCGCCAGGACGCGGCCGTGACCGCGATCGAGGAGCGCGACGGCGTGCGCTACTACGTCGAGCGCACCTCGCCGCTGAAGCCGATCCAGCTGCTGCGTACGCCCGGGTTCAAGGCGAGCGCGTGGCAGTTCGAAGAGGCGGAGGCGACCTCGGCTCCGGCACCGCGCGGGCGCGCGTGAGCGGTCGCGTCCACGCAGAGCGGGAGCGGCACCGCCGGTGAGCGGTCCGGTTGACGTGCTCGTCGTCGCACTGCCGACGACGGCTGGCTGGCGCGGCGCAGTACCTACGCTCGCGGGCGCGATCGAGCGAGCGGGAGCAAGCGTCGCGGTCGCCGCGGCGGCGCCGGTGGGCGAGGTGCGCACGTTCATGGCGACGGATCTCGTGCAGGCTCGCGCGGCGCGCACCGCCGCAAAGGCCGGAATCGCCGAGCACCACCCGCGTGCGCTGATCTACGCGTCCGCGACGGCCGCGCTGCTCGGACCGCGCCCCGGCGCGATCTGGTTCGACTCGCCGGCAGCGCAGAACCGGCCCGGACACCACGGCCTGTGGCAGCGGCCGACGGAGCGCCGCCGGGTCGCGCAGGCACCCCTGCTGCTGCCGATGAGCGAGGGCGGCCTGCGCGCGCTCGAACCGCGGGGTGGGCGAGATCGTGTGCCCGCGGTCGTGCTGCCGGTACCGGTCGAGCCATCGGCGCCGCAGCCCACGCCGACTGCCGAGCGCAACGTCGCTGCGCTCGCATACGCCGCCGACGCCGAGAAGAAGGGGCTCGCGCGCATCCTCACTGCCTGGGCGCAGGCGCGCCGGCCCGGCGAGACGCTGCTCGTCGCCGGGCAGCCCGCCGGCCCGCTCGGCGAGAGCGCCGAGGGAGCCGGGCTGCTCGCGCCGCAGGACTACCGCGCGCTGCTGCGCCGAGCGCGCATCTTCGTCGCCGCCCCGCGCCACGAGGACTACGGGATCGCGCAGCTGGAGGCGCTCGCCGACGGCTGTCGGCTCGTCACCGCGCCGGCAGCCGGCCCGTACCCTGCCCTCGCGCTCGCGCGTGCGCTCGACGCGAGCTGCGTGAGCGAGGACCTCGCCACAGCGATCCGCGCGGCACTCGACTCCCCCGACGACGACTACCGCGAGCGCGCCGCCGCGCTGCTGACGCCCTACCGCCGCGCCGCGTTCGACGCGACGGTCGCCGAACAGGTGCTGCCAGCGCTGCTCTGACGGATCCCGGCGGCGCGTCCCGGCCGGGCGCGCCGCCGCATCCGTGAGCTAAGCCGTCGCAGCTCCGCCCGGGGTCATCGGCGAGCCGGACGTCGCCCCGCCTTCGACCGCGCCGCGCTTGAGCGCCGAGGCAGCGGCGATCGCGCCGAAGCCGTAGAAGAGGAAGTCGATCCCGACGAGCAGGCCGATCGCCCAGTCGGACGACTCCGGCAGCTCCGCGCCGATCAGGACCCCGAGCAGCAGGGTGACGACGCCGTTGGCGCCCATCCAGCCGGCGCCCTGCGTGCCGCGCTCGGCGATCGCCACGGCGATCCGCATCACGCCGGTGACCGCAAACCACAGCACGAGCAGCACCGTCAGCGTGTATGTACCTCTGAGGGGAGCGAGCAGCAGCGACAGGCCGGCCGCGCCGGCGAGAAACGCGAGCAGCAGGCGCATCAGCATGCGCCAGATGTCGCGCACCGCGAACGCGTCGATCAGCAGGAACACCGCACCGAACAACAGCATCCAGCCGATGAAGATCGCGACCGTCACGGATGCCACAGCCGGCACGATGATCGCAATCATCCCTGCGATCACGGCGAGCCACCCCGAGATCAGGAGCCACTTGCGGCCCTGCTTCAGGCCCTCGTTGAGCGCCTCTTGCATCAGACACCTCTCCGATCGATGCGACGCCCGGTGCGCCGCAAGGTCAATACACAGCTATCTGCCTTGTGCCCTTTTGCGCAAGCGCGAGAACTCCTGCCACGGACGCGTGTTTGCCACCTGTTCGGGTGTCAGCCAGGCGCGCCGTGCGGTGGCGATTCCGTACGGTCGCGTGGTCTCCAGCGTCGCGACGCGATGCGAGTCCGTCGTGACGATGATCCACACGCCGGCGTCGGCCGCGGCGCGCGCGTGCACGTCGTTGAGGTCGCGCCGGTTCGCGCTGCCGTTGATCTCCAACATGGTCCCGGTAGGCACGCACGCCTCGATCACGCGCTCGACGTCGACCGCGTACGGCGGGCGCGCCTCGATCTTGCGACCGGTCAGGTGGCCGATCGCGTCGATCGACGGATGTTCGACCGCGGCGACGATGCGGTCGGTCATCGCGCGCTCGTCCATTCCGAACGAGGTGTGGACGCTCGCGATCGCCCAGTCGAGCTTGGCGAGCAGTTCGTCGGAGTAGTCGAGCGACCCGTTCGGGAGGATGTTGACCTCGCTGCCGGCCAGCAGCTCGATCCCCTCGATCGCAAGGTTCGCGGCGTGGATCCGCTCGATCTGCTCCTCCAGCCGCTCCGGCGAGACGTCGTCGCCGAAGCCGTGCGAGGCCGAGTGGTCCGTGATCGCGAGGTACTCGTAGCCGAGCGCCAGCGCCGCATGCGCCATGTCCTCGATCTCGTCCTTGCCGTCAGACGCAGTCGTGTGACAGTGCAGCTCGCCCTTCAGGTCGCCGAGCGTGATCAACCTCGGCAGGCCCGCCCCGCCGTCGAGCGCCGCGGCCGCCAGCTCACCGCGCCCCTCGCGCAGCTCCGGCTCGACGTACGCGTAGCCGAGCGCGGCGTAGACCTCCTCCTCTGTCGCGCAGCGCAGCGTCTCGCCGGTCGCGTCGTCGAGGACCCCGTACTCGGACACGTGCAGCCCTCTGCGCACCGCCGCCTCGCGCAGCGCGACGTTGTGCTGCTTGCTGCCGGTGAAGTGCTGCAGCAGGTTGCCGAACTGGTCAGGCGCGACGACCTTGAGGTCGAGGCTCATGCCACTGTGCGTGCGAGCGCGAGCCCCGGCCTCGCCACTGTTGGTGACCGCCTCAATCGCGTCGAGTGCCTTGAACGCATCGATCAGCGCGCCCGGATCGTCGGAGGCCGCGACGACGTCGAGGTCCTTGACGGAGTCGGCCCAGCGCCGCGCCGAGCCGGCCAGCTCGACGCGCACGGCGGCCGGGTGCGCGCGCAGCGCCTCGACGACCTGGTCGCCGATCTCTCGCGCGCGGTCGAGCACGACGCGGTGACCCGTTCCCGCGGGGATCCCGCCGTCCTCCGAGACTGCGCGCTCGACCGCCTCCAGCAGCTTCTCCTCCGCTCTGGCGCCGAAGCCCTTGAGGTCGCGGATGCGCTGTTGTCTCGCCGCCGTCGCGAGCGCTTGCAGGGAGTCGATCCCCATCTCCTCGTACAGCTTGCGCGCGCGCTTAGGCCCGAGGCCGGGCAGGCGCGTCATCTCGACCAGGCCGGCGGGGAACTTCTCGCGCAGCCCCACCGCCTGCGGGATGTCGCCCTGCTCCAGCAGCGCGACCAGCTTCGTCTCGAGCGTCGCACCGATCCCCGGCAGCTCCGTCACGCGCCCGGCGCGCACGAGCGCGGCGATCGAGGTCGACGCGTCGCGCACGGCCTTCGCCGCATTGCGGTAGGCGACGACGCGGTGCACGATCGCGCCGTCAAGCTCGTACAGGTCGCCGAGCTCGTCGAGTCTCGCCGCGATCTCACTGTTCGTCAGGTCCGCCATCTCCGGCTTGCAAGCGTAGGACGACGAGCGGCGCGGCGCCGTCCAGCCGCGTCCAGCACGCATCCATCGCCACCTCACCCGTGTGTCATCGTGAAGCCGATGCAGGTCAACGACCTCGCACTGGTCCGCGGAATCAGCCCCACGCGCACCACGCTCGCGCGCTGGAACGCGACGCCCGGCCCGGTGCTGTGGGCGTGGTCGCTGGGCAGCCTCGCGATCTCGGTGCTGCTGCTGCTCGCCGTCTACCTCGTCGCGCTCGCAGCACCGGCTGACCCCACGCCGATCGCAGTGATCGGGATCACCGCGCCGCCGAGCCTGGAGGACGTCGGCCACATCCTCGCGCGCAACTCGCTCGTACTCGCCCTGCACGCGTTCGCATGCGTCGCCGGCTACATCGCCGGCAGCTCGCTGCCGCGCGAGGCAGAGCGCCGCAGCGGCGTGTGGCGGCTGATCCACGACGCCGCCGGACCGCTCGCGATCGCGTTCGTGACGGCCGCGACGCTGTTCTCACTGGCGACGCAGGCGTACGTGATCGGCAGCACCGCCTCAACGGTGTCGGGCGAGCTCGGGCTCGCGCCCGGACAACTGATCGTCGCCCTGCTCCCGCATGCGCTGCTCGAGCTGTGGGCGCTGTTCCTGCCGCTCGCCGCCTGGCTGATCGCGAGCCGCCGCAGACAGTGGGACGAGCTGCTCGCCGCGACCGTCGTCACGGTCGCGATCGCCGTTCCTGCGCTTGTGCTCGCGGCACTGATCGAGGTCTACGTCTCGCCGCATCTGCTGGCCGCGTTGCTCCGCTGAGCGTCCCGGACAGGCACCACATAGCTGCTGTTGCACGAAGAGATCGCGCCGCTATTCTCCCTCAAGATCAGAGTGAGTTCGATGAGTTCACCTCCTGAGAGCCCGGCACCCACCATGCCGGGTTCTCCTCGTTAAGGAGCCGGCGACGCCACCACGCCGCCGGCCCGCTGCTACCGGTTCTCCCGAAGGATCAGGAAAAGGAGCAGCATGATCAACGCGAGTTCGACTACTCGCATCACCTCCTTTCTCAGGGCTTGCGCCCCGGCCGGAGTTGGAGCTCCGGCAGTTCTGGAGGTGGGCGGATCTGACCATGCCCACTCAGGAAAGCGAGGCGTGACCGCCCGGTCTACAGCAGGAAGTGGTGGATCTGCGCAGTTCCTGCGGAGGATGCGGGCGCCCCGTGTGCGCCCGTGCGAACGGCTACTATACTTTGTGAAGTAAAGACGACGAATCCGTCCAAGGAGCCCTCATGGCAGGCACCATCAGCGAGGTCAGCGACACCAACTTCCAGGCCGAGGTCATCGAGTCCGAGACGCCCGTGCTCGTCGACTTCTGGGCCCCGTGGTGCGGGCCGTGCCGGATGGTCGCCCCCGTGCTCGAGGAGATCGCCGGCGAGAAGGGCGACGCGCTGAAGATCGTCAAGCTCAACGTCGACGAGAACCAGCAGACCGCGATGACCTACGAGGTCCTCTCGATCCCGACGCTGATCCTCTTCAAGAACGGCGCGATCGCGAAGAAGGTCGTCGGCGCCTACCCGAAGCGCAAGCTCGAGGCCGAGCTCGAGCCGGTGCTCGCGGCCTGATTCGAGTCGGCCGTACGGCTACGCGCGGACCGCGGGTGACCTGGCGGATGCCTGGCGAGATGCCGGCGCTGCCAGATCACGCGCGGACGACGGCGATCTTGAGCGGAAGGCCCTCGATCTCCACTGCGTGCGCGTCGCCGTTGACCGTCGCGTCGTAATCGATCGCCGTCGTTAGCGTCTCGCCGGTCACGTAGGGCTCGTGCTCGCGCGCGGCGGCGAGCAGTTCCTCCGCGCCGCCGAGCGTCAGCGCGATGCGATCGGAGACGTCGAGGCCAGCGGCCTTGCGCGCCGCCTGCACGGCGTGAACGACCTCGCGCGCGAGTCCCTCACGGCGCAGCCCGTCGTCGAGTGCCAGCTCCAGCGCCACGGCATGCGAGCCCTCGCGCTCGAGCTGGTAGCCCTCCAGTGGCTGCATCGCGATCTGCAGATCCTCGGGACCAAGCTCGTGGTCATGGCCGTCGATCATCACGCCGACCGTGCGCCCTTCGCGCAGCGCCGCGGCGACGTGCGTCGGATCCAGCCCAGCGACGGCGTCCGCCACGAGCGGCATCTGCTTGCCGAAGCGGGGCCCGAGCGCGCGGTAGTTCGGCTTGACCTCCAGCTCGCCGAGCTCGTCAGCGGCCGAGACGAAGCGCAGCTCCTTGACGTTCAGCTCCTGGCGCACGATGTCGGCCAGCCGCTCGATCGCCTCGCGCTCGCGACCGGTCGCGACGATCGCAGCCGCATGCAGCGGCTGCCGCAGCTTGATCTTCGACTGTCCGCGCGCGGCGAGCCCGAGCCGGACCGCCTCGCGCGCGACGTCCATCGCCTCCTCCAGCGCGATGTCCCGCTCACCTGCCATCGGGTAGTCGCAGAGGTGCACGCTCACCTCGCCGTCAGGAGCGAGGTTGCGGTAGATCTCGTCGGCGATGAATGGCGTGAAGGGCGCCAGCAGTTGCACGACGCTCACGAGGCAGTGGTGCAGCGTCGCGAACGCGGCAGGGTCGCCGTCCCAGAAGCGCCGCCGCGAGCGGCGCACGTACCAGTTCGAGAGGTCGTCCACGAAGGCTTGGATCGCGCGTCCTGCCGCCGTCGCGTCGTAGTCGTCCATCCGCTCGCGCGCGATGTCCACGGTGGCCGAGAGCCGTGACAATGCCCAGCGGTCCAGCTCGTGCGACGACTCGGCCGGATCCGGCAACCCGCCCGGCTCCACACCGTTCGCGTTTGCGTAGAGGACGTAGAAGCCGTACGTGTTCCACAGCTGCAGCAGGAACTGCCGCACCGCCTCGCCGATCGTCTCCAGCGAGAAGCGGTAGCCGTCCCACGGCTGCTTGGAGGTGAAGAAGTACCAGCGCAGCGCGTCGGCGCCGTAGCGGTCGAGCACCTCCCAGGGCACGACGACGTTGCCCTTCGACTTCGACATCTTCTGGCCCTCCGGGTCGAGGATCAGCCCGAGGCAGACGACGTTCTTGTAGGACGACTGGTCGAACAGCAGCGTCGAGACGGCCAGCAGCGAGTAGAACCAGCCGCGCGTCTGGTCGAGCGCCTCGCACACGTAATCGGCTGGGAAGCGCTCTCTGAAGAAGTCCGCGTTCTCGTGCGGCGCGTGCCACTGCGCGAACGGCATCGCGCCGGAATCGAACCACACATCGATCACCTCGGGCACGCGCTGCATGCGTCCGCCGCACTCGATGCAGGGGAAGCCGACTTCGTCCACATATGGACGGTGCGCGTCCTCCAGCCGCACGCCGGACAGCTCCTCCAGCTCGTCGAAGGACCCGATGCAGTGGACGTGGCCCTGCTCGCAGCGCCATACCGGCAGCGGCGTGCCCCAGTAGCGCTCGCGTGACAGCGCCCAGTCGACGTTGCCCTCCAACCAGTTGCCGAAGCGCCCGTGCTTGACGTGCGGCGGGTGCCAGTTGACGGTCTCGTTCGACGCCAGCAGTCTGTCGCGGATCGCCGACGTGCGGATGTACCAGGACGGCTTCGCGTAGTAGAGCAACGCCGTGCCGCAGCGCCAGCAATGCGGGTAGGCGTGCTCGTAGTCCTCGGCGCGCAGCAGCCGTCCGCGCGCGCGCAGGTCCTCGACCAGATCGTTGTTTGCCTCGCGCACCGCGCGGCCGGCGTAGCCCTCGATCCGCTCGTCGTAGGTGCCGTCCGGTCTCACCGGGTTGACGACCGTCATGCCCTGCTGCTCGCCGAGGCGGTAGTCGTCCTCGCCGAACGCGAGCGCGGTGTGCACCAGGCCGGTGCCGTCCTCCGCCGTGACGAAGTCACCCGGAAGGACGGTGTGGCCCTTCTCGCCGTAGGCCGAGCCGGGGATGAACGGGAACGGCGGCTCGTACGCCGCGCCCACCATCTCGCCGCCGGCGAAGCGGGCGAGGATGTCGACCCCGTCTCCGAGCACCCGCTCGATCAGCGCCTCTGCCAGCACGAGCACCGCGCCGTCGTCGGTGCGCACGCGCACGTACGTCAGGTCCGGATCGACCGCGACAGCCGCGTTCGACGGCAGCGTCCACGGCGTCGTCGTCCAGATCAAAAGCTCGTCGCCCTCCGAGAGCGGCCCGGCCGGCTTCGTCACCGGCAGCCGCACATACGCCGAGGGGTCGACCACGTCTCTGTAGGCGCCCGGCTGCCCCAGCTCGTGCGAGGACAGCGCAGTGCCGCAGC
Source organism: Conexibacter sp. (assembly GCA_036009645.1). Taxonomy (GTDB): domain Bacteria; phylum Actinomycetota; class Thermoleophilia; order Solirubrobacterales; family Solirubrobacteraceae; genus Conexibacter. The sequence goes on from DASYLH010000051.1 coordinate 33,596, forward strand.
GCGGGCAGTAGGGGACGACCTTGTGGCCCTCGTACAGCAGGTCCTTGTCCCAGATCGTCTTCAGCGCCCACCAGACGGACTCGATGTAGGAGTCGTCAAGCGTGCGGTACGCCTCGTCGAGGTCGACCCAGTAGGCGATCCGCTCCGTCAGCCGCGCCCACTCCTCGACGTATGTGAAAACCGACTCGCGGCACTTCGCATTAAACTCCGCGATCCCATAGCGCTCGATGTCCTCCTTCGAGGTGAAGCCGAGCTCCTCCTCGACGGCCAGCTCGACCGGCAGGCCGTGGCAGTCCCAGCCGCCCTTGCGCTCGACGTAGAAGCCGCACATCGTGCGGTAGCGAGGAAAGATGTCCTTGAAGATGCGCGCGAGCACGTGGTGCGTGCCTGGCCGACCGTTCGCCGTCGGCGGCCCCTCGTAGAAGATCCACGGCGGTCGACCCTTGCGCCGGCGCACCGTCTCGTGGAAGACGTCGTCCGCTCTCCAGCGCACGAGCGTCGCCTCCTCCATCGCGGGGAAGGACTGCTGCGGATCGACGGGCTGGTGCGGCGCGGGCATGGGCGCCTGATTCTAGGTGGGATCGGCCGACGGCCGACCGCTCAGAACGGCAGCGCCGCGGTGTGGCGGCGTGCGACGACGATCTCGCCCTCGACGGGCGGGATGGCAGGCGTCTCGCGTGTCGCGGGCGCGGTGTGCGCGGCAAGCCGCTCCAGCAGCGCGTCGCGGGCGGCGAGCGGCTCGTCGCCGAGGCGCAGCACGGTGCTCGCACCGGTGTCTGGGAGCGCGCCGCCGAAGGCAAGCACGTCGATCCCCTCGCGTGCGCTGCGCACGGCGTAGACGAGCCGGCCGATCGCATCGAGCGAAGCGCGCGTGCCGCCGAGCACGAGCGCGTCGGGCTGGAGCGCGCGCAGCGCGCGGCCGAGCCGTGCGGGCTCGGTGGCGGCAGTCAGCGTGAGGGTGCGCAGGCCGGCGCGGCGCAGCAGCAGCTCAAGCGCTTGCACCTGCAGCGCGGCGATGTCGCCAGGGGTGGTGGCGTCGGAGATCAGCACGCCCTCGGCGCGCGTGGCAGGCGCCGCGACGCGGCGCAGTGAGGACAGCCAGTCAGTCGCGAAGCGCCAGGCGAAGCTGTGCTCGGGGCTGCCCGGATCCTCCGTGTGCAGCTCGACGACGGCCGGCAGCAGCACCTCTTGCACGGTGCGCTCCAGCGAGCGGATCGCGAGGCTCTCCTCCAGCAGGCGGGCCGCCTTCTCCTCCTCGAAACGCGAGAGCGCGAGCCCGAGGCGGTTCGAGGACGGCGGCCCTGCGCCGCGCTGGCGAGCGATCGCGATCGCGGAGGAGACGTTCTGCGTCTCCTCGAAGGCCTGCTTGAGCGCCTCCACATCAGCGAGCTGGTACTGGCGGTGGCCGCCGGACGTACGGCCGGGGGACGGGTAGCCGAAGCGACGTTCCCAGCTTCGAAGCGTGTTCGGGCTGACGCCGAGCATCACGGCAGCTGCGTTGGTTCGAATCCCGCTCATCGCGTGAGCACTCTTCCCGCTCGCAGCCGTTCATGCAACGCATGCAGGGAAAGCTGCACCACGCAAGGTGGCGTGCAACAGCGCGGGGCGGGAGGAGACCGATGGACGAGTGCGACGGAGCGCGGGGCGAGCGCCCCGCGGGGCTCTAGTCCTCGAGCACGATCAGCGCGGCACGCGGCGGCCCGCAGGCCCCGACGCGCAGCGGCATGCGCACACCGAAGACGTTCGCGGGGCGCACCATCAGGCGGCGCACCTCGTCCTCGCCGCCAGCGGCGTGCATGATCGCGCCGGCCAGCGACTCGGGGCCGTTGGCTTCGGCGTCGGCCGGCGTGAGTATCTCCGTGATCGGCCGGTTGATGACGTCCGTCTCGGCGACCGCGAGCAGCCCTTCGCTGGCGGACGACATCGCGCAGACGTGCAGCGAGCCGTCGACGATCACGAACGGATCGTCCGGCTTGGGCGCGACGTCGGCGCGCGCCTCCAGCAGCAGACCCAGGCCGCACTCACCGCACACGCGCGCCGGCGGGGCCGGCGTCTCGTTGTTCGGCGGCGGCGAGCCGCAGTGCCCGCAGAACCACTGTGAGGGGCAGGCCTCTTCAGCAGTCGACGGAACGAGCCGCAACACAGATGCTGAACGATCGATTGCCATGGTCCCCTGAAGCCTCCGTGCAGTCTTTCCGTGACCTACGCGCCGTCGGCTGCGAGCCGGGCGGGTGACGTCCCTGTCGTAAAGCTCGTGACCGGATGGCTCACGAGGTCAATCATCTGGCGGGCTGCCTCTCCTGGCGTGCCCGGAAGCATCGTAGCGCCTGTCGTGCGGACGCGCGTCCGTTGCGGTCCACGGCGGTACACCGCGACCGGCAGGGGGCCCGTCGCGAGGCGCACGGCGTAGGCCCAACGCGCGACCGTGTCGTCCGACAGCGCACCGCCGGCGATGATCACGCCGTCGGGCCGGTGCGTGGCGAGTGCCTCGGACATATTCGCGACGCCGCGCACGGACAGGCCGAGCACGCGGGCGCCGGCACGCATCGCCAACAGCTCGAGCGCACGCACGTAGGCCGCGTCCGGGTCGAGCTCGTCACGCGTGGCGTCGCCGAGCACAATCGTCGAGGAGAACTGCATCCCTGGCGTCACGAGCCGCTGTGCGCGGCGCAGCCAGCTGTTGCCCCAGCGCGCGGCGAACGCCCACTGCACGGACTCGGTTCCGTGGCGGCGGGCGATCTCGTCGAGCGAGTTGAGCAGCACTTCCTGCACCGTGCGATCGAGCGAGCGCAGCGCGAGAGCTCCCTCGATCGCATTGTCGGCGCGGGGCTGGTCGAACGCGTTGAGCGCGCCGACCAGGGCGTTCGTATCCGCGCCGAGCCCTTCTCGCGCCCGCGACACCGCGGAGGAGATGGACAGCCCGTCGAGCAGCGCATCGCGGAGGGCAGCGATCTCCCCGTGCGTGTACAGGCGGTGACGACCAGGCGAGCGTTGCGGCCGCGGAAAGCCAAAACGCCGTTCCCAAGCCCGCAAGGTGTTGGGGCTGACGTTGAGCAGAGCCGCGGCTTCGCTGGTCTTCAGGTAGCGCATCACGTGGAAAGGTCGGCGTTCACGACCCCCTTCATCGGCATGCTGTGCGCATTTGCATAGGTTTTGGCACGAAATGGGTGCAAAACCTCCATCGAACGGCTAGAGTTTCGCGCGAAGGGCAGCGGGTCCGCGCCGCCCTATCCAAGGCGCCGCGGGCTGAATGTGCAGCGCGACCGATCGGAGGCAATGGATGTTCTTCAAGGGCAAGTAGTTCTCTCTCTACTCGTAATGGTCCGTTAGGACCGTTACCTTGCGGACATGCGTGTCGCACGCGCGTGGCCGCGAAGAGACAGCCTCGCGAGGGGGATCACCCTTGTCGGCATACTCGGTTGTGTCGTCTGGGCGATGGTTGCCGCCGATCCTGGTCGGCTGTCCTGGCTTTTTGGTGTGCTTGCCCTCGGTGTCATTGGTGCCGACCTGTTCGGCACTGGCACCGGGGCGCAAGCCGTTCACGTCTCCGGCTCCGCATTGGCCGCGATCGTCGTGTTCGCCCTGTTCGGGCCCGCGGCGGCGTTCGCCGTCGTCGTCGTCTCCGAGCTGATCACGTGGCTCGTCGAGCGCTACCGCACGGAGCGCATGGCGATGAACCTCTTCGGCAGCGGTGCTCCGGTGTTGATCGCCGGCACGCTGTTCGAATCACTTCACACGGTGGAGGGATCGGCCGGCTTTTACGTCGCGCTCGCCTTCGCCGCGGCGCTGATGTTCGCGCTGAACCTGCTGATCGTCGTGGGGATCACCTCCCTGCTCGACGATGTCCCATTCTGGAGCACCATCTGGGGCGCGACCGGCACGCTGCTCGCGTCGATCGCGATCAACGTCGCGCTCGCGCTGGCCGCGACCGGACTGTGCCTCGAGCTGGGTCTCGGCGGGACCGCGTTCGCCGCCTTCACGCTGATCGCGTTCAGCTACATGGCGCGGCTGGTCTCGACCGCGCGACACCGCAGCAAGCAGTACGCTTCGCTGTCGTGGGGCGTCCTCTCGGGCCTGCTGCGCACGCTCAGCATCCGTGACCCGCGCGCAGCCCGCCATGCGGCCGCCGTTGCGGCGTTCGCGCGTGACATCGCCCGCGAGGCAGGTATGTCGGCAGACGAGCAGGAGTTGGCGCACACCGCCGGCCTGCTGCACGACATCGGCAACTTCGCACTGTCAGACCGCGTCTTCGAGCGCGGGCGCGTGCTGACGGACGAAGATTGGGACGCGATCCGCCAGCACCCAGTGCTCGGTGCCGACATGCTGCGCGACCTCGGCCTCTACGGCCCGGTCGCAGAGATCGTGCGCGCCCACCATGAGCGCGTCGACGGGCGCGGCTACCCGGATCGCCTGAAGGCCGACGCGATCCCCGAGCTGGCGAAGATCATCGCGGTCGCGGAGGTCTACGACACGCTCACGGCGGCCGACACGTATCGCACGGCGGTCAGCTCGTTCCAGGCGCTGACCGAGCTGCGGCGCGTCGCCGGCTCCCAGCTCGACGCCGACTACGTCGAGGCGCTTTCGAGAGTGCTCGCCGGCAGCGACGCCACGTACCGGCACGCCGACGCGGCGGACTTCGGCAGCGAGCTCGACCTCGAACGCCGCATCAACGAGGCTGCGGTCAGCTAGGCGGCCGGTGCGCGGGGAGCGGCGCCCGCCCGCGTACGCAGCAACGACGAAGCGCGCCGGCAGCCGGCGCGCTGGTGTCTGCTGCAGTTGTGGGGGGATTCAGCCCGTGGCGCGCTGCAGGAACGAGTCCTCGCGGTTCTGCTGCACCGCGAAGCTGTTCTGCTGGAGGGAGCGCACGAACTGTTCGATGTGCTCGACGCTGAAGCGGCGCTGCCCACCCGGGGTCCGGTACGACTGGAGATAACCCATGTCGGACCAGCGGCGGACAGTGCCGAGCGAAACGCCAAGCTCCCGCGCGGCCTGCGAGGTGGAGAGCCCCAACGGCCGAGCGTTCATCCCGTGCATCTGCAAAGGCATGAGGCCATTAGGGAGGGTTTGCACCCTTCTGTGAAGGTCACCGGGAGGTTTTGCACAACCTTGGGCACAGAACGTGACGAGAGTGGAGCCGGCTGCAAGGATGCGCCGCGTGGGACGGACCGGCGTCGTGAGCGCGCTCGTGCTGCTCGCCTTCGGCGGCTGCGGCGGCCGCACGCCCCCTGCGCAAGCGTGCATAGAAGCACAGCCGGCAGATGTCCTGCAAGCGCTGACGCACGCGCCGCGCGATGTCGCGCTTGCGGACGGCACGTCGCTGTCGCAGTGCGTGCGCCGCACGATCGACGACAGCCGCCTGCAGGCGCTTGGCGCCACGCTCACGGCCACCGCTGACGAGCTGGCGCAGCAGATGCGCTCGAGCGACGACGCCGCGTTTCAACTCGGCTTCCTGATCGGCGCGGTCGATCGCGGCACAAAGCAGGCAGCCGGACTGCAGGAAGAGCTGGCGAACCGCATTGCCGGCACCGCCGCCGGGCTCGACGGCGGCCCGCGGCGAGTGGCATTGCTGCGCGGACGCGCAGCCGGCCAGCGGAGTGGGTGAGAATCCCGCTCGCGATGCGACTGCGGCTCTACCACCACAGCGACGGCGCACGGGTCGCCTACCGCGAGACCGGAACCGGGCCTGGCCTCGCGCTGTTCCACTCGCTCGGCTTCTCGCATCGCGAGTGGGAGCCGGTCGTCGAGCCGCTGTCGCAGCGCTTCCGCGTCGTGCTGCCCGACCTGCCGCTGCACGGCGACAGCGAGGATCGTCCGCGGCACCCCTACACGCCCGACTGGCTCGCCGAGGTCGTCGCAGGGTTCTGCGCGGAGGTGCTGGGGCCGCGACCGCTCGTCGGCGGCCACGACCTCGGCGCCGAGCTGCTGCTGCGGGCCGTACTTGATGGGCACATGACGCCGCGCCGTCTGGTCCTGATGCCGAACCGCCTGCACCGCCGCGCCGAGCACCGTGCAGGCCGCTCGCTGTGGCGTGGCGCCGCGATGGCGGCAGCCGTCCCCGGCCTCGATCGCCTGCTCGCGCGGGCCGCGCCGCTCGTGTTCCGCCCGTCGATCGGCGAGAAGCTGTCGGTCCAGCGCAACCCGGCGGCGCGCGACCTCGTGCGCCATGCGCTCGCCGACGTGCCGGGCAATCCGGGCCGCGCGCGCTCGTGGGCGACGTTCGCGCGCAACTGGCCGAGCGAGCCGCAGCGGGAGCTGTTCGACTCCTATCGGCACGTGACGGTGCCGACGCTGTTGCTGTGGGCCGACGAGGATCCGATGCATCCGCTCGCGGTCGCACGGCAGGCGCTCGACCTGCTGCCCGATGCCCAGCTGCGCGTACTCGACCGCGCCGGCTTCCTGCTCGCCTACGACGATCCCGTCGGCTTGGCGCGAGAGCTGATTTCCTTTTGTGGTTGAGCTTTTGACTTTGTGACGATTTGAGAGACCCGGAGGACGCCATGGGCGTGCAGGAGACGGAGCAGCAGCTGTGGGGAGGCGAGACGACCAAGGCCGTCGCGAACTTCCCCGTGTCGGGTGAGACCGTGCCGGTGCCGGTCGTACGCTGGCTTGGGCGCATCAAGGGCGCGGCGGCGCGCGTGAACGGCGAGCTGGGCCTGCTCGACGGCGCGATCGCCGAGCGGATCGCCGCCGCCGGCGACGAGATCGCGGCCGGCAAGCACGATGACCAGTTCCCGGTCGACGTCTTCCAGACGGGCTCCGGCACGTCCTCGAACATGAACGCGAACGAGGTCATCGCCGCGCTGGCCGGCGACGATGCACACGCGAACGACCACGTGAACATGGGCCAGTCGTCAAACGACGTCTTCCCGAGCGCCGTGCATCTCGCCGCGCTCGACGAGGCGACGAACGACCTGCTGCCGGCGCTCGAGCAGCTCGAGGCGTCGTTCGCGGCGAAGGCCGCGGCCTTCCAGGACATCGTCAAGTCCGGTCGCACACACCTGATGGACGCGGTGCCGGTCACGCTCGGGCAGGAGTTCGCCGGCTACGCCGCGCAGATCCGCTTGGGCGCCAAGCGCGTGCGCAACGCACTGCCGCAGGTCGCGCAGATCCCGCTCGGCGGAACCGCGACCGGGACGGGTCTCAACACGCACCCTGAGTTCGCGGCGCGCGTGCGCGGCAAGCTCGTCGAGGCGAGCCGGCTGGAGATCCTGCCGCCAGAGGATCCGTTCGAGGCCCAGGCGAATCGCGACGCGCTGGTGGAGCTGTCGGGCGCGCTGAAGGTCATCGCGGTGTCCCTGACCAAGATCGCGAACGACCTCGCGCTGATGGGCTCCGGCCCGCGCGCCGGCATCGGCGAGCTGTTCCTGCCGGAGCTGCAGAAGGGCTCCTCGATCATGCCGGGCAAGGTCAACCCGGTGATCCCCGAGGTTGTGCTGCAGGTCAGCGCGCAGGTGATCGGCAACGACACGGCGATCACGGTCGGCGGCCTGCAGGGCCAGTTCGAGCTGAACGTGCGGATCCCGCTGATCGCGCGCAACCTGCTGCAGTCGATCCGCCTGTTGGCATCGACCTCGCGGCTGTTCGCGACGAAGTGCGTCGACGGAATCGAGGCGAACATCGCCGGCTGCGAGCGCTCGGCCGAGTCGACGCTCGCGGTGGCGACCGCTCTCAATCCCTACATCGGCTACGACAAGGCGACCGAGATCGTCAAAGAGGCGACCGCCTCCGGCCGCACGCTGCGCGAGGTCGCCTTGGAGGCCGGCGTCGAGGAGTCGACCCTCGCCGAGGCGCTCGACTTGCGCAGAATCGCGCGGGGGTCCGCGGCGTAGCATGGTGCTTGTGCTCTCGGCAGGCGCCGAGAGCACAAGCACGCCTGCCGTCACAGAGAGATGCGCCGTCTCCTGGATTGGCTAAGTTTTGGTTGTGAGCAAGAGACCACACCGGTTCCTCTACCCGAGTCTCGCAGCGGTCGCATTGGTCGTGCTTCTGGCCTTCACCCTGTTCGTCACAACACGAGACGACACGACCAATACAGAGACGGGCCTTTGGACGTTTATCCTCTTTGCGATTGGCCTTGCTGTCTCGTACTACCTCGGTCGTCGGTCGATTCACGAGGCAGCGCAGGAACTCGTTCGGCCTCAAGCGCGGGGCGCCGCTCGCCGCCTCACCGCTCTCGGTAAGAGCCTCGCAGCTCTCCAGCGAACCATGAATGCGCACCGAGCGGCGTGGGAAGTCGATGCACCGAACGCGGACGACGCGATACCCATGAGCCAGATCAACCTGGCATACGAGAGTTTCTCTATCCAGCTTGACACTGCTGGGGGCATCATCGTCGACTCATTGATGGACTGGCGCGAGTTCGACTCTACGATCGTCGCGGATCTGAATCACAGGGAGGACCCCGCCGGTGCCCAGTGAGCCAATCGCCGGGAAGGTCGCGCGCATCCTGAATTCTCGCGAGCTGGTCATCAACCGCGGAACTGAGGATGGAGTCGCACTGAGAATGGTCTTTGAGGTCCTGGCGCCTCAAGGGGAAGACATCCGCGATCCGGACACCGGCGATATCCTCGGTTCCGTCGATCGTCCCAAGGTCGTCGTGAGAATCGTCCAGGTCTCCGAACGCATGGCAGTCGCGCGAACATTCCGTTCGCGCAGACGGAACATCGGCGGTGTGGGTTCGCTGCGCGTGTTCGACAATATGTTCGCTCCTCCCAAGTACGTCACGGAGTACGACACACTCAAGACGAATGAGCAAACCTGGGAGGACCTCGACGAGGAGGACAGCTTTGTCAAGATCGGCGATCCGGTTCGTCAGACCTCCAAGTACGACGAGTGACCCACCGCCAGATCAGGCCGCCAGCGTCGGCCACAGCTCGTAGGCGGGGTACGGCGGGTCGTGCGGGACACGACCCGCCGGCGTGTCTTGCACCGGGCCGCGCAGGCCTGATTGGAAGCGCACGTCGCGGTCGTTGACCTGGTACTGCGTCCAGAGGCGGACGGGGAGCTGTGACATCGCGGTCCAGTTCGTCGTGATCGCGGCGACCTGCTCCGCGAACGCGTCGGGATGCGCGGGATTCTTCGTGCTGCGCGGGTCGACGATCCAGCGCTCGACGTCGGGGGCGATCCAGCCGTCGCGCCGCACGCCGAACTGGTAGCCGCCCTCTGTCAGCCAGACGGACGGGTCGGGCCAGTCGTGGGTGCGCTGGAGCTCGAGCAGACGCTCGACGCGCCAGCGCCCGTCGGCTTCCGGGCCGAGCTTCACGTCGGCGTAGTTGTGCTGGGCCCAGCCGACGGGCAGTCCGGGCTCCCAGCCGTGCAGCTGCGCCAGCAGCTCCTCGCTGAAGGCGTCCCAGGGCGTGCCGTGCGAGCTGGCGACGCTGACGACGTCGGCGGTGGCGGGCAGCAGCAGCCCGGGGCCGCCCGAGACCTCGGCGGCGGCGACCGCCGCGCTGCGGGCGAGCTCAGCGACCGCGCCGGCGATCGTCCCGCCGGGATACGAGGACGACCGCTGCGGCCACCACGTCAAGTTCGGCTCGTTCATCGGTTGCAGCCAGTCGACGTGGGCGCTGCTTGGATTGCCGGCGCCGCCGCGCGCATAGCGCTCGCACAGGTAGGCGACGAGCCACGCCCACGGCCCGTCCGGCGAGCGGTCGGCGGGGACGAGTGCGCGGTTCGGCGGGGCGGGAGCGCTGCCGGGCGCACTCGTCCAGTCCGGGAAGGCCTGGTAGAGCGTGAGCGCGACCTCGCGGCCGTCGGCGTTCGCCTGCGCTACCTGGGCGTCGAGCGCGGCGAAGGCGGCCGCGGCCGGTCCGGCCGGGTTGCCGAGGTCGGCGAACGCTTGCGCGCGGGTGAAGGGATCGGGAGCGAGCGGCTGCACGTCTGGCCACCTGAGCCACAGAGCGACGAACGTCGTCGGGTGCGCGCCGTCGAGCAGGTAGGGGCGCACGCCGAGCGTGTCGTCGTACGGGTTGACGTCTCCGATCAGCGAGACGCCTTTGCGCATCGGCGCAGGCGTCGGCGCGACCGGCGCCGTGGCGACCGGCCGGCTCGCGTCGAACGGGCGCGCGGCGCTGCCGCAGCCTGCGAGTACGAGCGCTGCGGCGCTGCCGGCGCCCGCGAGCAGCTCGCGGCGCGTGAGCGATCCCGGCATCGGATCAAGCTAGCAATGCGGCCGTGGCGAGCCGGCGGCGCGGTCAGCGTGCCGTCGGAACGGGCGACGGGCAGGGCTCAGCCGGCGAACGTCAGCGGGCGCAGCACCGCTGCGATGCGCGCGGCCATCGCGTCGCGATCCCACGGCACGGCCGTGCGTCGCACCGCGGCGACGGCCGCCGCCGGCAGCAGAGCGGCGACCAGCTCGGCGTCGGCCGGGTCGGCATGCCAGGCGGGATGGCGGGCGAGCAGCTCGGCGAGGCGGTCGACGATGCGGTCGATCGTTCCGGCCACGTCGTCGGCGATGGTCGAGCCGCGGTGCTCGGCGGTGACCAACAGGAGGCGGAAGGCGTCCGGCCGCTCGTCGGCGTGGGCCAGCAGCGCGCGGGCGAGCGCGGCGAGCGCGTCGGCAAGCGCAAGGTCGAGCGTCTTCGCCCACGCGGCGTAGAGCCGCTCCAGGAGCTGCTCGACCTCCGCCTCCACGCAGGCGAAGAAGAGCGCGTCCTTGGAGCCGTGCGCGCGGTAGAGCGTCGGCTTGGCAACGCCGGCCGCCCGCGCCAGCTCGACGATCCCGACGCCATGGATCCCGTCCGGCGCGAACGCCGTGACGAGGCCTTCCAGGTTCACTTCCGCGCGGCGCATCTGAACCGAACGGTAACGAATGAAGCGGCGTTTTGCACGCTGCAAAACCCCTAAGCGGCATCGGCACTTTGCCCGATCGGTTCAGCTTTGAACCGATGGCGAAAGGGCTGCTCGCGCATCTTGTCCAGCGGGCGGACGACGCCCCTCCGAGCGGCTCGTAGCGTGGTCGCACCGATACCGACCCGCCGTCACGGAGTCCCGAGATGAGACTGAACGAGCTTCGCCGCAGCGGCCACGCCCCATCGCTCGCAGCGGCACTGATCCACTTCGACGTGAGCTTCATGTGCTGGGTGCTGCTGGGCGCGCTCGGCGCCTACATCGCGGAGGACCTCGCGCTGTCGCCGTTTGAGAAGGGCGTCGTCGTCGCGGTGCCGCTGCTGTCAGCGGCGTTCATGCGGCTCGTGCTCGGCCTGCTCGGCGACCGCCTCGGGCCGAAGCGCGTCGGCCTCGTGAGCATGGCGGTCGTGACACTGCCGCTGTTGTGGGGCTGGCTCGCGGCCGGCACGCTGCCTCAGGTGCTCGGCGTCGGCCTGCTGCTCGGCGTCGCCGGCGCGTCGTTCGCCGTCGCCCTGCCGCTCGCCAGCCGCTGGTACCCGCCGCGGCTCCAGGGGTTCGCGATGGGGATCGCGGGCGCCGGTAACTCCGGCACGGTGATCGCGACGCTCGCCGCGCCGCGGATCGCGGAGCACACCGGCTGGCACGCCGTGATGGGGATGGCGCTCGTCCCGGTGGCGCTTGCGTTCGGCGCCTTCGCGCTGCTGGCGAAGGAGCCGCCACGTACGGCGCAGCCGCTCAGCGCGCGTGGGATGGCGGCGATGCTGCGCGAGCCCGACGCGCGCCGCATGGCCGGCCTCTACGCGATCACGTTCGGCGGCTTCGTCGGGCTCGCGAGCTTTCTGCCGATCCTGCTGCACGACCAGTACGGCCTGACGAAGGTGCAGGCCGCGACGATCGCCGCCTGCGGCGGCGCGCTCGGCTCGCTGCTGCGGCCGGTCGGCGGTCACCTCGGCGACCGCGTCGGCGGGACGACCGTGCTGTCGGGTGTGCTCGGCGTCGCCGGCGCGGGGCTGCTGTTCGTCTCCGGGCTGCCGTCGGTTGGGGCGACCGCGGTCGCGTTCGTGTTGACGATGGGCGCGCTCGGGCTCGGCAACGGCGCCGTCTTCCAGCTCGTCGGACTGCGCTTCGGCGACCGCATCGGCGCGATGACGGGGATCGTCGGTGCGGCTGGCGGGCTCGGCGGCTTCGCGCTGCCGTTCGCGCTCGGGCTTGTGAAGCAGACGGCCGGCTCCTACGGCGTCGGGCTCGCGCTGCTGGCGGCGATCGCGGCCTCGGCGTTGCTGATCGTGCGGATCGTGCGCGGGGCGATGCGGACGCGCGCGGCGCTCGGCGGCGGCGCGAGCGCGCCGGGCGGGCTCGCGCCGGCGGCGGAGCTGCGGGCATGAGCGCCGCCGGGGGGATCCTCGTCGTCGGCGGCGGGATCGCCGGACAGGCCGTCTGCGAGGAGGTTCGCCGCCGCGACGCGGACGTGCCGCTGACGATGGTGTGCGGCGAGTCGACGGCGCCCTACGACCGCGTGCGGCTCTCGCACCTGCTGGCCGGAGAGGCCAATGCAGAGGAGCTCACCCTGCGGCCTGACGACTGGTACGCGGACCGCGGAGTCGAGCTGGTGCTCGGACGCGAGGTCGTGGCGCTGGATCCCGAGGCCGGCGTGTGCGAGCTGGACGACGGGCGCGAGCTGCACTTCGAGAGAGCGGCGCTGTGCACCGGCTCTGACCCGCTGCTGCCGCCGCTGCCCGGGATCGACCTGCCCGGGGTGCACGCCTTCCGTACGCCGGAGGACTGCGCCGCGATCGCCGCCGGCACGGCGGACGCCCGTCGCGCCGTCGTGATCGGCGGCGGACTGCTCGGGCTGGAGGCGGCGTACGGGCTCGTTCAGCACGGTGTGCACGTCGCCGTGGTCCACCTCGTCGACCGCCTGATGGAGCGCCAGCTCGACGCAGCAGCCGCCGCGCTGCTGCTGCCAGCGATCGAGGCGCTCGGGGTGCGCGTGCTGCTGGAGCGCCAGACGACGGAGCTGTGCGCGGAGGCCGATGGGCGCGTGACGGCGGTGCGCTTCGCCGACGGGACGGAGGAGCAGGCCGACCTCGTCGTCGTCTCGATCGGGATCCGCCCGCGCGTCGAGCTGGCGCGCGACGCCGGACTGGAGGTCGCTCGCGGGATCGTCGTGGACGACGCGCTGCAGACCTCGCACGAGCGCGTGGTAGCGGTCGGGGAGTGCGCCGAGCACCGGAGCGTCGTGCACGGGATCGTCGCACCGATCCACGAGCAGACGGCGGTCGCGGCGGAGACGCTGCTGGGAGCCCGAGACGCCGTGTACACCGGTTCGATTCCGAGCGCGAAGCTGAAGGTGATGGGGATCGACCTCGTCACCGCCGGCGCGGCCGAAGGAGCACGCGCGGTCGTCGCAGCCGACGACGCGGCCGGCACGTATCGGAAGGTGATCCTCGACTCGGACGGCCGCGCCGCCGGGGCGGTGCTGCTCGGCGACACGCGCGGGCACGAGCTGTTGACGGACCTCGTCAAGCGCGGCGAGGCGGTCGAGGACGCGCTTGCGCTGCTGGTCGAGGCGAGCGCCGCGACCCCTGCCGACCTGCCGGACGCCGCGCAGGTGTGCAACTGCAACGGCGTCTGCAAGGGCGAGATCCTCGACGCGGTGCGCGTCGACGGCTGCGCGAGCGGCCGCGAGGTGATGGCGCGCACGCGCGCCGGCACCGGATGCGGCTCGTGCAGATCGACCGTGCTCGACCTCGTCGCGCTCGCGACCGGCGGAGCGAGCGAGGAGCCCGCCTACCTTTGCCCCTGCCGCCAGCAGACGCGCGAGCAGCTCGCGGCGCTCGTGCGCGAGCGCGAGCTGTCATCCGTGTCCGAGCTGACCGGCGCGTGCGGCGCCGGGCGCGACTGCGGCGCCTGCAAGCCGGGGCTCGCCTACCTCGTCTCCGAGGTCGCCGCCAACCGCCACCGCGAGGAGCGCCACGCGCGCTACATCAACGACCGCGTCCACGCGAACATCCAGAACGACGGCACCTTCTCGGTGATCCCGCGCATCCGCGGCGGCGTCACGACGCCGCAGGAGTTGCGCCGCATCGCCGACGTCGCCGAGCGCCACGAGGTGCCGATGGTGAAGATCACGGGCGGCCAGCGGATCGACCTGCTCGGCATCAGAAAGGAGGCGCTCCCGCAGGTGTGGGAGGAGCTGGGGATGCCCTCCGGCCACGCCTACGCGAAGGCGGTGCGGACAGTGAAGACGTGCGTCGGCACCGACTTCTGCCGCTTCGGCCTCGGCGACGCGATCGGCGTGGGGATCGAGCTGGAGCGCCGCATGGAGGGTCTCTACACGCCGGCCAAGGTCAAGTCGGCCGTGACCGGCTGCCCGCGCAACTGCGCCGAGGCGTACGTGAAGGACATCGGCCTCGTGGCGATCGAGGGCGGCTGGGAGATCTACGTCGGCGGCGCGGCCGGCTCGCGCGTGCGCAAGGGCGATCTGCTGACGACGGTGGAGAGCGGCGAGCAGGCGATCGAGCTCGCGCTCACGTTCCTGCAGCACTACCGCGAGCAGGGCGACTATCTCGAGCGCACGTACGACTACGTCGAGCGCGTCGGGCTGGATGCCATCAGAGCCGCCGTGCTCGCCGAGGAGGGCGGCGAGCCAGCGCGGTTGCGCGAGCGCTTCGCGATCGCCAAGGCCGCGGCCGACCCGGATCCGTGGCTGGAGCGCCACGATCCGGTCCATCCGAAGCAGTTCGCGGAGCTGGACACGGAGCCGGAGCCGCTGACGCCGATCGACGCCGTGCTTGTCGGCCCGCCCACCGGAGGCGCGCGATGAGCGCGCTCGCGGACGGGGCCTGGGTCGCGATCGGCCGCGCCGCCGACGTGCCGCTGTGGGAGGGCCGCCGCGTGACGGTCGCCGGCCGCCGCGTCGCGATCTTCCGCACCGAGGACGGTCTGCACGCCGTGAGCGCCGACTGCCCACATGCGGGCGGGCCGCTGCAGGACGGGCTCGTCGCGGACGGCTGCGTCACGTGTCCGCTGCACGGCCGGCGCTTCGACCTGCGCAGCGGCGATTGGATCGGCGGCGCTGACGACGGACTGACCGTCTACGAGGTCCACGAGCGCGCCGGCGAGCTGCATCTGCGGCTGCCATGAGCGCGCGTGAGCCTGCCGCCATCCGCACCACCTGCCCGTACTGCGGCACCGGTTGCGGGCTGCTCGCGCACGTCGCCGGCGGCCGACTCGAACGCGTCGAGGGCGATCCGCTGCACCCGGTCAACCGCGGCGCGACGTGCCAGAAGCCGCTGCGGCTGCCGGACGCCGTCGCCGCGCCGGACCGCGCGACGCAGGTGCTCCGACGCGAGTCCGCCGACCACCGCTGGGAGCCCGCGTCGTGGGAGCAGGCGATCCCCGACCTCGCGGGCCGGATCGCCGCGCTGCGGGATCGGCACGGGCCGGACAGCATCGCCCTATACCTCTCCGGCCAGCTGCTGACGGAGGACTATTACGCCGCCGTCAAGCTGTTCAAGGGCTTCCTCGGCACGAACAACGTCGACTCGAACTCGCGCCTGTGCATGTCCTCCGCGGTCGCCGGCTACCGCGGCTCGCTCGGCTCCGACGGCCCGCCGCCCGGCTACGCGGACCTCTCCCAGGCCGACTGCCTGCTCGTGCTCGGCTCCAACGCCGCTGCGTGCCATCCGATCGTGTGGGGGCGCGTGCGGACACGCCAGCGGGAGGGCGCCGACGTGGTCGTCGTCGATCCGCGTCGCACGCCGACGGCGGAGGCGGCCGACATCCACCTGCAGGTCCGCCCCGGCACCGACCTGCCGTTGCTGAATGCGCTGCTGTACGTGATCGAGCGCGACGGCCTGCTCGACCGCACGTTCGTCGAGCGTCACACGACCGGCATCGAGGACGCGCTTGCGGTCGCCGCCGAGTGGCCTCCGGCCCGCGCGGCCACGGTGTGCGGGATCGAGGCAGCCGCCATCGAGGACGTCGCGCACCGCTTTGGAGCCGCGCAGCGCGCGATGGTGCTGTGGTCGATGGGCGCGAACCAGTCCGCAGTCGGCACGCTGAAGAATCAGGCGCTGATCAACCTCTGCCTCGCGACCGGGAACCTCGGGCGCTCCGGCACCGGCCCGCTGTCGCTGACCGGACAGCCGAACGCGATGGGCGGGCGCGAGAGCGGCGGGCTCGCGCCGCTGCTGCCGGGCTACCGCTCGATCGCATCGCCGGAGGACCGCGTCGAGATGCGGCGGCTGTGGGACCTGCCGGCGCGCGCGCCGGGCATCTCGCCGCGGCCGGGCGTCGCGGCGACCGATCTGGTCGAGGCGATCGAGCGCGGCGAGATCCGGGCGGTGTGGATCGTCGCGACGAACCCCGTCGTCTCGCAGCCGGACGCCGAGCGCTTTGCCGCCGCGCTGCGCCGCTGCGAGCTGGTGATCGTGCAGGACGCCTACCACCCGACCGAGACCGGCGCGCTCGCACACGTGCTGCTGCCGGCAGCCGGCTGGCCGGAGAAGGACGGCACGATGACGAACTCCGAGCGGCGCGTCTCGCTCGTGCAACGGGCGCTGGATCCGCCCGGCGACGCGCTGCCGGACTGGGAGATCTTCGCGCGCCTGGGGCGGGCGCTGGGGCACGAGGACGCGTTCGCCTGGTCGCACGCCGCGCAGGTCTATGGCGAGTTCGCCGCCTTGACCGCCGGCCGGCTGTGCGACCACAGCGGCCTCTCGCACGAACGCCTGCGCCGCGAGGGGCCGCTGCAGTGGCCAGTGCCGGCGCGTCGCGCCGGCGACGGCCACGGCACCGCGCGGCTGTACGCGAACCGCCGCTTCCCGACGGAGGACGGCCGCGCGCGGCTGGTCGCGACGCCGCACGCCGAGCCGGTCGACGCGCCCGACGAGCAGTTCCCGCTCGTGCTCACGACCGGCCGCGTCGCCGGCCAGTGGCACACGATGACGCGCACCGGCAAATCGGCCGCGCTGCTCGCCGAGGAGCCGGAGCCGTTCGTCGAGCTGCATGCCGAGGACGCGCTGGAGGCGGGCGTCGCCGACGGCGCCGTGGTGCTCGTGCGCTCGCGCCGCGGCGTCGCGCACCTGCGGGCGCGCGTGAGCGACCGCGTCGCGCCCGGCGTCGCCTTCGCGCCCTTCCACTGGGGCGACCTGCACCTGCAGCCCGGCCACCTGCCGCTTAACGGAATCGTCTCCGCAGCGCTCGACCCGACCTCGCGCCAGCCGGAGCTGAAGGCAACGGCGGTGCGGGTCGAGGCCCTGCGCAGCAGCGGCGCCACGGCGACCCGTGCGGCGCGATCCGCACCCGCCCGCGCCGCCCCAGCCGGGTCCGCGAGCGCAGGGACTCGCCTCCTCGTCGTCGGCACCGGCATGGCGGCGATGGCGACGGTCGAGGCGGCGCTCGCGCACGACCCGCGGCTGGAGGTCACGATGGTCGGTCGCGAGCCCGACCCGCCGTACGACCGCGTCTCGCTCTCCCACCTGCTGGCCGGGCGCGTCGGCGAAGCAGGCCTCGCCTTGAAGCCGTCGTCGTGGTTCGCCCAGCACCGCGTACGTCTGCTCGCCGGCCGGGAGGTGCGCGCGCTCGATCTCGACGGGCGCGCGGCGACGCTCGACGGGGAGGAACGGATCGCGTTCGACAAGCTGGTCCTCGCGACCGGGTCGCAACCCGCGCTCCCGCCGCTGCCCGGCCTCGACCTACGCGGCGTCCACGCCTTCCGCACGCTCGCCGACGTGCGCGCGATCCTGACTGCGAGCGAGCGCGTCAGACGCGCCGTCGTGATCGGCGGTGGGCTGCTGGGGATCGAGGCGGCGCGCGGACTGCGCGGGCGCGGACTGCACGTGACGCTCGTGCATCGCGCGGGCCGGCTGATGGAGACGCAGCTCGACGAGGTCGGTGCACGGCTGCTGTCGCGCGCGCTGAAGGACGTCGACGTGCTCCTCGATGGGGCGACAGCCGAGCTGACCGGCGGCGAGGACGGCGACGTCGAGGCCGTCGTGCTGGAGGACGGCACGTCGATCCCTGCCGAGCTCGTCGTGATCGCGACCGGGATCCGTCCCGAGACCGCACTCGCGGCCGCCTGCGGGCTCGAGGTACGCCGCGGCATCGTGGTGGACGACGCGCTGCGTGCGAGCGCTCCGCACGTGTGGGCGGTGGGCGAGTGCGCCGAGCACCGCGGTGTCGTGCACGGGCTGTGGCCGCCGCTGCGCGCGATGGCGCAGGCGGCCGGCGCGACGATCGGCGGCCGGCCTGGCGCCTTCCACGGCGCGCTGACGGCGACGACGCTGAAGGTCTCCGGCATCGACCTCTTCTGCGCCGGCGATCCGGCCCTGGCCGCGGGCGACGAGGAGGTGCTGGAGCTGGACACGCGTCGCGGCCGCTACAAGCGGCTGATCGTGCGCGACGGGCGCCTGGCGGGCGCGACGCTGCTCGGCGATCTGGCCGACGCACCGCGTCTGCGCGAGCTGGCGGTCAGCGGCGCGCCGGTGCCGGAGGACGTCCTCGGGACCGACGGCGAGGCCGGCGCGGCGGTCAACGGCGACGAGCTCGTGTGCAGCTGTCAGGCGGTCCCGCGCGCGACGATCGCGGCGGCGATCCGCGCGAACGCACTCACTAGCCTGGAGCAGGTCGGCCGCCACACGCAGGCCGGCACCGGCTGCGGCGGCTGCCGCGTGCGCGTGCAGGCGCTGCTCGACGAGGTCGAGGCCGCGACGCTTGCCGAGCTGCGCGAGCAGGCGGCAGGCGGCGCCGCGGCCGCCTGAGCCCGCGGGAGCTGGCAGGCTGCGCTCAGCCGCCCGTGTAGAGGCGCACGAGCGTCTCGGCGACGCAGACCGGCTTCTCGCCTCCCTCGACCTCGAACGTCAGCGCCGTGGCCATCTGGATCCCGCCGGGCACGTCGTCGACGGAGGCGATCGCGGCGCGCATCCGGACCTTGCTGCCGACCGGCAGCGGCGCCGGGAAGCGGACCTTGTTGACGCCATAGTTGATGCCGAACGCGAAGCCCTCGATCGAGAACAACTCGTAGGTGAACTTCGGCGCGAGCGAGAGCGTGTAGTAGCCGTGGGCGATCGTGCCGCCAAAGGGCGTGTCCTTCGCTCTCTCGACGTCGACGTGGATCCACTGGTGATCCCCCGTCACGTCGGCGAAGTCGTTGATCGCCTGCTGCGTGACCTCATGCCAGTCGCTCACGCCGAGCTCCTGGCCGATACGAGCCTTGATGTCGTCGATGCCGTTGAGCGTGAGCACTGGCGCGGTCTCCTTCGCCGGGCGGGGACAGGTCGTGGCAAGGCTAGATCGGGCGGGTCAGCCGGCGCGCCGCTTGGCAGCACGTCGCCGCCGGCGCGACTACCCTGCGGCACGTGCCGGCTCCCCTGCTCGTCGTCGACGCGCCGTCGCTGCTCTACCGCGCCTGGTTCGCGCTGCCCGACTCGATCAGAGGCGCGGAGGGGATGCCCGTCAACGCACTGCTCGGATCGACGAACGCGATCTTGCGCATCGTCGCGGACCAGGGCCCGCGTGCCGTCGTGATCTGCTCGGGCGCGGAGGCCGCGCGCTACCGCGTGCAGCGCTACGCCAGCTACCACGCCGACCGACCCCCGGTACCCGAGGGGCTCGCCTGGCAGATCGCGCGCTCGCCGCGGCTGTTTGAGGCGCTCGGCTGGACGCTCGCCGCGACACCGGACCTGGAGGCGGATGACCTGCTGCACTCGTTCGCGCTGAGCGAGGTCGAGGCCGGCGGCTCGGCGCTGCTGATGACAGGCGACCGCGACATGTTCCAGTGCGCCACACCGGACGTGACGGTGCTCTATCTGAAGACCGGCGTCAGAGGCTTCGAGGCGATGGGGCCGGCAGAGGTGCAGGCGCGCTACGGCGTGCCGCCCGCTTTGGTTCCCGACTTCATCGCACTGCGAGGCGACCCGTCCGACGGCCTGCCGGGCGCGAGAGGGATCGGCGAGAAGGGCGCCGCCGACCTGCTGACGCGCCACGGCTCGCTCGAGGCCGCTTTGGCGTCGCCCGACGGCGAGAAGCCGCGCGTCGCGACAGCGCTGCGCGAGCAGGCAGATGAGCTGCGCGACTTCCTCGCGATCGCGACGCTCCAGCGCGTGGACGTCCCCCGCCCCGCCGACCGCGTCACCGACCTCGCCGGCGGCGCCGAGGCAGCAGAGACGCTGGGGATGCGCAGACTCGCCGAGCGCCTGCGCGCAGCCGGCGACCCGTCGCAGCTCTGACGCGGAGTCGTGGCGATTGCGTCTGGAGTTGACGCAGACCGCGGCCGTACGGTTCGTCGGTGGCCGTCAGAGAGGCATACGAGCTGGTCTACCGCGAGGCGGTACGAACGCTCGAGCACCAACGATCCGCGATCAGAGACCTGCGGAACCGCGCCGGGATGCTACTCGCCACCGCATCGATCGCCGTCTCACTGCTCGGACACGAGACGTTCCGTGACATGCGGCCGTTCGCATGGATCGCCATCGCGTCCTTCGCGCTCCTCAGCATTTGCGTGTTGGTGATCGTCTGGCCGAGTGTCGAGTGGAGCGTCGACGTAGATCCGCGTGCGCTGTTGGCAGCGCACCTTGCGAAGGGCACCCCTACGGCGGCCGCTCTCAGCTTGGACTTCATCGCTCATCACGCGAGCCACCGAGCGACCAATATCCGCCGACTTGCGCATGTGACCCGCGTGTTTCGCATCGGTGCATGTCTTCTCGCCATCCAAATCTTGTCCACCATCGCCGCCCTCGGCACGACCGCCTAACCTCGTGCACATGGACGAAGCTCGCCGCAAGGCAGACCTCGACTGGCTCTTCAACCCGAAGACGCCGGATCCCTTCGTGTCGCTTGACTACGGCGTGCTGATGCGTGACGTGCCGCCGCGGCGAACGCTGCGAGAGCGGGTGCGCTCGCTGGTTTGGTGGGGGCGGCCGGAGAGCTCGGATCGAGCAGAAGCACACGAGTAGGGCGATCGCGCCGAGGAGGCGCCTGCGATCATCGCGGCCGTGCGCGTCGACTTCGATCCGGGTCAGACCGACCCGCTTGCGTTCTACCGGCTGCTGAACTCGGTCGTGATCCCGCGGCCGATCGCGTGGGTCTCCTCGCGCTCGGTGACCGGCGTCGACAACCTTGCGCCGCACTCATTCTTCACCGTCGCGTGCACAGACCCGCCGATCGTGCAGTTCACGTCGGTCGGGCGCAAGGACTCGCTCAACAACGTCGAGGCAACCGGCGAGTTCGTCGTCAACTTCACGCCCGAGCCGCTGTTCGAGGCGGTCAACGCGACGAGCGTGAACGCGCCGCCCGACGTGAGCGAGTTCGACTGGGCGGGCGTGACGCGCGAGCCCAGCCTGCACGTCGCGCCGCTGCGCGTCGCGGAGGCGCCCGTGGCGATCGAGTGCGTGCTGCACGACACGCTGCCGCTCGGCGACTGCACAGTGGTGCTCGGGCGCGTGCTGCACATGGCGATCGCCGAGGAGGCGATGCGCGACGGGCGCCCCGCCGCCGACCTGCTGCGCCCGCTCGCGCGGCTCGGCGGCCGACAGTGGTCGACGCTCGGCGAGCTGCTGGAGATCGACCGGCCGCGCTGGTGACGTCGCCTGCAGGCGATCCGCTCGCGGTCGCCGGAGGGCGAAACACCACGCCCGTCAGGGCGTGAACTTCACCGTCAACACATCGCCGTCGTGCATCGCGTAGTCGCGGCCCTCGACTCTCAGCGTGCCGCGCTCGCGCGCGACGCCGTAACCGCCGGCATCCATCAAAGCGTCCCAGGCGATCACCTCGGCGCGCACGAAGCCTCTCTGGATGTCCGAGTGGATCTGGCCGGCGGCGTGCCAGGCGGTGAGGCCACGTCTGAGGTGCCACGACTGTGCCGGCTTCGCCTCGCCGACGGTGAAGAAGGCGATCAGGTCGAGCAGCGAGAAGGCGCCGCGCACGATCCGCTGGAGGCCGGACTCAGCGATCCCCAGCTCCTCGCGCATCACGGCGGCCTCCTCGTCGTCCAGCTCGGACAGCTCGGCCTCGATCCGTGACGAGACGGCGACCGCCTGCGCGGCGTGGGCAGCGGCGTGCTCGACGACCTCGGCGGGGACGGTGTCGTCGCCCTCGTCGACGTTGGCGACGAACAGCACCGGCTTGGCGGTCAACGGCGAGAGGTCGCGCAGCGCGTGGGGCGCGTCAGCCGGCGGCGGCACGGTGCGCGCCGGGCGACCCTCCTGCAGCGCAGCGATCAGCTCGCGCAGCCACTCGCCCTCGGCGACCGCGACCTTGTCGCCACCACGTGCTGCCTTCACGACACGCTCCAGACGGCGCTCGGCCTGCTCGAGGTCGGCGTAGATCAGCTCCGTCTCGATCGTGTCGATGTCGGCGCGCGGGTCGACGCGACCCTCGGGGTGGATCACGTTGTCGTCGCCGTGAGCGCGCACGACGTGCACGAGCGCGTCCGTCTCGCGGATGTTCGCGAGGAACTTGTTGCCGAGCCCCTCGCCCTCCGACGCGCCTCTCACGAGCCCGGCGATGTCGTGGAAGGCGATCGTGTCGTGCACGACGTTCGACGCCTTCAGCAGCTCCGCGACCTGCTCCAGGCGGTCGTCGGCGACCGGCACGATCGCGACGTTCGGCTCGATCGTCGTGAAGGGGTAGTTGGCCGCCTCCGCGCCGGCGCGCGTGAGCGCATTGAAGAGCGAGGACTTGCCGGCGTTCGGCATGCCGACGATGCCGACCTTCATGGCCGGCCCCCCATCCTTCCGATCGTCGCCCCGAGCAGCACGCCGGCGACGATATCGGAGGGGTAGTGGACACCGAGGTAGAGGCGCGAGAGCGTCATCCCGAACGCCGCGCCGCGCAGCGGCACCCACGGCAGCAGATGCCAGAACGCGTGCACCGCCGCGGCAGAGGTGGCGGCGTGCGCGCTCGGGAAGCTCAGCTGCGTCGGCGTGCCGATCAGCGGCGGCAGGTCCGCGAGCTGCGGACGCGGGCGGCGCACGGCGAGCTTGATCGCCTGGTTGACGGCGTAGGCGACGCCGACGGAGAGCGTCGCGCGGCGCCAGCGCGCACGGCGCGCCGGGTCGAGGGCAGCGGCCGCTGCGCCGAACACGAGCCACAGGGCCCCGTGCTGCCCGAGCGTCGAGTAGGCGCGCGCCGCGTGCTCGGCGCGCGGCGTGTGCGCGATCGTGCGCGCCAAGCGCAGGCCAGCGAGGTCAAGCGCGGCCAGCCTGCTCACGACCGCCTCGTGCGGCCGCACGCGTGTGCTCGCCATGCGCCGATGCCGCTAGGCGCCGAAGCCGACGCGCTGATCGCCGGCGTCGACCTGGACGAAGACGACCTTCGACAGGTCGAGCGAGATCATTCCGTCCTCGGACTCCAGCTCGTGCCAGCCGCCGCCGCCCTTTTCGAGCGCCTTGCGCAGCGCGGCGAGCTGGTCGGCCGTCACCCGCGCGGCGAGCGCCTGGCCATGGAAGCCGATACTGATCCGCTGCTTGACGTCGGCCATGATCTAGTGGTCCTCCGCAGGTTGGACGATCTCGGTGAGGACCCCGCCGGTAGAGGCAGGGTGGACGAACGCAACGCGGGAGCTGCGGATGCCGATCCGCGGCGTCTCGTCGATCAGGCGCGTGCCGGCCGCTTTCAGGGCGGCGAGCGTGGCCTCGATGTCGGTCACCTGATAGGCGACGTGGTGCAGGCCGGGGCCCTTCTTCGCGAGGAACTTGCCAACCGGCGTGTCCGGCCC
This sequence comes from Conexibacter sp., assembly GCA_036009645.1. Classification (GTDB taxonomy): domain Bacteria; phylum Actinomycetota; class Thermoleophilia; order Solirubrobacterales; family Solirubrobacteraceae; genus Conexibacter. The sequence continues at coordinate 57,165 of DASYLH010000051.1, forward strand.
GAGCGGCGCGAGCAGCTCGACGTGGTTCTCGCCGACGTCCAGCAGGATCGCCTCGACGCCCTGCTCGGTAACCGTCTCGCGGTGCACGACGGGCATGCCGAGCACCTCGGTGTACAGGTGAAGTGCCGCGTCGAGGTCCTCGACGGCAACGCCGATGTGGTCGATCCGTCCCAGCATGCGGCGGGGAGGATAGCCGGCGGGGGCTGCAGCCGGCGCGGGGCGGCGCGTCAATCGCGCGGGTTGAGCGCCGTGGCGCGTGCAGCGGCGACTGCGGTGCTGGCGTCGCCGGCGGCCTCGGCGCTCGCTCGGGGCAGCTCCGCCAGCACGCGGTCGATGTCCGCGCGCTCGAGCACCTCCTGCTCCAGCAGTCCCTCCGCCAGCGCGTCGAGCCAGCGGCGGTGATCCCTCAACAGCGACAGAGCGGTGCGGTACGCGCCGTCGGCGAGGTCGGCCTGCTCCTCGTCGCGCAGCCGCAGCGTCGCCTCGGCGGCGGGACCGCCGCCACCGGCCCGGCGCAGCTTCACGCGCGTGCCCATCGCGTACTCGTCGACCATCGCGGCGGCGAGCACCGTGACGGCCTCGTAGTCGCCGGCGGCGCCGGTCGTGACCGAGCCGAACACGAGCTGCTCCGCGGCGCGGCCGCCGAGCAGCATCGTCATGTGGTCGATCAGCTCCTCGCGCGTCTTGAGGTAGCGGTCCTCCTCCGGGAGGTTGAGCGTGTAGCCGAGCGCACCGCCGCGCGGGACGATCGAGATGCGGTGGACGCGGTCGACCGCCGGCAACAGCTCCGCGCACAGCGCGTGGCCCGCCTCGTGGTAGGCGACGATCCGCTTCTCGTGGTCGTTGAGGCCGCGCTTGGCCTGCATGCCAGCGACGACGCGCTCGAGCGCCGCGTCGAAGTCGCCGGCGCTCAGCTGCTCGGCGTGACGCCGAGCAGCGTTGATCGCCGACTCGTTGCAGATGTTCGCGAGGTCGGCGCCGGTGAGGCCGCTTGTCTGGCGCGCGACGAGGTCGAGGTCGACGCTCGGCGCGAGCGGCATGCCGCGCGTGTGGACTTCCAGGATCCGCTCGCGGCCGTGGCGGTCGGGCGGCGCGACGAACACCTGGCGGTCGAAGCGGCCGGGGCGCAGCAGCGCCGGATCGAGCTTCTCCAGGAGGTTCGAGGCGGCGATCACGACGACGTCGCCGCGCGCGGTGAAGCCGTCCATCTCCACCAGCAGCTGGTTGAGCGTCTGGTCCTTCTCGCCGGAGACGTCGCCGACGCCGCGACGGCCGCCAACAGCGTCGAGCTCGTCGATGAAGACGATCGCCGGCGCCTTCTTGCGCGCGACTCTGAAGAGGCGGCGGATGCGCGCCGCGCCGACGCCGACAAACGTCTCGACGAAGGACGCCGCCGACTGCGCGAAGAAGTTCGCTCTCGACTCGTGCGCGACGGCCTTCGCGAGCAGCGTCTTGCCGGTGCCCGGCGGGCCGTGCAGCAGGATCCCACGGGGGACGGATGCGCCGAGCGCCTTGAAGCGCTTCGGATCGCGCATGAACTCGACGACCTCGCGCAGCTCGTCCTTCGCCTCGTCGACGCCCGCGATCTCGTCCCAGGCGATCTTCGGCGAGGCCTCCGGCTTGATCTGCTGCGGCTTCGTCGGGCGCATCTGGCGCAGCGCGACGACGAGCACGACGAGGAACACGACCATCAGCAGCGGGCCGACCCAGACGCCGGCCCATTCCTTGAAGTCGTAGTAGCCGAGGAACGATGCGAGGACGCTCACACGCCTCTCATCGGCAGCTCGGCCGCTTCGCTCAACCGAGCAGCGTGCGCGTCACGTCAGCGTAGAACCGCGCCGCGTAGCCGAGATCGCGCACGTCGATGCGCTCGTCGGCACCGTGCACGAGCGGGGCCGACTCGAGCAACGGCTGATGCTTGTGCGGGAAGAAGCCGTAGGCGACGCAATCGGGGAAGGCCGTGCGGAACCAGCGCGAGTCGGTGAAGCCGGGGAGGATCACGGGGACGGTGACCGCGCTCGGGTCGTTGGCCGCAATCCAGCTGTCGATCGCGTCGCGCAGCGGCGAGTCGAGCGCGGATCCGTTGCCGACGACCTGCTCGGTGAACTCGACGCTGAAGCCGCCGTCCTCCGGAGCGCCGAGCACTTCGACGATTGCGCGGCGGACCTCGTCTGTGCCGAGGCCGGGCGGGACGCGGCAGTCGACGTGGATCTCGGCGCGGCTCGGGATCACGTTGACCTTCTGCGAGGCAGCGGCGCGCGTCGGCGTGAACGTGACGCCGAGCATCGGCTCGAACATCGTCGCGAGGCGCGGATCGGCAGCGGCGAGGCGCTCGACCGCGCCGGCCGGGTCGTCCGGGTCCTCGCCGAGTCCGCGCAGGAAGGCGGCGGGCACATCGGTGATCGCATAGGACGGCTGGCGCGCGCCGAGCCGCTCCAGCAGCGGGCCGAGCTTCAGCAGCGCGTTGTCGCCCATCTTCGGCAGCGACGCGTGGCCGGCGACGCCGTCCGTGATGAGCTTGAAGCGGAAGACGCCCTTCTCCGCGCAGCAGACGCCGTAGCGGCGGGCGCCTGCATATTCGAAATAGGGCCCGCCGCCCTCGTTGAGCAGGTAGTCGCAGCGGACCTTGTCCGGGTGGGTCTCGGTGATCCACTGCGCGCCGAGTGCGCCGCCGGTCTCCTCGTCGACGACCGAGCAGATCAGCAGCTCGCCGCGCGCCGGGCGCCAGCCGGAGCGCGCGAGCGCGATCGCAGCCGCGATCTCGGCCGCGACCTGCGACTTCATGTCGAGCGCGCCGCGGCCCCACAAGCAGCCGTCGGCGACGTCGCCCGACCATGGGTCGTGCGTCCACTCGTCGGGGTTCGCGAGCACGGTGTCGACGTGGCCGAGCAGGCCGAGCGTGGGTCCGTCGGCGGCGCCACGCAGTCGCGCGATCAGGTTCGGCCGCTCAGGCTCGACGCCGAGCAGCTCGCAGTCGAAGCCGGCGCCGGTCAACTCGCCCAGCAGGAACTCCTGCAGCAGGCGCTCGTTCCCGGGAGGGTTGACGGTGTCGAAGCGGATCAGCTGCTGCAGCAGCTCCGTCGTGGCGGTCTGGAGGTCGGCGCTCATGACCGGGGAGATGCTACGGATGCGGCTATGTTCGCGTGCATGTCGAACTACGCGATTAAGAACCTGATGGACGTCGAGCCCAGCAACGGCGGGCCCGGCGAGGAGATCGACGTGCGCTTCACGCGCAGACACCTCGACTCCGAGCAGCTGGGCGTGAGCTGGTTCCGCTACGGGCCGGGCTTCCGCACGATCGGCCACCGCCACGAGGTGCAGGAGGAGGCGTACGTGGTCGTCGGCGGATCGGGGCGGATCAAGCTCGGCGACGAGGTGATGGAGCTCAGAAGATGGGACGTCGTGCGCGTCGCGCCGCAGACGGCGCGCGGGTTCGAGGGCGGTCCGGAGGGGATGGAGGTGATCGCGATCGGCGGCAGCAAGCCGGAGGGCGGCGATGGCAGGAAGGTCGAGGACTTCTGGGACGACTGACGCTCAGCGGACGATCGCCTCGACGATCATCGAGGCGGCCGCGACCAGCAGCACGACGCCGATCGCGCGGATCAGCTGCTCCTCTGACAGGCGGCCGGTGAGGCGCGAGCCGAGCAGCGCGCCGGGGATCGAGGCAGCCCCTCCGACGACGATCGGGACGAGGTCCGGGGCGGCGTTCGGCAGGTGGCCGAGCGCGCCCGCGACGCCGACGAAGAAGCCGATCGAGACGTTCGTCCCGACCGCCTTGAACGGCACCTCGCCGACGAGCCGCAGCAGCGCCGGCATCCGCAGCGAGCCGAGGATCAGGCCGACCATCCCGCCGAGCAGGCCGATCGCGGCGCCGCTCGCGACGGCTGCCGGGACATCGAGCGCCGGATGCTCGCCCGGCGCGGGCTCGCGGCGCTTCGGCGCGCCGCTGCGCAACATCCCGATCCCGCTCGACAACAGGACGACGGCGATCAGGATCAGCAGCGCACGCTCGGGCAGCACGCCGGACAGGTAGCCGCCGGCGACGGCCGCGACGATCGACGGCGGCGCCATCCACGCGAACAGCCGCCAGTTGATGCGCCCCGCATGGATGTGCGCGATCGCAGCGGTGCCGGCTGCGACGGCGCTGATCGCGATGTTCGCGCCCGCGCCTGCAGCTGGCGAGGAAGCAACCAGCAGGACGACGGGCAGGCGCAGGTTGCCGAGCACCAGCCCGACGAGGCCGCCTCCGAGAGCGACGAGAAAGCACCAGACGGCGAGCAGCGCGAGCTCCACGGCGGGAGAGGGTAGGGATCGTCGTGCCCGTGCAGGAGACTCACGCGTGAAGATGGACTCGCTGTTCGAACCCGAGGAGGCGCAGCCCGGCGCGGCTGCGTCCGCCGACGCGCCGCTCGCCGCGCGTATGCGCCCGCGTGACCTGACCGAGCTCGTCGGCCAGGAGCACCTGCTGGCGCCGGGGACCGCGCTGCGCACCGCGATCGAGCAAGGCCGGCCGCACTCGATGATCCTGCACGGGCCGCCGGGATCAGGGAAGACGACGCTCGCGCGGATCGTCGCCGCAAGCGCGGACGCGGCGTTCGAGGAGCTGAGCGCAGTGCAGGCCGGCAGACCGGAGGTTCGGGAGGTCTTGAGACGCGCCGAGGAGCGCCGCAAAGGCGGTCGCAGCACGATCTTCTTCCTCGACGAGATCCACCGCTTCAACAAGGCCCAGCAGGACGCGCTGCTCCCTGCGGTCGAGGACGGGCTCGTGACGCTGATCGGCGCGACGACGGAGAACCCGTCGTTCGAGGTCAACGGTGCGCTGCTCTCCCGCGCTCGCGTGTACGAGCTGGAGGAGCTGACCGACGCGAACGTCCTCACGCTGCTGCGGCGCGCGCTCGACCGCGGCGAGTGCGGTGACGTGCGCGTGGACGACGACGCCGTCGAGCTGCTCGCCGCGCGCGCCGGCGGCGACGCCCGCACCGCCCTCGCGGCGCTCGAGCTGGCGTGCAGAACGGCGCCGGACGAGGGCGTCACGCTCGCGCACGCGGAGGACGCGCTGCAGCGACGGATCCTCCACTACGACCGCGCGGCCGACAATCACTACGACACGATCTCAGCCTGGATCAAAGCGACGCGGGCCTCGGATCCCGACGCCTCGCTCTACTACCTCGCAGTGATGCTGGAGGGCGGCGAGGACCCGCGCTTCATCGCGCGACGGATGGTGATCCTCGCGAGCGAGGACATCGGGAACGCGGATCCGCAGGCGCTGACGGTCGCGACCGCCGCGGGCGCCGCCGTCGACCGGGTGGGGTTGCCGGAGGCGCAGTACCCGCTCGCGCAGGCCGCCATCTACCTGTCGCTCGCGCCGAAGTCCGACGCCGCCAAGCGCGCGATCGGAGCCGCCCGCGGCTTCGTCCGCGACCATGGGTCCGAGCCGCCGCCCGTGCCGCTGCGCTCCGGCGGCCGCGGCGAGGGCTACGACAGCCCGCACCGTCATCCCGGTCACCTCGGCGAGCAGGAGGTCGCGCCGCCTGGCGTCGTCGGCGAGCGCTTCTACGCCCCCGACGACGCGGAGGCGGCGCTCGCCGCACGGCTCGCGGAGATCCGCAGAGCCCGCGGCCGCAGCGCGTGAGCTACGCGGCGACGGCCGGATCCGTCAGGTGCCGCCGCGCGTTGTAGCGCAGCCGACCCGGCAGCAGCGGGACGAGCACGCGGCGCGCGTACTCCGTGTGGCCGAGCAGGAACAGCCCGCGCGCCGGGTCCCACGAGAAGCCGTATTCGCGGCGGATGCGCGGCGGCAGCAGGCCGACCGTCACGAAGTTCGCCAGCTCCACCAGGGGACGGGCGGCGAGCGGCACCGGCGGGCGCATGACGATCTCCCTCGCGGTGGTGCGTGCCTCGTCGGTCACGTACAGGTCGTCGCCGTCGAGCATGCGGCGCATGTAGCGGCGGAAGTCGGCGTAGGAGGCCGGCATCGCCTCGTCGGGCAATCCGAACAGGCGGCCGAAGATGCGGTAGTCCTGCCACAGCGACTCGCGCTCGCCGGGCGTGAGCTGACGAACATAGCGCTGGTAGACGGTCATGCCGGAGTCGACGAGCGTCGCGAGGATCCACAGCAGCAGCTCAGGGTCGTCGGCTGCGTAAGGCGTGCCGGCTGGGAACGATCCGGCATCCTCGAACAGCTCGCCGCGCACCTTCTTGTGCATCGACCGCACACGGCGAGTTGCGCGCTCGGCCTCTCTGCGCGGCCCGTACGTGACGAGCTCGACGATCTGCGCGGTGCGGTGCAACCGCTCATAGGGCTCGTCCTTGGAGGCCGTCTGTGCGTAGAAGCCGGCCCACGCGACCGGGTGCGCCGCCTGCATCAGCAACGCGCGCGGCCCGGCCAGCACCATCACGTGCTCGCGGTAGACGCGGCGGATGACCGCGTCGTCGTCGTAGATTCCCTCGGCGCTCGCCATCCATCCAGAGTAGCTGGCTGCGCAGCCAGTCGGTTGCGGTGACGGTGGCTCAGGTGCGCGCGCGGCCTGGCAACCGCTCGCTGAGGCGGCCGAGCCGCTCGGCGGGACCCTGCAGCGGCTCGGCGACGAGTGCGAGCGTGTTGACGGTCCCATCCAGGCGATCGAGCAGCATGAGCAGCCGTTCGAGCGACTCGCTCAGCACGATGATCGCGGGCGTGAGCGCCGGCAGTGAGCGCTCCAGCTCCACGAGCACCGGCAGCGAGCGCTCGATGTCCTGAACATGCCGGTCCAGCTCGGGCATCACGTCGGTGGCGCGCGCGACGCCGCGCAGCTGCTCCAACACCGCCGGCAGCACCTCCGTGGCGTCGGCCATGCGGCGGATGTCGCGCTGGAGCTCGGGCAGGACGAGCAGCGCGTCGGCGATCCGCAGCGGTGCGGTCGCGAGGCGCAGCACGCTCGTGGAGAGCGAGGCCATGAACCCCAGCGTACGCGTGGATGGCCGGCATCGCCACCCGGAGCGCCGCGATACCCTCAGCGGCGATGCCCGCCCAGGCCTACAGCGGCAAGGAGTGCGTCTGCCAGCTCCGCAAGGGGATCTGCGACCAGGCGTGCGTGCGCGACATGCTGGAGACGCCGTTCTACATCGCCTGCCTGAAGCTGAAGGGGCGGCGCTGCCTCGTCGTCGGCGGTGGCGACATCGGGCTGGAGAAGGTCGAGGGCCTGCTCGCCTGCGATGGCGACGTGACGGTCGTGGCGCCTGAGCTGCAGCCGGAGCTGGCGCGGCTCGCCGGCGAGGGCTCGATCGAATGGGTCGCCCGCCCATACGAGCTGGCCGACCTCGAAGGCAGCTTTATGGCGATCGCGGCGACGAACGACTCCGAGGTCAACATCGGTGTCTATGAGGACGCCGAGAAGCGCGCGATGCTCGTGAACGTCGTCGACGTGCCGCCGCTGTGCAACTTCATCCTGCCGGCGATCGTCCGCACCGGCCCGCTCGCGATCGCGATCTCGACCGCCGGCGCCTCGCCCGCTTTGGCCAAGCGCATGAAGCGCGAGATCGGCGACCTCTTCGGCGAGGACTACGCCCGCCTCGCGGTGATGCTGAACGACGCGCGCGGTTGGGCGAAGGCGACGCTCCCGACGTATCAGGACCGCAAGGAGTTCTTCGAGTCGATCGTCAACGGCTCGCCGGACCCGATCGAGCTGCTGCGCGCCGGCGATGAGCGCGCCGTGCTCGACCTAATCGCCGCCGCGCAGCGGACGCACGCGCCGGCCTGAGCCGCACCTGCGTCGCGCGCGCCTCGATGAGCGCGACGTGGAGCAATTGGTTCATACGCGTTGAGACGTGGGGCAGACTGGAGAGCGGACGTGTCCGCTTCCGCGCGCACCGCTCGTCTTGAACTGGCATGGATCTCGACACGCTCATCACCACATACCGCCGGCCGATCGAGCGGCATCTGCGCCGCCGCGTCGGCGACCCCTCGCTCGCCGAGGACCTTGCGCAGGAGGTCTTCCTGCGCGCCTGGCTGCATGCTCCCGCCGACCTGTCCGATCCGCGCTTGCGCGCGTGGCTTTACCGCGTCGCGACGAACGTCGCGATCGACGCACTGCGCGCACGACGGCCACTCGCCGACAGCGCGCTGCTCGACCAGCTCGACCAGGCCGCCGCGAGCGGTGGCGAAGACCAGGACGAGCGGCTCGCAATCGAGGCGGCGCTCGCGCAGCTGCCGGCGCGTGAGCGAGCACTCGTGACGCTGCAGTTCGCCGGCTATGGGCCGACCGACGCTGCGCGCCTGCTGCAGACGACGCCCGAGGCGGCGCGCAAGCGCCTCACACGCGCTCGCGAGCGCTTCCGCCGTGTGTACGCGACGACCGCGCCGGCGGACAGGCCGCTCGTGCTGCTGCTCGTGCGCGACGAGGAGCCGCAGACCTACGAGCGCTGGCTCGCCGGCGCCGAGGTGCGCGTGCGGCGCGTCTCGGACGCGGACGACGCGGCGCGTCAGCTCGCGACCGCGCATGCGCTCGTGCTGACCGGCGCCGACAACGACGTGCACCCCGCGTTGTACGGACAAGAGATCCGCGGCGCGCGCAACTCCCGGCTCGACGCCGACCGCGCCGACGCCGCGGTCCTGCGCGACGCGCTTGCGAGCGGCATGCCGGTGCTCGGCATCTGCCGCGGGCACCAGCTGCTGAACGTCGTACGCGGCGGGACACTGCACCAGGACCTCGGCGAGGAGCGCGCCACGCGCCGGCCCGACATGCACGCCGACCGGCGTATGCACGCGGTCGCGACCGGTGGCGATTCGCTCACACGACGGATGGTCGGGGCGCGCGCCGCCGTGCCGAGCCTCCACCACCAGGCGATCGACGGTCTCGGCCAGGGCCTGCGTGTCACCTCGCGCTCAGCCGATGGGATCGTCGAGGGGATCGAGGCCACGCACCACCCGTTCGCCGTTGGCGTGCAGTGGCATGCCGAGCTGCCGGAGGCCGGGATCGCCGGTCGGCGCGTGCGCGACGCGCTTGCCGACGCGGCGCTGTGGCACGCTGCGCCGGAGCGCCTGGCGCAGGCGGCCTGAGCGGCACGGCGCAGCGGCCGCCCACCGGCGGCCGCCCGCCCGTGCCAGACTTCCCCGCGTGGGCGAGCTGACGCACCTCGACGACGCCGGGCGCGCGCGGATGGTCGACGTCGGCGGCAAAGACGTCACGCAGCGCCGCTCGCTCGCCCGCGCAGTCGTGCGTATGTCCCCGGCGACCGCGGCCGCCGTGCGCGACGGCAACGCCCCGAAGGGCGACGTCCTCGGACCGGCGCGGATCGCCGGGATCCAGGCGGCGAAGCGTACGTGGGAGCTGATCCCGCTGTGCCACCAGCTGCCGCTGTCGTTCGCCGATGTGAGCGCCGAGATCGACGCGGACGCCGGCACCGTCACCCTCACCGCCGAGGCGCGCACGACCGCGCAGACGGGCGTCGAGATGGAGGCACTGACCGCCGCATCCGTCGCCGCGCTGACGGTCTACGACATGGTCAAGGCGCTCGAGAAGGGGGTCGCGATCGAGCGGGTCGCGCTGCTGGAGAAGTCGGGCGGCAAGTCCGGCGACTGGCGACGCGAGGATTAGGTCGCAGCGGCAAGCGCGGCCAGCACGTCGGCCACCTGCGAGCGGATCTCGACGTCGACGATCAGCCCGTCGGCCCCGACCGCGCCGCGCGGCACGGGAATCCACGCGCACGCCTCCTCGACGATCTCGGCGTGCACATAGCCGAGCACCTTGCGCAGGGAGTCGTGTGCATCGGCGGCGCCGGTGGGCGCCGCCGAGCCGGAGGTGTTGACCCACGCCACCGGCTTTCTGTATGTGCTCGCGTCGCCGACGGTCCACTCCAACAGGTTCTTGAACGAGCCGGGCAGCGCACCGGCGTACTCCGGCGTCGAGAGCAGCAGCACGTCCGCCTCGTGGATCGCCGCCCGCAGCGCGGCGACGGCCGAGTGGACCGGCATCCCCTCGGCGTCGTCGTCGGGGTTGAAGTGCGGCAGCCCGGCCATCCCCTCGTAGAGGACGGTCGCGACGCCCGCGGGCGCAACCTCACGCGCCGTGCGCAGCAGCGCCGTGTTGGTCGAGCCGCCGCGCAGCGAACCGGAGATCAGCAGGATGCGATACGGGTCCTTGGACACCCGTCGCAGGCTAGCTGCGCGGAAGGGACTAAGCTCGCCCGCGTGCAGACGGCCGTCCTGACGATCTCCACGACGCTCGCACGCGGGGAGGGCGACGACGTCTCGGGCAACCTGCTCGCGCAGCTCGCAAGCGAGGCCGGCTGCGAGGTCGTGGCGCGCGACGTCGTCGCCGACGACAAGGGGCGGATCGAGCCGGCGCTGCGCGGCTATGTCCGCAAGGGCGTCACGCTCGTCTTCACGACGGGCGGCACCGGCCTCACCCCTGACGACGTGACACCCGAGGCGACGCGCGCAGTGATCGAGCGCGAGGCGCCCGGCATCGCCGAGGCATTGCGGGCCGAGTCGCTCAAGCACACGCCGATGGGGATGCTCTCCCGCGGCGTCGCGGGCAGCGCCGGAACCACCTTGATCGTCAACCTGCCGGGCAGCCCGAAGGCGATCGCGCAGCTCTTCCCGCTGCTCGCCCCAACGCTCCCGCACATCGTCGCGACGCTGACCCGCACAGGTGGACGCAGCGGCGGCCATTGAGCTGCGCGGCGTCGCTCGCCGCTACGGCGAGCGATACGCGCTCGACGACGTGTCCGTCACCGTCCCGACGGGCGCGACGCTCGTCGTGTTCGGCCCCAACGGCGCCGGCAAGTCGACGCTGCTGCGGGTGCTCGCGACGCTGCTGCGCCCGCACGGCGGCGAGGCGCACGTGCTCGGGGAACCGCTGCCGGAGCGCGAGTGGGCGGTGCGCGGTCGCGTGGGCCTGCTCGCGCACGAGGCGCTGCTGTACCGCGACCTGTCAGCGCGCGAGAACCTGCGCTTCCACGCGCGGCTGCATCGGATCTCGGAGGCGCGCGTGGAGGAGCTGCTGGAGCGGATGCGCCTCGCCGGTCGAGCCGACGACCCGGTCCGCACGCTCAGCCGCGGCCTGCTGCAGCGCGTCGCCGTCTGCCGCGCGGTGCTGCACGACCCGCCGCTCCTGCTGCTCGACGAGCCGCGCGCGAACCTCGACCCGGCCGCGGCGGAGTTGATCGAGCCGCTGATCGGGCGCGCGAGCGGACGCACGCGCGTGGTCACGAGCCACGACCCCGCCGGCGGGCTGGCGGAGGCGGATCTCGCGCTGGGCCTGCGCGACGGACGTGTGGCGCTCAGCGCACCGGCCGATCAGGTCAACCCGGCCGCAGTTGAGGAGCTGTACCGGTGAGGCCGTCTGTCGCCCTGCTGCGCAAGGACCTTCTGCTCGAGCGCCGCTCGCCGGAAGCGATCCCAGCGATGCTGCTGTTCAGCGTCATCACGTTCGTGCTGTTCCACTTCGGCCTCGGCCGCGACGAGGTCTCCGGGCAGCTCGCCGCCGGTGTCCTCACCGTCACGATCCTGTTCGCGGCGATCCTCGGGATCAACCGGCTGTTCGTCTCCGAGCAGGAGGAGGGCGGCTTCGACGGCGTGCTGCTCGCGCCGATCGACCGCACCGCGCTGTTCGTGGCGAAGGCGACGGCGCTGTTCGTCTTCCTCACCCTGGTGGAGATCGTGACCGTCACCGCGTTTGCGATCCTGCTGCTCGGCCCCTCGCCGTTCCCGGCGCTCCCCGGCTTGATCATCGTGCTGGGCCTGCTCAACCTCGCGCTCGCGGTCGTCGGCGCGCTCGTCTCGGCGCTCGCGATTCGCACCCGCGCGCGCGACCTGATCGTCCCGATCGTCGCCCTGCCGCTGCTGACGCCCGCGCTGATCGCCGCCGCGCGCGGCACGGCGCCGCTGTTTGCCGCCGCCGGCGCCGAGTCGCTGCCAACCAAGTGGCTGGCAGTGCTGGCGCTCTATGATCTCGTCTTCGGGCTGCTCGCCTACGCCGTGTTCGACTTCCTCTTGGAGGACTGACAGACATGTACGGGAAGGGGCTCCGAGCGCTGTCGCTCGCCACCTTCGCCGCCTTGACCGCAACGTTCGCGCTGGTCTTCTTCTACGCCCCGCTCGACGTCGATCAGGGCTTCATCCAGAAGATCTTCTACGTGCACGTGCCGGTGGCGATCGTGACGCTGTGCGCCTACGTGCTGGGCGCGGTCTTCGCGGCGCTGCACCTGAAGACCCGCGACCGCAAGTGGGACCTGCGCTCCTACGTCGTGATCCACATCGCGCTGATCTTCAACGTCCTCGGGCTGCTGACGGGCGCGATCTGGGCGAAGGCGTCGTGGGGACACTGGTGGGTGTGGGACGAGCCGACGCTCGTCTCCTACCTGATCGTCTTCCTGCTGTTCGCGACCTACCAGCCGCTGCGCTTCTCGATCGAGGACCCCGAGCGCCAGGCCCGCTACGCCTCCGTCTTCGCGATCATGGCCGGCGCGTTCGTGCCGCTGAACTTCATCGCCGTGCGCGCTGCGACCGCCTACGTCCATCCGCGCGTGCTCGCCACGAGCGAGGGCGGCATGCCGGGCCAGATGGCCTTCACGTTCCTGATCGCGATCGTTGCGATGACCCTGCTGTTCGCGCTGCTGTGCAGCTACGAGATCGCCTCAAAGCAGACGAAGTGGCAGTTGCGCGCGCTGCGCCGGCGGCTGCTCGGCAGCGACGCGGTCGCGCCGCTCGGGCGCAGCGCGGCGCCGGCGCTCGGTGAGCCCGGCGGACGCAGCACGGGCTCGAGCACGCGTCCGGCACGCAACCCAGCGGAGGCCGCATCATGATTTCCACCCTGCTCGCCGCCGCCCCCGCGCTGCCGCTCGACGAGGCGGGCAAGTACGTCGCCGGCGCGTTCGTCGTGTTCGTGGCGGTGATCGTGATCTACGTCGCGATCATGGCCGTGAAGCTGCAGCGCATGAGCAGAGAGCTGGGCGAGCTGAACGCCGCGCTCGACGCACGCGCCAACGCCGAAGAGGCGCGCGACCGCGCCGCCGAGGGCGCGCAGCGATGAGCGAGGTCCTCGCCGTCGGCGTCTCGCACAAGACCGCGCCGCTGGCGGTGCGCGAGCGGCTTGCGCTCACGCCGGGCAAGGTCGAATCGTTCCTGCACGAGGTGCAGGGCGTCGCCGGCGTGCAGGAGGCGGTCGCGATCTCCACCTGCAACCGCACCGAGACCTACCTCGTCGCCGGCGACCCGGTCGAGGCGGAGACGGCCGTGCTGGGGATGCTCGCGCGCAAGGCGGGGATCCGCCCGACCGAGCTGGCCGGTTCGATCTACGCGCTGCGCAACTGCGACGCGGCGCGCCACCTCTACCGCGTGACGGCCGGCCTGGAGTCGATGATCGTCGGCGAGGCGGAGGTGCAGGGTCAGGTCAAGCGCGCCTACGAGGACGCGCTCGGCGCGCAGACGACCGGCCCGCTTACGAACCACCTCTTCCGCGCCGCGCTCGCGACCGGCAAGCGCGTGCGCAGCGAGACGCGCATCGGCGAGCGGCGCCTTTCGGTGTCCTCCGTCGCAGCCGCGCTCGCGGCCGAGCAGCTGCACGGGCTGGAGCGACGCGAGGTGCTGATCCTCGGCGCCGGCGAGACGAGCGAGCTGGCGGCGAGAGCGTTGGCCGGCCACGGCGTCGAGGCGATCTTCGTCGCCAACCGCCGCCACGAGCGCGCCGTGTCGCTCGCGCAGCGCTACGGCGGTCAGGCGATGTCGTTCGACGAGCTGCCGCAGGAGCTCGAGCGCGCCGACGCGCTCGTGTGCGCGACCTCCTCCCCCCACGCGCTCCTCGGCGCCGAGGAGATCGCCGCCGTGATGGACGCGCGCGACGGCCGGCCGCTGCTCGTGATCGACCTCGCCGTGCCGCGCGATGTCGCCTCCGACGTGCGCGACGTTCCGGGCGTGGCTTTGTATGACGTCGACGACCTGCAGGCCGTCGTGCGGCGCAACAGAGCGGTCCGCCAGGGCGAGGCGTCGCATGCGGAGGGGATCGTCGAGGAAGAGATTCAGCGCTTTGCCGAGTGGCTCGGCTCGCTGGAGGTGCTCCCGACCCTGAGCGCACTGCGCGAGCACGGCAAGGCGATCGCGCAGCAGGTCGTGCGCGAAAACGCCGGCCGCTGGGAGTCCGCCTCTGAGCGCGACAGAGAGCGTGTCGAAGCGATCGCGCAGGCGATCGTCAACCGCCTGCTGCACGAACCGACGCTGCGGATGAAGCAGATGGCCGACGAGCGCGTGCACCTTCGGATGCAGGTCGTGCGCGAGCTGTTCGGCCTGGAGGAGACGGTCGACGGCGTGGACGCGGAGCAGTCGTTGGCGGACGTGAGGCCGCTGCGGCGGGGCGGGCGGGGTCCGCTTCCCTCCTGATGCGGATCGGCTCGCGCGGCAGCGCTCTGGCGCTCGTGCAGGCCTCGCTGGTGGGCGAGCTGCTGGGCGGCGCGGAGGCGGGGGTGGAAGTGGTCCCGATCACGACGAGCGGCGACCGCGGTGCCCTGATCGGCGACAAGTCGCGCTGGGTCAAGGAGCTGGAGGCTGCCCTGCTGGCGGGCGAGATCGACGCCGCCGTGCACTCGGCGAAGGACGTCCCCGGGGAACTGCCGGACGGGCTCGCGCTCGCAGCCGTGCCCGAACGGGTGGACCCCCGCGACGCGCTGTGCGGGGCGGCGTCGCTGGAGGAGCTGCCGGACGGGGCGCGGATCGGCACGAGCAGCTTGCGGCGCGCCGCCGGGCTGCGCGCGCTGCGGCCGGACCTGGAGGTCGTCGCGTTGCGGGGCAACGTCGACACGCGCCTGCGCAAGCTCGCCGAGGGCGATTATGCGGCGATCGTCTTGGCGCAGGCGGGGCTGGAGCGCTTGAACCGCGCCGACGCGGTCGGCTGCACGCTCGACGAGCTGGTCCCGGCGCCCGGCCAGGGGACCTTGGTGCTCGAGACCCGTGCAGATGACGCGCAGACGCGCGCCGCGCTGAGCGCGATCGACGACCCACACGCTGCCGCTTCGCTCGCGGCCGAGCGAACACTCGCGCGAGCGCTGGGGGCGTCGTGCAACACGCCGCTGGGCGCCCACGCAGTGCTCGCTGATGACGGCGGGATGACGCTGCACGCGTTCCTCGGTCTGCCGGACGGATCGGCCTGGCTGCGCGACAAGCTGACCGACCCGCTTGGCGCATCGCCCGAACGACTCGGGGAAGAGGTCGCGGAGCGGATGCGCGCTGCCGGCGCGGACGAGTTGCTCGCGGCATGCGAGGCACTCGGCAACGGAACGGTGCCGCCCGCGAGCACGGCCGAAGGAACGCGGCTGTGAGGACGTCCCCACCGCACGCTCGCCGCCCCCCGGTCCCGTCCCCCGGCCCGGCGCGCGACGCCCGGGAGCGCGCCGCATGAGCGGCATCGTCCACCTCGTCGGCGCCGGCCCCGGCGACCCCGGCCTGCTGACCGTCCGCGCGCTGGAGCTGATCGCCGCGGCCGACGTAATCCTCTACGACCGCCTGATCCCCGTCACCGCGCTCGACGGCGCACGCCCCGACGCCGAGCTGATCTACGTCGGCAAGGAGGGCCGCGGGCCGCAGATGCCGCAGGAGCAGATCGACCGGCTGCTGGTCGAGCACGGGCGCGCCGCCAAGCGCGTCGTACGACTGAAGGGCGGTGACCCGTTCGTCTTCGGCCGCGGCGGCGAAGAGGCGCTCGTGCTGCGCGAGGCGGGGATCGCGTTCGAGATCGTCCCGGGCGTGACCTCAGGCGTCGCGGCGCCGGCGTACGCGGGGATCCCTGTGACGCACCGCGAGCACTCCAGTGCGGTCGCGCTGATCACTGGCCACGAGAACCCCGACAAGCCCGAGTCCGCGATCGACTGGCCGGCGCTCGCCGCGTTCCCCGGCACGCTCGTCTTCTACATGGGCGTCAAGCAGCTGCCGCGCATCGCCTCGCAGCTGATCGCCGGCGGGCGCCCGGCGAACCAGCCGGCGGCGGTGATCGAGCGCGGCACACTGCCGGGCCAGCGGACGGTCGTCGCGACACTGGAGACGATCGCCGAGCGCGCTGCCGCTGAGGAGATCCGCCCGCCGTCGATCACGCTCGTCGGCGACGTCGCCGGGCTGCGTGAGGAGGGGCTGCGCTGGTTCGAGGACCGGCCGCTCTACGGGCGCACGATCGCGGTGACACGAGCGCGCGAGCAGGCGAGCGGTCTCGCCGCCCGGCTCCGCGATCTCGGCGCCGAGGTCGTCGAGACGCCGGTCATCAAGATCGTGCCGCTCGACCCGCCGGCGCTCCTGGCCACCCCGGGCTCCCCGGCGCCCGCCGGCTCCATCCCCGACCCGTCCGGCTACGACCTGCTCTGCCTCACGTCGCCCAACGGCGTTCGGCTCTTCTTCGACCGCCTGACCGACGCGGGTCTCGACGCGCGTGCGCTCCACGGCGTACGGGTCGCCGCGATCGGCCCGGCGACCGCCCGCGCGTTGCGCGCGCGCGGCGTGCTCGCCGACGTGCTGCCGAACAGAGCGGTCGCGGAGTCGCTCGTCGAGGCGCTGGGTGACGCGCCCGTGAAGCGTGCCCTCATCGCCCGCGCCCGCGTTGCCCGCGACGTGCTGCCAGACGCGCTGCGCGAGCGCGGCGCAGAGGTCGACGTGCTGGAGCTCTACGAGACCGTCACCGAGCCGCTGACACCCGAGCAGCTCGACGCGGTGCGCAGCGCCGACTACGTCACGTTCACGTCCGCGTCGACGGTGACCAACCTGCTGAGCGCCGCCGGTGGCACGCTCGACACGCAGGCCCGCCTCGTCTCGATCGGCCCCGTCACCAGCGACGCCTTCCGCGCCCACGGCCTCGAGCCCCACGCCGAAGCCGCTCAGCACGACATCGACGGCCTCGTCGTCGTGCTCGTGGCGGACGCGGCGGCGCGCTAGTCGCCGGACGACAGGCGGCCCGCGCCGGGTTGCAGCAGCATCTGCGCCGGAGCGTGCGCCTGACGCAGCACCTCCGTGACGATCTGCTCGTAGAGCGCCTCCTCGCAGCTGACGCGCGCCACGCCTGACGCGGCGGCGGCGGCGCCGTCACGTCGTCCAGCGGGTCGGCGACCTGCTCGCTTCTCTCCGCTTTCTGATCAATCGACATCGTCTGGGTATCGCCATCGTCCGCGCGGCGTCGCGCCGGTAGGCTCGCGGATGGCGTGCGCCCGCTCGGATTTCCCCGTCTCCACCTCCGCGAGGTCGACTCGACGAACGTCCGCGCGCAGCGGCTCGCGGTGAGCGGAGCCCCGCACGGCACGCTCGTGACTGCTGCGGGGCAGACGGCCGGGCATGGGCGCCAGGGGCGCGCGTGGGTGACCCCGGCGGGGCGAGCACTCGCGTGCTCGCTCGTGCTGCGCGAGCCGCCGCGGCTGCTGCCGATGGTCGCGGCGCTCGCCGTCGCCGACGTCGCGGATCACCTCGACGCCGCCGGTCGCTCAGCCGCGATCAAGTGGCCGAACGACGTGCTGCTCGACGGCCGCAAGGTCGCGGGGATCCTCGCCGAGGGCCGGCCCCAGGAGGGCTGGGTCGTGCTCGGGATCGGGCTCAACGTCGCCGTCGAGGAGGATGCGTTCCCAGCTGACCTGCGCGAGATCGCGACGTCGCTCGGATGCGATCCGCCGCAGGTCGAGGCAGCGCTCGCACTGCTGCTGACTCGCCTGGCACACTGGCTCGCGGCGACGCCCAAGCAGGCGATCGACGCCTACCGCGCGCGAGACGCGCTCGCCGGCCGGGAGATTTCCTGGAACGGCGGGCGCGGCACCGCGCTCGGCGTCGACGACGACGGCAGGCTGCGCGTGCGCCCCACCGACAGACCGAGCGAGGAAGTCCTGCTCGACGCCGGCGAGGTCCACATCGGGAGCGACGCGCAGCGCTGACGCGTCAGTCGTCGGCGTCGCCGGATTCTGCGGCGGCGGCTCTCGCGGCCGCTCTGCGTCTGCGCGGGGCGCGTCTTCGTCTGGCTCTGGCCGGCGGCGCTTCGGCAGCGTCGCCGTCGGCGGCGGGAACGAGCTCCAGCGCAGCCTCGGCCTCGCCGCTATCGCCGCTCCCGTTTGCGTCGGCGACGGCGCCGTTCACGGCGGCCGTCGAAGCACGTCTACGCCCGGAGCCACGTCTGCGTCGCGGCCGCGCCGGCGTCGCCTCGGCGTCATGCGCGAGCGCCTCCGCGACGACCTCTTCGACGTCCTCGCGTTCTTCGCGCGGCAAGGGCGGAGCATCCCCGATGCCGTCGTCGCCGTCGAGCGCCTCGTCATACGCCTCCTCGGCGACCTCCGGCGAGGGGCCGTCGTCGAGCCCGTCATCCAGCTCCAGGTCAACGTCGAGCGCCTCGGCTCCGACGGCCGCAGTCACGCCCTGGGCAGCGGTGCCCTCCTTCGCGCCCTTGCGGCGGCGGCGCGAGCCGCGTCCGCGCCGGCCTCTCGGGAAGTTGCGCAACAGCTCGCGGGCCAGCGCACTCGGCTTGCGCGCCATCCGCGTGCGAGCGCCGCGCAACGCTTCCTCGGCCTCGGGCGTGTGCGCCAGGGCGGCCGCGAGCAATGCGGCGGACAAACGCCTGTCCTGTCTGCGCGCCGCATGGACCAGCCTGCGCGCGTTGCGAGCGTGCGCGCCACCGGACGAGTTCACCAGCAGCCCGAGCAGCCGCTTCGTCTCCGGCCAGCGCTGCACGGCGTACTCCTCGTGCACCTCGCGCGTGTACTCGGCCATCCGCCATATCCAGGCGTTCGCCTGATCCCTACGGCCTATCCGCTTTTCGGCGAGCGCCTGCAGCATGATCTTCACGCCCTCGCGACGCTCGTCGCGCGGCCACGTGGCCATCAGGTCGATCGCCTCGTCGAACGCCTCAGCGTCGCGCGCGGCGGCAATCTCCTGCAGCGCGCGCAGGCGCAGCTGCGCGTTGCGGTTGCGCTCGACGGCGGTGATCAGGAAGCGGCGCTTGAGGTCGCCCTGCCGGTCGAAGTGCAGCATCGCCTTCGCACGCCGCCAGCCGTTCGGCGCCACGCGGGCGCCGGCCAAGGCCGCCCACACGTGCTGCTCGGCGTAGTCGAGGTGCTCGACGGCGATCCGCCACAGCTCGCGCTCGAAGACCTCCGCGCGCCGCTCCGGATCCGGCGTCACCGGCAGCACGCGCCGCTCGACGCGCACGCGCCGTCCGCGGCCGCGACGCACAGGTCCGACGACGATCGCGCCGCCGCGATAGACGTCGCGGTCGAGCAGCGAATGCAGCGTCACGACGGGGTCGTCGTGCTTCGTCGCCGGGTGGACGAAGTCGATGACGATGCCCGCCTCCTTGCCCGGATGACGACGCGTCACGCGCCCGACACGCTGCTGATAGATGCGCTTGGAGGCGGTCGGGGCGAGGTGCATGCAGACCGTCGCCCGGGGCGAGTTCCAGCCCTCGGCCAGGAGCTGAGCATTGATGAGCACATCGATGGTGCCTCGCTCGTACTCCGCCAAGATCCGCGCCAGCTCGCGCTTTGGCGTCTCCCCGGAGACGGCCTGCGCCTTCAGGCCGACGTCACGGAACGCCTGCGCGACGTTGTACGCATGGCGTACGCCGGCGGTGTAGACGACGCCGGGGACACCGTTGAAGCGGGTTCTGTAGAGATCCGCGATCGCGAGGTTGAACGGCAGCTGGTCCAGCAGCTCAGCCAGCATGTCCTGGTCGAACTCGGTGTCGACCTCGCCGCGTCGCAGCGGCACCTTCGCAATGGTCCGTACCCCGGGTCCCGGCGGAATCCGAATGCAGCGCAAAGGCGAGATCACGCCACGCCGCGCCGCCTGCGCGAGGTCGAAGCGCGACGTCTGCGTCGGGAACAGGTCGGTCACGTGGCGGGCGATCAGCGCACCCGTCGCGGTCATGCCAACGAAGACCGGGCCGTCCCATCTGCGGATCGAGGCGCTCGTCTTCTCGCCAAGCGCGGTGTGCGCCTCGTCGCAGATGACGATCGTGTACGCGTCGGAGACCTGACCGGCGTTGCGGACGAACCACTGGTAGGTCTCGACGGTGACCGGGCCCTTCGGGTTGTCCTTGCCGGCCAGAAGGGGGGCGGCGATGCGGTCGCCGTAGCCGCGCTCGCGCAGCTCGCCGTGGAACTGGTCGACGAGGTTGCGGCGGTGGGTCAGAATCAGCACGCCGCCGGTGCGCGACGCGTCGACGAAGCCGAGCGCGGCGACCGTCTTGCCGGCGCCGGTCGCGTGCTCGAACCAGAAGCGCTTCGCGGCGTTCGGGTCCTCGGGCTGCTCGGCGAGCTGGACGTCCTCATCGTCCTCGCTCTCCTCCTCCCAGTCCTGCGGCTCCTCGTCGGGCTCCTCGTCCTCCTCCAGCTCCAGCTCGAGCTCTTCCTCGCCAGGGATCGCGGCGGAGGCAAGCTCGGCGGGCTCCTCGACGGGCGGCGGCTCGACCACGGCGCGGCCGTTTCCGTTTGCGGAGCGGCTCTGCACCTCCGCCATCAGCGCCGTCAGCGTGCCCGACAGTGCGTCGACCTGGTGCGGGTTGAGGAGCGTCCCGTCGGCGAGGCGCGGCTCGTCGTCCGACAGCACGCGCTCCAGGCCCAGCAGCAGCGAGTACTCGCGCCGCCAGGAGACCGACGGCGCCTTCAGGCCGGCGTCGAGCTCGGTGAGCGCCTCGTCGAGCGCGCGGCGGCGCGCGCTGCCAGGGGCGAGCGCGTCTTCGGGCAGCTCACCCTCGTGAACGAATCGCTCACGGGTGAAGCGCTCCGCGCGTCTGAGCGCGCCGGCATCGGGAAGGGGCGTTGAGTCAGCCATAGACGGCCTGCAGGGGTTCCCTGTGAGTGGACGTGGCCTCTGCGATGAGGGAGCCGCGGCACGACTGCTGGGCGGCTCAGGAGGTCCGGCGGGTGCCGGGCACGGGGAGAACTCTCACCAGCGTTTCCCCGTCCAACACAGGAGGATAGCCACATTGAATCAGATAGGACGGGGGAATCGCGCGACATGAGCGATCGGCGAATCCACGCGAGTGGCTGGCGGATGGGCGACCAAGCGGGGCGAGGACGCAGGGAGGCGGCAATAGCAGCGCTATTGCGCCGACTGAGGACGACGCATCCGCGCAGGTCGACCGCCGCCCGACGCCGCGTGGATTCGCCGATCGCTCATCTGCCAAGCTTCGCGCCATGCGCGCCTCCTTCGCAGCAGCGAGCGCATGTGTGCTCCTCGCGCTCCTGCTCGTGTTCGCAAGCGGCTGCGGCTCACAGGAGGCGGACGTCAGTGTCCCCACACCGGCGCAGGCGCGCGCCGAGTTGGCCGGCTCCCCGGGCGCGCTCGCGGAGCTGCACCGCCAGGCGGCCGAGCTGCTCGACGGCGGCCTGCCGGCCTACCGCGCGCGCCTCGCCACGCTGAAGGGGCGGCCGGTCGTCGTCAACGCATGGGCCTCGTGGTGCGGGCCCTGCAAGTTCGAGATGCCCTACTTCTCGCGCACGGCCGTGCGCTTCGGCAGACACGTCGCGTTCCTCGGCGTCAACGCGGGCGACTCCGACGACGATGCGCGCAAGTTCCTGCACAGTCACTACGTCCCGTATCCCAGCTACGTCGACCCGCACAACCAGATCGCGGAGGAGGCCGGCGTCCGCGCCGGGCTGCCGACGACCGTCTTCTACGGTCGCGACGGGAAGGTCGCCTACGTGCACCAGGGCCAGTACCGCGACGAGGCAGCGCTCGTGGCCGATGTGAAGCGCTACGCGGGGACGTCGTGAGCCTGGAGATCCGCCGCGCCGACGGGCGTGCCGAGATGAACGCGCTGCTCGACCTGCGAGACCGCGTCTTCTGCATCGAACAGGGTGTGCCGAAGCGGGAGGAGATCGACGGGCGCGACGGCGACGCGATCCACCTCGTGGCCCTGCGCGCAGGGCGCGTGGTCGGCACCTGCCGGCTGCTGTTCGTCGACCGGACGGTGCAGCTGAGCCGCCTCGCGGTCGAGCCGGACGTCCGTCGAGAGGGGATCGCGACGGCGCTGCTGCACGAGGCCGACCGCGAGGCGGCCGCGGCCCGCGCCCGGCGGATCGTGCTGCACGCGCAGACGTACGCGCGCGAGCTGTACACCGCCGACGGCTACGAGCCGCGCGGACGGACGTTCGTCGAGGCGGGGATCGAGCACATCGCGATGGAGAAGCGCCTGTGAGCGAGGTGCGGGTTGACCCGTTGACCGGTCTGCGCGCGATCGTCGCCGGCGATCGCGCGAACCGCCCCAACGCGGGGCTCTCAGCGGATCCCAGCCCACCGCTCGACCCGGCCGGCGATCCGTTCGCGGAGGGACACGAGGGCAAGACGCCACCGGAGGTCTACGCGCTGCGACCGGGTGGCGGCGCCGCCGACTCACCGGGCTGGCAGGTGCGCGTCGTGCCGAACCTCTACCCGGCGCTGTCGCCGAACGGCGCCGCTCTGGAGCCGGACGCCTCGCCGGATCTGTTCACCGCCGCCCCAGCTCGCGGCGCACACGAGGTCATCGTCAACGCGCCGCAGTCGGTGACGGCGCTGGCGGACCTGCCGGTCGAGCAGGTCGCCGTCGCGATGGACGTGTGGCGCGAGCGGATGCGAGCGCATGCCGACGCCGCCTACGTGCACGTGCTCGTGAACGAGCGGCGCGAGGCGGGCGCGTCACTGCCGCACACGCACGCGCAGCTGTACGCGCTCGACTTCGTGCCGGCGGCGGTCGCGCGCGAGCGCGAGCGCTTCTCCGCCTACGCGACGCGCACGATGGGCGGCAACCTGCTGGCGGATCTCGTCCAAGAGGAAGTGCGCCGGAAGGAACGCATCGTCGCGATCGACGACGAGGCGGTCTGCATTGCGCCGTACGGGTCCCGCCTTCCGTACCAGCTCATGATCGCGCCGCGACGCGCGCGAGAGCGCTTCGAGGACGACGGCCCGACTGCAGCGGCGCTGCTGCACGACGTGCTCGGCCTGCTCGCGCGGCGGTTGGGAGCGAACCCGCCGCTCAACCTGTGGGTGCGTACCGCGCCGCGCGGGGCCGACCACTTCTGCTGGCGCATCGACGTGCTGCCGCGCCTCACGCACCTCGCCGGGCTCGAGCTCGGCACCGGCCTGCACCTCAACATCGTCCCGCCGGAGCAGGCGGCGGCGGAGCTGCGCGAGGCATAACGCCGCTCGGCGGACGCAGCGCATGCGAGCCCTCGTCCAACGCGTCTCCCGCGCCGCCGCGCGCGTCGACGACGAAGTGGTCGGGTCGATCGGCCCGGGCCTGCTCGTGCTGCTCGGCGTCACCCACGACGACACACCCGCCGCCGCGGACAAGCTCGCCGACAAGCTGCTGAAGCTGCGCATCTTCCCCGACGCCGACGGCCGCATGAACAATCCGCTGGGCCCCGACCGCGAGGTCCTCTGTATCAGCCAGTTCACGCTCTACGGCGACGCCCGCAAGGGCAATCGGCCCAGCTACGTGGCGGCCGCGCCGCCGGAGCTGGCAGAGCCGTTGTACGCGCGGGTGTGCGACGCGCTCGCCGCCGAGCGAGGCGTGTTCGGCGCGCACATGGAGGTCGAGCTGGTGAACGACGGGCCGGTGACGGTGATGGTCGAGGTGTAGGCCTGTCTGGCGTTCCGCTCACGCGCCGCCCGAGCGGAGCGCTAGTAGTCTCCCGCCGCGATGCCGCCGACCGACCGTTTCGTGATCCGCTTCGCCGCGGAGTCGCCGCAGGAGCCGCTGCCGTATGGGCGCTGGGCGGACACGCTGCGGGGGCATTTCCTCGCGGCAGTCGCCGAGATTGACGCAGACGGCGAGGACCTGGGCGAGCCTGGCGAGATCGCCTGGTTCCCGGACCGCACCTACGGCGGACGCACGTACGTGCCGGCGACCGCGCGCACGACGACCGCCTACGAGCTGTTCGGCTTCGTCTCGTTCTCCGAGAACGCGGGCGGGGCGCCGGATGACTTCGCCGCGCGCGCCGACTTCACGAGCGAGACCGCCGACGACAACCCCGATTGGCAGATCGACCTCAACGAGGAAGTGATCGGTCGCTGGCGCGGGGAGCACGGACGAGCTGCCGACATGACGCTGATCTGGGGAACGCCGATGGTCGAGCACGGCGCGCTCGCGACGGCCGAGCTGGCCGACCTCGCCGTCGACCAGTGCGAGCTGGTCGACGACCGCTTCACGCTCGTCGCGCCGGACGCCTACCGCGGCGACTTCCTCGACGTGAAGCTGTTCTCATCGCGCGGCCAGGAGCTGGCGACCGAGTCGCTCTACGTCGACGACGAAGAGGACGGCGGCGGCGAGGACTGAGGTCTGCCGGCCGGCGGCGCGTCCGGCTGGCTTGCTGGCGCCGCGCCCGGCGCCAACCCGGGAATCCGCGGCACCGCCGCCAGCAGCTCGCGCGTGTAGTCCTCACGCGGCGCGCGGTAGAGCTCCTCGACCGGCGCGACCTCGACGAGCTTGCCGTCGTGCATCACCGCGACGCGGTCGCACACGTGCCGCACGACGGCGAGGTCGTGGGCGATCAGCACGAGCGTCAGACCGAGCTCGCGGCGCAAGTCGCGCAGCAGCGTGAGGATCTGCGCCTGGATCGAGACGTCGAGCGCGGAGACCGGCTCGTCCGCGACGAGCAGCTCCGGGTCGAGCGCGATCGCGCGCGCGATCCCGACGCGCTGGCGCATCCCGCCCGACAGCTCGTGCGGGTAGCGGTTGGCCAATGCCGGCTCCAGGCCCACTTGCTCCAGCAGCTCGCTCACCCGCCCCGCGCGCGCCGCGCGCTCCGGCAGGAGGCCGTGGATCGCGAACGGGTCCGCGATCGCGGCGCCGACCGTCTTGCGCGGGTTGAGCGATCCGGCGGGATCCTGGAAGACCATCTGGCGCTTGCGGCGCAGCTGCTCCAACGCGGCGCCGCGCGCGTGCGTGACGTCCTCGCCGCGCCAGCGCACCACGCCGCTCGTCGGCTCGAGCAGGTTGAGCAGGATGCGCGCGAGCGTCGACTTGCCGCTGCCCGTCTCGCCGACTATCCCGAGCGACTCGCCCTCGCGCACCTCCAGCGTCACGCCGTCGACCGCCGGCACCTCGCCGAGCCGGCGACGCAGCATCACGCCGCGCGTCAGCGGGAAGCGCTTGACGAGCTGCTCGACGGCGGCCAGCGGCGGGGTGGCTGCGGCCGTCACGCGGGACGCTCCTCGCTCGCGCGGCCGGCGCCCGGTCCATCGTCGGGAGACGTGTTCTCGGCGACAGCGGGCGCAGCCTGGGAGGCAGCCGCCGCACCGCTCGTCAGCCCCGCCCAGATCGCCTGCCGCTCCGCCTCCGGCAACAGGCATGCGACGCGATGCCCAACGGCGCCCGCGCCGGCAAGCGACTCCAGCGCTGGGTCGACGGTGCGGTGGCGCTCGCGCACGTACGGGCAGCGCGGATGGAAGCGGCAGCCCGAAGGCGGGTCGATCAGCGACGGCGGCCGACCTGGGATCGGCACCAGCTCCGCGCCGACAGGCGCGTCGAGCCGCGGCACCGAGCGCAGCAGTCCCCACGTATACGGGTGCTGCGGATGCGCGAACAGCTCGGCCGCAGGCGCGTGCTCGACTATCCGTCCGGCGTACATGACGGCGATCTCGTCGGCGGTCTCGGCGACGACGCCGAGGTCGTGGGTGATCAGCACCATCGCCATCCCAAGCTCGTCACGCAGGGTGCGCAGCAGCGCGAGGATCTGCGCCTGGACCGTCACGTCGAGCGCAGTCGTCGGCTCGTCGGCGATCAGCACGCGCGGATCGTTCGCAAGCGCTATCGCGATCATCGCGCGCTGGCGCATGCCGCCCGACAGCTCGTGCGGGTAGGCGCCGACGCGCTGCGCGGCGTTCGGGATCGCCACCAGCTCGAGCAGCTCGAGCGTGCGGGCGCGCGCCGCCGCGCGCGAAACGCCGGAGCGATGCGCACGCACCGCCTCCTCGATCTGGTCCCCGACGCGCAGCAGCGGGTGCAGCGCCGACAGCGGATCCTGGAAGACCATCGCGATCGCGTCCCCGCGCAGCTCCTGCAGGCGCCCGGACGAGGCGGCCAGCAGGTTCTCCCCGTCGAGCAGGACGCGCCCGGACACGCGCGTGCGCGGGCCGCGCGTCAGACCCATCGCCGTCATTGCCGCAACCGTCTTACCTGAGCCCGACTCGCCGACGATCCCGAGCGTGCGTCCGGGCGCGACCGCGTACGAGATCCCGTCGACCGCCTGCACCAGCCCTTCGCGCGTGTCGAAGCCGACGCGCAAGTCCTCGACGCGCAGCGCCACATCCGACCC
The DNA here is from genome assembly GCA_036009645.1 of Conexibacter sp. Classification (GTDB taxonomy): domain Bacteria; phylum Actinomycetota; class Thermoleophilia; order Solirubrobacterales; family Solirubrobacteraceae; genus Conexibacter. Next base: position 83,385 of record DASYLH010000051.1, read on the forward strand.
CGCGCTCACGCCGTCCGCACCCGCGGATCGAGATACGCGTACGCGACGTCGACGGCAATGTTCGCGACGATCACGAAGCACGCCGCCAGCAGCACCGTCCCCTGGATCACCGGGTAGTCGGCGTGCACGATCGCCTCGTAGTTGAGGCGCCCGATGCCGGGGATCCCAAAGACCGTCTCCGTCAGCACGGCGCCGCCGAGCAGCAGGCCGATGTCGAGCCCCGCCAACGTCACCAGCGGCGTCACCGCCGCGCGCAGCCCGTGGCGCCACACGACGCGCCGCTCGCTCAGGCCCTTGGCGCGCGCCGTGCGCACGTAGTCCTCCGACAGCACCTCGATCATGTTGCCGCGCAGCAGCCGCGCGTAGACGGCGGTGAAAGTCGAGGCGAGCACGATCCACGGCAGGATCAGCGACGTGAACCACTGCCACGGGTCGTCGGTGAACGGTACGTAGCTGCCGGCGCCCGGGAACAGCGGCCAGATCCCGATGTCGTCGGCGAACAGGTAGAGCGCGACGAGCCCGAGCCAGTAGACGGGCGCGGAGATCCCCAGCAGCGCGCCGCCCGTCGTCAGCTTGTCGACCCACGTGCCGCGGCGGGTCGCCGCGACGACGCCGAGCGGCACAGCGACGAGCACCCAGATGACGATCGCGCCGAGCGTCAGCGAGATCGTCGCCGGCAGGCGGTCGACGAGCAGCGAGCCGACCGGCGCCTGGCTGAAGTAGCTGTAGCCGAGGTTCGCGTGGAAGGCCACCTGCGACAGGAACGTCCAGTACTGCGCGGTCAGCGGCCGGTCGAGGCCGAGGCTGTCGCGGATCTGCGCGAGCGTCGCCGGCGAGGCGTTGCGGCCGGCACGCAGCTGCGCGGGGTCGGCGGACGGCAGCACGTAGAAGACGACGAACGTCAGCAGGCTCACGAGCACGAGGAGCACGAGGCCCCACAGCACCCGGCGAAGGACGTAGGCGGCCACGGTCCTGTCTGATTCGGCGCCGGGCAGGCTTCTCCCTACCCGGCGCAGGCGCTTCGCGCTACTTCAGCGACGTGTACGCGAAGTCGCAGTGACCCTGGTTCCACAGCTCGGGAACGCAGCGCACGTCGGCCGAGAAGACGTTCGGCTGTCTGTCCCACAGCCACGGGATCGCGGCGCCGGTCGCGGTGACCTGTCTGTCGATCGCGCCCCACGCGTCCGCGCGAGCCTGGTCGCCGACCGTCAGCTCGCCTCTCGCCATCGCTCTGTTGATCGCGGGGTCGTTCAGCTGCGGCCAGTTCGGGTTGTTCTCGGGGAAGATGAAGTTGCCGTTGAAGGCGGGGTTGAGCACCGTCTGCGGGTCGGCGAAGTCGCGGATCCAGCCGAGGTTCGGGCAGACGTGCACTCTCGCTCTCGGCACGCCGCAGAAGCGCCCGTACATGACGGAGACGTCGACGAGCTTGAGCTGCGTCTTGAAGCCAAGGTCCTGCAGCGTCTGGTCGACGATCTGCGCGTCATTGCTGTCCGGCGCACCGGCGAGGCCGACGATCTGAAGCGTCTCGTCGCCCGTGTACCTGCCGTCCGCGTAGCCGGCGGCTCTCATGTATCTCTCTGCCAGCGCTCTGTCGCCCTGCGGGTTCTCGAGGAAGTCGGCGCCGGTGCCGTCCTGCCCGCCGCCCTCCTCGAAGCCGAGCACGCCGGGGTAGAGGAAGTGCGACGCGATCTCGCCGACGATCTCGCCACCGCGGATGCGCCGCATCTGCTCGCGGTCGAGCGCGGCCGAGACCGCCTTGCGCAGATTCGCATCATCGAACGGCGGGATCGCCGTGTTGAGCGCTGCGTAGCGCGACCCGGCGCCGGGCGAGAAGAAGATCTGGTCGCGCGCGGTCTGGTAGGCCTTCTTGACGAGCGCAGGCGTCGGCGAGTCGCCGAGCACGAGGCCGTCGCCCGCGAGCACCTGGCGGCCGGAGACGGTCGGCGAGCCGCCGATTCTGAAGTCGACCTCGTTCAGGTAGGCAGGACGATCGTCTGTCGCCGCGCTCCAGTTCGGGTTGCGCACGAGTCTGAGGCTGCGGCCGGGGACGTAGCCGTTCCCGAGCACGTCGCCGTCTCTGTCGGCGGAGATCATGTACGGACCGCTGGAGACGAGATGGTTGCCGTAGGTGGACGGTGACTTCGCGTCGAGCGGCTTAGCGTACTCCGGCGGGACCGGCGCCGACAGCGGCAGCACGGTCGCCTGCGCGAGCAGCGAGGCGGTCGGGCGCGTGAGCTCGAAGACGATCGTCTGGTTGTCGGGCGTCTTGATGCCGGCGATCGGGCCACCCGTCGCTCTGTCGGCGCCAACGACGTCGCCGTAATAGGTGCTGGCATAGGGGTTCGCGACGTGCGGGTTGAAGCCGCGCTCGATCGCGTACTTGACGTCTCTCGACGTCACCTCCCGGTTCACCGGCGGGCCGAACTTCACCCCGCTGCGGATTCTCACCGTCAGCGTCTTGCCGTCGGGTGAGACCTGCGGTGCGCTCGCAGCGAGGTCGGGCTGGATGTCCGTCGGGTTGTCGGGCGCGTACGCGTAGAGCGTGCGCACCGCGGAGGAGAGCAGATTGAGGTCGAGGGAGCCGTAGGTGATCCCAGGATCCAGGCTCTGGATGTCCTGACTGGTGAGAAGCGTCAGGGTGCCACCTCTCTGACCTCCCGAGCCGTTGTCGACCGTCGCAGCCGCCCCGCCGTCGTTGTTACTCGAACCGCACGCGCCGAGCGCGAGCACGGCGGTGCAGAGCGCGAGGAGTGGAAGCGCGCGCTTGACGGGTCGCGGCATGAAAGGTCCTTTCGGGGGTCGGGAAAGGGGGGTCACCTGAGTCACCGTTCGGCTCTCGGATCGAGTGCGTCACGAAGTCCGTCACCCAGCAGGTTGAATGCAAGCACGGTCAGCAGCAGCGCTGCGCCGGGAAACACCATGTACCACCACTGCGTGTCGAAATTGTCGGATGCGTCGGCGATCATCCAGCCCCAGCTCGCCGTCGGCGGGGATACGCCGACGCCCAGGAACGAGAGAGCCGCCTCGAGCAGGATCGTCTGCGGAAGCAGGAGACTTGAGTAGACAATGAGAGGTGCAGTGAGGTTTGGGAGGATCTCGCGCACCACGATGCGGCGGTTGGAAGCACCCAAAGACCGTGCTGCGACGACGAATTCGCGCTCCCGCAGCGACAGCACCTGACCGCGCACCACACGTGCGATCGACGTCCAGGTGACAAGCGCGATCACGAGGATCACTGTGCGAACGCCCGGTGTTATGACACCTGAGACGCAGCCGTTGCCGAGCGAGCAGGCCGAGGCAATCCCAATCCCGAGCAGCAGCACGGGGAACGACAGCACCACGTCGACGAGGCGGGAGAGCAGCGTGTCGACCCAGCCGCGGTAGTAGCCGGCGACGAGCCCGACCGTGACACCGACGAGCACCGCGATGCCGGTGCCGACGATCCCGACCAGCAGCGAGACGCGGGCGCCGTAGACCGTGCGCGCGAACACGTCACGACCAAGCGGGTCAACGCCGAACCAGTGATCGCCGGTCGGCCCGATCGGCGCGCCGAACATGTCAGTCGCGTTGCGGTCCTGCACGTTGGGGCCGGGAGCGCCGGCGAGCTTCACGACGAGCGGGGCGAGCAGCGCCACGAGCACCAGCACGACGATCACGCCGAGCGCGACCATCGCGACGCGGTCGGAGCGCAGCCGGCGCCAGAACAGCTGCCACGGCGAGCGCGCGACGCCCGCCGAGAAGTCGCGCTCGTAGCGCTCCTCCTGTGCGAGCAGGCCTGGTGCGCCGACGCTCATCGGCGGACCTCCTGCATCCGGTGTCTTCTCTCGCTCGTCGCAGCCATCGGCTCAACCCGCTGTCCTGTGAACGAGAGTTCGCGCGCGCCAAGCCAACTCCTGTGTGTGATGGAGCTTTCGCACGGCTTCATCCGCGACGTTCAGCCGGATGCGCCGGCGCTGGGACGTGCTGTCAGCGCCGGCCAGAGCGCGGCCTGCGTGGGCCATGCGCTGTCTGCGCGGCCCATGCCGCGACCCATACGTCGCGGGCGTGACGCCACTCGCCGTCGAGGCGGCCTTCGACGCGCTCGACCATCTCGAGCCAGGCGAGCGCGCGATCGTAGTCGCCCTCGCGGGCGGCGCGCTCGGCCCACCGCAGCGACTGGCGGATCGAGAGCGCGTGCCGCTCGACGGCGGGGATGCGTCCGGCGGGTGCCGGCCGCGGCCGTGTCGGGCGGCGCACCGTTCCGGCGCGCAGTTGGCGATAGGCGTCGCTGAGCGACAGCGCCACGCCGACCGAGGCGGGCAGCAGGTCCACGAGCGCCGAGCCGCGCGGCGCGACGACGACGGCATGGAAGCTCGCCGGCCGCCCCGCGAAGATCGCAGCGAGCAGCGCCGGCTGCTCGCCGTCCGGATCGATCGCGCCAGCGTCCACGATCAAGCGGCGGCAGCCGCGATCCAGCAGCTCGGAGATCCGCGACCACAGCCGTCCCGCAAGCGCGACGTCGAGCGGGCCGACCAGCGTCAGCGACCGCACGCCGTCTTGAAAAGTGTGCGAGCGCCAGCCCGCACTGCCGTCGGCTGCCGCGAGCTGGGCCTGCTCGCGCGCCGGCGAGGTCGATACCGATTGTGTCATCACATGTTCCGTCCCCTCGCAGTTGAGGAGCAGACGGAAGGGCACACCGCTACCGGGGTGGTGGCGTGCCCGTGCAGCGTGCACACATCCTGTGCAGGACCGGCCTTCGAGCATCCCTGCTCGGTCCTGTTTCACGCAGCGACGACGCGACGCGAGGAGAGTCGGGAGGCGTCCCGCCGCCCACGGACCAGGCACCCTTCCGCCCACTCGGTTCGGCTCGGCCTCAGCGGCACGGGGCCGAGCCTCGACACCGCCGGTGTGAGCGTCGGCCCGGCGGCGCCAGCTTGAGACCTCTCGACCAGTTCACCGCAGCCGAGGCCCGCGAATGGTCCCCACGACCCTCGGCGCGTCTCGCGATTCCCACCTCCACCAGATCGGGGACGAGTAACCGCCTGTGCACCAAAATCTCGGGTACCCCAGAACCACCCTGTGTCTAACCGACTGGCAAGCGCCGACAGGCCAAGTCCGAGGCCGCCGCCGCAGGATCCACGGGGCTTCTCATGATGCTTGGCGAGCTACTACGCTTCCGCGCAGCCCCGGTAGCTCAGCTGGATAGAGCGTTCCCCTCCTAAGGGAAAGGCCGCAGGTTCGACTCCTGCCCGGGGCATCGAGCGGCGGCATTCCTTCGGTGGGGCAACCGACCCGATCGTCGGTTCGGGCACCGGAAGGTCTCTGCTTCTGGTAGAAGATCGTATGACCAGCCGCTCCCTCCGGGGGAGACGAGCGGCGGTGTTGCGACTGCGCGAGGGGGATGGGAGCGTCATGCCGCTCTGGGCCCGTGCTGCTCGGTCCCTTGCCGCCCATCAGCATCGCACTGCGGCAGGCCTCTTCGCACTGCTCGTCCTGGCATACCTGTGGCCGGTGCTGATCGGCGGCAACGTGCTCCTGCCGTCAGCCCTCCTCTACGGGCAACCGCCTTGGGCCTCTGGGATGACGAGTGCGATGTTCCGCTACTTCAACGGCGACCTCGCGGACGTCCCTGGGACGTACCACCCCTGGGCGGTCCTCGCGCGTCAGATGATCCACGAAGGCACGTTCCCGGCGTGGAACCCGTTCGCGTTCGCGGGGACCCAGCTGTTCGCGAACTCGCAGCTCGCCTGGCTGAGTCCCTTCAGCCTGCCGCTATGGATCCTGCCGCTCAACTACGCCTTCGGCGTCACGGCCGCGCTCAAGCTGTGGCTCGCCGGTTTCGGCACCTACCTGTTCGTGCGCGAGCTGCGGCTCGGGTTCTGGCCCGCGCTGCTCGCGGGGATCAGCTTCGCGCTCTGCGCGTTCAACGTCGTCTGGCTCACCTACGGCGTGTTCGTTTCGGTCTCGGTGATGCTGCCGTGGACGTTTTGGCTGGCCGAGCGGATCATTCGCCGCGGCCGCGCGATCGACGCGCTCGCGCTGGTGGCGGTGGTCGCCGTGCTGCAGGCAGGTGGCCATCCCGGGACGCAGGTGCACATCCTCGCTGCGCTCGCGCTGTACGTGGTCGTCCGTCTGCTCTTCCCCACCGCCGAGGATCACGGCGGCCGCCTGCGCGCGCTGGGGCTCGTCGCCGGAGCGGTCGCGCTCGGCACGCTGCTCCTCGCGGTGGTGCTGCTGCCGGCGCAGCAGGCCTCCGTCGACACCGCCGGGGCGGTGCTGCGCAAGAACGGTGGCGCGGGATTCCGCGGCTCGCATGTGCCCGTCGACGCGATCCGCACGGCACTGTTCCCGGACTGGTGGGGACGTCCGAGCGAGCAGCTCTACGGTGGCGGCTCCAACTACAGAGAGCGCACGTTCTACGCCGGCGTCCTGCCGCTCCTGCTCGCGATGATCGCGCTCGTCTCCCCGAGCCGTTGGCGCACCAAGGCTCCCTTGCTGCTGCTCGGCGCGCTGGGAGTCGCCGTCCCGCTGAGAGCCCCGGGCGTGTTCGACGCGGTCGTGCACGTTCCGCTGCTCGGCGCGGTCCAGGACCAGCGGATGCTGCTGCTGTTCCTGTTCGCCACCGCGATCCTTGCGGCCTTCGGCTTGCGCACGGTGCTCGACGAGCCGCGCGCGCGGCGCACGTGGGCCATCGTGGGCGTGGGCGTGCTTGCCGTCGTCGTCGCTGCGCTGTCCACGTCGACCGCGGGGGCCACGGCTCAGGACGTGGCACGCGAGGTGCTGCATCGAGCTCGCGACGTGGGTCCTGCGACCCTCGCCCTCGCAAGCGTCGCCTGGTGGCTGATCTTCGTCGTGGCGTTCGCGGGCGTGCTGTTGCTCGCACGCAGGGGAACGACGCGTGCACGCCTGCTCGCCGGCGGGCTCGCTGCGCTCCTGGTGGCGTTCGACCTGCTGCACTTCGCCCACGGTTACAACCCGATGGGGCCTGCTCGCGTCGTCATCCCCCAGACGACACCGGCCATCACTTACATGCAGCGGCATGTCGGCGACGGGCGCATAGGCGGTCTGGCAGACGCGATGCAGGCTGACTGGTCGACGATGTACGGCCTGCGCGACGTACGCGGGCGAGATGCTCCTCAGCCCAGCCTGCGCTTCGCACACATGTGGAGCGCGCTCGACCCGCTCGACACGGCACTCATAACGAGGCTGTCGCGCGCGAGCCTCAACGTGCTGGGGCTGCTGGGTGCGCGGCTCCTGCTGGCCGGCCCGGACATCGACCTGTCATCCAATGGCGTAAGAGTCGCCTACAGCGGCGCGGACGCAGCCGTCTACCGGAACCCGTTTGCCGTGCAGCGCGCCTTCGTGCCCCAGCGGATGCGGGTTGCGAGAAGCGACAACGGCGAGCTGCTCGTGGCGTTCGGCAGAAGCTTCGACCCGCGGCGCGACGTCGTCGTTCGCGACACCGAGCTCGGTACGCACCCACCGCTCGCCGGCGAAGGCAACGTTCGGGTCGTGAGGGAGGAGAACGCTCACGTGCGCCTCCGTGCCCACCTCCGCCGCACCGGCCTCGTCGTGCTGGACGACCAGCTGACGCCGGGATGGAGCGTGCGCGTCGACGGCCGTCCCGCTCGACCGATCCGCAGCGACATAGTGCTGCGCGGCGTGTGGGTCCCGGCAGGCGATCACACGATCGACTGGGAATACCGCGTGCCAGGGCTGCGCCTCGGGGCGGCGCTGAGCGCTACCGCCCTCGCCATTGTCTTCGCGTGGGCGATCCTGCTGTGGACGCGCCGCCGTTCGGCGGCACGGCGTCCGGGGGAACGGGCGCTTCAGTAGTAGACGTCGATCTGATCCCCGAGATGGATCCACGAGTAGATCGCAAACGCATCGGGGACCGGAACCCGCAGGCAGCCGTGGCTGGCGTTGTAGGTCGGGACGTCGTAGTAGCCGTGGATCGCGTAGCCGCGGATGAAGTAGGTCGAGTCGACCATCCCGTGGCTGTTGGTGCCCGCCTCTCTCATGTAGAAGCGGAAGTTGCCGAGCACCGTCGGGGTCGACGGCTTGCCGGAGCTGGTCGTGTAGGCGCGCACGACTCTGCCCTTGTCGATCAGCGCGAGTACCTGCCAGCCGAGGTTCGCCTCGACGTGGCGGCCGTGCTGCGGGAAGCGCACCTTGAAGCCGCCGACGCCGCGCAGCACGCGGTCCACGATGAACGGCGTCAGCGTCGTGGTGCGCGGCATCTTGTTGACCTTGCGGAAGGCGAGCACAGCGCGGCCGGTGGCGGCGTCGTAGCTGCCGTTCTGCGGTGTCGCGTAGCCGATCGCGGCGAGCCGCTGCTGCAGCAGCGCAACGAACGGGCTGCTCGTGCCGGGCCCGGCCTTCGGCGTGACGATCGACAGCGGCGTCTTCGCGAGCAGTCTGCGCTGCTCGGCGGTTCTCTCGTGCAGGGCGAAGATCTGCACGTCCCCGCTTCTCTCGGGGACGAATCTGACGCTGAAGACAGCCGTCTTCTTCGTACGCGTCGGCTTCGGTCTCACCGACACCTGCTTGAGCAGCTTGTGCCCGCGCCAGATGCGCACGCTCACCGACTGGCCGGCGACGTAGGGGACGACGCGGCCTTCGATCTGCAACGGCCGGCCGGCGACGGCGAGCTGTCTGCCGTTCACGGAGAAGGCGCCTGCAACCTGCACGCCCATGCGGCCGGTCGGTCTCGGCGCGGGCTTGGCTCTCGCCTTCGGCGCGGGCTTCGCGGCGGCGACCGTCACTGCGGGAGCGGCGTCTGCCAGCGCCGCACCTGGCACCGCGAGCAGCACAACGAGTGTCAAGAGCGGAAGGGCGACCCGGCGGGGCATCAGGCGGCGAATGCTAGATGAGCAGGCGGGCGTCAGGCTCGCCGCTTCCGCGTGGGACGAGCGCAGCACAGGCGAGCATCGTGACGCTCACGGCGCCGATCAGGAGCAGCAGCGTCGCGCCGCCCGACCATCTCTCGGTGATCCCGAACGCGAGCGCGTTGTTCATCGCGTGCAGTGCGATGCATGGCAGCAGCGAGCCGGTCTTCCAGCGCACGATGCAGAGCATGAAGCCGAGGATCGCAAGCGGCACGAGGAAGACCGCGTCGGCGGATCCGGCGTGGATGCCGCCGAACACGAGTCCCGTGATGAGAGCCGCCGGCCACGGCCCACGCCAGTTGCGCAGCGCGCCGAAGAAGTAGCCGCGGAAGAAGGTCTCCTCAGCGATCGGCGCGATCACCGTTACGACCACGCAGACGGCGACGAGCGCAGCCGTGCTCTCGTCGGCGCCGAGGCTGTCGGGCAGCTTGTTCTCCGCGTGCGTGTCGACGATCTGCGCCCATACGGCCCCGAGCGCGATGTAGGCGACGTAGGCACCAGCCATCCAGCCGAGCGCCGGCAGCAGCCGGGTGCGGACGAAGCCGAACTGCGCCGGGACGACATGCCCGGCGCGAGCGGCGAACGCCAGCGCCGCGCCGATGAAGGCACCGTCCTGGACGACGGTCGCGGCGATGTTCACGGCCGGCGGCGGGTCGGTGAAGCTCGCGCCGAAGATTGCGCCGATGACGCCGACGACGATCGCGCCGACGATCGCGAACATGAACGCGAGGATCAGCGCCAGGCCCGCGGTCCATGGCGCCCAACCCCTCGCACCACCGTCGTCGCCGGCTCCGGTCGGGCCGGACGGCGGCGGCCCGCCAGGCGGCTCGACGGCCGGCGGCAGCCACGAGCCGTAGGACGGGACGCTGCTCATGCGCTGAACGATACGGAGCCTGCTCCGTCGACCAGGTCCAGCAGCGGCCGCAGCGTCGGGATCGTGCGCACGCCGGGCGGCATGGACGCATCGGACGCGGGGTGCCGGAGGCGTGCCCCCAGCCCATCCTCTCCCTCGCGCACGATGAGCAGCGGCTCGATCCCGGCCGCAAGCGCACCGGCGACGTCGTGCTCGACGCTGTCGCCGACGTGGACCGCCTCCTCCGCGTCGACGCCCGCCAGCACCAGCCCGCGCGCGAAGATCGCGCCGGCCGGCTTCGCACTGCCGATCTCCGCCGACGTGACGACGCCGTCGAGCAGCGGCGCGAGCCCGGTCTCGTTGAGGACATCATGCAGCGAGACGTCCCAGTTGCTGACGACGACGAGCCGCACACCGCGCCCGCGCGCAACGCGCAGGACCTCGGGGACCTCCTCGAACGGCCGGAAGCGCAGCGCAGCCAGCAGCGCATCGGTCAGCGCTGGGAGCGGCAGTCCGGCCGCCGCGGCCGGGAGCGCGTCGCACAGCGCAAGCGTCGCCCGCCGCCGCAGGTCCTCCAGCCGCTCACGGTCCGATGCGTCGTCGTGGTGCGCGCGGTAGAAGGCGATCTCGGCGCGCAGCGCAATGCGTGCCTCCGCCTCGCTCACCTCCAACGCGAAGCGCTCGCGCAGCTCGCGCCGCAGCGGCTCGACCGGCGGCTCCAGCTCCACCAGCGTGCCGAGCGCATCGAGCAGCAGCGCCCGTGGCGGCGGCGCGCTCACGCCACGAACCCCCAGCGCGCGAACTGCGCCGCCAGCAGCCCCAGCAGCACCGCGCTCACGCCAACCGCGCGCTCAAGGCGCCCCTCCCGTTCCCCGGCCCAAAGCGCGAGCCACATCTGGAAGGGGAACAGCACAGCGATGTAGCGGGGCAGCGACATCAGCGGCTGCCCGTCGACCGGATAGGAGACCGTTATGAGCAGCGCGACGCCGGCGTACGCGCTGTAAGCGAGCGGCAGCCGCCTGATCACGCCCACGAGCGCGACAAGCGCGAAGACGAGGAAGCCGAGCAGCATCAGGCTCTGACTGGCTCCGTCGAGCGGACTTCCGCCGCCTTCGGCGAGGTAGCGTCTCGCCGTCCCATCGCGCGTCAGCTCGCGCAGCCCGTCCCACGCCGCCTCGACCCCGCCGGTGACCGCGCCGAGCGGCCGCAGGTGGCGCATCCACAGCTCTTGCGCGTGGAATGGCGCGAACGCGTCGCCGAGCGCGATCGCCGACCAGGCGAGGTAGAGCGCCAGGCCGAGCGGAGCGAGCGCCAGCCAAGCGATCTGCGGCGTCACGCGATAGCGCGGCAGCCACCAGGCACGCCCCGAGGCGAGCACGCCACCCGCGCGCGGGCCGTAGAGAAACAGCAGCACCAGCGGCAAGAGCAGCAGCACGCCGCTGTTGCGCGTCAGCGCAGCGAGGGCGCCGAGCGCTCCGGCCCACGCCCAGCGCTCCTGACGTGCCGCGAGGAAGGCGCCGACCGACACGAGCAGGAACAACGCCTCCGAATAGACCGCCGAGAAGAACAGGGCGGTCGGGAAGAAGGCGACGAGCAGCAGCGTCGGGCGCGCATGCTGCGGTCCCAGCTCGAGCGAGACGAGGCGGTGCAGCAACACGAGTGCACCGAGAAAGCACGCCAGCGAGACCAGCACGCCAGCGAGCAGCGGCGAGCCGACGACCCAGCCGCCGGCTCGCATCAGCAGCGGATAGAGCGGATAGAAGGCAGCCTGCGCGTGATCGCTCGCCGTGCCGTAGCCGTCGTGCGCAATCGTCAGGTACCAGACAGAGTCCCACCGCGCCGCCGGCGCGACCAGCAGGTCGCCGAACCCGGAGAAGGGCGTCGTCAGTCCGCGCGCGTCGTAGCCGGCCGTGCCGGGCGCCCGGCCGAACCACATCACGCCGAGCAGTCCCGCGGCCCACACCACAAGCCGGGAGGTCCACAGCGCGCTCCACGCCTCGCGCCACGCCAGTGCCGTCTCGGGCCGCAGACGCCGCCGGCCGGCCGCGCCGCGTCGCCGCGCAAGGACGCTCACGCGGGCGGGGAGACTGCCGCGGCTGACGGTACGCTCGCGCTCCATGCTCGGCCTCGATGTTCCCATGCTCGCGACCACGTTCCTGCAGGAGCACAAGAACGAGCTGACCGCCCTGCTCACCGTCATCGGCACGACCGTGCTCGCGATCGTCGTCGACCGCGCGCTGCTGCATCGCGGCCACAGACTCGCTACCGCCGTCGTGCGCGACGAGCTGACGCCGGTGATCGACACGCGCCTGCGCTTCCTGCGCCGCCTGATCACGCTCTCGATCGTCGTGATCGGGCTGCTGCTGGCGCTGTCGCAGTTCGGCGGTCTCAGCCGCCTCGCCGCCGGGCTGCTCGCCTCCGGCGCGCTGTTCGCGGCGATCATCGGCTTCGCCGCACGCCAGACGCTCGCGAACCTGATCGCCGGCGTGATGCTCACGATCACCCAGCCGCTGCGCATCGGCGACCGCGTGACGATCGAGGACGAGAGCGGCACCGTCGAGGACGTGCGCCTGAACTACACGGTCGTGCGCGGCGGCGACGGCGGGCGCATCTTCGTCCCGAACGAGCGCCTGGCCGCGGGGATCCTCCATAACGACACGATCGTCGAGCCACTCGTCGGGCTCGAAGTCGAGCTGTGGCTCGCACCAGCGGTCGACGCCGACGCCGCTCTGGCCGCGCTGAGAGGGCTCGAGGGGACGCCGGTCGCACGCGTCGCCGAGATCGCCACCGACGGCGTGCGCCTCACCGTGGCGCGCGGAACGATCCCGCCCGGGGAACGCCCCGCACGCGAATCCGAGCTGCGCGCCGAGGCACTGCGCGCGCTGCGCGGGGCCGGTCTGCTGAGGTGACGTCGCGCGCAGGTAGCCGCTTGCGGTCACCGGAGCGCGAAACCCCGCCGGGCCGGCAGGACAGGCACTCACCAGGCCGAAACACCCTCCTGGCTACACTTTTCCTCGCTGTTCGCGCCGGCGTCCCACTGCCGGCACGTCCCCTTTAGTCCCGTGACCCGCCGAGAGCGACAGAGGCGCCACCGGCGCCGCCACGGCCGTCCTCTGCGACGCGCCCTCATCGTCATCGCGACGTTGCTGATCCTCGCTGCCACGGCGGGCGGCATCGCGTTCGCTGGCTGGGTCGTGAGCGTCGTCCAGGACACGCCGGATATCCAAGACCTCAAGCCGCGCCCCCAAGGGGCAGTCTCGATCGTCTACGCGGCCGACGGCACGCGCCTCGGCTTCATCGCCGCGGACACGCTGCGACGCGCCGTCCCGGGCAGCCAGGTCCCGCTCGTGATGAAGCGCGCGACGGTCGCGATCGAGGACAAGCGCTTCTACAAGCACGGCGGCGTCGACTACGTCGGCATCGTGCGCGCGGCCGTCAAGAACGCCACGTCCGACCAGGCCCAGCAGGGCGGCTCGACGCTGACGATGCAGCTCGTGCGCAACCTCTACACGCCCAACACGCGCTTCCAGAAGACGTTCACGCGCAAGATCCGCGAGGCGAAGCTGGCCGAGGAGCTGGAGAAGCAGCACTCGAAGGAGTGGGTGCTCGTCGCCTACCTCAACAACGTGCCGTACGGAACCGTCGGCGGCCAGACCGCGGTCGGCGTGCAGGCCGCCGCGCGCATCTTCTTCAACAAGCCGGCGTCGGCGCTCACGCTGCCGGAAGCGGCGCTGCTCGCCGGCCTCCCGCAGGCCCCGACGCAATACAACCCGTTCAACAACCCCACGGGCGCGCGCAAGCGCCGCGGCGAGGTGTTGCATGCGATGGTCGAGGCCGGCTACATCACGCAGGAGCAGGCCGACACCGCGAACGGCGAACCGCTCGGCGTGCACCGCAGCGACTACTACGCGCACCGCCGCGAGCAGTTCTTCTTCGACTACGTCAGAAGCGAGCTGATCAGACACTACGGCCGCCGCGTCGTCGAGCGGGGCGGGCTGAAGGTCTACACGACGATCAACCTGAGATTCCAGGAGCTCGCGCGCCAGTCGATCCAAAGCCATGTCGGCTACGAAGGCGCACCGTCAGCGGCGCTGGCGACCATCGACCCCGACAACGGACACATCCTCGCGATGGCCTCGTCGGCGACGTACGGCCCGACGATCTTCAACTACGCATCGCAGTCGCACCGCCAGCCTGGCTCCACGTTCAAGGTGATCGACCTGATGGCCGCCGCGCGCATGGGGATCGATCCCGCCTCGACGTCCTACGTCTCCAGACACCTGGCGCCCGGCTGGCTGCCGCAGGAGCCGACATGGGAAGTGCAGACGGACAGCCACTCCTACTCCGGCTCGATGAGCCTCGCGAGCGCGCTGCCCGCCTCCGACAACACGGTGTTCGCGCAGCTCGGCGCCGACCTCGGCCCCGAGAAGGTGCGCCAGGCCGCGTACGACATGGGCATCACCTCGCACCTCGACGCGTACTACGCGGAGTCGATCGGCGGCCTCAGATACGGGGTCTCCCCACTTGAGATGGCGAACGCTTTCGCGACCGTCTCTGACGGCGGCTGGCGCAACACGGTCACGGGCATCGAGAAGGTCGTCCACCCCGACGGCAGAGTCGACGACCTCGGCAGATCGAGACGCAAGAAAACGTTCACCGACGGCGAGACGTCCGTCGTGATCCCGCCGATGGAGGCGGTGCTCTCCGGCGGCACCGCAGCCGGGCAGGGGATCGGCTGCCCGAACGCCGGCAAGACCGGCACGACGTCCAACAACACCGACGCGTGGTTCGTCGGCGTCACGCCCAGACTCTCGACGGCGGTGTGGGTCGGCTACCCGAACGAGACGACGACGCTCGGCAGCTCCGTCTTCGGCGGCACGATCGCCGCACCGATCTGGCACGACTTCATGACCGTCGCGAAGGGTGACTACTGCGGCGACTGGCCGGCGCCGAAGGAGCCGTTCCAGGGCTCCTCCTACTTCGACACGTACGCCGGCTCGGCCGACGACAGCTCGAGCAGCGACTCGACAGACGACACGACGACCGACGGAACGACGACCACGCCGGACACGACGACGCCGACCGGCGGCGGCACGAATCCGAATCCGGACGCCTATGCGCATCCGCCGCAGCAGGCGCCGCAGAGCCCCCCGCCGGCCGCCCCCGCTCCGAGCCAGGGCGGCGGCGCCGGCGCCCCAACCGGCTGATACGCGCCGATGCGCTGATCGCTGGTACGGTTCCCCGCGTGCCAAAGGAAGAAAAAGTCGAGCTTGAGGGCGAGGTGATCGAGGCCCTCCCGAACGCGATGTTCCGCGTGAGACTCGACAACGACCATGTCGTCCTCGGCCATGTCGCCGGCAAGATGCGCCGCTTCCGCATCCGCATCCTTCCGGGCGACCGTGTGCGCTGCGAGCTGTCGCCGTACGACCTCGATCGCGCGCGCATCGTCTACCGCCACCGCTGATCCGCACCGCCGCTCGCCTCTCCGTCCGCTCCGCCTCCGCCACCCGTGCGTGAGCTGGCGCTGATCGAGGCCTTGGAGCGCGTGCTCGTGCACGACGACCCGCGCGTCGTGCGCTGGCTCGGCGACGACGCGGCCGTCGTGCGCGGCCGCGCCTTCGCCGTGACGTCCGTCGACACGATGGTCGAGGGCGTCCACTTCCCCTCGCTCGCGGACGGGACGGCCACGCTCGCCGACGCTGGGCACCGTGCACTGGCCGGCGCCCTGTCAGACCTCGCCGCAATGGGCGCGGATCCGGGTGAGGCCTACCTCGCACTCGTGCTCCCGACCGGCCTCGGACAGGACGACGTGCTCGAGCTGTTCCGCGCGGCGCAGACGCTCGCCACCGCGAGCGGCGTCACGATCGCCGGCGGCGACGTCGCGCGAGGTCCGGCGCTGGTGCTCGCCGTCACGGTCGTCGGCTGGGCAGATGACGCGGCCGCATTGGTCGGCCGCGACGGCGCCCAACCCGGCGACCTCGTCGGGGTGACCGGCACACTCGGCGACGCCGGTGCGGGACTCGCGATCCTCCAGGGCCGCGCGCACGGGATGCCGCAGCTCGTGCAGCGCTACCTGCGCCCGCTGCCGCGACTGGCCGAGGGTTGCGCACTCGCGGCCGCAGGCGCGCACGCGATGATCGACCTCTCGGACGGGCTCGCGACCGACGCGCGCCATCTCGCCCAGCGCAGCGGCGCGCGCCTGATCGTCGACCTCGAGCGGCTGCCACTTGCTCCCGGCGTCGACGACGTGGCGCGGACGCTCGGGCGCGACCCAGCCGCGTTCGCGGCGACGGCCGGCGAGGACTACGAGCTGTGCGTCTGCGTGCCGCCCGAGGCGCGTCGCGCAGCGGAGGCGGCGGCGCCGCTCACGTGGATCGGCACCGTCGAGGACGGCGAGCCGGCGCTCGACCTCGGGCCGCGCGGCATGGCGCTGCGCGGCTTCGAGCACGAGCTGTAGGCCGCGTTTCGCCAATCGGTCACCGCAAGCGGAGACCTACGAAACGACTTTCGCCCTTCGGTCACCGCAAGCGGAGACCTACGGGCGACGTCACTACGCGGTGAGGCGCATCTCGTCGAGCGCAGCGTCCCCAAGCAGGGCACGTACGTCGGCACGACGCAGCGCGCCGTGCACGGCGAGCATGCGGGAGACGAACGCCTCCGCCACCGCCTCGACGTCCACGTCGTAGGCAGCGCGCTCGATCTGCGCTTTGAGCTCGGTGATCCTCATTTTGGTGGTGTTCTCGTCGTCCATGCGTTCCCTGCCACGACTTTCCCGGACACGCCGGATGGCACGCACCGCGGACCCGCATCCGCGTTCTTCGCCCGTGCCCGTCGTTGCAGTCGGTATCGGGAGGACCCGCACGCGGCGTGAGAACACTTCCGCAACATCGGACGTCCGGCCACCAGGGTCCCCCTGCTCAAAGCCAGGGGTCCTGACGAACGCCGTCGTTTGTTCAGCCGCGTCTCGCGGCGCCAAGCGCCACGGCGCGCTGCAAGCGGGCGAACACGATGATCCGCTGCGCCGCGCTGTAGAGCGGATGACAGGCGGACAGCACGAGCCGCTGGTAGCCGACGTCTCTCGTGACCCACAGCGCCGTCGGCTCGACGATCTGCGTCCGCTCGACCGCGTAGGTGAAGCGGGCGTAGGGCATCGTCAGCACGATCCGGTCGCCGTGCTTCAGCTCGTCGACCTTGCGGAACGGCGCGAGGTACGTCGTGCGATGGCCGGCGATCGCGACCGTCCCGGGCAGCCCGGGGAAGGTCGTCGACGGATAGTGGCCGGGGCCCTTGCGCAGCGTCGCGCTGTCGGTTCCCTGCACGACGACGAAGTCGCCGCCGATCTTCGGGATCGCGATGCGGCCGATCGGATCGCCGGTCTGCGCCGTTCGACGCGCCTCGCGCGCAAGGAATGCGATCCGGCGTCTCTGCGTGTCGAGCGCTCTCAGGACCCGCCGCTGCACGCGCGTGGGCGGCGCGGCCTCGATCTTGTCCAACTGTCCGGAGAGCTTGTTCTGCTCGATGCGCGCCAGCAGCGCGGAGACCGGCTCCTGCCACGCGAGCGTGATCCCGGCGTCGGCGATCATCAGCACGCCCGCCACGATCAAGACGGTCGAGATTGCCCGCAGCGTGCGCCTCATCGACGCAGCATCCTACGCGCGGGTCAGGCGGGGCTCAGGCGGGGCTCATCGCCGCAGGGCGGACTCGGTCCCGCCCAGCGAGCCGGGGCCGGCGTAGGTCTTCGGGCCGCGGACCGTGATCGGGGCGGCCGGGGCGGCGTCGGCGCCGGACCCGCGCAGCACGACCACGAGCACGGCGGCGGTGCAGCCGAGCACCACGCTCCAGACGAGCACCGTCAGCAGCGAGAGAGCTCCGCCCGCGACGAGCAGCGTGACCATCCAGGCGAGCTCGAGCGGGTCGAGTCCGAACTGGCGGCAGCAGGCGTACGCGACCAGCAGCGGCGCCACCAGGCCGAGCGCCCACAGCGCGAGCGCCGCCGGGCGGCGCAGACGCGTCTCAGGAGCCATCGCGAGCAGCCACAGGTGGAGCGCCGGGATCAGCAGCAGGCTCGTGTACGGGTTCCCGATCCACACGGCGAGCGTCGCGGCGCACATGACGAGCACGATCGCCGTCGCCGCTCCTCCTCCACCCACCTCGCCCTCGACGCCCACGAGTCTCAGGAGCAGCGGCCGCAGCCCGAACCACCCGAGCAGCAGCACGATCGCGATGCTCGCGAGCGCCGCAGCATTCGGCGCCGACGCAAGGCCGGCGACCGGTGCATCCGGCGCCGCCTCGATCAGGCCGGTGCGGAACAGGCCGATCGCCACCAGCGCTGCGAGCAGGAACGGCAGCACACTCAGCGCGGCCCAGCCGAGCCACATGCCGACGCGCTCGCGGCGACGGCGCACGCGCGCGAACGCATCGACGGCTGCGAGCAGCACCGGCACCATCAACGCGATCGCCAGCAGCCGGACGGACCACGACGGCAGCACCTTGTGCTCAAGCAGCATGTACGGCTCGCTGCCCGGCAGATCGCCGCCGCCGTCAAGCGCGCCCACACTGCGCAGCGCCGCGCGACCGAACGCGGTCAATCGCTCGGCCGAGACCGGCGCGTCCGCGGCGGGAGCACGCTCACCGCTCGCCGACAGCAGTACCGCGCCGAGTCCCTGCGCGTTGAACGGCCCCTGCTCGCCGAGCGTGAGCGGGAACGCGAGCCGCGCGAGTTGCACGCTCGGCGACACGGTCCCGGGGCGCATCCGCGCCTCGGCCGTCAAGGCCGACTCGACCGTGCGCCGCAGCTCGAGCGGCGCGAGCGCCGTCGACAGGGACCACGGGACGACCAGCGGACGGTCGGTGCGCGTTCCGGCCAGGTCCCCAAGCACGAGCACCGCATCCACAGGTCCGCCCGGCTTCTGCGCCAGCTGCTCGGCCGCCGCGAGACCCGCAGTGCCGCCGCTCGTCGACGCGAGCACGAGCGTACGCCCGAGCGTCCGGCCACCGAGCACGCGCGCCAGCTCCATCAGCGCAGCGGTGCCCGACAGCTCCGCGCGCGCGCCGCGGCCGAGCGCGTCGCGATGGGCGATCACAAGAATCCGGCGATTCGAGAAGCCGGCACGCTCGCCGACGACCGTCTCCAGCTCGCGGCTGCCGTCGACCGTCTCCGCTGTGGCGCGCCGCACGTCGACGCGGAAGCCGTTCGTGCGCAGCGTCTCCTCGACACGCTGCGCCACGAGCCGGTCGCCGGGCGACCCAGGGCGACGCAGAGGCGCCGCGGCCGCCAGTCTGTCGAGCTGACGGAATGCCGCGGCGCCGTCGAACGCATCCGGGGCAAGCGACGCCGTCAGCGGATGCGGGGGCTCCCGCAGCGAGAAGCCGACAAGCACGAGCGCGAACAGGATCGGAAGGAATCCGGCCCGGTAGATCCGCGGATCGAGCACAGCGGCAGGTTATCCACGTGCGCCGTCGGGGCCGTCCCGGCGAGACCCCCTGGGAATTTAGGTAGTACGTCTACGTTCAGCGGACTAGGCTTCAAGCACGCCATGGCCGAGCGATCTACCCGCATTCTGCTCGTCGACGACGAGCAATCGATCCAGACCTTGCTGTCCTACCCGCTGCGGAGAGACGGCTACGAGGTCGTGCAGGCAGTCGACGGCCGTGAGGCGCTCGACCGCTTTGACGAGCGTCCGTTCGACCTCGTCGTGCTCGACGTGATGCTGCCCAAGCTCGACGGCCTCGAGGTGTGCCGTCGCCTGCGCAGTCGAAGCGCCGTCCCGATCATCATGCTGACGGCAAAGTCGGAGGAGATCGACAAGGTCGTCGGGCTGGAGATCGGCGCCGACGACTACATCACCAAGCCGTTCTCGATGCGCGAGTTCCGCAGCCGCGTGAAGGCCGCGCTGCGCCGCTCCGAGCTGTCGCGCGCAGCCGACGGCGACGGCGCCGCGCTCGAGCACCACGAGCTGCGGATCGATCCCGACAAGCGCGCCGTGTGGCTCCAGGGCGAGACGATCGCGACGACCTTCGTCGAGTTCGAGATCCTGCTGACGCTCGCGCGCAGCCCCGGACGCGTCTTCACGCGCGACATGCTGCTGGCGCGCGTGTGGGGCGACTCCGCCTATCGCGATCCGCGCACGATCGACGTGCACATCCGCCATCTGCGCGAGAAGCTCGAGCGCGACCCGAAGGAGCCGCAATACCTCTTCACCGTGCGCGGCGTCGGCTACCGCTTCCGCGACACGGACGACTAGCGGAGGGCGCCTCCCCCGGCCCACTCACCCGCCTCGCAAGTCCGTCGCCGCGCCTCGCAGATGCGCTCGCTCCGCAACCGCCTCACCTTCCTCTTCTTCGCGATCACACTCGCCGCGATCGGCGTGCTCTACCTCTACGTCGTGCCGCAGCTGCAGTCGCGCCTGCGCGACGAGAAGCTCTCGCAGTTGGAGACGTCTGCGAGACAGACGGTGGAGCAGATCGCGGCCACGGTCGGCGGAAGCCTGCCTAATACCAACGTCGCGAGAGTCGTGCGAGGGGCGAGCGACGCCGCGAACGCGCGCATCACGCTGCTGCGGATCAGTCGCGTCGGCGGGAAGCCGGTGCCGGGCACGATCACCGACTCGAGCGACCCCGCGCTGCCCGAGCTGGCGCTGCCGACGGCCGACGAGGCGGCCCGCAGCGGCCTCGTCGCGAGCGGCTCGGAGGTCTCTGCCGACGGCCCGATGGCCGAGGTGGCGGTGCCACTGCGCGAGGACGGACGCGTCCAGGAGGTCGCCGTCTACTCGACGCCGATGGCGGACGTCGAGCGCAACGTCGCGATCGTACGCGCGCAGATCCTCGTCGCCGGCGCGCTGTCGCTCACGCTCGCGGTCGCCGCCGGCTGGCTGATCGCGCGTGCGCTCGCCCAGCGCGTCAAGCGGCTGGAGAAGGCGGCGGAGCAGGTCGCCGCGGGCGACTTCTCGCGCCCGATCCCGGTCGACTCCGACGACGAGCTCGGCCAGCTCGCGGTCGCCTTCAACGACATGCAGCGCCAGCTCGCCCAGCTCGACCGCGCGCGCAAGCAGTTCATCGCGACCGCATCGCACGAGCTGCGCACGCCGCTCTTCTCGCTCGGCGGCTTCGTCGAGCTGCTTGAGGACGAGGAGCTCGACGAGGAGACCCGCGCGCGCTTCCTCGCCCAGGTGCGCCAGCAGGTTGACCGCCTCGCCAAGCTGTCCGTCGACCTGCTCGACCTGTCCCGCCTGGAGGCCGGCTCCCTGGAACTGCGACCCGAGCCGGTCGACCTCGCGGAGCTCGCGCGCTCGGTCAGCTCCGAGTTCGAGCCGGTGCTCGCCCAGCACGACTCGCACCTGGAGGTGCGCCTCCCCGGCGCACCGGTCGAGGCTCAGTGCGACCCGGTGCGGGTCGCGCAGATCGCGCGGATCCTGATCGACAACGCGGTCACGCACACGACGCCGGGCACGAACATCGTCGTCTCGGCGGCGCGCGACAACGGCTTCGCCTGCCTCTCGGTGCGCGACCACGGCCGCGGCATCGCGCGGGCCGCGCTGTCGCAGATCTTCGAGCCCTTCTACACGTCTGACGACGCGCAGGGTTCCGGCCTTGGCCTCGCGATCGCGAGCGAGCTGGCGGAGCGCATGAACGGGCGGCTCGGCGTCGAGTCGCGCCCAGGGCGCACCGTCTTCAC
This sequence comes from Conexibacter sp., assembly GCA_036009645.1. Classification (GTDB taxonomy): domain Bacteria; phylum Actinomycetota; class Thermoleophilia; order Solirubrobacterales; family Solirubrobacteraceae; genus Conexibacter. The sequence goes on from DASYLH010000051.1 coordinate 104,779, forward strand.
GCTTGAGCTTCCGACCTAGCAGCCGATGACAGGGTCGAGTGGGCGATTCGCTATCGTCCGCGCGCCTCAGCCCTCCCGTCCCGAGCCGAGCGAGCCAAAGCCTGATGCTCCAACCCATCGCCGTCGGACACAAGACGCTCGCGGACTACGCCAGCATCGTCGGTCGCTCCCTCGTCGAGGAGATCAACGAGCTCGCGGAGCCGCTGAAGGGCAAGCGCGTCCTGCACCTGTCTGCGACCGCCTTTGGCGGAGGCGTCTCAGAGATCCTCTACACGCTCGTGCCGCTGATGAGAGACGTCGGCCTCGACGTCGAGTGGCACGTCATCTACGGCCGCGAGGAGTTCTTCAACGCGACCAAGGTGATGCACAACGCGCTGCAGGGCAGCCCGCAGGACCTCACCGACGAGCAGTGGGACGCATGGCGCCGCTACAACGAGATGAACGCGCGCGAGCTCTCCAGAGGCTGGGACACCTGCATCGTGCACGACCCGCAGCCGGCCGCGCTGCTCAGTCTCGCCCCGGAGAAGTCGCGCCACTGGATCTGGCGCTGCCACATCGACCTCTCGACGCCGAACCCGGCCACGATCGAGCGCCTGCTGCCGTACATCAAGACCTATCCCGCGTCCGTCTTCCACATGCAGCAGTACGTCCCGACCGGGATGGAGGGGCAGATCAACATCGTCCCGCCGGCGATCGACCCGCTCGCGCCGAAGAACATGGCGTTCTCGCCCGAGGACTCGGTCTACATCTGCGAGCAGTTCGGCATCGACGTCGACCGGCCGCTGATGTGCCAGGTCTCGCGCTTCGACCCGTGGAAGGATCCGCTCGGGGTAATCGATGCGTATCGCGTCGTGAAGGAGCAGATGCCGGAGGTGCAGCTCGCGCTCGTCGGCTCGATGGCGACCGACGACCCCGAGGGCTGGGATTTCTTCAACGCGACGATCGCTCACGCCGACCGCGACCCGGACATCCACATCCTCAACAACTTCAACAACGTCGGCGCGATCGAGGTCAACGCGTTCCAGTCGCATGCGGCCGTGCTGATCCAGAAGTCGACGCGCGAGGGCTTCGGCCTGACCGTCTCCGAGGCGATCTGGAAGGCGCGGCCGTTCATCGGCGGCAACGTCGGCGGCATCCCGCTGCAGGTGGAGGACGGCGTCACCGGCTTCCTCGTCGACAGCGTCGAGGACTGCGCCGCGCGCTCGCTGGAGGTCCTGGCCGATCCCGCGCTCGGGCGGCGGCTCGGCCGCGCCGGCAAGGAGCACGTGCGCCGCCACTTCCTGATGCCGCGCCTGTTGCGCGACTGGCTGCGGATGATCACCGCGCTGGAGGGGCAGGGCTCCTGAGCCCTACCGGCTCCGCCCCGCTCGTCCTCGTCTCCAACCGCGGCCCGGTCACGTTCGGGCCCGACGGAGAGGCGCGGCGTGGCACGGGCGGACTCGTGACGGCACTGACGGGGCTCGCTTCGCACCGCGAGGCGGTCTGGATCGCCTCCGCGATGACGGACGAGGACATCGTCGCGTCACGCCAGCACGACAGCCGCCCCTTCGCCGTCGAGCTGCCCGACGGCGGCACCTACCACGTGCGCCTCGTCGCGTCCGACCCAGACGCGTACGACCGCTTCTACAACGTCTTCGCGAACCCGATGCTGTGGTTCATCCAGCACTACCTGTGGGATCTGTCGAACGCGCCGGACATCCGCCGCGAAGAGGTCGAGGCGTTCGAGTTCGGCTACAACGTCGTCAACGAGGACCTCGCGCGTGCGGTGCTCGACGAGATCGAGGGCGAGACGGACCCCGTCGTGATGGTCCACGACTACCACCTCTACACGCTGCCGGCGCTCGTGCGGAAGATGCGTCCGGATGTCTTCCTGCACCACTTCATCCACATCCCATGGACGCAGTCGGATGCGTGGCGCGTGCTGCCGGCGACGATCCGCGAGGAGCTCTACCGCGGCCTGCTCGCGAACGACATCATCGGCTTCCACACGCGCTCCTACCGGCGCAACTTCCTGCAGTGCTGCCGCGACCTGATGGAGCTCGAGGTCGACTTCGATCGCGGCGTCGTCGAGTTCGAGGGGCGCGAGGTATGGGTGCGCGCCTACCCGCTCCCGATCGACGCCGACGCGACGCGCGCCGTCGCAAAACGACCGCGTACGGACGAGTTCGAGCGCGAGCTGCTGCGTCGCCGCCGCGACCACCTGATCCTGCGCGTCGACCGCGCCGACTTGTCGAAGAACGTGCTGCGCGGCTTCACCGCGTTCGACGTCTTCCTCGACCAGCACCCCGAGTTCCGCGAGCGCGTCACGTTCATCGCCCAGCTGATGCCGTCACGGACCGACGTGCCGGAGTACGCCGAGTACCTCGAGCGGATCGAGGCGGTCGTCGCGGTCGTCAACCACCGGCACGGCACGCCCGACTGGATGCCGATCCACCTCAAGCTGCGCGACGACCTCGAGGAGGCCGTCGCGGCCTACAAGCACTACGACGTGCTGCTCGTCAACGCGATGTTCGACGGCATGAACCTCGTCGCGAAGGAGGGCCCGCTCGTGAACGAGCGCGCTGGCGTCTCAATCCTGTCGGAGAACACCGGCGCGCATGAGGAGCTCGGCGAGTTCGCGCTGTCGGTCAACCCATTCGACATCCAGGAGCTGGCCGACTCGATCCACGCCGCGCTGACGATGGATGCCGCCGAGCGCCAGCGGCGCATGGCCGGACTGGAACGGATCGTCACGCAGCGAGACCCGGGCGACTGGATCGACGAGCAGCTCGCGGACATCCGCAAGAAGGCCGAGGCGCGGGCCTAAGCGGGCCGCCGCGTCTGGTTTCGTACGCTCCGACCCGTCCGCCGCCCGAAGCTTCCTGGCCCAGTCTCGGTCCTGCCAGCTCAGGGCAGGACGCTTGCTCGGCGCGGACTCAGCCGATCGCGAACTCGGGCGTGGGCTGCCGTGGCACCGGCGCCGGAGGGGGCGCCGGCGCGCTCGCCGGCGGCGGGCTGCCGGCGGGGCCGCTCCCCGCCTCGGGCACCGGCGCCGCGGCGGGCGGGTCCTGTCGACTCCGGGCGCGCGCACGCGGCTTGCGGCGCGCACGTGCGTCCTCATCGCCACCCGCCCGATCGGCGTGCTCGCGTCGGCCTGGCTGGTCGCCTGCCCGGCCCCGGTGGCCTCCCCCTCGCCGCCGCCCCGTCGGGGCCGTACTGCGCAACCGCCCACGCCGCTTCACATCGCCACCTCGCTCGCGCGCGGCCGAATCGCCGGCCCGACCGCTCGCTGTCGCACCGCCGGGCCGGTCGCCCTCGCCAGCGGCGCTCGGAGGCTCAGCCTCCGCTCCCCCTCCCTGCCCAAGCCCGGCCGAGTCCACAGGTTCCGCGACAGCCGCCGGAACCGACAAAGCCGGCAGCCCCACGGGCACGGAAGGCGCGCCATCGCCCGATGAGCGGAGCCAGATGAGGGCCAGCAGAACGGCGAGGACGACGGCGGCGGTAGTGGCCGCATTGCGGCCGCGGGGAGTTGAGGGCATAAGGGGTCAGAGGACCGCGGGCGGCAGATCTCGCCCCCGTTGGTATAGTGCCCGCCGCACTTCAATCAGCCATGGCTCCACTTCCTCCCATCTACGACCTCATGGTCCTCCTCGCCACTTCGGCAGAGGACGAGCGCCGCGCGAGAATCCTCGCGGACGTCGAGCAGACGATCACCGACGGCGGTGGCACGGTCGAGCTGAAGCAGGACTGGGGCGTGCGCAGACTCGCGTTCGAGATCGATCACACGGTCGACGCCGACTACCACCTGCTGCAGTTCAGCGGTCCGCCGGCAGTCGTGGAGACGCTGAGCTACAACCTCAAGATCACGGACGGCGTGCTGCGCCACCGGATCATCAAGGTCACGCCCGGCACCCCGCCGCCGCCGGAGCCGACGCTGCAGGAGCCGGTCGCCGTCGCTGTCGGCGAGCCCGAGCCGGCGCCCGCAGGCGCCGAGGCGTAACGGATCTCACGCGGTTACACGCGCCGCTCACGGCGTTGTGTCACGTTTCCGCGCAGTTTCCGGCTATGACATCAGTGCACGGCCGACTGCTGCGTACACTCGGTCGCCGCTGAGCATCTGCCGCTGAAAGGAGCCTCATGGCCGCCACCAACATCAACCGTGTCGTGATGACCGGGAACCTCACACGGGACCCCGAGCTGCGCTCGCTGCCGAGCGGCATGTCCGTTTGCAGCCTGCGAATCGCGTGCAACACGCGACGCAAGGGATCCTCTGGCGAGTGGGAGGACAAGCCCAACTACTTCGACGTGACGGTCTGGGGAGCGCAAGGCGAGAACTGCGCGCGCTACCTCGCGAAGGGGCGTCCGGTCGCCATCGATGGCCGCCTCGAGTGGCGCGAGTACGAGAGAGATGGGCAAAAGCGCCAGGCAATCGATATCATCGCCGATTCCGTGCAGTTTCTTGGCGGGCGTGACGACGCCGGCGCCGGGAACGGGTTCTCCGGAGCTCCCGTCGCCACGACGGGGGGAGGCGACGTCCCGATCGACAATCGGGACTTCCAGTCCGCCCCGGCAGCGCCCGCTTCCACCGCTGACGACGACATCCCGTTTTAGGGACCGCTGACGACTTCAACGAGGTAAGGCCGAGTGGCAAAGCAACGTAGGCGCCCCACGAGGCGGCGTGACAAGAAGGGCGGTCCGGGCTCCGGTCGACGCAAGCCGTGCCCGTACTGCAAGGAAAAGATCGACCAGGTCGACTACAAGGACCTCGGCGCGCTGCGGCGGTTCATCTCCGAACGGGGCAAGATCCGCTCGCGTCGCATCACCGGGGCCTGCCGTCGTCATCAGAGTCAGGTTGCGACGGCAGTCAAGCGTGCGCGCGAGCTCGCGCTGCTTCCGTACGTCGCCGAGCCGGCGAACGAGCGCGCAGGCGGCGGTCGCCGCGATCGCGACCGCGATCGCGAGGACCGGTAGCCCGATGCCGCAGGCGATCCTCACGCAGGACGTCGAGCAGCTCGGCGAGCGCGGCACGGTCGTCGACGTCTCGGCGGGCTACCTGCGCAACTACCTGATCCCGCGCAAGCTCGCCCAGCCGGCCACGAAGGGCGCACTGGAAGCGGCGCAGGAGCGCAGATCCGCCGCTGAGCGGGCCGAGCGTGAGGCGAAGTCGCGTGCGCAGGAGAACGCTGCGCTGCTCGGCAAGACGGTCCTCACGATCGAGCAGCAGGCTGGCGACGACGGTCGGCTCTTCGGCTCCGTCACCGCCCAGGACATCAGCGACGCGATCCGCGACGCACGCGGCATCAAGGTCGACAAGCGCAAGGTGCACCTCGAGGAGCCGATTCGGCACATCGGGACGCACATGGTCGTCGTCGAGATCGAGGACGGCGTCCACGCGACCATCAAGACGATGGTCGTTGAGCAGAAGTAGTTCGCAGAGCTTCGGCCGGCATCCGTCGGCCATCACAGCCTCATCTCGTTGAACGCGCCGCGGCCTCCGCGGCGCGTTGTCGTTCCGACCGCTGTTGCACGGCTCCCACACATCCGATCCCGCAAAGTGCAGCATTCCGTCCGACGTGGTTGCTAATGCGCAGATAGCGTCGGTCGCCGTGCGCCCGACGCGAGACGACAGCTGACCATGTCCGCGATCGAGCAACAGCACAACCCCGCCCTCCTCCCCCCGCACAATCTCGAGGCCGAGCAGTCGGTCCTGGGGGCGATCCTGCTGGCGGATACGACGCTCTACGGGCTCGTCATCAACGAGGGACTGCACCCGGAGCACTTCTACCGCGAGCAACACGCGACGATCTACCGGGCGATGCTCGAGCTCTACGAGGAGAGCCGCGAGATCGACGTGCTCACCGTCACCGAGCATCTGCGGCAAGCGGGACAGCTGGAGCAGGTCGGCGGACCCGCCACGGTTGACGCGCTCGCCGGCGCGGCGCCGGCCGCGGGCAACGTGCGCGAGTACGCGCGCATCGTCCAGAGCAACGCGTTGCTGCGGCGCCTGCTGACGACGACGCAGCAGATCCAGGCGAACGTCTGGAACCACGAGGCGCCAGCGCGGGAGCTGGTCGAGTGGGCCGAGCGCGACATCCTCGAGGTCGGCCACGACGACCGCCAGAAGGACTTCCGCGCCGTCGGCGAGGTGCTGCACGACGAGATGGACAAGCTGCACCGGCTCTCGCTGGAGTCCACCGCCCTCACCGGCACCCCGTCCGGCTACAAGGATCTCGACGAGATCACCGGCGGCTTCCAGCCCGGCAACCTGATCATCCTGGCGGCACGACCCTCGATGGGAAAATCAGCGCTTGTCACCAATATTGCGGAGAACGCCGCACTGGAACATGGCAAGCCGGTCGCGCTGTTTTCGCTGGAGATGTCGGAGGCGGAGCTCGCGCAGCGCTTCGTCGCCTCGCAGGCGCGGATTCGCGGTGAGGAGCTGCGCAAGGGGCGTGTGGCGGAGAACCGTTGGCCGAGAATCCTCGAGGCGTGCCAGCGTCTGTCAGACGCGCCGCTGTACGTCGACGACTCGTCGGACATCGGGATCCTCGAGCTGCGCGCGAAGGCGCGACGGCTGCACCAGCAGAGCGAGAACGGGCTCGGCCTGATCATCCTCGACTACCTCCAGCTGATGCGCGCGGACAGCCGCATCGAGAACCGGGTCGAGGCGGTCGGCCAGATGAGCCGCGGACTGAAGATCCTCGCCCGCGAGCTCGAGGTGCCGGTCATCGCGCTCTCGCAGCTCAGCCGCGCCGTCGAGTCCCGCACCGACAAGAGACCGATCCTGTCCGACCTGCGCGAGTCGGGGAACATCGAGCAGGACGCCGACCTCGTGATGTTCATCTATCGCGACGAGTACTACGACAGAGAGTCCGAGCGCGAAGGCGAGGCCGACATCATCATCTCCAAGCACCGCAACGGCGCGCTGGGGGATGTGGTGCTGACGTTCCAGAAGGAGTACCCCAAGTTCATGAACTTTGCTGGGGATCGGTTCGGGGCCTAAGCCCGGTGCCCGGGTTGTGGGTGGTACGCCGGTGCGCGGCCGTGCTCCCTCGCGAGACCCTCACGTGAACTGGAGTTGGCGCGTCGCCGCGTGAGTGGACGCCCGCAGGGGGGTCTCGCGAGGACACGCCGCGCCCGGCTGCCCACCACGCCCGGTCGTCAGAGGCATGGACCCCGCCCGCTCTTGGCTGGCTGGGACGCCCGGGCGCGGGTAGCGAAAGCCCACGCCGATGCCGCCGCGCGGGGGCCGGTGTAGGAGCCTGGAGGCCCGCGGTCCTGCGCCGGGGCCCGGGCGGTGCTGGGCAGCCGGGCGCGCAATGTCCTCCGCGAGAGCCCCCTGCGGATCCCACAGACACGGAGCAGCGCCAACCCCGTCACACGTAGAGGCTCTCGCGGGGGAGCATTGCGCGCGCCGGCGTACCGACAACACACGGGCCCAGGAAGCACGAAGCGGCAACCACGCAAGGCTCCCTACACTGTCTCCCGCCATGCCAGGCATCGTGATCGTGGGCGCCCAATGGGGCGATGAGGGCAAGGGAAAGATCACCGACCTGCTCGCCGAGCGGTCGGATGCGGTCGTGCGCTTCCAGGGCGGCAACAACGCTGGCCATACGATCGTGCGCCACGGGGAGACCTGGAAGCTGCACCTGATGCCGTCGGGGATCCTCTATCCGGGCAAGCTCTGCATCATCGGCAACGGCGTCGTGATCGACCCGAAGGTCCTCACTGACGAGCTGGACGAGCTGCGCGGGCGCGGCGTCGACACGAGCGGGCTGCGGATCTCCGCCAACGCGCACATGATCATGCCCTACCACCTGATGCTCGACGACGCGGGCGAGGCGAGGCTGGGCAAACTGAAGATCGGCACGACGCGCCGCGGGATCGGCCCCTGCTACGCCGACAAGGCGTCGCGCATCGGCATCCGCGTGCAGGACCTGCTGGACGAGAAGATCCTCAAGCAGAAGATCGTCGCGGCGCTGGAGCCCAAGCGGCTGTCGCTGCGCCCGTTCGCGCGTGACCCGCGGCTCGACCTGCAGGCGATCACGGAGGAGTACCTCGCATACGGCCACCGCCTGTCCGAGCACATCCAGGACACGACCAAGCTCGTGTGGGACAAGCTCGACGACGACGCGACCGTGATCTTCGAGGGCGCGCAGGGCGCGCTGCTCGACATCGACCACGGCACGTATCCGTTCGTCACCTCCTCGAACCCGATCGCCGCCTCCGCCTGCATCGGCAGCGGCGTCGGCCCGAAGGACATCGACGAGGTGTGGGGGATCACGAAGGCGTACGGGACGCGCGTCGGCTCGGGACCGTTCCCGACCGAGCTGGACGACGAGCTCGGCGAGCAGCTGCGCCAGAAGGGCGGCGAGTTCGGCACCACGACCGGGCGCTCACGCCGCGTTGGCTGGCTCGACCTCGTGGCGCTGCGCTACGCGGCGCGCATCAACTCGCTGACAGCGCTCGTCGTGACGAAGCTCGACGTGCTGACCGGGCTCGACACGATCAAGGTCTGCACCCGCTACCGCGGCGAGGACGGGGCCGAGTTCGATCACTTCCCGTACCACCAGAGCGTGCTGCACCACGCGAAGGGCGAGTACGTCGAACTGCCCGGCTGGATCGAGGACATCGGCGAGGCGCGCAGCGAGGACGACCTGCCGGAGAACGCGCGCAGCTATCTCGCCTTCATCGAGGAGTTCCTCGGCGTGCCGGTCGTGATGATCGGCGTCGGCCCGGGCCGCGAGCAGACGGTGTGGACGGAGGCCGGGCTCGAGACGGTGCCCGGCAAGGCCGTCGCGGCGGCGTAGAGGCGTCTCGGCGCACAGAGCGAGCCGGCGGCACGTGCGCCGCTGCAGCGAGCCGCGCGGAGGCGAAGCCGGCAGCGGAGAGGCCGGCGGCCGGGCCCGCCTAGCGCCAGCGCTCGATCAGGTCCCCGTCGGGGACCTCGCGCACGACGCGCGCGGGGACGCCCATCACGACCGCACGCGCGGGCACGTCGCGCGTGACGACCGCGCCGGCAGCGACGAACGCCTCCTCGCCGACCTCGACGCCCGGCGTAAGGACGACTCCGCCGCCGATGCGGCAGGCGCGGCGCAGCGTGGCACCGCGCAGCGGCGTTCCCGGCGTCAGCCGTCCCATCGCGTCGTCGTTCGTCGTCATCGCACACGGACCGATGAAGACGTCGTCCTCAACGACCGAGAACGCCGTCAGGTAGACGTTCGTCTGCACCTTCGCGCGCGCGCCAACGGTCACGTCGTTGTCGACGACCGATCCGCGCCCGATCACGCTCCGCTCCCCGACCACAGAGCGCTCGCGCACGAACGCCTGGTCTCCGACGATCACGCCGGCGCCGATCGTCGCGCCGGCGAACACGATCGCCCTACAGCAGATCGTCGCCCCCTCGCCGATCACGAGCGGGGCGACCGCGCCCGCCGCAGCCGAGCCGGGCGCGAGCCGCGGCACCTTGCCGAGCACCACACCGTCCTCGACCACGACGCCATCACCGATCTCCACGCCGTCGTGGACAACGACGTGCGCACCGAAGACGACGCCGGCACCGACGCGCGCGGACGGAGAAAGCACGAGGCCTGGAGCGTCGGTCACGCGCGGAAGCCTACGCGGCCCGCATGCGGAGCCGAGGACGCGGCTGACCAGCAGCGCCGGCAGCCAGGCGCCTGGGCACTGGGCGTGGTGATCAGCCGGGCGCGCAATGTCCTCCGCGAGAGCCCCCTGCGGCCACCCCACCACGAAGCGCTGCCCGCCCCCGTCACACGATGAGGCTCTCGCGGGGGAGCATGCGCGCACCGGCGTACCGGCAACGCCGAAAGCGCGCCCGATAAGCTCCCCCGCGTGCTGCGCGCAGCCACGCTCGGGCTCGGCATGATGGGCCGCCATCACGCCCGCATCCTCCAGTCGCTGCCCGGCGTCACGTTCGCCGGGGCGGTCGACCCGCTCGGGGACCGCAACGACGCGGTGCGCGACCCGGCGCTCGTGTTCGCGACGCTGGACGAGCTGCTCGCCCAAGGGCCGCTCGACATGGCGATCGTCGCACTGCCGACGGAGGAGCATCTGCCCGTCGCGCTGCGGCTCGCTGAGGCCGGCGTGCACATGCTGATCGAGAAGCCACTGGCGGCCTCAGTCGAGGAGGGCCAGCAGATCGTGGCGGCCTGCGAGCGTGCCGGGGTGCGCGCCGCGGTCGGGCACGTCGAGCGCTTTAACCCAGCGCTGATCGCATTGCGCGAGCGGGTGCTGGCGGGGCAGCTCGGCGACGTCTTCCTCGTCGCGACGGAGCGGATCGGGCCATTCCCCGAACGCGTGCGCGACGTCGGCGTCGTGAAGGACCTCGCGACGCACGACCTCGACATCGTCACGTGGGTCGCCGACGCGCCGATCGAGACCGTCGCCGCGCAGACGGCGCACCGCACCGGGCGACCGCACGAGGACCTCGTGCTCGTGACGGGACGGCTCGCGTCCGACGTGCCGTTCAACTCGATCGTCGACTGGCTGACGCCGACGAAGACGCGCCGCACCCGCGTGCTCGGCGACCGCGGCATGCTCGTCGCCGAGACGGTCACAGCCGACCTGACGTTCTACGAGAACGGCCAAGTCACCTCGTCGTGGCCCAGCTCACAGGCGCTGCGCGGCGTCTCCGAGGGTGACGCGACGCGCTACGCGCTCGCGCGCGCCGAGCCGCTGCGGACGGAGCTGGAGGCGTTCCGCGACCTCGTCGGCGGCGATGACGACGCGGCCATCGTGACGCTCGCGCAGGGACTCGCAGCGCTGCGCTCCGCCGAGGCGGTGCTGGCGAGCGCCGAGCGCGGCGAGAGCGTGCGGCTCGCACCGACGGCCGGCGGAATCGAACCCCACCCACCCGGCACTGCGTGAGAGTCGTCGTCGCCGCACTGGGGAAGATCGGCCTGCCGCTCGCTGCGCACGTCGCGCGGGCGGGGCATACGGTCGTCGGCTGCGACGTCGACGCGCGTGTGTGCGAGCTCGTCAACGCGGCGCGCGCACCGTTCCCCGGCGAGGCGGGCTTGGAGGAGGCGCTTGCGGAGGTCATCGGCGACGGGCGTCTGCGCGCGCAGACGGACACGGCCGCTGCCATCGGCGAGGGCGTCGATCTCGTGATCGCGGTGCCGCCGCTCGTGGTGGACGCGAACGCGCAACCGGACTGGCGGATCCTCGACAGCGTGGTGGCGGACGTGGGACGCGGGCTGCGGGCTGCGGCGGCGGCCGGGCACCGCGGCACCGTCGTGTGCGTCGAGACGACGCTGCCGGTCGGCACGACGCGGACGCGCGTCTCCCCCGCACTCGCCGCCGAGAGCGGGTTGGAGCCCGAGCGCGACTTCTACGCCGCGTTCAGTCCCGAGCGCGTCTACAGCGGGCGGATCTTCGAGGACCTGCGCAGATACCCGAAGCTCGTGGGCGGCTGCTCGCAGGCCGGCGAGGAGCGGGCGGTCGAGCTGTACCGCGCGTTCATCGAACCGGCCGCCGAGGTGTGGCCGATGGACTCCGCGGAAGCGGCCGAGCTCGCGAAGCTTGCGGAGACGACGTACCGCGACCTGAACATCGCGTTTGCGAACGAACTGGCGCGCCATGCCGACAGCGTCGACATCGACGTCCACCGCGTGATCGACGCCGCCAACAGCCAGCCGTTCAGCCACATCCATCGGCCGGGGGTCGCCGTCGGCGGCCATTGCATCCCCGTCTATCCGCACTTCTTCCTGCACGGCGCGCCGGAGGCGCGGCTTCCGGCGGTCGCACGCGAGGTCAACGGGGCGATGCCGGCGTACGCGGTCGAGCTGCTGGCGGACGCGCTCGGAGACCTGAGCGGGGCGCGTGTGCTGATCCTCGGCGTCGCGTACCGCGGTGACGTGAAGGAGACCGCCTTCTCCGGCGCGTTCCCGCTGCGCGATGCGCTCGCGGCGCGCGGGGCGACCGTCGTGGCAGTCGACCCACTGTACGACGACGCGGAGCTGAGCGCGCTCGGGTTCGTGCCGTGGGACGGCGGAGCGATCGACGGGGCGATCCTGCAAGCCGACCATGCCGAGTACCGCGCGCTTACGCCAGCGCAGCTGTCAGGCGTGCGCGCCGTGGTGGACGGCCGCGACGTGCTCGATCCGGAGCCGTTCACGACGGCGGACGTGGCGCTGCGACGCATCGGCCGGCCCTAGCGAGCGCCGATCGGGCGGGTGGCGGTGAGGATGCACGTGCCTGGGTCGGAGACCCAGGTGCGCGCACCCGGAGCCGACAGGACCCGCCCGCCAGCTCCCTCAGGCGGCCGCGGTCGCGCCAGCGGCGAGCAAACGCACTGCCTCGGCGACCCGCTCGCCCGCGCGGCCGTCGCCGTAAAGCTGCGGTCGCTCCGCGGGCGGGGTGCCGGCGAGGGCGGTGAGGACGGCGTCCGCGTCGAGGTCCACGAGCACGTTCCAGCCGGCGTCGACCGTCTCGACCCACTCGGTGCTCGGGCGCAGCGTGACGCAAGGAACGCCGGCGAGGTACGCCTCCTTCTGCACGCCGCCGGAGTCGGTCACGATCGCGCGGGCGTTGCAGAGCAGCGCGGTGAAGTCGAGGTAACCCAGCGGCGGCGCGAGCCGGATGTGCTCCGCGCCGGTGACCGCGTTGAGCAGGCCAGCCGCCTCCAGCCGGGCATGCGTGCGCGGGTGCAGCGGCAGGATGGTCGGCAGCGGCAGTGCGATCAGCAGCTCGACGAGGCGCGCGAGGCGGGCCGGGTCGTCGACGTTGCCGGCGCGATGCGCCGTCGCGAGCAGGTACCCGCCGGGCTCGACACCGTAAGGCTGGAGGACCTCCGTGCGCGCGCGTGCCGCCGGCTGCAGCAGCTGGGCGACGTCGACCATCACGTCGCCGACGAGCTCGACCGCGCCGGCGACCGACTCGCGCTCCAGGTTCTCGACGGCCGTCTTGGACGGACACAGCAGCAGTGCGCTGAGGTGGTCGGTGAGGACGCGGTTGACCTCCTCGGGCATCGCGCGGTCGAACGAGCGCATGCCCGCCTCAACGTGCGCGACGGGGATTCCCGCCTGCACCGCCGCGAGCGCACCGGCGAGCGTCGAGTTCGTGTCGCCGTAGACGAGCACGGCGTCGGGGCGCACGTCGGCGAGCAGCGGCTCGAGCGCAGCGAGCATGCGTGCGGTCTGGGCGGTGTTCGTGCCGCCGCCGATGCCGAGCAGGTGCTCGGGCGGCGGCAGCTCTAGCTCGTCGAAGAACACCTGCGAGAGCTCGGCGTCGTAGTGCTGCCCCGTGTGGACGGTGACCTCCTCGCCGAGCGCGCGCAGGCGCGAGGAGACGGCGGAGGCCTTGATGAACTGCGGGCGGTTCCCGATGACGGTGAGGACGCGCATGGGGATCGTGGTCAGCCGAGGTCCGCGAGGATCCGCGCGTGGGCGCGCTCGGCGAGGTCGCGCGAGACCGGCCCGCCGGCGAACCCGCTCGCGTCGGCGCCCGCTCCGATCGGCTGCCCGTCGACACTCGCGACCGGCTGCAGCTCGCGCGTGGTCGAGGCGAGGAGCGCCTCGTCGGCGGCGAGCAGCTCGGCGAGCGTGCACGAGCGCTCCTCCGCGCCCGCAAGCTCGATCGCAAGCGTGCGCGTGATCGAGGCGAGGATGTGATCGCTGAGCGGCGGCGTGCACACGACGCCGCCTGCGACCCAGAAGATCGACGAGGTCGGCGCCTCCAGCACGCGCCCGTGGGGCGTGACGAGCAGCGCCTCGTCGGCGCCCTGCTCCTGCGCGAGGCGTGTCGCGAGCATGTTTGCCCCGTAGGAGAGCGACTTGATCCCGTCGAGCAGGCGCACGGGCGCGTAGGTGACCGTCGCGAGGCGGATCGCGGGGGCGTGCTCGGGCAGCGACTCGGTCAGCAGCAGGCGGCGGCCGCCGCGCGTGAGCACGATCCGCAGGCAGCCGGGGTCCGGCTGGCCTCCGGCAGCGTCGAGCAACCGTGTGACGTCGGCACGCACCGCATCGAGCTCGACCGGCAGGCGCAGGTTCGCAGCCGAGCGGCCGAGCCGTTCGAGGTGCTCGTCGAGCGCATACGGCCGGCCGCCGTAGAGCCGGAGGACCTCGAACACCCCGTCGCCGCGCAGCAGGCCCTCGTCGGTCGCGGGGACGACGGCGTCCGCCGCAGGCATCACGGCGCCGTCGAGACACGCGAGGTGGGCGGTCGCCATGGGCGCGAATCCTAGTGGGACAACTTGTACCGGCACAGCCTGTACCAGCCCGCTTGCACGAGTCTTGCTTGCACCGCGGCGCGAATCCCGCGAGACTGGCTGTGCAGCCAGTCCGCCACCCGGCACCCACCGCCGCCCGAAGGAGAACCCCATGGCAAAGCAGCCCCGCTCGCTCACCGGCAAGGTCGTCGCGATCACAGGCGGCGCCCGCGGCATCGGCCGTGCGACGGCGGCGGCGCTGGTCCGCAAGGGCGCGAAGGTAGCGATCGGCGACCTCGACGTGGACTTGGCGGAGCGCACGGCGGCGGAGCTCGGCGGCGGGACGGTCGCGCTGGCGCTCGACGTGACGGACCGCGACTCGTTCGAGCAGTTCCTCGACGAGACCGAGCGGCAACTCGGTCCGCTCGACGTGCTGATCAACAACGCGGGCATCATGCAGCTGGGCCGTTTCGAGGAGGAGAGCGACGCTGCCTCCGCGCGGCAGGTCGACATCAACCTGCACGGCGTGATCTACGGGTCGAAGCTCGCGCTCGGACGCTTCCTGCCGCGGCGCACCGGCCATCTCGTGAACATCGCCTCGACCGCCGGCAAGGCGGGCGTGCCGGGCGGCGCGACCTATTCGGCGACGAAGCACGCGGTCGTGGGGCTGACCGAGGCGATCCGCGGCGAGGTCCGCGGCAGCGGCGTCGAGACGAGCGTCGTGATGCCGGTCCCGGTCAACACCGAGCTGGCGGCCGGCCTCGTGAGAGGCCGCGGCCTGACGGCGACGGTCGAGCCGGAGCAGGTCGCCGACGCGATCGTCGAGGCGCTCGAGCACCCGCGCCACGACGTCTACGTGCCGAAGGCGATCACGGTCGGCGTGCGCATCGGTGCGCTGCTGCCGCGCCGGCTCGCCGAGGCGATCGGCCGCAGCGCGAAGACCGACCGCATCCTCGCCGAGGCCGACCTGTCCGCCCGCGCGGCCTACGAGCAGCGCGCCGCGGCGAGCGAGCCAAGCCGTGAGCGCGTCGAGGCGGGGTGACGGCGGAGGCGGATGGGCCGTGGAGGAATCGAACCTCCAACCTTGGGATTAAGAGTCCCCTGCTCTGCCAGTTGAGCTAACGGCCCGGGGTGACGGCCAGAGGAGGCCGGATCGGCCAGGAATGGTAGCCGGTGATGGCGCGATCTGCATGCGCGCCCGCCGGCGCGCCGCCTGACCGCGGGCGGCCTGCGTCAGCCGACGCCTTGCGTGCCGCCGCCTCTCGGCGCGGGTGCGCCGCCGCCGACTCTGCCGTCGTCGAGCTGTCTCTGCGCCGCCGCCTCGAGCACCTGTCTTTTGAGGTTGGCCAGCTGCGCTCTGACGAGCTTGCGCTGAGCCTCGGGAGCCAGCTGGACCGCCCTTGCTGCGGCCAGATCGCCCTTGCGCATCTGGTCGGCGATGTACGCGTACCGGGCCAGTCCCGAGTACGACGACGCGTCCGGTCGCACCTCGGTGACGATCTCCATCGCTTCGGCCGCCATCGGCGGCTCGTTGAGCCCGGCTTCGGAGTAGGCCTGGGCCATCAGGATCGCGAGGTTCGGGTCGGGCTTCTTCGGGTCGAGCGCGAGGTATCTCCGCCAGGCGCTCGCGGCCTGCTCGAGCTTCGCGATGCCCGACTTCGTGAACTCGCCCGCGCCCTGGTTCGCCGTCTGGTCGTAGTTTTCGCCGAAACCAGCCGTCTGGTAGCGAGCCTTCGCGAGATCCGCCCATGCCTGCGGGTTCTGCGGGTCGGCTCTGACCTCTTTCGCCGCTCTCTTCTCGAGGGTGCTGACCTGCGAGCTCGCGCTCGTGCTGCCGCCATCGAAGACGTCGAACAGCCCGCCGCCTCCCGTCCCGGTCCCGATCCCGAACAGGACCAGGCCGCCGCCCATCAGGATGGCGAGCCCCAGGTAGATCACCTTGACGAAGCCTCTGCGTCCGCGGCTCTGCAGGTCAAACAGCATCTCTTCAGGTTCCCTCGGTCTCGTCGCCGTCGTGCGACATGTACGCCGTGATCTCGCCGCGGTCCCCCCGCCGCCGATCGGCGATCGTCAGGAGCAGGATACTCAGGAGGTAGAGCAGGAGCAGCGGTACCATCAGGATCACCGTCGTGACGGGGTCCACGCCCGGCAGGATCGCCGCGACCACGGCGATTGCGACGACTGCGTAGCGCCAGCTCGCGCGCAGCTGTTGGGCAGTCAGGATGCCGACCGAGTTGAGCACCAACAGGCCCACCGGCAGCTGGAACACGAGCCCGGTCGACAGCAGCGCGAGCAGCTCGAAGCGGTAGTACTCCTTCGCCTGGATCAGGACGTCGAAGTTCGTGGTGTTGAAGTTCTGCAGGAAGGAGATCGCCGGCGGCAGCACGAGGTAGTAGCCGAACGCCACCCCGACGAGGAACAGCACGGGGACCATCAGCATCATCGGCAGCGCGAGCCGCCGCTCACGCGGACTGAAGGCGGGCAACACGAACGCGTACGCCTGGTAGAGCAGGACGGGCAGCGAGAACAGCAGCGCGAAGTAGGCCGCGATCATCAGCGTCACGGTGAACGGCTCGCCGACGCCGATGGTGATCGGGACGCGCTCCGGCGTCGTCTTCGGCAGCGCTCTCGCGGCCGCGGCAGCCTGCGTGGCGGCCGCGGCGACGAGTCTTCTCTGGACCGGCGTGAGGTTGTCCGCCGTCGCGAGCGCCCCAAACGCCTTGGCGCTCGCGGCGAAGCCCTTCTGCACCTCCAGCTGCGCCGCCGCGACCTGCGCGAGGCGGCCGTTGCCCTTGCTGTCCTGGGCGGTCGGCGTGCTGTCCTTGAGCGGCTTGTTGAGGACGTCAAGCAGCGCAGCGTTCTGCCAGAAGCAGAGCCCGAACGCCACGACGAGTGTGATCGCGCAGATGATCAGGCGCGAGCGCAGCTCGTCGAGGTGATCGACGATCGTGAGCCGGTCCTCGTGCCCGATGGGCTTGAGCGCGGTCGCCATCGGTCCTGCGAGTTCGGCGGATCAGCCGCGCTGCTCGGGGGCGGACTTGGCCGCCTCGGGCGGCTGCGGAGCCGCAATGGAAGCGTCGGCCTGAGCCTGCGTCAGGGCTGGGCGGCCGGTCGCGTCCGTCTGCTCGTCGTCTTTGTCATCACCGGTGATCGAGTCCTTGAACTCGCGCATCCCAGTCCCGAGCGATTTGCCGAGCGAGGGCAGACGCTTGGGCCCGAAGATCACGAGCAGAACGACGATGACGACGATGATCTCGAGGGGGCCGATGGAAGAGAACACAGGAAGCCTCCGATGGGGTGTGCACAGCGTAGCGCTCGACCACCGGCGGCATCCGGGATCCTCCCTGGTGGGTGTGCGGTGTTCCCACTCAAGTTCGGGCGCCGGACGGCCGATCCAGTGGCCAGAGAGACGATGAACCACCCCGCTGACCACCGCTCGACCCGCCGCGTCACCCTTCCTACCGGACAGGCGATCGACGTCCTCTTTGTCGAGGGCGGCGAGCGCGCGCCGGAGGTGCCGGCGAGCACGCAGGTAGAGCCGTCCCCACCGGCCCTCCACGTCTGCCCCGACTGCACATCGCCGCTCGTCGCGCCTGTGGCGTGGGAGCAGGCCGGCCCGCACGAGTGGGCCGTCACAATCCAGTGCCCCAACTGCGAATGGTGGGACGCGGACGTCTTCGATGAGGACACCGTCGAACGCTTCGATGAGGAGCTCGATCGCGGTACCGAGGCGCTCGTGCGCGACTTGCTGCGGTTGATGCGCGCGAACATGGAGGACGACGTCGAACGCTTCGTCACCGCCCTCCGCGCCGACGCGCTCCTGCCTGAAGACTTCTAGCCCGGGCGCGCCAGGCCGGTCAGCTGTAGCGCTCGACGACGCCCTCGGCGACGAGCTCGAGCGCGTGCCGCTGGGCTGGCGCGAGTGGCGGCAGACCGGCTCGCGCGGCCTCGACGACCGTCAACGCCTGCTCCTTCGCTGCCGCAAGCGCCCCAGTCGCGGCGATCCGCTCGCACACCTGCTCTGCATCTGCGGGCGTGGTCAGTTCGTGCAGATCGAGCTGCGCCAGCTCGTGATCGCGCTCGCGCGCGAAGATCAGCGGGAGCGTGACCGTCCCATCGAGCAGGTCGGTGCCGCGAGCCTTGCCGGTGCGACTAACCGGCCCTGAGACGTCCAGGACGTCGTCGAGGAGTTGGAAGGCGAGCCCGATATGGCGGCCGAACAGTGCGAGCGCCTCTGTAACGTCGCCCGCAGGCGATCCGCTTGCGGTCGCCGGAGGACGAAACCCGGTTGAACCGCCGAGCGCGCCCAGGCGACAGGCAGCCTCGAACAGCGACCCCGTCTTGAGCTCGCAGCGATGCAGGTAGCGCTCGAGCGGGATGGTCGCGTCCCAAGCGTCCGCACGCTGCATCAACTCGCCGGCGGCGAGTGCCGAGGCGGCCGCCGACAGCGCCCGCACGTCGTCGATCTCCCCACCGTCGGCCAGCTCGGCGAATGCGCGTGAGAACAGCAAGTCGCCGGTCGCCGTGGCTATCGTGCGCCCGGCCGCGGCGATGACGGTCGGCGCGCCGCGCCGCAGCGCGGCTGCGTCGAGCACGTCGTCGTGGACGAGGCTCGCGCTGTGGATCAGCTCGACGGCGGCGGCAGCTCGCACGAGCCGTGCCTCGGCCGCCTCAGGCACCCCGTCACCGGCGGTGAGGAACACGAGCAGCGGCCGCAACCGCTTGCCGCCTGCCGAGATCGTCGCTGTCGCGTGGCGCGCGAGCGTGTCGCCGTGCCCGGCCGCGAGCTCGACGAGGTGCAACTCCGTCCGCTCCAGCAGCGCGGTCAGGCGCGGCCCGCCGGCCTGCACGACCGCGTCGACGGCCGCGGTGCTGGTCGTCGACTCGTCGCGTTCGGCCGCGCCGTTCACGCGACCTCGCCGACGTGGATCGCGATGATCCCTCCGGCGGTGAGGATGTAGCGGATCGAGCGCAGCCCGCAGCGCTCCATCGTGGCAGCAAGCTCCTGCGGGCCGGGGAAGCGTCTGACGGAATGGGGCAGGTAGGTGAAGGCGTCGCCGTCCCCGGCAGCGCGACCGAGGAGCGGCACGACGCGGTCGAACCACACGCGGAAGAACGTCGACAGCGGCGGCCGCGTCGGAGTCGTCATCTCGAGGATCACGACCTTCCCGCCGGGGCGCACGACGCGCGCCAGCTCCGACAGGCCGCGCTCGAGATCCGAGAAGTTGCGGACGCCGAAGCCGACCGTCGCAGCGGCGAACTCATCATCTCTGTACGGCAGCTCGAGCGCGTTCGCCCACTCGACGCGGATCGGACCGGCCGCGTCGGATTCAACCGACGACGCCTTCGCGCGCGCGAGCTCCAGCATCTGCTCGGAGAAGTCGCACGCGACGACCTCCCCGCCCGGGCCGACACGCCGCGCCAGCTCGAGCGCCAGATCCCCCGTGCCGCAGGCGACGTCGAGCACGCGCGCGCCGGGCTTGAGCTCGGCGAGATCGGCCGCACGCTCGCGCCAGCGGTGGTGCATCCCAACCGTCATGACCGAGTTCATACGGTCGTAGACGCCGGCGATGCGGTCGAACATCGCGCGCACCTGCGGCTCCTCCAGCGTGCCAGTCGCCGGTCTCGCCTCGGTGGTGCCGCCGTTCGCGGTCATGGGGCCCCTTCGGCCGGGATTACTTGAGCTGGCTGAGGAAGGAGACGAGCGCCTGGAACTTCTCGGGCTGCTGCTCCGCGAGTGCCTGGAACGACGGCATCGGTGCCGTCGGGTTGCGCAGCGTCTGCGCGATCGCCGAGGCCGGCAGGGTCGCGCCGATCTCGGTCAGGTGCGGACCGGGGCCGTCATTGCCGTTCTCGCCGATCTTGTGGCAGGCGAGACAGCCCGACTGGGCAGCGACGAGCTTGCCTCTGTTCCACTCCGTCAGCGCGGCGCCCTTCAGGCCGGGCGGCGGCGCCATGTCGATCTCGTTCGGCGAGCCGGCGCTGGCGCCGAGGTAGGTCAGGAACGCCATCGCGGCGATTGTGAAGATGCCCGCCGCGGTCGCGATTGGCCGGCGCTCGGGGCGCCGCTCCGCGCTGCGGTCGTAGAACGGCAGCAGGAACAGCAGGATCATGCAGATCGTCGGCACGCCGATCGTGGCGAGCGGGACGAACTCCGGCGGCTTGATGACGCGCAGCAGCTCGAAGAGGAAGAAGAAGTACCACTCCGGACGCGGGACGTAGGTCGTCGTCGTTGGATCGGCCTTCGGGCCCATCTCGGCGCCGAGGATGATCGACAACGCGATGATGACGAGCAGCACGATCGCCGCCATCGCCGAGTCCTTCGCGACCGCGTAGGGGAAGAACGGCTTCCCCTGCGTTTTCAGCGTCGCGTAGTCGCGGAGGTAATGCTCCTTCTCACGTTGGTTCATGAGCGGGCTAGACCTCGGACTCGGAGAGCTTCTCGTTCGGCTTCGCCTTGATCCACGGCGGGGCCGTCGTGCCGAGCTTGGCGACGAGGTACAGGTGGGCGCCGATCAGCGCGGCGATCAGCCCGGGCACGAGCAGCATGTGGATCGCGTAGAAGCGCGACAGCGTCGTGGCGCCGAACTCGGGGCCGGCGCGCAGGAAGTCGGACAGGTACGGGCCGATCAGCGGGCCGGTGCCATTGATGTTCACGCCGACGATCGTCGCCCAATAGGAGCGCTGGTCGAACGGCAGCAGGTAGCCGGTGAACGACATCGTCATCGTCATGATCAGCAGCACGACGCCGATCACCCAGTTCAGCTCGCGCGGGTACTTGTACGCACCGAAGAAGAACGTGCGGCCCATGTGCAGGAAGACGAGGATCACCATCACGGTCGATCCCCACTTGTGCATGCCGCGGACGAACTCGCCGAGGAAAGCCTCGTTCGTGATGTAGCGGATCGACTCGTAGGCGTTCGTCGGCGACGGGTCGTAGTACATCGCGAGGAAGATTCCGGTCACCGCCTGCGACAGGAAGGCGAACATCGCCGCCGAGCCGAGCGTGTAGAACCAGTTCGTCCCCTTCGGGACCTTGCGGAAGAGCATCCAGCGGACGCCGCCGGAGAGCGAGGTGCGCTCGTCGATCCAGTCGACGACGGTGATGCCGGCCTCGGCCGCGTGCTCGTGCGGCTTGAGTCTGCCGTTGCCCGTGCCGGGGCGGCTCGGCTGCGGCTTGACCGAGGGCGGAAGCGGCGGGACGGGGAGCTTCAGTCTCGCCATCGCCTATCTCCCCGCCTTCTCGGCCGTGGAGAAGCGCGCCGGATACATGTACTGGCCGATGCCGTCGAGCGGCTCGCCCGGATCCCGCGGCGAGAAGCGGCGCAGCTCGCTGTTGACGCTGAAGCGCGGGCCGACCATCACCTCGCCGTTCTCGACTCTCGTGTAGAAGCGGTCGAGCGGGCGCACCGGCGGGCCGCCCTCGCGCAGGCCGCGGAAGTCGTAGACGCCGCCGTGGCACGGGCAGATGAACTTGCCCGCCGCCTCGGTGAATCGCACCGGGCAGCCAAGGTGGTTGCAGCGCGTGGAGATGATGATCGCGGCGGACTCGAGGCCCGGCTCCGTGTCGATCTCCGGGTTTCTGAGGCGGACGTAGACGGTCGTCTTTCCGGCCTCGCCGATGCCCGAGACGATCTGCAGGACGCGCGGGACGTACGTGTCCTTCGTGAAGTCGTCGAGCGGGCCGACCGACTGCCACGGCTGCTTCGTGCGCTCGAAGACGGGGCCGAGCGCGAAGCCCAGCGCCGGGAGCGCGAACGCGCTTGCGGCGACGGCACCGAGCGTGTGCGTCGTGGCGCCCATGAAGCGGCGTCGGGTGACGGTCTCACCCTCAAATGCGCCCGGGATGCCGCGGTCGGCCGTGTAGGGCGAGCTCTTCTTGTGTCTGTCGTCAGCCACGGTGAGAAATTCGGCGGGTTTGGGGCGGGGCAGCCGGCCAGCGGCTGCGGCCCGGAACCATAGCGCCAACGGTGCGTGAGGCGTCGCACGGTTGCGTCGATCCGCGCGTGCCATTTGGCACTAGAACCGCTTTCATGCTGAAAGCGGTTCCTATGCGCGGCGGGCGAGCGCCTGTGCGGCAGCCTCCCACGAGGCGGCGGCCTGCGCCGGCTCCTCGTCGGCGTGGGCGCGAGCGCAGTCGGAGATCAGGTCGGCCAGCGTCGCGACGGCGTCGAGGTCGCCCAGCGCGGCCAGCGCGGCCAGCGCGAGCGCGTAGAGACGGTCGCCGCCAAGCAGGGCGAGATCAGGGTCGGAGACGTCAGTGACGCGGCCCTCGCCGTAGTGGAGCAGGTAGCCCTCGCGGACGGCCGCGAGCGTGAGCGCGTAGGGACCGGGGGGCACGTCGGCAAGCAGCGGCTCGTCCGGTGGGG
Organism: Conexibacter sp.; assembly: GCA_036009645.1. Taxonomy (GTDB): domain Bacteria; phylum Actinomycetota; class Thermoleophilia; order Solirubrobacterales; family Solirubrobacteraceae; genus Conexibacter. The sequence goes on from DASYLH010000051.1 coordinate 127,294, forward strand.
CTTGCGGGCGCAGCGCGTCGGCAAGCAGACCGCGTTCCGCGCGCAGTGCGTCGGCCAGCTGAGCGGTACCGCTCATGTGCGCTCGCCCGCGATCGCGGCGAACGCCTCGGTGGCCACCTCGACGGTGCGCTCGACCGCCGCCTCGTCGTGCGCCAGTGAGGGGAACCACGCCTCGAACTGCGAGGCGGGCGGGTAGACGCCGCGTGCGAGCAGCTCGCGGCACCAGGCGGCGTAGGCATCGCGGTCGCAGTCGGCCGCGTCGGCGTAGTCGCGCACGCGGTCGCGGCGGAAGAAGACGGTCAGCAGGCCGGGGACGCTCACGACGTGGGCACGACCGAAGTACCCGCCGACGCGAATCGCGTCGCGCAGGCCCTCGGCCAGCAGCTCGGTCGTTCTGGCCAGGTTCGCGTAGGCGGTCTCGGTCAGCAGCTCGAGCGTCTTGAGCCCGGCCGCGACGGCGAGCGGGTTCCCCGACAGCGTGCCGGCCTGGTAGACGTCGCCGGCCGGGGCGATCCGCTCCAGCAGCGCGAGCGGTCCGCCGTAGGCGGCCGCTGGCAGCCCACCGCCAATCACCTTGCCCATGATCGTCAGGTCGGGGATCACGTCGCTGCGCTCCTGCGCGCCGCCGGGGGCGACGCGGAAGCCGCTAATCACCTCGTCGAAGACGAGCAGGGCGCCGTTGTGGGTGGCGCGCTCGCGCAGCAGCTCGAGGAAGCCGGGCTTGGGCGGGACGAGGCCCATGTTGGCCGGGTAGGGCTCGGCGACGATCGCCGCCAGCTCGTAGTGGTTCGTTGCGGCGACGAGCGCGTCGCTGTCGTTCCACGGCACGACGACCGTCTCCTTGGCCGCGGCGGCCGGGACGCCTGGGCTGGCGGGGATCCCCTGCGTCGCGAGGCCGGAGCCGGCGTCGGCGAGCAGGCCGTCGACGTGGCCGTGGTAGGCGCCCGCGAACTTGAGGATCGTGTCGCGGCCGGTCGCGGCGCGCGCGAGCCGCAGCGCGCTCATCGAGGCCTCGGTGCCGGACGAGGTCATCCGCACCATCTCGACCGACGGCACCCGAGCGGCGATCTCGGCGGCGATCTCGACCTCGCCGGGGGTCGGCGCGCCGAAGCTCGTGCCGAGCGCGGCAGCGTCGGTGACGGCCTTGACGATCGCCGGGTGCGCATGCCCGTGGATCAGCGGGCCCCACGAGCAGACGTAGTCGAGATAGCGGTTGCCGTCGACGTCGATCAGCTCGCAGCCTTCGCCGCGGGCGATGAAGAGCGGGTCGCGGCCGATCGAGCGCATCGCGCGCACGGGCGAGTTGACGCCGCCGGGAAGGAGCTGGAGCGCGCGGGCGTACAGCTCGGCGGAGCGAGTGTCGCTGAGCGGTGGGACGGTCGTCATGCCTGGGAGCGCTCCGCGGGGCGTGCGTCGGCGTGCGTCGGGATCGGCGTCATGCGGCGGCGTTTGAGACGGACAGACGGGACCGGGAGCCGCGCGGGTCAGACGCCCGCGTGGTCTCGCTCCCACGCCTTGAACTCGTCCGTGAAGTACAGCAGCCGGATCTTCTTGAACTCGGTCGAGGAGTAGAGCGTCGCGCGCTCGGTGATGCCGTGCGTCTCGGCGATCGAGTCGAGGATCGCGTCGCACTCCTCCTTCGAGCGGCCGTGGGCCATCGTGAAGACGGAGTAGGGCCAGTCTCTGTACGTCGGCCGCTGATAGCAGTGGGAGATCCCGCGCACCGCCGCCATCTGGCGACCGACCTCGAGGATCTGCTCGTCGGGCACCTTCCACACGCCCATGCCATTGGCGGAGAAGCCCGCGCGGCGGTGGTAGAGGATCGCGGCGACGCGGCGCAGCAGGCCGCGCTCCTGCATGCCACTCAGGTGCTCGAGGAACTGCGTCTGCGGGATTCCCAGCTCGGCGGCCGCGGGCGCGTACGGCTCCGGGATGACCGGCATGTCCCCCTGCAGCGCGCGGATCACGGCGATGTCGAAGTCGTCGTAGGGCTGCGGCTCCAGCTCGACCGGGTCGGCGACGACGGCGGCTCTCGCGAGGTCCTCGGTCGTGCCCTCCATCTCGAGGTCCATGCGGATCTTGAACAGCTTGAGCGTCGGCAGCTGGCGGACCGACTCGGCACCGGTCTCCTCCGCGAGGGCATCGAGCGTGCCCTCCAAGCCGAGCTTCGAGTCGGGCTCGGTCGCGAGCGTGAACCACAGGTTGAACTCGTGGTTGCGCAGGTAGTTGTGCGAGACCCCGGGGTGCGCGTTGATGATCTTCGCGGCGCGGTGCGGGTTTTCGGCGTCGACCTTGGCGGCGACGAGCATCGAGCTGTAGCCGAGCGCGCGCGTGTCGAAGATTGGCGTGACCTGGCGGATGATGCGCTCGTCGAGCAGGTGCTGGACGCGCGCCATGACGTCTTCCTCGGAGATCTCCGCCAGCTCGGCGACGCGCGCGTAGGGTCGCGGCTCGATCGGGAAGCGGCCCTGCATCAGGTTGAGCAGGCGTCTGTCGAGCTCCTCGAGCGGGATCGCCGCGCCGTGCTTGCGGCTGCGCAGCTTCGGCGTCGCGGTGCTCGGGTCGGTCAGTCCGTCTCTGACAGCCATCTGGCGGCGTCCTTCGCGTGGTAGGTGATGACGGCGTCCGCACCGCCGCGGCGGATCGAGGTGAGCGTCTCCAGCACGGTGGCGCGCTCGTCCAGGTATCCGGCGGCGGCCGCCGCCTTCACCATCGCATACTCGCCGCTGACGTTGTACGCCACCACCGGCATGCGGGTCGCGTCCTTCACGCGGCGGATCACGTCGAGATAGGGCAGCGCCGGCTTGACCATCACGAGGTCGGCGCCCTCCTCAACGTCTTGGAGCACCTCGCGGAGTGCCTCATCGCCGTTGGCCGGATCCATTTGGTAGCCGCGGCGGTCACCGCTGGCGGGCGTCGAGTCAGCGGCCTCGCGGAACGGCCCATAGAACGCGGAGGCGAACTTGGCGGAGTAGGCGAGGATCGGCAGGTCGCTGAAGCGCTCGTCGTCGAGCGCCGCGCGGATCGCGCGGACGCGCCCGTCCATCATGTCGCTCGGCGCGATCAGGTCGGCGCCCGCGCGCGCGTGCGAGACGGCGGTGCGGGCGAGCAGGCTGAGGGTGCTGTCGTTGTCGACCTGGCCGTCGTCGCGCAGGACGCCGCAGTGCCCGTGGCTCGTGTACTCGCAGAGGCACAGATCGGGGATCACGAGCAGGTCCGGCAGCTGCTCCTTGATCGCGCGGATCGCGAGCTGCACAACGCCCTCGTCGTCCCATGCGCCGGAGCCCTCGGGGTCCTTGTCAGCGGGGATGCCGAACAGCATCACGGCGGGGATGTTCAGCGTGGCGGCGGTCGCCGCCTCCTCGACAGCGTGCTCAATCGTCAGCCGCTCGACGCCCGGCATCGCCGCGATCGGCTCACGCCGGCCGCTGCCGTGCGTTACGAACAGCGGCAGGATCAGGTCGCCGGCGTCGAGACGCGTCTCGCGGACGAGCCCGCGCAGCGCACCGGTGCGGCGCAGCCGGCGCAGGCGGGTGGCGGGGAAGGGCATGGCGGTTCGGAGGATAACGGCGAGTGGTTGGCGACTTGCCGGCCGTGCTCCGCTCGGCGCGAAGCTGGCGAGCTGTGGCGTCCGCCGCGGGCTACGAGGGGGAGGGAGCGGCTGCTGGCCCGGCCGCGCGCGAGGAGCCGGCAGCCGAGCTGACCCGCTCAGCCGAAGCGCCGGCCCACGGCCAACCGCGCCAGCGCGGTGTAGGCGACCGCCAAAGCGGCGAGATGCGCGAGCGGCCGGAGCAGGCCCGGCTCGGCGTCATTCAAAGCCGCATCCAAAGCCTGCAGCGTCGCCTTGAACGGGAACGCGGCCGACACCGCCCGGATGACGTCGTCGAGCCCGCCGGAGACCGCCCCGCTCGGCACCAAGGCAAGGAACGCGATCGGCAGCGACAGCAGGAACGCCAGCAGCGACGCGGCGCGCACCTCACGCGCCAGTCCGCCGATCGCGACGCCCAAGGCGGCGAACGCGACGGCGCCGGCCGCCAGCGCCAGAAGCCATTGCGGGAAACGCGACCAGTCGAGCTCGATGAAGAAGCCGCCGAGCGCCAGCAGCATCAGCAGCGTCACCGCGAATGCGCACAACGCCGCCAGCCCGATCTTCTCGACGAGCAGTCCGAGCCGCGAGACGAGCCCGCGCACGAGCCGCGAGAAGGCGTGCTCCTCGCGCTCCAGAGCAAGCAGCCCAGCCGCGAGGAGCACAGTCAGGAACATCAGCGAGACCGTCACCGAGATCGCGGCGGCGAACGTGTCGAGCGGCGTGCGCTTGCCGTCGACGATCGTCTGTCTCACTCTCAACGGCTCGCCGACCGATCTGAGCACGTCTCTGGAGAGGCCCAGGTTGTCGATCGCGATCTGGCCGAACTGCGCGACCTCGCCGAGCGAGGTGCGCAGCGGCGATCTTGGCGGCAGTGCGTCGATCGCGCCCGTGGTGATCGCGTGGGCGTTCCTGAGCCCGAGGATGTTGACGTCGCGCCCGAGCACGCTGAGCGTGCCGCCGTCGAGCAGCAGCTTCAGATAGCCGGCGGTCGCCTGCTGGAAGCGGCGCGAGAGGGCAACGTTGGCCTCCGCCACCCGCGCCTTGATGACGGACTCGACATAGCGCTGCTTGACGGCATCCTGGCCGTTGTAGAGCACCTCGATGGTCGGCTGCTCGCGGCCGGTCGTGAGCTTCTCGGTGATGTCCGCGGGCAAGATGATCGCCCCGAGCACCTTGCCGTCGTGCACCAGCTGTTGCGCCTGCGCACGGCTGTGCGCTCTGATCACGTCGACGGATCTGAGCAGGTCGGGCAGGTACTCGTCCGCGTTGAGTCTGGAGCCGGCGACGTCGAAGCTGCGCTGCTGTGGCGGGATCTCGTTGTAGATCGCGATCGTCGGCTTGCCGGGGCCGCCGGAGAGCGCGAAGCCGATCAGCAGCGCGATCGCTATCGGGTAGATGATCAGCAGCGCCACCAGCAGCGGCGAACGGCGCAGGATGCGGAGGTCCTTCAGCAGCAGCCAGCGCATCAGTGGGCCAACGCCGTCAGTGCCCCCGCTCGTGCAGGAAGCGCACGAACGCGGTCTCGAAGTCTTGCGGCCCGGCCGCCTCGCCGCCCGCCGGCTGGACCGTCGCCGCCAGCTCCTGCGCCGTGCCAGCGAACAGCAGCTCGCCGTCGGCCAGCACGAGCACGCGGTCGGCGTAGCGCTCCGCCTCCTGCACGTCGTGCGTGGAGAAGATCACGGCGGTCCCGTGCGCCGCCTGCGCGCCGACGAACTCCCACAGGCGCGCGCGCTGACGTGGGTCGAGCGAGGACGAGGGCTCGTCCAACAACAGCACCGGCGGCTCGCCCAGCAGCCCAATCGCGATGTTGACGCGCTGCTGGTTGCCGCCCGACAGCTTCCCCAGCTCGTCGTCGGCGCGTTCAGCGAGACCCGTCTGCTCCAGCATGCGCGCTACGGCGCCCTTCACGTCGGCCACCTTCTCCAGCCGCGCGAACAGGCGCAGGTTCTCTTCCACCGACAGCTTCGAGTAGACGGCCGGCTGCTGCGGGACCCAGCCGATCTCCCTCGGCGGCCGCGTGACCTCGCCCGCGTCGGGGCGCTGGATGCCGGCGAGGATCGACAGCAGCGTCGTCTTGCCGGCGCCGTTGGGACCGATCACCGCGACCAGTTCGCCGGGGGCGGCCGCGAAGCTCACCTCGCGCAGCGCGACGCGCTCTCCGTAGCGCTTCGTAAGCCCGGCGGCAGAGAGCGCCGCCGGCGCGTTCGTCGCGATCGTCGAAGGCACCTGCCCAGCCTAAGCGAGCGGCGAGCCCGGCGGCGGCGCCTCGGGCGGCGCGTGCGCTTGGGAGCCGGACGCCGGCCAGCGCTCGAGCACGACATGACGGCGCAGGTAGACGACCGTCTCGCGCAGGATCGCCGCCACCGGCAGCGCCACGAACGCGCCGACAACGCCGTACAGCTCGGCGCCGAACAGCAGCGCGAAGATGATCAGCAGCGGGTTGATGCGCAGCGAGTGGCCGAACACCTGCGGCGCGACGACGTGGCCCTCGAGCTGCTGCAGCGCGAGGAACAGCAGCGCGACCCAGATCGCGCTCAGCGGGTCGTTGAACAGCGCGACAAGGATCGGGGGGATGGCGCCGAGCACCGGCCCGATGTATGGGATCAGCTCCATCAGGCCGAAGAAGGCACCGAAGAAGAGCGCGTAGCGCTGGCCGTCGGGGAAGATCCCGAGCACGCCGAAGATCCACAGCGCGACGGCCGCAGTCGCCCCCATGATCAAGCTGAACAGCAGCTGCCCGCGTACGTAGTGGTAGACGGCCCGCTGCACGCGCAGCGGGAAGTCGTCGTCGGGCGTGCCCGCACCGCGCGGCATCACGGAGCGCACGACGTTCCCGATCGTCTCGGCGTAGACGAGCATGTAGATCGAGATCACGAGGATCAGGATCAGCGCGAACGACGTCTCGACGAGCCGCTGCAGCAGGTCGCGCGAGAACGAGACGATGTCGCCGGAGCCGCGCAGCACCTTTCTCTCCAGCGTCTGCAAGGCGGTCTCGCCCTGGTCCTTGACGCGGATGTCGATCCCCTTGTCGTCGAGCCAGCTCTGCAGGTCGTCGAGCGACTGCGTCGCGTCGTCGACCAACTGCGGCACGTCGCTCTGGAAGTTCTGCACCTGGGTGCTGACCGGGTTGGCCAGCACGGCGGCGACGCCGACGAGCGCGGCGAGCAATCCGATATACACCGCGAACACGGCAACGCCGTGCGGGAGGCGACGCCGCTCGAGCAGCTTCACGAGCGGATTGAGGATCAACGCGATGACGCCGGCGATCAGGAACAGCAGCAGGACCGTCCCGGCGGCGCGTGCGAGCGCGAAGGCCGCGAACAGCGCGGCCAGCAGCAGCACGAGCTGGACGGCGCGCGGCACGACGAACGGCGCGGGCTCGACGCCCGCCGGTGTTGCGCTCCGCGGGGTGTGGAGCGGCGGTTCGCCGGGCGGCGGCTCGGGCGGATCCGCAGGCGGCTGGTCCTCTGCCATGGTCCAATCATCGTGAGCCGACCGGTCGCGATCCTGTTCGTGGGCGACGTCGTCGGTGCGACGGGGCGGCGGCTGCTGCTTGCGCTGCTGCCGGGTCTCGTCGAGCAGCACGCGATCGACTTCGTCGTCGTCAACGGCGAGAACGCCGCCAACGGCGTCGGCATCACGCCGAAGATCGCCGACGCGCTGTTCGCCGCCGGCGTCGACGCGATTACGCTCGGCAACCACACGTACCGCCAGAGAGAGATCTACGCCTACCTCGACGAGCACGACGCGATCCTGCGGCCGGCCAACTACCTCAGAAGCCAGCCGGGCCACGGCTGGTGCGTGGTCGAGCGCGACGGCATGCGGCTTGGCGTCGTGAACCTGTCGGGGAACCTCTACGTCAAGGCGGGGCACCCGGCCTTCCCGCACGCGGACGCGGCGCTGCACGCGCTGCGCGGCAAGGTCGACCATCTGCTCGTCGACATGCATGCTGAGGCGACGAGCGAGAAGGTCGCGATGGGCTGGCACCTCGACGGCCGCGCGACCGCCGTCGTCGGCACGCACACGCACATCCCGACCGCCGACGCGCGCGTGCTGCCGGGCGGGACGGCCTACGTGACAGACGTCGGCATGACCGGCGCGCGCGGCGGCGTGATCGGCGTCAAGCGCGAACAGGCGCTCGAGGCGCTCGTGACGCAGATGCCGGTGAAGTTCGAGCCGTCGGAGGTCGATCCGTGGCTCAACGCGGTCGTGATCCGCGCATCGTCAGATCCCCTGCGCGCCGACGGGATCGAGCAGTTGCTCGTGCCCGCCCCGCCCGGCTTCCGCTGAACCGGCGACCGCGCGCGCTTCGTCGTCGCGACGCTGCGCCTCCGGGTCGCCGTAGCGGCCCAGCAGCGCGACCAGCACGAGCGGGAGGAACCACACGACGTAGAGGAAGAACCAGTAGGTGATGCCAAGCTGCAGCGCGATCAGCACGGCGGCGCCACAGGCCGCCATCTGGGTCAAGGTCGGCCGGCGCGGCCACACGCCGACGGCGAGTGCGAGCAGCACTGCCCCGATCTGCACAGCGGTCTGGAGCGTGTCGAGACCGCCCCACAGGCCCCAGATCGAGAAGGGCGACTCGCGGTCGCGCTGGAACGCGATCGTGTGGTCCCAGAAGGCACGGAGATCGCCGCCCAGGATCACCGGCAGCATCGCGATCCCGGCCGTGAGCGCGAACGCGAGCGCATAGGCGGCGAACGACACCGGCCCCGGCCGCAGGCGACTCGGCTTCACGTCGCGCGGCGTGCGCGCGAACAAGGGGGCGAGCGCGAGCGGCGCGAACTTCGTAAGCCCCGCGAGCGCGACCATCGCACCGCGTGCGGCCGGGCGACCCGCGACCAGCAGCGTGGCGACGAGCAGCAGCGCGACGAGCGCGTCGTTCGAGTTTGTCGAGGAGGCGTAGAGCGTGAACGGGAAGGCCGCCCACGCGTACGCGAGGACGATCCCCAGCGACGGCCCGCGGATCCGCCGTCCGAGCAGGAACAAGCCAAAGATCGTGAGCAGGTCGAAGACGACCGCGGCGGCGTGTGCGGCGGGCAGATCGTCCCATCTGCCGCTCCATGGCCAGATCCGCTCGAACGGAACGTAGGCGTAGTAGTTGACTGGCCCGTACGTGTCGCCGGAGGCGTCGTCTCTCGGCCAGCCTCTGGCGTACAGCGGCTCCCCGTGCACGATCCGGTTGGCGCCGATCACGCCCGAGTAGCCGACGTCGATCACGTTCGAGTTCGTCACGTTCAGGCCGACGCGGAAGCCGACGAGGAACACGAGCCCGACCGCCAGCCACGAGACCGGCACGAGCAGGCGCAGCGGCTCGGCGCGACCGCCGCGTCGCGCGACGAGCAGCATGCGGATCAGCAGGTAGCCGAGCAGCGGGTAGATCAGCGGCGTCGAGAGGCCGATCCGCGCGGCGTTGAAGAACGCGAGCGAGACGGAGAAGCCGAGCAGCACGAGCAGGTCGAGGTGCAGCCACGACGGGCGCCAGCCGCGCCCGCGGCGCCCGCTCGCGAGGAACGGCGCCACGAACAGCAGGCACATCGGGATCCACACGTACCAAGCGTTCACGCGCCGGCCGAACGCGCCGTCGTAGCCGCGCGCCATCGTCCACGGGACCTGGTAGCCGGTCCATGCCTCCAGGACCGCGCCGCTCGCGTCGTCGATCGTCACCTGCCCAAGCTCCACGCGGTCTCTATCCGAGAAGATCGACACCTGCCACTGCGCCGCGCCCTTCGTGTACGCGGTCAGGTAGGAGCCGCGGTGCTCGCGTCTGACGCGGCGGATCTTCGGCAACGCCTCGGCGAGAGCGATCGCACGCTTGGAGGTGAGCCGGTGCCCCGGCGGCGGGATCGACGGGCTCGGCGGCGTGGAGAGCGCGTTCGGGTCGGTCGCGGTGGTGCCCGTGACGGTGGTCGTCGCCGGGGATCCCGACGAGGGCGCGAACGTTGGCGCCGGCAGCTCCGCCGCCGCGGCGCCGCTCGCGAGGAGTGCCGCGAGCAGCAGGACCGCCGCGGCGATCCGCGCCGCGGCCCGGATCATCTGCGGAAGCTCCAGAGCTTCTGACCGAGGAAGGACAGCGGCGTCGCGGCGACGATCGCGATCGCCTGCGCGAGCACCTTGGGCAGGTCCGCGCCTTCGACCAGCGCGACCAGCACGCCGTAACTGAAGAGGAACGCGACGACGCTCACCGTCAGGAAGCGCGCCGCCTGGAAGCCGGCGTGACCGTCGCGCGCGTCGAATGTCCAGTGGCGGTTCCACCAGAAGTTGTTCGCGACGGAGACGAGGAATGCGAGCACCGCAGCGAGTTTGTAGTCGACTCCCGCGAGATGGACGGCCACCGTGAAGACCGCAAGGTTGACGACGTAGCCGCTCGCGCCCACGAGCGCGAACCGCACGAGCTGCAGCCAGTTGGCCGGGTGGCGCATGCCGTGCCGCACGCGACGGTGCAACGGCAGCGCGACGGCAGGTGCCTCGTCCCGCATACGGACAGGTTAGATGGTCGATGTCACGAGATTCGTGGATGCGAGAGGTGCGATGGGCGGATGCTGGGGGACGCGCGGTGGCGAAGCCAATGCCGGCGGCATTGGCGAGGCACCGCGTGTCGTCCAGCGCCGACCAGCGTGCTCATCGCGCCGCGAGATCGTGACATCGACAATCAAAGACCGAAGTGCTCGGTCACGAGCGGCAGCATGTCCTGCAGCGTCCACTGCTCGTGCGCGTCGCGCGTGGGGTGAGCGTCGAGCCCGCACCACAACAGCGCACCGAGCGAGTCGCTCTTGTGCAGCGAGCCGTGGCTGCCGCCGCCGAGATGGTCGGCGCCGCCCCAGTCGACGAACTCGAACCCAGGTGCAGCGCTCAGCAGCACGTCGCCGGCAGTCGGACAAGTGAGCGCCGACCACACACGCCCGAGCGCGTCGGGGTAGTCGGGCATCAGCAGGCGACCGTCCTCGACGTGGCCGTTCAGCGTTGCGAGGTCGCCGTCGATGCTCCAGCGGCGCCCGCGCAGGTCGACGAGATCGCCACCGGGCGCGAAGCGCAGCTCTCCCCGCTCGCCAAAGATGGCGCCCTCGCGTGGGGCGGTGCGGCGCATCACGAGGTCGACGCCCGGGATCGTCCCGGCCTCGCGCGCAGCGCGGGCGGTCAGCCGTTCACGGTGCTCCTGGTCGAGCACGTAGATCATCGCCGAGCGCTGCGCGAGGCCGAGCGCGATCTGACCGCCCGTGTCCGCCGCGAGCTCCTCGGCGGGATCGGCCGAGCGACCGCGCCTGCGCCCGCCGTTCGGCCGCGGCTGCGCCACGTCCCACTCCTCGAACGCGCCTGTCAGCGAGATGCGCCGCTCCACCGCAGCGTGCGAGTGGTCGGCGAGCACAATCATCGCGTGGTCCTCGAGGAAGCGGTCGAGTCCGCCCCCGGCGAGCGCGAGCCGCTCCAGCTGGCGATCGGCGGCGCCGATCGAGGCGACCGTCGCGTGCGGACCGTTGCGGTGAGAGAACGCATCGTTGTCGGGCAGCGAGAAGAGCAGGAAGTCGAACAGGTCGTGCTCGACCATGTGCGCGCCGACACAGCCACTGTGCTGGTCGCGCTGGCCGGGCATCCCGAGCTGCCCGCGGCAGCCGGTTCTGCGACTCGCGAACAGATCCGCGTAGAACAGCTCGCGCGGACCCATCACCGACTCGCCCTGGAAGACGGCGCCGGCGATGCGGCTCAGCGCCGTGTCGTTCGCGATCTGGTGGCGATGACGGCCGCGGTAGATCAGGTACGTCGTGCCGGCCGTGAGCAGACCGGCGTCGTCGAGCCGCTCGTAGACGGTCGGGACCTCGGCCGCGAGGTGCTTGCCGTTCATGTTGTAGACCGTGTCGGTAAGCGAGCGCATCACCCCGGCGCGGCGGCTCGCGCCGAACGACGAGCCGTACTCGACGTAGCGTCTCTCCGTGCGGTCGTACCAGTTCATGCTCGGGATGCGGTGCTGGTCGGGACCCGTTCCCGTCGCGATCGAGGCGGCGCAGACCGGCGTGACGGAGGGGAACGCGGCGACGCAGTCGTCGACGTAGGCGCCCCGCTCCATGATCGCCTTCAGCGTCGGTGCGCGGCCCTGCTCGACCGCCCGCTCCAGCATCGCCGGCTTGAGCCCGTCGATGACCGTCAGGACGAGCTTCTTGCCGCGGCGCGTCACCGCAATATGCGCAGGCCCGCGTACTTCTGCCCAGCGCGTCTGCGCTGCTGCAACAGCAGCCACACGAGGAAGGCGAGCGCGACGAGCGCGACCGGCGGCACCAGCACGGACAGACCGGCGAGCACGAGCCCGGCGCCCTCGGCGTAGAACGGCAGCGCTACCGCCGCTTCTCTGTCGAGCCGGCGACGGGTGCTCTCGAAGAATCCGCGTGCCGCCGCCTCTGCGAGCGCGGCGCAGACGATGCCCGCGGCCAGGCCGATGCCGAACGCGTAGTGGTGGTCCTGCAAGGCACCGCCGAAGAGGAGTGCGCCAAGTGCCAGGCCGATGCCGGCGACGGCCGCGCCGAACGGGCCGCTGGAGACGTGCTCGGGCCCGTAGCGCCGCTCGGCGACGACCAGCACGACCACGCCGATCAGCAGCGCGAACAGGAAGGCCGGCTTCTCCATGAACGCCACCTTCGTGTGCTCGAAGTCGATGCCGGCGTCGCCTCGCGCGAGCGTGCAGGCGAGCAGCGCAGGCAGGAACGGGCGCAGGCCGACGGCCAGCGCGAGGCCGATTCCGAGGCAGATGGCGAGGAAGAGCGTCATGTTCTGCGGTAGCTTGGCTGCATGACGATAGCCGAGCGCGACAGGCTTCCGGTCCGTCGCGGCGAAGTCCTCCTCATGCCGACCAGCTGCGAGCCGACGCGATGAGCGGCCGTCAGCCGCCGCGCTCGACGGCGCACGACCTCGAGCGCTACGCGGGCCTGTTCGCGCAGCGTACGAAGGTCATGAAGTCCTCTGCGATGCGCGACCTGATGGCGCTGACGGAGCGCGCCGAGGTGATCTCGCTCGCCGGCGGGCTGCCGGACACGTCGACCTTCCCGGCTGAGACGTACGCGTCGCTGATGGCGACGGTGGCCGAGGAGGCGTGCGCGAGAGCGCTGCAGTACGGGCCGACCGAGGGCTTCGCGGTCGCCGCCCACGCGATCGCCGAGGTGATGGCGGCGGAGGGCATGGCGGTCGACGAAGGCGAGCTGCTGATCACGACCGGCGGCCAGCAGGTGATCGACCTCGTCTGCAAGACGCTCGTGGATCCGGGCGACGTGATCGTCGCCGAGGCGCCGACCTACCCGGGCGCGGTCCCGACCTTCTGCTCCTACGAGGCAGACGTCGTGCAGATCGAGATGGACGAGCACGGGATGCAGATCGACGTGCTCGAGGAGACGCTCGACCGCTTGGAGCGCGAGGGCCGGCGACCGAAGTTCATCTACACGATTCCAACGTTCCAGAACCCGGGTGGGGTGACGATGTCCCTCCCCCGCCGCCAGCGACTCGTGCGCATCGCGCACGAACGCGAGCTGCTCGTGCTTGAGGACAACCCATATGGGCTCCTGCGGTACGAGGGTGAGCCGTTGCCGACGCTCTACTCGATGGACGGCGGGGAGTTCGTCATCTACCTCGGCACCTTCTCGAAGATCCTCTCGCCTGGGATCCGGCTCGGCTGGGCAGCGGCCCCACGGCCGGTACTTCAAAAGATGAACCTCGGCAAGCAGGCCGCCGACCTGTGCAGCTCGTCGATGACGCAGCTGTTCGTGGCGGAGTACTTCGCGGCCCGCAACTGGCGGGAATATGTCAACTCGCTCGTCGGGATCTACCGTGAGCGACGCGACGCGATGCTGGAGGCGTTGCACGCACACTTCCCGCGCGAGGCAGCCTGGACGCAGCCCGAGGGCGGGCTCTTCATCTGGGCGACGCTGCCGGACTACATCGACACGACCGACCTGTTGGCGCGGGCGCTGAGCGAGAACGTCGCGTTCGTGCCGGGCCGCGCGGCGTACCTCGACGGTCGCGGCGGCTCGTCAATGCGGCTGAACTTCTCCGGCTCGGACGAGACGGCGATCCGCGAGGGCGTGCGGCGGATCGGCAAGGTCGTCGCCGAGCAGGTCGGGCTGTACGGCACGTTGACGGGGGCGCCGGCTGCGGGCAGGCGGGATCCGGTTCCGGACGCGCCGCGCGAGACGGGTGAGGTCGCCGAGCAGCTCGCCGACGTGCTGGAGCTGCCGCGCCGGAATCGCTCCGGCGGCCGCGGCCGCGCCGAATCGTCCGACCGGTGAGCTGCGCGCCGTGAGCACTGTCGCGGTCCTGCAGGGCGGCCGCTCGCTGGAGCGGCAGGTGTCGCTGAAATCGGGCGCGCGCGTCGAGGACGCGCTGCAGCGACTCGGCCACACGGCCATCGCGATCGACGCCGGGACGGATCTCGTCTCACGGCTGACGGATCTGCGGCCGGACGCCGTGTTCGTCGCGCTGCACGGGCGCGACGGCGAGGACGGGACGATCCAGGAGCTGTTGGAGGTGCTCGGGCTGCCCTACACCGGCTCAGGGGTCGCCGCGTGCATCCGCAGCTGGGACAAGGTGCTGACGAAGCACCTGCTGCGCGACGAGGGGATCCCGACGCCTGACTTTCATGCCTTCAGCGAGACGGCCTTCCGCGAGCTGGGGGCGGCGCAGGCGCTGCCGGCGATCGAGCGGCAGTTCGACTTCCCGCTGGTCGTGAAGCCGGCGGCGCAGGGTTCGGCGCTGGGCATCAAGTTCGCGCGCACGGCAGCCGACGTGCCGGCCGCGATCGTCTCCGCCTTCTCGTACGACCGCAAGGTGCTGCTGGAGCGCTACGTGCCAGGGCGCGACCTCGCCGTCTCGATCGTCGAGGAGGAGGGCGAGCCGCGCGCGCTGCCGATCGTCGAGGCGGTGCCGAAGGGACGCGACTTCTACGACTTCGAGGCGCGCTACGAGATCGGCCGCACCCGCTTCGTCTGCCCAGCGGAGCTGCCGGACGGCGTGGCCTCCCGCACCCAGGAGCTCGCGGTCGCCGCCTACCGCGCGCTTGGCTGCACCGGCTTCGCGCGGGTCGACCTGATGCTGCACGAGGACGGCGAGCTGTACGTGCTGGAGGCGAACAGCGTGCCCGGGCTGACCGAGACGAGCCTGCTGCCCCAGGCCGCCGATGCGGCCGGGATCAGCTTCGACCAGCTCGTCGAGCGGATCCTCACGATCGCGCTCAGTCGCCAGCCGGCTTGACCTACGAATCCCCGGCGAAGTCCTCCGGCGTGACCTGGTCGAGGAAGTCCTTGAACTTCTCGACCACCTCCTCCGTGTCCTCGACCTCGTGTTCGAACTCGATCGCGGACTCGGCGATGACCTCCTCGGCGGCGAAGATCGGCGCGCCGGCGCGGACGGCGAGCGCGAGCGCGTCACTCGGGCGCGAGTCGATCTCCATCTCTCTGCCGTTCACGGTCAGCGTGATCGACGCGTAGAAGGTGTTCTCGCGCAGCTCCGTGACGGCGACCCTCGTACAGCTGACGTCGAGCTCGCCGAGCACTTCGGAGAGCAGGTCGTGCGTCATCGGCCGCGGCGTCGTCGCGCCCTGCAGCTTCATCAGGATCGCCGCCGCCTCCGGATGCCCGATCCAGATCGGCAGGAACTTGTTGCTGTCCACGGTCTTCAACAGCACGATCGGCTGCTTGCCGACCATGTCGAAACTGACGCCGTAGATGACCATTTCCTGCACGAGAAGAGCTCCTCGGTCGGGTGGCGCCAGTATAGGCGCGCCCTGCCGGCGCCCTTTCGCTCCTCGCGGCCGTCGCGAGCGATGCGAGACTGTCCGCGCCCGACGATGAGCGACCTCCGTCCTGCATCAG